>DLDU01000034.1 GCA_002481295.1 Prevotella sp. UBA7764 | reverse complement strand
TAATATGAATAATTCAGGCTAATATCTGGCTTGGCGTACAAATCTACCACATACTTTCGTTATTTTGAGGATAGTTATAGCGTGGCGAAAGTTGACAAAGGGTGTTGAGAGTTTACTTTTAGGCTGTACCCGTCAGTATGTCTATAAACTCGTTGAACAAGGGAAGTTGCCGACCTCACGGTTATTGGAAGCAACGGGCCAGCAGGCCTATTACCGCCATGTGGGCGGGATAGTAATAGTAGAAGAACTTGCCGAGCCACTTCAGCCGTCCTCGCTGGCCGTTGTACATCGCCAGCAGCGGTACTGCCAGCCAGCAGGCCAGGTGGACCATGCCGTAGGTGGGACTGTGGAATATGAAGAAGGCGACGGCGTAGAGTGAGATGATGGCCATCATCCAGAGCATCTGCTTGTGGAAGCAGCCCCGGTTCCGGCCTATCATGAGTATGGCCAGCGGGGCGGCACAACTCCAGTCGGAGGTGCAGGTGAGCAGGCAGGCCACCAACGTAACACCGACCTTCTGCCATCGGGCAAGTCGCTCCATGTCCCATACTTTCAGCAGTATCAGCCCCCAGAGCAGCGGCCAGGCGATGCTCGTGGCATTGAAGAGCAGGTTGCCGAGCGGGTTGAAGCCTGACATGTTGAAATAGCAGAAGGCGAAGTGGCTCACCACGGCCAGCATGAGCAGACGGCGTAGGTAGCGGCGGAAGTCGTGCGTGTGGTGATAGCCCTCGGCCACGAAGAATATCATCATCGGGGCCGTCAGCCGTCCGATGCAGTGCAGGAATATCTGCGTCGGTGTCTCTGCCTGCTCGTAGGTCTCGATGCCCACCCATGCCAGGTGGTCGATCGTCATGGCGACGATGGCGATGACCTTCAGTGCGTTGCCGCTCAGTCCTTTTTCCGTCATTACTCTAATCATAATGTTTACGATTATTATCCAGTTCTTCATTTTTAAAAAGGAAACGGGGATGTACCCCGTCTCCTCGTCGTGATAGTTATTACTTCTTACGTTTGATAGTTATCTTTTGTCCGTGATGGATATACACGCCCGGCTGCGTAGGCTTGCGACCAATCTTGAAGCCTTGCAGGGTCCACCAGTCGGAGTCATCACTGTCGTCGGTGACAATCGAACTGATGCCAGACAGCACATTCTTCAGGTCGATGACGTAAGGCTCCCACGACGTGCCGATGTTGGCGTCGCTGACATACATCTGCGTGTTGTCGATGTCGATGATCTCGCCGTCGAGACAGGTGCGCAGGGTCATGGACTGTCCGGCTCCGTCGCCACTGACAACAAGGTAGTAGATGCCGTTCTCGCTGGCGCGTGTGGCACCGCGGCACTCGTCGCTGATGAAGGCGGCCACCTCGGCAGTGTCAACCACAGCGTCTCCGTCGCGCAGCTGAATCGCCATTGTCATGTTGCTCGGATAGAGGCCAAGGGGTACCGGATTGAAGATGCGTAGGTATTCTGGCGCACGCCGTGGTGCTGCCATGCGGGTCTTTGCCCTTGCAGCCGATGCTGCCGTTTCCGTCGGATAGAGGAACGACGTCGTGTCGCTGGCGTTGCTGTAGTACAGGTAGCCGCGTCCGCTCTCCAGTGCCTTCAGACTGCCTTCCCATCCGTATTCACCGTAGATGGCTACGCCCGTCTGCGACTTCACGATATCGCCCTTCTGCGGGTTAGCGGCAGCCAGTGCCTCATCCACGGTCATCGTCGTCAGCGGCGTGTAGGCTATCCAATTCCAGCCCTTTCCGAGCATGACGGCTCTCTCCTTGTTCTCCTTCAGCTGACGGCCCGACACGGCGAGCAGGCTGTTGGGAGCCTCCTGCTTCGTGGTCGGCAGACGATCTATCTTCAGCTTGTACATCTCGTTGGCCTTCGCTCTCTTGAGCGTTCCGTCGCCCCACTGGGCACCATTGTAGTCGTTCCACGCCGAGCGGCTCTTAAGCAGCATGCTCCACTCTGCGTATGCGCTGAACACATGGTCGAGGTAGGTGCTCTGCGGCTCCACACCGAAGGCTATCCAGTTCCAGTTCTGATGGATGGGGATGAGCTGCTCCACGTTCTCGCTCTTCGTCCAGATGGCGGGTGTGTCGAAGTTGCCCAGCATCTTGTCCTGTGCGAAGATAACCTCTGTCAGGGTGGAATCAACACCTGCAGCGGTCTTTATGGGTACTGCAATATTGGCATCGGTGTAGACCACGCCGCGCGATGCATCCCAGATGCGGAAGGTCACTTCCTTGCCCATGTCGTAACGCTTGTCGTCGTTGCCATAGACGTTCATTGTCACGTAGGCGGCTCCGCGCACCTTCTCGGGCGATGCCACGCCTCGGCACTCGCCATTGATGAACGCAGCCACCATGCTCTCCGGGTTCTCCATCAGGATGCCGCCGATATACACCTGTCCGATAATCGACATGTTGTGGTCGTACTTCGTCGGGTCAACGGCCCACTGGGGCTTCTCGCCCCGCACCTTCATCACGATGCGCAAGGGCTCCAGGATGCCGTTGTTGCCTTGCAGGCCGATGGTGACGTCGTAGTTGCCAACGGCCACCAGCGGATTCACCTCGAAGCGCAGCGTCTTCGTTTTCAGCGGCTGCACGTCATCCGTGCGTTCGCTGTCGACGAGCGAGAGCCACTGCGGCATATTATATAAGGTATATAGCTCGGTGCTGCCACTCTTGTTCTCGATGTCCACGTCGAAGGTATAGTCGTCGCCGTACTTCTTGATGATGTTCACCGAGTCCTTCATCCACGTCAGCGTGTTCTGCTGCACATAGGCCGTCCACTTGATGGGCTGCGACTCGTTGCCGTGCAGGTCGTGAATCTTATCGACAGTGATGTTCAGCGTCGTACCCTCCAGTTTGCGTGGCGTCAGGTCGGTGCCCGTCAGGTTGATGACCACCTTGCGCTCCGAAGCCACGGGCGTCACGATGAGCGGTTGCTCGTCGGGCGCGTTCTTCAGAGGCGGCGCAGCCTTCACCAGATCCGTCTCGTTGAAGTCGTGGCAAATCATTTCCTTGGCAGTAGCTTTCGGAGCCATATTGTCCAAGGTAGCCACCTTGCTCACATGGTTGTTCTCCTCGTGCCGCTTCTCGAAGGGGTAGTACGCCACGAGTCCGTGCGAATAGATGCTGGCGGTGTCAATCGTGTTGTACATGTTCTGCAGCAGACGGCTCTCGCTGAGGGCGGCCTTCCAGATACGAATCTCGTCGGCATAGGCAAACTTAGTTCCCTTGCCGATAAAGAGTGCGGCACCTGCAAGGGGAGGTATGTCGGCTTCGGGAATCACCGCCGTGCGCTGGCCGTCCAAGTAGAACGATGCGGCCTGTCCGCGCACCACGTTCAATGCGTAGTGGTGCCAACTTGTGAAGTCGAAGTACTCATGGCTGGCCACCATCTGCGACTTCTTTCCGTAGTCCAGCACCAGGTCTCGCGAGTCGTTGAAGTGCAGCTTCAGTTTCGTCTTCAGTTGGTCGCCCTCGACGGTCGGTGTGGCCGTCTCGAACACCACCTCGTCCTCATCCGCGCTTCTGTCGTACCACAGTTCGATGGCATAGCTCTCGCCGCGGCTGGTGCCTATCTGCGAGATGTCGGCCTCCGCGCCTTTCCTGTCGGTGATGCGCAAAGCATAGTTCACATTCTCCAGTTTCCATGAGTCAGGTACAATGAAGTCGTGCGTATGGCGCGAGTCGGCAGCCGTGAAGCCGTGGCCCTCATCCATCGGCCAGTAGTTGGCCAGGCCATAGACGTAGTTGTCCTTCTTCACGTACTTCTCGCTGGAAGCCTCATTCACGTTGCGCCAGATGTTGTACAGGGCCAGCGAGTGAATGTTACCCTCGATTTCGCCCAAGTACAGGCAGTTGTCGCTGGTATAGTTCACGGCCTGCACGTTCTCGTTCGGCACCTTCTGGTCGGTGAACAGCATGACATCCGTCGTACCATAGGAGGCCATGACGTTGAACGTCATCGTGGCCTGTTTGTAGTTCAGGGCGAAGAACGTCCACTCGCCCTTCGGCAGTGGCGCTGCCGTGCTTACAAACTCCTTCTGGGCTATCGTCACGATGGCGCGGCCCTCGCTGTTAATGCCCAGTGCGAAGTTGTCGGTACTCGGACCCTGGTGCAGGATGGTGCCGCTGTCATCCCACTTCAGCCAGAACTCCACACTGAAGTCGCCGTTCATGAACACGGGGTTCACCGTCATGGGCTGGTCGCCGAAGGGGTGCAGGGTCAGCGACACGTCGTGATGCACCTCCTCCTGGTTCAGCTTCGCCGTTACAACGACGTTGTCCGCACCCACGTAGCCGGGCACGATATCCTCGTTGAACTCTATTGAAAGCTGGTCGCCGTAGCCTAAGATGCCGTTAGCAGGTGTAGGTGTGAAGATGTTGATGGGTCGGGTGATGTCCTTGACGACGTTGATGACGTCGCTATAGACCTGCACCTGTTCGTTGCCGTAGGGTGTGGTGGTGAAGGCGCGGAACTCGTAGTTGCCCTCGGGGTAGCTTTGGTCGCTAATCATTTTAACTTCCAGCGGCAGGTCGCCCGTGGCAGGCAGCAGGTTGTAGTTGGCATTGAGCGAGTCGGCCTTGTTGGTCACCCACGTATGCAGGGCCGTCCACTGCGTGTTGCCCTGGAAACGGTACTGCACGCCCACGTTCTTCAGGTTCTTGAACTGGCGGTTGAAGCCCTTCACCTTCATCTCCAGACGGGCACTGTCCGTCTTGCAATTCACCACCGGCTCGGTGATTGCCAGTTCCACGGGCGATGACGAGGGCTTGAAATGTACGCTCAACTTAGCGATATCGTGAATCTTGATGGCCTGATATGCTGACGAGAACCACAGTTCGATGTTCTCATAGTCGAGCACGCTCTGGTCAGTCTGTCGAACGGTGATTACCTTCTTCACCGTCTCGCCGGCGGGGATGAATATGCCGCGTCCATTGGCAGGCACACCGTCCATCAGTATCTCCAGTCCATGCTGGTTGGTGCCTTCCGCAACCGACAGATTATAGGTAAAGTCGAAGCCCTGTGTGGTGGTACTGATGTTCGACAGATGCAGGGTAAACTGCCCTGTCTGTCCGGCGGGTATGTCGGTCAGTACGGCACTCTTGACAGCGATGCCGCCGTCAGTGCTGATTTGTATGTCGGGATTCTCCATCTGTTCCGTTCCGTTGGAGAGAATGTGCTGTCCCGGCTCGTAGTACTGGGTCTTCTCTTCCTTCTGATAGGGATTGTAGCTTTGTCCGCCGAAGATACTGAAGATGTCGCTCCAGCCCGTAGGCGACTTGTAGATATCCACTGAGAAGTCGGTGCCCTTGTTGCCGTCATCAAAGGTGTAGTCGAACTCGGCATAGTCCTTCGTATTCTCGTCGTAGTCGCTCTCAGTGGTGGAGTAAGCCCAACCGTTCTCTGTGTCGACTGACATCTTCGTCTTGAACTGTATGGAAGCGGCCGTGTTTTTCGTTGAGAAACCACCCTTTACGATACCTCCCAGATTGTGCGAATAGTTGTGTTTCACCACTTTGGTCGTATCATTGCGGGCTGTGTAGGAGTAGCCCGATCCACCATCGAACGAGATGTTGCGCTGCCAGTATTTGTCGCGATTCTCAATAGCCGTCACCTTGTCGTATTCGTTGTTGTAGAGGACCTTTTGCCAGCTTTCTATCTGATTGTTGCACCAGGCCACCTTGTCTTCGGCCACAAAATCTGTGAGGCTCTCCCATGCGGCGGGTGTCACCTGCACGTAGGTGCCCTCCTGTCCGTAGCTTGTATCATCCTCCTTGACCCATGTGGCATAGAGCACCTCGCTCGTGTTATTCACGAAAGCGCGGGCCTCGGCCTCAGTATCGAAGTGCTGCGTGAGGTAGCCATTGCGTGTCTCCCGCCACTTCGGAATCATCACCTCTTCAATCTCGTAGGTGGAGTACATGAACTTTGTTGTCACGCTGTCGCCCAGGCTGGTAGCCACATCGTCTTTCAGTTCGAAGGGCGCCGTCTCGTTGTCGCGGAAGAATCCCACCTTGCGGCATTTGCCCATGAGCAGGTTGGTGCTGTAGCCTATGAAGACATCGCCATTCGATCCGCAATAGTCCTTAGTGGCACCGGTGGATACCTGCTCGGTAGCGGTCAGCGTCCACGTCTTTTCGGTCGATGAGTTCTTGTTCCACGTATAGTGAATGCCACCGCCTATATCAGAGGTATTGTCAAGGTCTGTGGTCTCGTAGTAGAGTCCGAAGCCCGACATGAATCTCACCTTCGCACCTAAGTTTGCCTCATACATTATCTTCTCGTTGCCATAGCCTCCGCTGGTGGAACTTCTCACCTTCGTCTTGGTCGAGCCAGTCTTCCACACGGTCTTCGACTTAGCGCCTGGCGGGTCGCGCAGCACCATCAGCACCTGGTCGGGGCCATTGGTGACGAAGTTGTTGCCGATAGGAAGACTGCCCACGACGATGGCATTTATGCCATTGGGGGCGTAGGTACGTCCTTTGCGCTCCAGCGTGATGCCCAGATGACGGGTGTACGGACTGACGACGTTGGGTGCTCCGGCATTCCACTTGAAGGCGTAGCGTCCCAGTGAGTCAAGCACCAATTGGTTCTTCTTCAGGTCGTACACCTGGCCCAACCGGTATTCGGTTTCACCGGGCGGAAGCACGGCCACGATGGTCTGGTCGCTCGACATCTCGTTGGCCACAGTAATAACCTGGCCGGCGAGGGGGATGGTGTCGTTGGCAGCCTCTCCGTTGTCGTAGTTCGTATAGACCTCATAGCCGTAGAGTTCTGTGTGATATTCATCGCCCATCTTATAGATAGGATAACCGTACTTGTAGCTGACGGCACCTTCATCCGTGCGTGTCCACAGGTCGCTGACGGTAAACTTGCCCAGTTCGTCCTCACCCTTGTATTCCTGTATGCCGAAGACGTCCTTGCCACTCTTGGGCTGGCTGATGTCCACCTGAGGTGTGGCAAAGTAGGTTTGCACAAGTTTGGTGTGGTACTTATACTTGTTTAGCACGGAGTCGCCCCGTTCATCCACCTGCCACAACGAGTCGATCTGCTCCTTCAGCACGTTGCTCAAGTCTATCTCTGGCAGGATATTGAACTCTATGTCGGGGTTCTTAGGTATCTCGATGTTCTTCACGATGTACTTCAGCGGTGGCAACTTGGCCGAGAACTCGCCCGTCGCGGGGTCGGTATTGATGAATATGTAGCGTGCGTCGCCGCCTTCGAAGCCTGTCCATGCCGTGCTGTTGATGCTCACAGTGTCGCTCTCCCACGTGCGAATCTGGGTAGCCGATGTTTGGGGCTTGCCCTCCACGCGGTTGAACGATAACGATTCGTTGTTCAGTTTCAACGTGATGGTGGCCGTGCCAATGTTGTTCTTCGACGCTCCGAAGCCCACGGCCAGTGTGTCGTTACGTTCGCCGCCACTGACGCGCCCTACAAAGTTCACGAGTGTGGAATCGGAAAAATTATAGGTCACAGGGGCATTGAAGTTACGCTTACCTTTGATAGGGAAGCGGCCCTGATTGACCATCTTGTGATTGCCCAGCTTGGCTTCGACAAAATGCTCGCCTATAGGAACGGAGATTCTGTAGCGGCCTTGTGCATCGCTCTGCTGAACTTCGCCATCGGTGGTCAGCAGCTGACCATCCACATAGAACTGTATGCCCTCGGCAGGAATGTTCGTGCCGGCATAGTAAACGTATCCCTCCATGGGGAACGACGACACATCCTCGAAGTCGATGTTGTTAGCCGTCAGCGAGGTGGGGCTGACGAACATCGAGCGTGTGACGGGATTGAACTGATGCTCGCCGTACAGCGGGGCAATCTCGTAGTTGGTGCCGCCTTGCTGGAACGGAATACCGCGTATGATATAGTTGCCATTCTTGTCGGTCACACCGTAGAGACCCAACTGCTGCGGCACGGTGGCCGACGGCGTGGCATTAAGTCCAACCTCAGGATGGTTCAGCTGGTAGATGCCGTCCTGACGGGCCACGTCGAAGGCATAGTCCTTCACACCGAGTCCCTCGTCGAGCGGCCAGTAGAGCACCAAACCGCCCTCCGTACCGCCGAGGATACGGGTGTAGTTGGCTTCCACCTCTTCTTTGCTCAGGGCTCTGTTCCATAGGCGGATGTCGTCAATATAGCCGTTGAAGGACTGGCCCATACCTGCGAACATGCTTTCGATGCCGCCCACAGCGAGGGTGGGATCGCTGCCAATGTTCCAGTCCTTATACTGAGTGCAATCGAGTGTGTACGACAGCAGCGAGTCGGTGCCCACATAACAAGTCAACATGCCGTGGTCATAGACGGCGGTGACGTGGGTAAAGTCGGTGGTGCTGAACGGCAGGCTCTTATTGAAGTGATGCGAGTTCACCCTATTGTCATAGTGGATGACTCTGTTCAGATAGAAATGTGTGCCGTCGTCGCTCCTCACGCCCAGCTCCAGTCCGTTGCCTAATCGCAGAATGGTTTGGTTGGCGGCTCCTCCGGCATCCACGCTCTTTGGCCGTGCCCAGAACTGTATGGTGAAGGTGCCGTCACCGCTGAGCACGTTGGCGTACTTCTCCTTGTTAGCAGTCGTCCACTGCAAGCCCTTGCCTGCACCCTCGATGTAGCGCGAGAGGAACTGCGGCTGGTCGGTCTGCTCGTCGGCACTGGCCTTGACGAGGTTCACCTTCACGCCATCGACGGCTGTTCCCGAGCCGTAGGAGATGTGACCAGTGATGGTGCCTCGGGCTTGCGAGAAACCAGGGGCGATGACCTCGTCGGTCTTCACGATCTGCTCGTCGCACTTCGCGCCGTAGGCCTGCACGGAGTATTCATAGTACGAGCCGGCCAGCGGACGGTCATCGGTATAGGTGTATTCCGTGGCCGTGCCATGAATCTCATCGGTGAGCAGCGTCCAGTCTGTATCGCCAATGACGCGGCGCAGCACACGGAAGTAGATATCGTTTGTAACGTCGGCGCGAGCCACCTTCCACTTCACGATGACGGTCTTCTCCTCCGTGCCTGTCGATGCCTTCACCTCGCTGATGTAGCTGCCAGCAGGCAGGTTGCCAGTATAGACGTTAGAGTAGAAGTCGCGGTTCATATAGGTGGTTTTTACACGATAGTCCATCATGTCGCACACCGACCCTTCGGCATCGAAGCTGGCCTCCGATGCCTCCGTATCGACCATCATGCTGCTGTCGAGCACGCGCCAGGCACTGCCTGTCTCTGCCGGACGGTATTCAATCGTCCAGTTCTCGCCCGTGGGGGCAGCGCAGTATTCCCACTTCAGGCGCACGGCTCCGTCGTAACTGCGGTCCTGTGTCAGCTTGATGGGCATCTCAAGCTGTGTGCTCACCTGCTGCTCTATCCAGAAGTTCGTCAGTAGCCTTTCGGGGTTTGCCAGCACGCCACTGGTCAGATGGTCCTTGTCGTATTTGTCTGCCAGCACGACGGGCAGGAAGATGACGCGATAGTTGTAGCGTTTATCGTAGTCGATGTCGCTGTCCTCCACCTTGAGGTCGGTGGCATCGCCGTTCATCTCGGCAATGAGGGTGTAGGTGTCTGCTGCCTGACCATCCTCATAGCGGATGACGTACCACTTGCCGTCCGTGCGGCAAGGGCGTGTCACCATGCATTTCACGCCCCAGCCGCTTTGCTCCTCGTAGCGTGTCCAGCGAATGGTGTTCTTCCTGGTCCATTTGTCAAAGTCCACATTGAGGCTCTTTGCGCAGGTGAAAGGGTCAATGATAATCTCTTTCGTCGGCCGGGTGAGTGTGACAGGCGTGTTGCTCAGGTTGTTGGTATTCCCATACGGTGCATATTCGATGGTGGGGGTAAAGCGAATGCCCATCGGATGGAAGTATGCGCCACATATCAGGTTGTATCTTCTTGCAACAGCGTTTCTTTCAACATCTATCATCCCTCCGTGTTCGCCAGTCACAGTGAAGTCAGATACATTCATTGTTTCGTTGATGTATCTGCCGTCATTGACTTTGTCGCCACTAACTTCCCTGTATGTTGTGTAATACTGCTTGACGTAGTTGTCCTGGTTGCGCTTGTCATATACGTTCCTGGCCTTGAGACTGATGCAGTAGTCATCGGCCCAGTCCACCTCCAGGTTGGGTGTGGGTTCATTGTCGGCAAACGCCATATTGAGGTCCTTCTCATATCGGATGTCACCCTGAGGTACATTCTCATGGATATAGTTTATCCACTCCCATATGTCGTATTCCATCTTGATGCGCTTCACGCCATCGTCGAAACACCTTTGTATGGGCTTGAACCGGAGGGTCATGATGCCGCCGATACTGGCCAAGTCGTTGCCGCTTACCATGACGATGTTACCCCAAGACTCATCCTTGACACTGAAACTGACATTGCGGCTGTTGGCTTCTTTGTCCCATTCAGCCACTGTGTGCCACTTGTTGTCGTTCGTCTGCAGGTATATCTTTCCGTGATTCTCCAGATAGGCGTGCTGCATGGCCTTGAACTCGAATTCCCAGAAATACTTATCGTCAGCGAAGCTAAAGGCACTAACGGTCTTGAAATAGTCTTTTATATCATTTACCCCCTCAGCGTTGGTCCAGAAGGTGTAGGTTCCTCCACCGGGGTCATCGTTGGCCCACGTCGTCGGGCTTCCCCCGATGAGCATCACGAGCACGAGCATCAGCACTTGCAGCCCGAACGCCCTGCGTCCCAACCGCCTGAATCCTTGTTGTTCTTTTGTCTTCATGGTCTTTATCTTTTTGGTTTATTTCATTGCAGTATTTCTGTTATTCTCGGCACAATCTGTTTACGTGATAGTTCTTCCTTGGAGTAGGTTACACCTTCACGGAGCGACGGTCCGAAGATGGCCTCGGCCACAGCCTGAGTCCCTTCACCGTAATAGATGAAATAGGTGCCGTCTTCCACGAAAGGCGTGTCAGGATCGCTCTCGTCGGGATTGGGTACAAGATTATCGATCTTGGCAAACAGCATGTCGCGCCTGTTGTCGCACATCACCTGGGGCATCACGCCCAACATACGGCTGATAAAGTCATCCATCTCGCTTGCCTTGCAATTAAGCGAACCGAAACCGATAGCCTTGCCACCTATCTCATACTCCTTATAGTCCGAGAGAAAGATCTCGCCATCGCTCATGCCATCGTAATTATTGGCGGCATCGGCCATCTGGCGGTTAATCTCTGCCACTTTGTCCTCCAACTGCAACTGGGCGACCAGCGCCGTCCATGCCACGGAGTCCTCATGCTGAGTGGTAGTCTTGGTGAGATTACGTGTGTCCGACAGCAATCCGGCAAGCAGAATGCGGGCAGTCTCATCGTCGATGTCGACACCTGTCTCCCTGTACATCTCGTAGATGATGGTGCAGGTGGAGCCAATCATCTCCCTGCGAACGTAGGGAATGCCGCTGTCCTGAATGTCGCCCTCTACGTGGTGGTCTATCTTCTGTAGGATGATAGCCTCCCTGGCACCGTCCACACACTGGGCATAGTCGGTGTGGTCGGTCAGTATGAGCCGTGTCTGCAGCACCACACTGCTCTTCAATTCGGGCAGTTCAAAGCCGAACACGCCAGAGATATAGGCTGTCTCGCGGTTGGTCGCACTCGACACCTTTGCCTTGCAGTTGTAGCCCAGCGCATTCATCAGCTTGGCATAACCCAACGACGAACAGACGGCATCCACGTCAGGCGTTTTGTGACCATACACGAATGTCGTGTCTGCTCCCCAGTCGAGCGTTTTCAGCATAGCGCGAAACGCCTTCCCCTGTTCGGGTATCACCAGAGGATCGTCTTCCGACGAGCATGAGGTGAATAGTCCCAAGCCACAGACGAGGATGGTGGCCATCAGCCAAAGTCTATTCTTATTCATAGTCTTTATCTTTTTCCTGTTATTGTTTTGTAAGTTTCAGCCCCGTGGCATCCACGTATTCTCCTTCAACGAGCGTGGCATTGGCCGTGCCGCTATAGGTATTGCCGTTGCCATCACTGACGGTGAAGTTGAAGGTGCTCTGCGCGGCGGTGGGCAGCAGGGCGACATAGACCTCCGTCTGACCAGAGGCAGTAATCGTGAGGGGCGCTGTGATATCTGCACCCGTTGCATGGACATCATTCTGCGCCGTATTGACACCGATGGCCACCGTAGCCGACTGCGGATATTTTCCGTTGTTTGAGTCACCAGTGCTATAACTAATGCTGAGTGACTTGATGGGGATGGCATCGCCCGTATTCTTATCCTTAAACGAGAACTTGCACACCGTCAGCAGGCTCTTCATCTTCCCCATCGTGGCGTTGGCCGTCGTTTCGGTCACCTCTGTCACGGTTGCCTTGCCAAAGACGTAGTGGTAGTTGGTGGCGAGCTTGCTGAGCGTGCCGTTCTGTCCCGTGAGCGAGATGGTATAGCTATCGTTCGTCTCGAAAGTCGTGGCTGGATAGACCACCGCCAGGTAGTCACCAGCAAGGCAATACACGTCGCCTGTAAACTGCGAGGTGGCAGCAGTGGAGTTGGCTATCAGCAGGCCGCTGTAGGGCGCATCGCTATTACCACGATCCACTCTGCTCAAATTGCAGTACGTCAGCCCGTCGTCCGCCGTCCACAAGGCGGTGAGGATGCCGTCACCCTCAGCAAGCGAGGCGCGAGTCATTATCTGCCGTGCCGCCTCCTCCTCGGTCTCCGTAATGGTAATGTGTCGTACCTTGACGCCGTCGTCGGCCGTCTGCGGCGCGCTGCCGTCTGTGGCCGTGTCGTCGTCGCCCGAACAGGCCGCCAGCCCGGCCAGCATCATGCCGCCGAGCATCCAAAGCATCAGAAATTGTTCTTTCGTTCTCATAATGGATTAACGTTTTCGTTGTTTTTTTACTTGCTTCAGTCATTGTCCCAGATGCCGCGGCTCTGTGGGGCGTTGCTGCTGTCGCTCTCGTCCTGACTGAATCCGCTACTCGACTTCTGATACCCAGAAATCTCTCCACTCATGCCGAGCAGATGATGCCGCTGCTGGAGGGCTACCACCCTCATCGCCGGTTTCGTGTACGCTTTCTTCATTGTGCTATCTGTTTTTTGAATGTTATAAAAATAGCAAACCTCCAATTCCCCAATTATCAGAATACAAGAATCAAAAGTGGACGTCCAGTCTTTATGTCCTATTGTGTCTTGCTATGGTGGCATACGCATATATTTTGGTTTTAGGGTTCAACAATATATTCTGTCTATGACAAGTACTCTACAGGCTCATAACATGGAATCTGTGATTTCTCGAAGTCACTTATATTCAGGCACTTGCAATTTGAATCTAATTATTAACTGCGGATATTAGGTTTATTATTGTTATTATTATCATTATCAGCAGTGGTGATCACAAATATGTATGGGCAAAAAGCAATCAGACCTCCTTGCAAGTTTGCAAGAAAATCCGTACTGGTGTTTCTGCGATTAGTAGTGCCATAATAAATACGTATTTAAGTTAAAGATTCGGTGTAAAGGTACAAAAAATATTTTAATTATGCTCCGATACGAAAGAAAATCTTCTTAAAAGGACGTATTTTGAGGTCTTTTGAGGTACTTATGCCTCATCAGTCTGTCATAATGTGCCCTATCTACACGTTTATGAAAGTTCTTGCCGTGTAAGCGACCTAAGGACGAGCGAAATACGTTAAATCTGCCCTCACAAGCCAAGGTAGAAAACACACAGAACCACTTTTCTTCCGTTTAACTGGCAAATTGCTGACAATCAGCACTTAAAGCATTCGCATTGTTGATGTAGTAGATTTGTACAAGAACCTTTATATGTTGAGTGTTTTCGGTGCAATGCTATCAACCATTGAATTTAGATTTTAATAATTATAATTTTTATAAGAAATAACTCTTATATACTCTTATAATGTAAAACAGTTGCTCTTAAAAAAGTTATCCCGTTTGCTATGATTTGCGATTGGCACACGGAATAGCGGCTATTTTAATAGGGTTATTATAACAAAAAACAAGGAGTCAAAGTGTAATAGAATCACTTTAACTCCTTATAATTAACTAGTTGTATATCAGTCTATTAAAACTACTCTTCGACGGCTGCCTGCGCGGCAGCCAGACGGGCGATAGGCACACGGAACGGTGAGCAGCTCACGTAGTCGAGACCCACACGATGGCAGAACTTCACCGATGAAGGCTCTCCACCATGCTCACCGCAGATGCCGCACTTCAGGTCAGGACGCGTTGAGCGGCCCTTCTCCACAGCCATGCGGATCAGCTGACCCACGCCACGCTGGTCGAGCACCTGGAACGGATCGACGTCGAGGATCTTCTTCTCAAGGTATGAAGGCAGGAAGCTGGCGATGTCGTCGCGGCTGTAGCCAAACGTCATCTGTGTCAGGTCGTTGGTACCGAAGCTGAAGTACTCGGCTTTCTGGGCGATGAGATCAGCTGTCAGGGCAGCGCGCGGCACCTCGATCATCGTACCGATCTTGAACGGAATCTCGACGCCCTCTTCGGCGAAGAGCTTCTCGGCAGTCTCGCGGATGACCTTCTCCTGAGCGTCGAGCTCATTGACGATACCCACCAACGGCACCATGATCTCCGGACGGGGATCGAGGCCTTCCTTCTTCAACTGGATGGCAGCACCGAGGATGGCGCGTGTCTGCATGGCCGTGATTTCGGGGAACGTGTTGCCCAGACGGCAGCCACGAAGGCCGAGCATCGGGTTGTGCTCACTCAGACTCTGCACGCGGTCCTGGATCACCTTCACGCTCACGCCCATCTCGTCGGCCATAGCTTGCTGGCCTTTCAGGTCGTGGGGTACGAACTCGTGGAGAGGCGGGTCGAGCAGACGGATGTTCACCGGCATGCCGTCCATGCATTTCAGGATGCCATAGAAGTCCTGCTTCTGATAGGGCAGCAGCTTGGCGAGGGCTTTCTCGCGGCCTTCCTTGCTGTCGGCGAGGATCATCTCACGCATGGCCTTGATCTTCTCGTTCTCGAAGAACATGTGTTCTGTACGGCACAGACCAATACCCACGGCACCGAAGCTGCGGGCCACCTCAGCGTCGTGAGGCGTGTCGGCATTGGTGCGGACGACGAGATGTGTGTATTTGTTGCAAAGCTTCATCAGCTCAGCGAAGTCGCCTGTGACCTCGGCAGGACGTGTCTTCACCTCACCGAAGTACACCTCACCGGTAGAACCGTTGAGCGATATGTAGTCGCCCTCATGGAGTACAGTGCCGTCGATCTCCACGGTGCGGGCTTTATAGTCGACATTGATGGCACCGGCACCACTGACGCAGCACTTGCCCATGCCGCGGGCTACCACAGCAGCATGCGATGTCATACCGCCGCGAGCCGTCAGGATGCCCTCTGCGGCGCTCATGCCGGCGAGGTCCTCAGGCGAAGTCTCGATGCGCACCATGACTACCTGATGGCCATCGGCGTGCCATTTCTCAGCATCATCAGCAAAGAATACGATCTGGCCGCAGGCAGCACCCGGCGATGCGGGAAGTCCGCGAGTGAGCACACGGGCCTGAGCCTTGGCCTCCTTGTCGAAGACCGGGTGGAGCAGTTCGTCGAGCTTGTTGGGCTCACAGCGCTGCAGGGCTGTCTTCTCGTCGATGAGCCCCTCGCGCAGCAGATCCATGGCAATCTTCACCATGGCTGTACCTGTGCGCTTGCCGTTGCGGGTCTGGAGGAACCACAGTTTACCTTCCTGTACGGTGAACTCCATGTCCTGCATGTCGTTGTAGTGCTTCTCAAGTTTGTCCTGCAGGTCGTTGAGCTGTGCGTAGATGTCTGGCATAGACTCCTCCATGGAAGGATATTTGCTGGCGCGCGTAGCCTCGTCGATTCCCTGCTGCTTAGCCCAGCGGAGCGAACCTTCCTTGGTGATCTGCTGCGGTGTGCGTATGCCGGCGACGACGTCCTCACCCTGTGCGTTAACAAGGTACTCGCCGTTGAAGCGGTTCTCGCCCGTGGCAGCGTCGCGGCTGAAGCAGACACCAGTGGCAGAGGTGTTGCCCATGTTGCCGAAGACCATGGCCATGACGGTGACAGCCGTTCCCCACTCCTGTGGGATGCCCTCCATCTTGCGGTAGAGGATGGCTCGGTCGTTCATCCAAGAGTCAAAGACAGCGCAGATGGCGCCCCAGAGCTGTTCCATCGGGTCGGAGGGGAACTCACGTCCGGTGCGCTCCTTGATATAGTCCTTGAAGAGGACGACGAGGCTCTTGAGCTCGTCGGTGTTCATCTCATTGTCGAGACGGATGCCGCGCTGAGCCTTCACTTTCTGAATGATCGCCTCGAAGGGATCGATGTCTTCCTTGTTGACGGGCTTCATGCCGAGGACTACGTCACCGTACATCTGCACGAAACGGCGGTAGCTGTCATAGGCGAAGCGCTCGTTGCCGGTCTTGGCAGCCAGTCCCTTGACGACCTCATCGTTGAGACCGAGGTTGAGGATGGTGTCCATCATACCCGGCATGGAGGCACGGGCACCGGAGCGCACGCTGACAAGAAGCGGATTCTTGGCATCGCCAAACTTCAGTCCCATGAGCTCTTCGACGTGTTTCACGCCATTGACAACGTCGTCCTTGAGCAAAGCGACCACGTCGGCTTTGCCCTTCTCGAAATATTCGTTGCAGACATCAGTGGTGATGGTGAAGCCCGGTGGGACAGGTACACCGATCAAATTCATCTCGGCCAGGTTGGCTCCTTTACCACCAAGAAGGTTGCGCATGTCGGCACGGCCCTCAGCCTTGCCGTTTCCAAAGAGGTAAACTCTCTTCTCGCTCGTTTTTTCACTCATAGTTAATAGGTGTTGTATATATTATATGTTATTTTTATAAGATTGCATTGTAGGGATTAATCTATTGCAAAGATAGTGTTTTGTCATTAAACTACAAAGAGAAACAGCGAAAAAATGACATCTTGACTTTGCAAAATCGCTGTTTGCGCTAACAAGCGTATCAAAGAGTAAGACATGAGAATGTGGGGTGACGGTAGAATATGTGCAACGATAGCATTTGGCAGAGGGCAGAAAAGACGGATGTCCTTTGTCGGTTTATAATTTTTTCTGTATCTTTGCGTCCGTCAAATCATACACATTATTATATATAGAACATATTCATTATGGATCGTATTCAAACAGGAGGAAAACAAGAACAGCAGATAGAGGCAGGTACGACAAAGGGACGTGCGGCGCTGACCAACCGCAGCTATCTCTTGCCCTTTATCCTCGTCACCTCACTCTTCTTTCTTTGGGGTTTTGCACGTGCCATTCTCGACGTGCTCAACAAGCATTTCCAGAATGCGCTCGACATCTCCATCACGCAGTCGTCGCTCATCCAGGTGACGACCTATCTCGGCTACTTCATCATGGCCATACCCGCCGGTTGGTTCATCAACCGTCGTGGCTATCGCTTGGGTGTGGTCTTCGGTCTGCTGCTCTTTGGCATCGGCGCTCTGCTCTTCATTCCAGGTGCAGAGGCCGGTACGTTCTACGCCTATCTCGGTGCCCTGTTTATCATTGGCTGCGGTCTCGTCTTCCTGGAGACATCGGCCAACCCATACGTCACGGAGCTCGGTGACCCGCGCACGGCAACAAGCCGACTCAACCTCAGCCAGTCGTTCAACGGACTGGGATCGCTGAGCGCCACCTTCCTCATCGGGCAGTTCCTCTTCAACGGCACTGACCGTGGTGGTAACATCGTCATCCCTTATACCGTGCTGGGCATTGTGGTGCTGATCATTGCTGTGGTGTTCTCACGTGTGCATCTTCCGGAAATCAAGCATCAGGAGACGGAGGAAGACCGCTCGCAGGGCACGCGTATCATGAAGCTGTTCTGCCATCACCCGATGTTTGTCTTCGGACTCTTCTCGCTTTTGGCCTACGAGGTGGCAGAGATCTCGATCAACAGCTACTTCATCAACTATGTGACCGCAAAGGGATGGATGAGCGACAACACTGCGTCTATCGTGCTCACGGTGGCCCTTGCCTTCTTCATGGTTGGCCGCTTTGTGGGCAGTTGGATCATGCGGAAAGTTCCTGCCGAGCGTATGCTCTTCTACTGTGCCATTGGCAGTGTGGTGTGCATCGGACTGGTGATGCTCAACCTCGGCATGATCTCTATGGTGGCGTTGGTATGCAACTATGTCTTTGAGGCCATCATGTTCCCCACGATCTTCTCTTTGGCATTGCGTGGTTTGGGTAATCTGACGAAGAGTGCCTCGTCGCTGCTGATGATGACGCCGATTGGTGGTTGTGGCTTCCTGCTGATGGGTATCATTGCTGACTCCACTCAGATGATGAGCATGCCGTTTATCATTCCGTTCATCGGCTATTTCGTTGTGTTGCTGTTTGCCTCGGAGCTGACGAGGAAGAAAGAATAGCCTCACCCCCGTGCCCCTCTCCCAAGGAGAGGGGAGTGAAATGCTTCAAGGGTTCATCATTCATCATTCAACATTCATCATTGCTCCATGCGTCGCCTGCTCTTTCTTTTTCTCTTTTCCCTCTCCTTTCTTTCCGCTGCTGCCCGCCACATCGTCGGCAGGGTAGTGGACGGCAAGAATCATGAGGACTTGGCGGGCGCAGTCGTGGAGTTGCTCAATCCCCGTGACTCCTCTGTCATCAAGTCCACCACCACAACAGAGCGGCAGATCTTCGGCTGGAAAGTCTTTGTCTACCAGTTTGATGTCGACAACGACTCCACCTATCTGCTGCGCTGCTCCAGTCTTGGCTACAAAACCGCTTACCGGCGCGTCACCGTGCGCATGGCCAACCGTGTCAATGAACAACAGATCGACGACATTGCTTTGCAGCCCGACGTGCATACGCTCAGCGAAGTCGTCGTGAAGGCTACGAAAATCAAGATGGTGATGCGTGGTGATACGCTCGTCTACGACGCTTCCGCACTCAACCTCAGCGAGGGATCCATGCTCGACGCGCTCATCCGTCAGATGCCCGGTACCACACTGGACAATGGTGTCATCAAAGTCAACGGACGTACTGTGAGTTCACTGCTCATCGACGGCCGCGACTTCTTCAAAGGCGACATGAAGAAAGCATTGGAGAACCTGCCCGCCTTCACCGTCGACAAGGTCAAGGCCTACGATAAGCAAGGACAGGAAAGCAGACTCATGGGGCGCGACATGGGCGACAAGAGCTATGTACTCGACGTGACGCTGAAACGTGAATACAAGCATGGACTGATGGCCAATGCCGATGTCGCGGGCGGTACGAACAACCGCTATGCCGCACGGCTGTTCTCGATGTACTATACGCCAAAAGAGCGGCTTACACTGACGGGGTCAGCCAACAATGTCGGCGACACCTCGGTGCCGGGAGAGAGCGGAAGCATCAGCTCTGCACCTGACGCGGGCGGCGGATTGACCTCGGTCAGAAACTTAGGCGTGGAATACCGGCGCGACGGAAAGACAGAGGACAACTTCTTCACTACTTCGCTCGGCTATGCCTCGGACGACAACGACACACGCACGCGCACCACGGCGCAGACCTTTCTCTCTGGCGGCGATACCTATCAGCTCGACCGTAATGCCACGCACAATGTCAGTAGGCAGTGGTCGGCGGATGCTTCCTTTGGGCTGACACCTACGCATCAGATGCTTGGTGGTACGCTCTCAGGGGCTTATAGCCGCAACCACGGCGATGGCGACAGACGTTCGGGACTGTTTGGCAGCAAGCCGGACGGCGACGCCATCCTCGACAGTCTGTTTATGCCTGATGCCGGCGCACGACTCTTGAAGCACGCCATCAACAGGGTGAAAAACGACAACCAGTTTCACGGCAACTCCTACAATGCTTCGCTCAGCCTTTACGACCGCTTGCGCCTTGGCAACAACGGTACTGACGAACTCTCATTTAATGGTAGCTTTGATTATGGCAAGACTACCAACGACCGCTTTGCCATGAACCGCATCGACTACCTCGGTACGGAGGACCGGCAAGATCATCGCTATCAGTATTCCCAAACGCCGGACCGCCATCTCAACATGGAGGCCTCGGCACTCTATGCCTGTTTGCTCGTCGACGATACCGTGGGACAGAACAGCCTCTACCTGCGTCCATCATATAGTATTCGTCAGAGCTACGACAACACACGCTACAATCTCTACCGCATCGACCAGGTGGAAGGCTATCGCGAGCAGGACTATACCTTGGGCATGTTGCCCTCGGAGCGTCAGGCCCTGCTTGCCGCCCTTGACAACAGCAATAGCTATCGCAGTACTATGCATACGACACAGCAGACGGCGGAGACTTCGCTCTACTTCTCCCATGGCGATGGTACGGCAAAGCCACAGCTCTCGCTCTCGGCACGCCTGCCGTTGGAGTGGAAGCGCGAGCACTTGGGTTACTTCCGCAATAAGGACTATGAGAAGGAGCGCCACACCATGTTCTTTAATCCTACGGTCGGCTTGAGATACCAGTTCAACGACTCCACGGGTACACGCTATGTCGAATGTGCTTACTCCACATCGCAGAGTGTGCCGGAACTTTCCACGCTTCTCGACATCCGCGACGATGCCAATCCGCTCAACGTGACGCTCGGTAACCCTAATCTGAAAAAGGCGCGCAGCCACAACGTCAACCTCAGCGCTGCACTCTTCCGACTGGCAACGCAGCGGATGATGAACTTCTCGTTGGGATTCCACACTACTCATAATGCCCTCGCCTCTGCTGTCGTCTATGACAAGCAGACCGGAGTGACCACTACGCAGCAAACCAATGTCAACGGCAACTGGAGTGTCTCGGCGGGTACGGGTTTCTCTACGCCGCTCGACAAGGCTACGAGATGGAGACTACAGAATGACCTCTTCGCCAACTTCAACAATAGCGTTGACCTCACCACGGTGGAAGGCGTGGACAACCAGCGGAGCAAGGTGCGCAGCTGGGAAGTGAACGATCAACTGCAACTCAACTATCAACTCGACACCCGGCTGAATGCCTTCGCCGAGTGCCGTGTCGCCTATCACAACGCCAACAGCCGGCGACGCGACTTTCAGGCGGTCGATGCGTGGGACTGCAACCTGCGTTTGGGTACCAACGTCACGATGCCGTGGGGACTTAAACTGTCGACAGACATCACCGACTACAGGCGTATGGGATACAATGATGAGCAGATGAACCGTAGTGAACTCGTGTGGAATGCACGCCTCTCGAAGAAGTTGATGCACGATCGCCTCACGTTCATGCTTGACGCCTATGACATCCTTGGTAACCTCAACAGCACTACGCTCGTGCTCAACGAGCAAGGACGTACCGAGACTTGGACAAACTCCATTCCCCGCTACCTCATGCTGCATGTGGCCTATAAGCTCACGCTGGGCATGGCAGCATCGAAAAAAGATCATGTGTGGGAGGGTGGAGATTTGTAAACTTAGAATGACAAACGGTGTGATAAAGGGAAGGAAGAATGGTCTAAATAAACTTTTTTAACCTTCTTCTTTACTTATTATCAAGAGACATTTTGCGGTAAGAAAATAAATTGTTAAATTTGCATGTGGTAAGAGCAGAGTGCCTAAGGGCATATGCAAGACTATCATTATATATAGAAGATTTCATTCTAAACATAATTATTAAGTATTATGGCAGTTAATTACAAAGATCTTGGTCTCGTCAACACACGCGAGATGTTCAAGAGAGCCGTCAATGGCGGCTATGCTATTCCAGCATTCAACTTCAATAACCTCGAGCAGCTCCAGGCTATCATCACAGCTTCTTCCGAGCTCCGCTCTCCGGTGATCCTTCAGGTATCTAAGGGTGCCCGCAACTATGCTAATCCTATCCTCCTCCGCTACATGGCAGAGGGTGCTGTGGAGTATGCTAAGTCTTTGGGCTGCAACCATCCTGAGATCGTACTGCACCTCGACCACGGTGACAGCTTCGAGCTGGTGAAGAGCTGCGTTGATATGGGCTTCTCTTCTGTCATGATCGACGCTTCTTCTAAGCCGTTCGATGAGAACATCGAGCTCACCAAGAAGTGCGTAGATTACGCTCATCAGTTCGACGTAACTGTTGAGGCAGAGCTGGGTGTCCTCGCTGGTGTTGAGGATGAGGTTTCTGCTGAAGAGTCTCACTATACACGTCCTGAGGAGGTCATCGAGTTCAGTCAGCGTTCTGGCTGCGACTCTCTGGCTATCTCCATCGGTACTTCTCACGGTGCTTACAAGTTCAAGCCCGAGCAGTGCACACGTGACCCGAAGACAGGTCGTCTGATTCCTCCTCCATTGGCATTCGACGTGCTGGCAGAGATCGAGAAGAAGCTTCCTGGCTTCCCAATCGTTCTCCACGGATCTTCTTCTGTTCCTCAGAAGTATGTCGATATCATCAACCAGTACGGTGGCAAGCTCCCCGACGCTGTTGGTATCCCAGAGGAGCAGCTGCGTAAGGCTGCTAAGAGCGCTGTCTGCAAGATCAACATCGACTCTGACTCTCGTCTGGCTTACACTGCTGGTGTCCGTGAGACCCTCGCTCTGCATCCTGAGTACTTCGATCCTCGTCAGTATGGCAAGGTTGCTCGTGCTTACATGACAGACATGTACAAGGAGAAGATCACCGACGTGCTCGGCTCTGATCACAAGCTCGCTAACTGCGACTAATCCATTCCGACATTTTCTTCCTCCATGCTCCCTCTGTGAGCATGGAAGATTAAAGCATAAAAAAAGGACTGCCATCTCTGGCAGTCCTTTTTTTATGCTATTTGGAAGTTCTGATGAAGTTCATCGGTGTCCACGACTCTCGCTCTGGATATTGTGGATCGCCGCCCTGGTGGATGCGCTTCAGCAGCCACGCCATGTTGTTGGCCATCGTGCGCATCGTCTGCATTCCTTCCTCGTCGAGCTCCGCCTCACCGGGCTTTTGCCCGTAGACCATGTTCCAATACTGCGACGTGACGATCGGCATGTTCATCATCTCAAACGCCATGTTCATCGTCTGGTAGACGGCAGACGCACCACCGCGACGGCACACCGCAACGTTAGCCACCGGCTTGTTCTTCATCAGTGCACCACCAGCATAGAGCATACGCTGTACCACGGCGAGCAGTGCACCATTGGGCTGACCGTAGTATGTCGGTGAGCCGAAGATAAAGCCGTCGGCACCCTCTGCTTTCTCCAAGAGGCTGTTGCAGACGTCGTCGTTGAACGTACAGCGGTTGTTGACCTTTTGTTTACAGACACCACAGGCGATGCAGCCACGCACTGGCTTGTTGCCCAACTGCATGATTTCCGCCTCTATGCCTTGTGCTTCCAGCGTCTTTGCGGCCATGCTCAGTGCGTGGAAGGTATTGCCCTCCTTATGAGAGCTACCATTGATCAATAATACTTTCATCTTGTGCTATATATATAATAATGTGTATGTTCTGAAATTTGTTTCACAAACACCGTGCCATGACGGTGACGTGATGCCGCTATTGAAACCTCAGCCGGAACGTCGTCTGTCCGTCGTGGCGGTCGGGTAGGAGGGCGATGGAGCCATTGCTTACCCGCATGATCTGTCGTGAGATGGAAAGTCCTATGCCGCTGCCTTCGTCCTTAGTGGTGAAGAAAGGGATGAAGATATGCGTGGCGATGTCCGGTGGTATCGGCTCACCGTCGTCACTGATGTCGATGACGACCGACTCATCGATGTCGGAGAAGGCGTGGAGGCTGATGTGCTGTCCCTCTCGGGTGGCCTCGGCTGCGTTTTTCAGTAAGTTGCTCACTACACGGACGATGAGTCCCTCGTCGGCGTAGACCATGAGATAGTCGGGCTCTACGCTGAGCGTAATCGTCACATCATGATGAAGAAGCGGCCTGACTTGCGTGACCATTCGTAGCAGGAAGGGCTTCACGTCAAAGGGCGACGGCTGTGGCGTGGGCACATGGGTGAACTGCCGGTAGTTCTCGACGAAACGAATCAAGTCCTTGCTGGTCTGGTGGATCACCTCCAGTCCCTCGTGCTGTTCGCCTTCAGCCCGTGGCAGCAGGGCTTCGCTGAGCGAGATGACGGGCGTGAGCGTGTTCATGATCTCATGGGTGAGCACACGGATGAGGCGTACCCACGAGTCGATCTCCTGGTTGGCCAACTCACCGTCAATATCGCTGAAGGCGATGATGCGCACGCGACGCTGTTGCAGGATGGTATGCGTCTCGCGCACGGAGAACTTCTTCAAGGCGTCACTCACTTGACTGATGTGTGTGATGGCTTCGCGGTCCAACAATTTGCGTGCGGCATTGTTGCTTCTCAGCACCAGTCCCCTCTCCTCGTCGACAACCAGCACGCCCGTGTCCACCGAGTCGAGGATGAGCTCAAAGTACTTTTCCTTTTCTATCTGTTCATTGCGTGCGTGTTGCAGGATCTCCTTGATGCGATTGAGCGACCTGTTGACCATCGCGTCGCCTTTCCTGTCTTCGGAGTAGCGGAAGGCATAGTCCCCGTTGTCGATGGCGTTGAACAGGAAGGCCACCTTACCCACTGTGCGGCGGTTGCGCCGCCACAGCACGATGATCATTGCCAACAACACCACGATGATAACGGCGGCAATGGCAAGCAGAATATAATATTCAGGCTGTATCATATATATATAAGGTGTGTCATATATAACCGATGTTTTGTCTCCCTCTATACTCGGTGGCTTGTTCAACCCTAATAGGTTTCTTGTTTCCCTCCCTTTTAGGGAGGGCTAGGGAGGGCCTTTTAGGGAGGACTGGGGAGGGGGCTATATCCCGTACTTCTTCATCTTGTTGTAAAGCGTCTGCCTAGAGATGCCTAACTGTGAGGCGACATGTGAGAGGTTTCCCTCGCATTCCGTAATGGCTTTGGCAATCATCTCGCGCTCCATGTCGTCGAGTCGTTGGATGTCGTTGGTCGGTTGAGGGCGTGTCGTAGCCGAACCTTCAATGTCGTCGGGACGTATCGTCGTGCCGTCAGAGAGAATGACGGCCTTCTCCACTGCATGTTGCAGCTCACGGATGTTGCCGTACCATGGCAAGTGCTCTATCTTCTCTTGGGTATCAGGCGCAAATGTCATTCCCTCCTTATTATATAGGTGGGCATAGCGGTGAAGGAAAGAACCGGCATAGGTCATGATGTCGCCCGTGCGCTCACGTAGAGGTGGCAAGTGGAGTTGGATGGTGTTGATGCGGTAGAGCAGGTCTTCGCGGAAAGCTCCTTGTCGCACCATCTCCTCCAAGTTGCGGTTCGTGGCACAGACGACACGCACGTCAATGGGTATTGGCTTGCTGCCGCCTACTCTGACGATAGTGCGCCGTTGCAGGGCGGTGAGTAGTTTGGCTTGTAGCGCATAGCTGAGGTTGCCGATCTCGTCGAGAAAGAGCGTGCCGCCCTCAGCGAGCTCAAACTTACCGGGCTTGTCGGTCTTGGCGTCGGTAAAGGCCCCTTTGACATAACCAAAGAGCTCACTCTCGAAGAGCGTCTCCGTGACGGCTCCCAGGTCGATGGGCATCAGTGCTTTGCCAGCGCGTTTCGAGAGTTGGTGTATCTCTTTGGCAAGAACCTCTTTACCCGTACCGTTCTCGCCGGTGATGAGAATGTTGGCGTCAGTGCCCGCCACCTTCTCCACCATGTCGCGTAAGTGTCTCATGGCGGGCGAGGTGCCCCATATCATCTCCGACACTGCCGTAATGGTTGGTTTCTTCTTCCTCGTCTTTTGGTAAGCGTCGGTGAGTTTCTCTATGAGTTGGTGGTTGTCGAAGGGCTTGACGATGAAGTCGGCGGCCCCATCCTTCAAGCCTGTCACGGCCAACTCTATATCGGCGTAGGCGGTGAAGAGCACGACGGCGGTCTGTGGTCGTGCTTTCTTGATCTCCCTGAGCCAATAGAGTCCCTCGTTGCCGTTGTTGATACCGCTGTGGAAATTCATGTCGAGCAGCACCACGTCGGGCTGGTCCTCACGCAGTCGGGTGAGGAGGCTTGAGGGACTGGCCAGGCAGATGATGCGCTCAAAGGTCTGCTCGGTCACCATCTTCACCGTGGTGAGGATGTTACGGTTGTCGTCGACGACAAGTAGTGTGCCGTGTTTCATGGTGCTTCTTGCTTATAGCTTTTATGCTATTGCAGCCTTTTACAAGGTTATTCCTACAGCTTTCGCCAGTGTTTGACGAATATAATTATTTATCGTGGTACCGGTCTGTTGCGCAATGGTGGCTATTCTACTATGGATTTCTGGTGTTAGCCGTACATTCAAATTGCCGCTATAGGGCTTGCGAGGTGCCCTGCCTTGTGCCTTACAACTTTCGATATAGTCATCCACGGCACCTTCAAAGTCCTTGCGAAGTTCGTCTACATCTTTTCCCTCGTAGGTGATTGCGTCGTGGCTCATGCCTAATACAGCTCCATAGAGGCAATTGTCTTCTTCACTATAGTCTACACTTCCGGTGTAGCCTTTGTATTTCATAGTTCCCATAATGCTTTCCTCCTATTTGCTTTTAATATATCCCTTTGCTGTTAGATAATTATATACTTGATGCATGACATAGCCCTTGATGATGTTTGATGGATGAGGCCTGTGCATAATGTAGCTGTCTCCATTATTGTCATTAACAAAGATAATTCTGGAACCAGATGTTGTACCTTTGTTTTGCACATGGAAGTCAAATTGCCTAAATAAACTTACCATTTCATCAAAGGTAAAGTCTCTCGGCAAATTATAGAAACGTTTCAAGAGTTTATCTTGCTTGTTCATGGTGTATCTATTTTCTGCTACAAAAGTAACTAATATTAGTTGCACTAACAAATTCTTTCAAGACTTTTTCTTCATTATTGCTCGCGTGAAGGCGAGGTAAGCGATTGACGGTGTCTAATTCTTGTACAGCGAGTGTCCAATAATTGTACACTGGTATTTGAGGCAATATCTTTCAGAAGTCTAATAAACAGCGACTTACGTTTTTGGCACGCCATTGGCATTGTCTACGGTGTATGAAAACAAAGCATTATATCCTCATCATGGGCTTCTTTGTGAGCCTGAGCGTCCAAGGACAGGAGTCGTGGCCCCTCGCCCGCTGCATTGCCTACGCCCAAGAGCACGCCTCCGAGGTGAGACGGCAGACGCTGGAACAGGAGCAGAAACGCGCCGACTACCGTACGTCGCTGCTCAATTTTCTGCCCAGTGTGTCGGCAGAAGTCAGCGGACAGTACAGCTGGGGACGCAACATCGACCCGGAGACCAATACCTATAATAATGTCACCACGTTCAACAACTACTATCAGCTCGGCGCGTCGGTGACGCTTTTCGACGGCGGTGCCATCTGGAACGCTTTCTGTCAGGCCCGTCTCGACAGAGCATCGGCACAGTCGGCCGTGCAGCAGGCACGCGACGACAAGGCCATCACGGTTATGGAGAAATACGTCGACGCTGTGTACACCCGTCGCTCCATAGCTCTGGCCGAAGAGAAATGGCGCGACTCCAAGGCGCTGTTGGTGAAGACGCAGCGACTCTTTGAGTTGGGAGAGAAGAGCCGTCCCGATGTGGTGCAGGTAGAGAGCCAAGTTGCTGAGGACGAGTATAACCTGCTCCACCAGCGTCATCTTGCAGACAAAGCTCTGAACGATTTGAAGACTGCGATGAACTTCCCGGCCGGCGATAGCCTTGCTGTAAGCGCTCTGCCCGTGGATGTCCAAGCGGCTGCCACTCTTCCTGCCAGCCGAACAGCTTGTGATAGTCTCATGCGCCACGGCTTCTTCCTCGCTGAGCGTCCCGCCGTGACGGTAGCAGCGGCGAAGGCGGAGCACGCACGCATGGAGTGGAAGATACAACGGGCCGCCTTGCTTCCTAAACTATCTTTGGGAGGTGGCGTGGCTACCAACTATTACAAGAACCTCACTGCAGGCTACAAAGCAGAGGGCTTCGGTTCACAGTTCCGCAACAACATGGGTGAGTATGTCTACATGACGCTCTCCATTCCTATCTTCAACGCTTCGTCGTGGAACAGAGCCCGGCGGGCCAAGACCGACTGGCAGGAAGCACAACTCGACCTTGCCGACGCGCGTCGCAAGCAGCACGACGATGCGTTGCAGGCTGTACTCGACTACCGTGGCTACGCCCGTGAGGTGGAGCAGTTGCAGCGCAAGGTGGCCTCCGACTCGTTGGCGCATCATCTCTCCAGTCGCAAATACGAGGAAGGCATGCTCAGCGTCTATGACCTGCACACCACGGCGCAGACGCTCTTGCAAAGTCGCCTGCTGCTGTTGCAAAGCGAGATGATGCTGGCACTGAAGGCACGACTCGTCAACTATTATGTCACAGGAGAGTTAGGAGTTAGGAATTAGGAGTTATTACTTAAGAGTTAGACACATATATATTATGGATATAGAAATCAAGAAGAAGAAATACCGCGTGCCGCGCAAGTACTGGCCGTGGATAGGTGGAGGCGTAATCGTCATTGCGCTGTTGGTCTGGCTGGCTCAGAGCAACTTCACCTCATCGTTGCAGGTCGACGAACGTGGGCTGAGCATTGCCACCGTCGAGAACGCACGGTTCAACGACTATGTCAGTGTGGACGGCAATGTGGTGCCAATCCAAGTGGTACAGATCTCTCCTGAAGAAGGTGGTACCGTGGTAGAGAAGGTCGTTGACGAAGGTTCGAAGGTGCACAAGGGCGACGTCATCGTAAGGCTGAGCAACTCCAACCTCGACCTTGAGATACTCAACGCCGAGAGCGAATTGGCCGAGAAGCAGGACATGCTGCGCAATACACAGCTCTCCATGGAACAGGAACAGCTCAACAACCGCACGGAAGCCGCCCAGCTTGCTATGGATGTGCAGACCAAGAAACGGGCATTGAGCCATCAGACCGCCTTGCAGAAAGAACAGCTCAACTCGCGTGAGGACTATCTCAAGGCCAAGGAAGACTATCGGCTCGCCGTGGAGAAGAATAGCCTCATTCGTCAGCGACTCAGCAAGAGCGCACAGATGCGGAGGGCACAGATGAACCAGATGAGCGACAACCTGGCTTCGATGCAGCGCAACGTGGAACTCGTCAGGCAGCGTAAGGCCAAGCTCGATGTACGTTCCTCCATCGACGGCGAGGTGGGACTGCTCGACGTGGAACTGGGACAGAGCATTACGCCGGGACAGAAGATTGGCGTCATCAACGACCTTAGCGACTATAAGGTGGAGGCACAAGTGGATGAGCACTACATCGACCGCGTACACGCTGGACTCGCCGCCACGTTCACGCAGAACGGCAGAACCTACCGCTTAGAGGTGCGCAAGGTCTATCCTGAGGTGCACGACGGCCGCAACAAGATTGACTTCATCTTCCGTGGCGACCGTCCACAGAACATCCGTACGGGACAGACCTACTACATCGACTTGCAGCTCGGCGAGTCGAAGAAGGCCATCATCATCCCCAAGGGTACGTTCTACAGCACCACCGGCGGCTCGTGGATCTTCGTGCTCGATGCTTCCGGCCATAAAGCCTATCGCCGCAACATACGCATCGGACGACAGAACCCGCAGTACTATGAGGTGTTGGAAGGGCTGGAGCCCGGCGAGCGCGTCATCGTGAGTGGATATGAGAGTTACAAGGATTACAAAGAACTGAAGATAAAATGATGAAGAGCTATTTCGTTTTCCTTTCCCGTAACAAGGGCTACACCCTTATCAACTTCTTTGGCCTCAGCGTGTCGCTGATGTTCGTGATGCTCATCGGCCTCTACACCTGGCAGGAGAAGAGCATCGACAAGCAGGTGGCCAATGCCGACCGGATAGAAGCGCTGGGCATGTCGTTTGATGGCACTGATGCTTGTGAGGGTATCCACCACTATGTGGAAACGCAGTTGCGCAAGCACTATCCAGAGATAGAGAGTGCTTGTGGCGTATGTCATAACGGTACTTGGGTCAGTTGTGGCGGTGATTACTTGTCAGCATCCTTACTGAGTGCTGACACCACTTTCTTTCATGTCTTTGACTACAAGTTGCTCAAGGGCGACCGCAATAGTTGTCTGACCGCCGACAACAGTGCCGTGCTCACCGAGAGCTTCGCCCGCAAGTTGTTTGGCTCGGCCGATCCCATGGGGCAGACCGTGACAATCGACGACACCATACGTTTCCGTGTGACCGGCATCATGCAGGACTTGGACAATACCGTGTTCTGTCATACCGATATGCTGACGAACTTCTCTCAGGCCAAGTTGTACAATATGGCCAACTCCGACGAGTTCTTCGTCAAAGGCAGCATCAATTACACGGGGAGCAGTGTCTTCCTGCTCATGCGTCCCGGTCATTCCTTCATAGGCAGGTCGCATGAACTGACTAAGTTCATCAGCACTTTCTGGCCACACTTCCAAGAGAGTTGGAAATGCGAAGTCTTTACCACTCCTTTCTCTCATCTCTACCTCTCCAAGTTAGACACTAACAACGACGTTACGCGTCGTGGCAATCCCACGCTCATTAACATCCTGATGGTGGCCACGCTCCTCATCCTGCTCTTTGCCGTGACCAACTACATCAACCTCACCGTTGCCATCTCCGGACGTCGTGCCCGCGAGATGGCTACCCGCCAGCTCTTTGGGGCCACACGGCGCCGTGTCTTTGCCAAGCTCGTGGCCGAGAGCACGCTGCTCTGCCTTGTGGCTTGGATGGTGGCTTTGTTGTTGGCCGTGGCTTTCGCACCGGTCATGGGCCATCAGCTTGACACCACGCTGCAGGTCTCCCGGTTGTTTAGTCTGGCTTGTATTGGTCTTTCGCTGTTGCTTATCGTCGTCATCGGTACGTTGTCGGGCATCATCCCCGGCCTCATCACCTCGCGCGTGAAACCCATTGAGATTATCAAAGGTACCTTTGTACATCAGACCAAGATGGTGCTCAGCCGTGTGTTCATCGTCTTTCAGAACATCATCACCATCACGATGTTAGGCTGCGCCCTCATTATGCTGGCACAGTTGCGACATCT
>DLDU01000033.1:124132-177645 GCA_002481295.1 Prevotella sp. UBA7764 | reverse complement strand
CCTGACGACTCTAGAAACAGCGAAAAATGGAATTTTAACTAAAAAGTCGGCCTAATCCTAATTTTACGACTATCATTGTAAAAGAAAAGAGGATGCACCATAAAACTTAATTATGATACACCCTCTTTTTGTATTGTAGATGCTCAACTTACCTTTAAACTTGGTTTTTCAAACGCTCTCTAACTCCCCGAAGAGAGTTAGAGAGGGGAAAACTATTCATTGATTGTGCACATTCCTAAGCCGATGAGCGTGCCGATGAAGCCACCGGCCTTGGTCGTACTGAGATTGCTGGCATCGACGCCACTGGCAAGAACTCTCCATGGCTGACTGCCCTGCTGGTAATAGAACGAATACCAACGACCGTCGCCGGCCACCTTCAGTTTGATGGCACCAGACGTAATCGGTGCAGATGCCACGATGACGGGCGTCTTCTCTGTTCGGCGCAAGATGATGACCGGCTTGCCCTGACGAAGCATTGTGCCGAAGACAATGTTGGCATTGGCTCCCTGGAGGAGCAACATGCCGGAAACAGTATTGGGGGTTATGGCTTGCTGTGTCAGTTCTGTCTCAGCCGTGAAGCTAGCGTTTTGCTGATGCACGAAGGTTGCCAACGGGTTCTCCTTCACAGTGAGTCCGGTCGGTTGTCCTTTAATGACAAGTCCTTTGCTGCCTGTTGTCCAGAATGCCGACGGGTTGCGGACGAACGACCAGCGCTGGTTCAGGGCTGTGCTGTCGAAGTGGTCTGTGTAAGAAACGTTGCCGGTTATGCCGAGCTGCTCGGGTGTTTGCGAAGCGCGAACCTTCAGTTGAATGCCCCGTTTAGCGTTGAGCGTAGGAACGGCCTTGCCATGTTCGAGGATCACGGGCCAGTCGTTTTTCCATGTGACGGGAAGCAAGAAAGTCTCGCGACCAGTGTTGTAGAGATTGCCCTCATAAGGACGGCAGCCCAAGAACACGGCCCACCACTGTCCGGTACCGTCCTCTACCAAGTCGGCATGACCCGTGCAGGACACGGGATCAACACGATCGTCAGTCAGATCGCGCTGGGTGAGAATAGGGTTACCACTATATTCCTCCCAAGGCCCCTGCGGCTTCTTGGCACGGAAGATCACCTCGCTATGGTGCTCCGCCGTACCACCTTCGGCACACATTAGGTAATAGTAATGTCCATGCTTATAGAGATGTGGTCCCTCAATCCATATCGGCTTCTCCTCTACATGTGTACCTCCACGGACGATCTCCGTGAAATTGCCCCGCGTGGAGTCGCCTTTGACATCGAACTCAAAGAGGCGGATGGCTGTCTGCCCCTCGTAGGCGGGCTTACCCGTCACCGAGGCATTGTGCACGATATAGGCTTTGCCATCATCGTCGAACAGCAGGTCGGGATCGATGCCCTGCACCTTTGGCAACCAGATTGGGTCGCTCCATCCTTTGGAGGGATCCTTTGTCTTGACAAGGAAATTGCCGCGTCCTACGTTTGTCGTGATCATATAGAACGTCTTGTTGCGTTTGTTGTAGCGGATCGTCGGTGCATAGATGCCTCCGTGTGCGATGGGCTGGTTGGCCAAAGGCAGTTGCGAGGGACGGTCAAGAACGTAACCTGCCGGTTGCCAGCTGACGAGATCCTGCGAAGTGGCAATGGGCACGCCGGGATAAGAGCCGAAGGATGAGTTGACCATGTAGAACGTCTTGCCTACACGGCACACGCTCGGATCAGGATAATAGCCCGAGCGTACCGGGTTGAGATACTGCCGGCTGTGGTCGTAAGGTGTGGCGAAGCGCTGGTCCTGGCCTTGATAGGTGAAATAGGAGAACGCGCAAGTGACGTCTGCCCTACCCCTTTGATTGTCTCCTGACGGTTGTGCCTGCGTCTGATGCCAGCCTAAGCAGAGCAAAAGACTGAGGAGCAGATAGTTTTTTGTCATGGTGATTGTCTTTTGGTATAATGGTTAATATTGAGTTTTTAGCTTGTTAGTAGACGCAGGCGCTGCCGTTGCACTTGCATACGGCATGGCGCCTTCGTTATGGTATAATAGAGAGATGTGCCTGACGAGAACTACTTGTCCTTCACAGCCTCCAAGGTCTGCCGGATGTTCTGCTCACGATGTACGATCTGTACCTCAATGCCGAACTTCTCATGAATGTGCTCTGCCAGATGCTGCGCGCTGTAGACACTGCGGTGCTGACCGCCCGTACAGCCAAAGCAGAACATAAGACTCGTGAAGCCTCGCTGGATATAGCGTGCCACATGATGGTCGGCAAGGGCATAGACATGTTGCAGGAACTCCACAATCTCGCCGTCGTCCTCAAGGAAGCGTATCACTGGCTCGTCGAGTCCCGTCAGTTTTTTATAAGGTTCATAACGTCCGGGGTTGTGCGTAGAACGGCAGTCGAAGACATAGCCGCCGCCATTGCCCGACGGGTCCTCGGGGATTCCTTTTTTATAGGAGAAGCTATACACGCGCACCACGAGCGGTCCCTTGCCATCGTATTTCGAGAACGTGGGCAGTCCGTCTTGCGGATTCTTGGGATAGATGTTGCTGTCTGTGGTCTTGAAACCGTCTTTTCGAGGCTGCATCTCATCTTTCTTAGGCGCAAATTGCGGAAGGTTGACCAAAGCGGTAAGCACTTCACGCAGATAGGGATAAGGCAATACATCCTCACGCAGGGCAAGGAGGTCACGCAGATTCTGTATGGCAGGAGGTATGCTGTCGATGAAATGCTGCTTATGCTCGAAGTATCCACGGAAGCCGTAAGCGCCCAGCACCTGCAGCGTGCGGAAGAGGACAAAGAGGCTCAGCCTTCCGGCAAAGTGACGAACGGACGGAACCTCGATGTAATGGCTCAAAGCATGATAGTACTCAGCGATAAGATCACGACGCAACTTGAAGCTGTACTTTGCCGATGCCTGCCACAAGAATGAAGCCAAATCGTAATAATAAGGTCCTTTACGTCCGCCCTGGAAGTCGATGAAGAACGGATTTCCCTCAGCGTCAAGCATGATGTTGCGGGCCTGGAAGTCGCGATACATGAAACTCTCCGTCGGTTCGGCTATCAAGTCCTTGGCGAAGCGACGGAAGCTGGCCTGGAGTTTCACCTCATGGAACTCCAGTTCTGTGGGTTTCAGGAAGCAGTATTTGAAGTAGTTGAGGTCAAAGAGCACATTGTCCTCGTCGAACTCAGGTTGCGGATAGCAGTTGTTCCAGTCCAAACCAATAGCTCCTCTGATCTGCAGATTCGGCAGTTGGCGTATCGTGCGCTTCAACAGTTCTTTCTCCGCAAGGTTGTATCTGCCACCTGCCTCACGCCCGCCACGGATAGCCTCGAAGAGCGATGTACTGCCCAAGTCGGTTTGCAGATAGCACATCTCGTCGTCGCTGACTGCCAGCACATGGGGTACTGGCAGTTTGCGCTGCGTGAAATGGCGGTCAAGGTACACAAAGGCGTGGTCCTCGTCATGGCTGGTGCCAAGTACGCCGATCACGGTCTTTCCGTCTGATCCCGTCAGCCGGTAATATTGTCTGTTGCTGCCTGCTCCTGCAAGCTTCTCGACATGGGCGGGAGCCTGTCCGGCCCAAGTGGTATAGAGTTGTATAAGTTGGTCCATGGATATATCGTCATCAATGCTTGTCTGCGGCATCTGTTGGTTTCTCTTTGGCTTTCTGTTCCTGCTGTTCTCTGATGTCCTTGAACAGCTCATGGGTTTTGCGACGGTACTCATAGTCGCTGATCAGACTGTCAACGACGAAGAGCAACATGATAACTCCTGCCGCCATGAGCACAGAGCGGGTCAAATATAGCAGTCCTGCTGAGATAACGAGAAACAGCACGACCTTGCGCCAATCTATTTTCAATTTCCATTTCATATTGCAAACTTACATATTTTTTTTGGATTTCATGGCGTTATGACTGTGAAAAATCATTTGTGTGGTATGATAAGGGCACAAAAAAAGTTCTGACCTTGCTATGAAAGCATGTGGTCAGAACTTAACGAAAAATGTATTTCTATGAAAACAGTAGTTCCCTACTTTGAGAACGTGTACACTACAGGACGGTGCAGAGTCTCAAGTGTCTCGTCGATGCGCAGTTGCCATTCGCGCTGGGTGCGTACATCATAGCGGCTCCACGCTGAACCAAAGTAATAGGTATAGCGCTCTCCGCTCTTCAGCGGACGCGCACCTAATGCGTGTGCGTAGCGGATCTTGTCGGGGTGATCGAGCGGCAAGACAAAGGTAGAGTCGACACCATCAGGGAAGAGTGTGGCGACAAACACCTGGCAGTTGTTGGCATCACGGTTGTCAGTGGGATCGGCATACTGCACGTAATCTTTGCCCAAAACAGCGGTTGTAGAGTCGGCGTCGTGGAGTACGACACCTGTGGCGAGGCGTGCACCGGCAGGCAACTGGTCATACCAGACGGTCATACGGTTGAAGTTGCTGCCTTTGTCAAGGCTGATGACGCGATGCTCATTGCCATAGTCGGCCTCCACAGTGAAGCGCAGCGGACCATTGTCCAGGATCTTGTAGGTCTTCCAGCAGTAGGGCATCTTCAGCTTGCCGTTGATTAGCAGGCCGGGAGCACCACAGCCGAGCGTAGGACCTACATCGTAGGGATCATAGCCCGTGCCGTGATCGACATGATAGGATACGCCTTTCTCGTCACCGGCATAACGGTCGTTGATGACGAGATCGGGCGTGTTCTTCACCCATACGTCCGTACCAAAGGAGCGTTCCCCGGTCTTCTCCAGTGCCGGACCATAGATGCGATACGCACCGCGGTCGTTTTCCCACGCTATATCGTCCTTACGTTCCGGGACGAGACGCCCGTAGACCCATTGACGGTATTTCGAGGGCTGGCCCACAGCAACGGTATAGGTCGTTGTGGACAGCGGACGAACAAAGACGTCGACAAGCAGGTTGCCGTCATGATCCCACTGAGATGTCACCTCGTTGCCGCGTTTGTCTTTGACGACAACGGATGTTCCGGTCTTCACTCCCAATGCTTTGTAGAGTTCACTGCCCTTGACGTCCACGATCTCATCGCGCTGGAATGATGAAGGGTTATGGAAGGTCAGTACCTTCACCTGAGTTTCGGAGCGAGGCTCTGCAGAAAGAGTAGCAGACGGTATCAGCAGGAAAAATGACAGCAATAACGCGCCAACTGTTATATGCTTTTTCCTTTTCATCTTATTCAAAATCCTTTGGCATCACCTTCTGCATGTCACCATAATCGAGGTTCTCGCCTGCCATACCCCAGATAAAAGTGTAGTTGCTGGTGCCGGCTGCACAGTGCACGGACCATGAAGGGGAAATGACGGCTTCCTCATTGCTCAGCCACATGGGACGTGTCTCCTTGGGCTCACCCATGACGTGCAGGATACGCTGACCGTCGGGAACCTTATAATAGAGGTAGGTCTCCATGCGGCGAAGGTGAGTGTGAGCAGGCATGGTGTTCCAAACACTACCCTCTTGCAACTCGGTGACACCCATCTGAAGCTGGCAGGTGCGCACGCCGGCAACACCGTCAATGATCAGCTGATGGATGACACGGGCATTGCTCTCCTTAAGGCTTCCTGCCACGATGTTGTTGGCCTCCTTGAGAGTTACCTTCTTCGTCGGGAAAGTCTGGTGAGCACAGGCTGAGTTCATGTAAAACTTAGCCGGATTGGTTGCGTCTTTACTGCTGAGCACGATCTGATGATCGTTCTTGGCGTCAGCACGGCCAATATAGATGGCTTCCTGAAATTTCAGGTCATAACTCTTGCCGTCCACCGTCACAGTACCGTCACCACCGATGTTGATGATGCCGATCTCACGGTTGTCGAGCAAACGTTTTTTGTCCGTAGTCTTCTCTGTATAGAGCGGTGCGATGCTCGTCAACGTCAACGGCTGTGTTGTCGGCTCGGCTCCTCCAATGAGAAAACGATCAAAGAGGGAATAGGTCCAGTTGACCTCACCGGGTACGAAGACCTTTTGGATAAGGTATTCCTGACGCAGACGGTCTGTGGTATAGTGCTTGGCATCTACCGGACTGGTGGCATAGCGCACATTATAGTGTGTATAAGCATTTTCACTCTTCATGGGATATAAACTGGTTTTGCAATTTTGTGCGAAGCCCTGTACTGTTGCCAGACAGAGAAACAACGCTATCATAAACTTCTTCATCATATTTTCTTATTCCAAATACAGTATTGCACATGTGACTTTCTGATGGATAGACACACCTTGTTATATATTGTTGTTTCCAACTTTACTTGTTGCTGTTTGCCAATTTTTCATTTTTGACGATCTGCTTATGGTTATAGACCATCAGGGCTAAGGTAAGCAACACCAGAGAGGCCGGACCGACATAGCGGACATAGCATGTGAGCTTGTAGATCACCCAACCTATGAGCGACGAGGCAAAATCGAGAGCTCCTCCTGTGAAACCTTGAGGAATCTGCGCTGCTTTGTCCTTGGTGGCCTCAAAGACAGCATTGGCAGCCAGTGTGAAGTCAGGTGCCATGTCGGTGACAAAGTATAAGCCGAATATCAAAGCCACAAGACTGATAATGAATGTCTTCACTACGTTGCCTTTGGTATAGGGAAGGACGATTGGGAAGAGATAGAACATACCGGCCAAGGAGGCTAACGGAAGAAACTGATTGCCCGGCAGGATGACGGAAACAACTAGCACGGTGGGAATCAACAGAATCGAGACGACGAGTGTGGTCGGGTGTCCGATGACCAGCGCGGGGCTCATACCGATGTGCACCTTACGTCCGTGGAGTCGCTTGTCAACCATCTCTTGTGCCTTGACAGAGATAGGCTTCAAACCGTCAATAAACAGTTTGGTGATGCGGGGAATGAGTTCCATGACAGCACCCATGGTGACGCCTAAGGTCAGGACCATCTTTACGTCGAAATGAGCTGCCACTCCGATGAGAATACCGACGATGACACCGAGGAGCAAAGGCTCGCCGAAGACACCGAACTTGCGCTTGAGACCTTCTGCGTCTACATCGAGACGGGAGAATCCCGGAATCTTATCGAGAGCTCTATTGATGACGACAGCAAAGGGCATAAAACTCTGACAGAATGGTTGCGGAATACTGATGCCCTCGAGATCATAGTACTTCTGAAATTTCGTGGCAGTGATATCTGCAAGAACCAACGTGATGATGTAACACACGATAGCGGCGAAATAGCCCCAGGCGAGGCTCTCACCCATGACGAAATAGGCCACGGCACCAATGAAAGCATAGTGCCAGTAGTTCCACAAGTCAATGTTGAGCGTGCTCGTGGTCTTCGTCAGCAACATGAGCACATTGATGCCCAGGCAGATCGGAATGATAAGCGCACCCACTGCTGTATTGTAGGCAACAGACGCTGCAGCCGGCCAGCCCATATCGAAGACGTTGAGCTGGAGGTGATAAAGGTCACAAATAGCTTTCAGCGGATCGTTGAAGTTGGTGGTCAGCAAAGCTGTGACCACACCCAGCCCCACAAAGCCGACACCCACATAGAGTCCGGATTTGAGAGCCTGACCGAACTTCATACCGATACACAAGCCGATCACCGTGAAGATGATCGGCATCATGACCGATGCGCCTAAGCTGATGATATAGCTAAAGACATCCATGGCTCAGACTTACTTAGGCTGTTTGCCGATGTAGGCGAGGATGCCGCCGTCGACATAGAGAATATGTCCGTTAACAAAATCAGAGGCATCGGATGCCAAGAACACAGCTGGACCTTGCAGGTCCTCAACTGTACCCCAACGGCCGGCAGGTGTCTTAGACACGATGAACTGGTCGAAAGGATGACGACTGCCGTCGGCCTGACGCTCACGCAAAGGTGCTGTCTGTGGTGTGGCAATATAGCCCGGACCGATACCGTTGCACTGAATGTTGTACTCGCCATATTCAGAACAAATGTTACGCGTCAGCATTTTCAGACCGCCTTTAGCGGCTGCGTAGGCGGAGACCGTCTCACGGCCGAGCTCACTCATCATTGAGCAGATGTTGATGATCTTGCCATGTCCCTTCTTGATCATGCCGGGGATGACAGCTTTGGAAACGATGAAAGGTGCAGTCAGATCGATGTCGATGACCTGGCGAAACTCTTCAGCGCTCATCTCTGTCATAGGGATGCGCTTGATGATACCGGCGTTGTTGACCAGAATGTCGATGGTTCCGAGCTTCTGCTCTATGTCTGCGACCATCTTCTTGACGTCTTCTTCCTTGGTCACATCACAAATATAGCCCAAAGCCTCAATGCCTTTGGCCTTATAGTCAGCCATCGCCTGGTCGAGATGGTGCTGGCTGCGGCAGTTGAAAGCAATCTTTGCACCAGCTTCAGCGTAAGCCTCTGCGATGGCCATTCCGATACCATAAGCAGCACCAGTAACGAGTGCCACCTTTCCTTGCAATGAAAAGTTGATCATGTTCTTATTCCTTTCTATGTTAATGTTATTTTTTGAATCTATTATTCTGTGTCTGATATATAATACGTACGAGTCCACTCAAATACTATATTCATCTTACCCAAACCCTAATCTATTCTATATATAATATGGTGTCGCGTTTGGGGCTTCCCCGCCACATAAGGAGCAAGTCGTTTGGAACGGATGGAGTTTTCTATCGTCTCCTTTGTCCACTGAGCTTTGACACGGCTATCAGATTGAACGGTGAGTTGATTGTCGATACGTGTCAGTCCGGGTTGGAAGTCTACCTGATGGTTTCGCCCCGTAAACTCGTCTGCGGAGATGGCGAGCAGCCCGGTATAGTCTTTGAGTCTGTCTGCAGTTTCCATCTTTACATTATCGCTGTATTCCAGTCCGTCGGCTCTGCTACGCAGTGTGAATCTACGGACAATGGAGCCATCATTTTCTGCCAGCGTCGCCTTCACGATGAAGTAATCTCCTTTGATGTCTATCGTTGGCTCACCGACGAGTCGAGCATTTGGCTTGCCTGTCGTGGGTTGATAATAACCAATAATATTGCCGGTGTTGTATTGCCTGTAGGGGATGACGAGATTGTCGGTCATGTCATCATGGATAGGTGCGAGGTATCCTGTGTAGCTTTTCTTACCTTTGCTGAACGAGAAGCAGGCGAAACAGCGGGGAGTGAGCGTACGTACGATTTGCTGACAGGGGAAGAGTTTGCTGCCATGGTAACGACGCTCAAAGTCTGTCCAACGCGTCGGTCTCATGTCTTCTGTGGGCCAGAGCCGGTGCATCAGCTCGGTCATCAGCAGCCGATGAGCCTGCACGCCCATGCGACGGGCACCTACATCCGGTCTCAAGAGGAAAGAACCGTCATCGGTGGTCTGCTGTCTTTGTGCTATACGCTTTAAGCATTGCCGCTCGAAATAGAGGGCGTCGGCATTTCTTTGCATACAGGCCATCGTAGCGTAGCTCGTCACTTGGTCATAGAGGAAGAGGCTCCAGTCATTGCCGTTGGGCATGGCTTGCTCTCCGTCGGGCAGAGTGAGCCAGTTGAGGACATTTTCCGTTACCTTGTCACAATTGTGGAGCAACGCGCGCGAAGCCCATCGCTGGCGTTTACCTTGGAAAAGCCGCAGTGCCAATGCTGCCTCACCGAGTTCCTGGATGACTACATTCTGATACGAAGTATGGAAGAAATCGTGGTTTTGAAGCGTCCAATCGGGATAGAGATTCGGTCCCTTGTAAAGATCACAAACACGCGTTGCGTCATAGGCGGGGTCGATCACTGTTGTGTCCAAAGCGTCGGTAGGATGGGAATAGCAGTTGACGGCGAAGGCACGCATACGTTGGAACCATTGCGAAGCCAGCGGATCATCGGGGAAAAGACCGAGCGTAGCTGCAAGTACATCCACTTCCCAACCATTTTCCTCTGCCTTAGTGTCACCAATATAACCCGTCGGGATATCCCGCTCCAACTCGTAGTTGCACTCTGCTTTCAGCAAGTGGTAGATGTCAGTTTTCAAGCTGTCGGGCAACCGCTGCCACTGGAAATAGGCAGAGTAAGCCACAGACATTGCCCAAAGGCTGCTCTCCCACTGATAATCCTTCGCTGAGACGGACCCCCAGTAGCGGCCATCAAGACAGGGACGCTTACGTACTGCCTTGTGCGTATGCACTGCAAAGGCAAGTGTTTTCAGAGCTATCGAGTCTTCTCCCATGAATGCTGCCACCATGCTCAAGTCTGCATTAGTGCGCACGCCTCGTTCGTCGGCAGCCCCCGTGTGCTCACCTTTGAACACAGCATACTGGTTGTCGAGTGGTTGATAGTCGTTCCGCACGTATTGCATGAACGCAGACAGCATTGAAAGGATGGAGAGAAGAACGATGGACATAGACGTTTCCTTTTATCGGTTTTGACGACGCAGTGACTCCGTAGCCGCTAACAAGAAGGCACCAACACCGAAGTCGGCTTGACTGTCTTTGTCGACATGCTGCCCAGGAATGGCACGCTCCCCAATAGGCTGCACGTATCCGACACTGCCGTCAGACTGAAGAGCAACCGTCGTCAAATAGTTTTGAGCACGGCGAATCACGGGCTTGAAAGTCTTGGCATTGAGCAGTCCGTGGGTCACGCCCCATTCCATGCCATAGGTGAAGAACGCAGTTCCGCTGGTCTCGGGACCCGGTGCTTGCTGAGGATCCATCATCGAGCGGGTCCAATAGCCTTCCGGTTGTTGTATCTTTGCTACAGCGAGAGCAAGCCGCTGATATTTCTTCAAGAAGAAATCGTAGTGGCGATAGCTCTTCGGCATGTCCTGCAACACCTTAGCCAATCCCGCGAGCACCCAGCCGTCGCCGCGCGCCCAGAAGTCTTTCTTGCCGCTGTTGGTCTTATGCATCGGATAGATATACTTGCCGTCGCGGAAGTAAAGACCTGTCTCCTTGTCGAGCATGATGCTGTCGGAATAGCAGATATTATCGTAGAGCTTGTCAAGATAGCGCACGTCACCCGTGAGCTTGTACATCTTCATCATCACGGGCATGACCATATACAAGGCGTCAGCCCACCACCAATAGTCGTGAGCAGAGTGCGAGACAACGTATCCCATCACTTCTCTGGCTCTTGCGGTCATCACATCAGGGTCGCTGACTTGCATTTTAGTCAGTGCCTGGCCTTTGCTTCCCTGCTGTGCCTGATACATATTATATAAGTCGATGTAGGTCTGGAAACAGATCTGCCAGTCACCGAAGAGCACATGCTGTTGGTCTTCTCCGTATTTTTTATAGAGCCACTTAGCCGTATCAGCCTCAGTCGCTCCTTTCCATTGGTTATGCTCTGCCCACCGCAGACTATAGGCAAGGTATGCGTTGAGCTTATCTGTCAACAGTTTACGCCTTTGCGCAGGTAGTCTCTTGTTGGAGTTTAACTCTTGCATCAGCCATTTACACACCTCCATGTTACCAGTGTGGTAGGCGGCCACATTCCAGAAAGCCGTCGCCTCCGGTGTATGATTCTTTTGCCAGTAGTCGTTGACCTTAAAAATCTGATTGAGTGTTTTCGCCTTCTGCTCAGTAGCGGCCTTGGCTTTTGCTTTACGAGCAATACGATGCTGAGCATGCAAGGGCAGCAGCGGCAGCAAGGCAATCAGTACCATCCAGAGGTATTTGTTCTTGATCGTTATCATGTCTTTTGATTGAGATAGGTTGATGATAGTAGGTTTTCTTTTGTCAGAGGGCTTACCACTTGTCGTGAGTTTGTATCTGATCTTTCCACAAATGATCCTTCGGGAAGTCTTGTCCGTTCCAAGCCTTCACCTGCGTCCAAGGTTGGGCGGCGTCTGTCCAAAAGGCATCATTGGCAGGCAGCCCGAGCGGCATGAAGCACAGTGAAGCCATATACTCACTGCCATTGTTGGTATACCAGTCTGCCACCTGCGGTTGATGGCCACAGAATCCTATGTTGAGGAATCCCTTCTCGTTATAGTTGTCACCCTTGTCCCACATGCGGTGCATGACCTTTGTCAGTGCTGCACGCACCTGTCCGTTGGTGAGTTCTTTGGGCAACTGCTTGTACCAGGCCAATAAAGCCAATGGCTGCATGGCTGCGTTGCGATAAGGAATGCTGCGTCCAAAAACGGGGAATGTACCTTCAGGAGAGATGAATCGCTCTAAGATAATAGAGAACTTTTGGCAACGGCTCAGCTCGCGGTTATAGTATTTCTGATAGTCGAGACGCGTGTTAGCCTTGGCATCTACCATAGCCTGAAGCGTTTCGAGATACATTGGATGGAAGACATAACTACTGTAATAGTTGAAGGTGAAGTCAGGCCCGTCGCTGTACCATCCGTCACCAGTGTACCATTCTTCCATCTTACGGATGGCGGAGTTGACACGGTATTGGTCGTAGTCACCGCCGGCTTTGGCCATGAAGCTCTCTATAGTGGAAGAGAAAAGGAGCCAGTTGGTGTACGGAGGATCTATCTTCCGCAGTTTCTTAAACTCCTTAAAGTATTCCTCTTTGGTTTGCTTGTCCAGCGGCATCCACAGCGCGTCGTAGCCGCGCAGGAAGCTCTCGGCGATATAGGCGGCGTCAACAAGATTCTGTCCGCCGATGCCCCAGCAGAGATAATCAGGACTCTTCGGGTCCACGGCATTCTTGTAGCTTTGGAGTGCCCATTCCCTCAACTGCTTGCGCATCTTACCCTCTTCCGTGTTGTCGTCGGGCAAAGCCAGCCATGGAGCGATGCCGGCCATGAGACGGCCGAAGCATTCCATATAGGCCACCTTGCGGTTACGGTTGTCAAAGCTCGGCGAGAACTCCATCTGCATATTCTTTTGCAATTCGCCCTTCGCCATATTCTCCAGCACGGGCTGTGACATCTTATAAGCCTGCCCTGCCCACCACTGGCGGTCAGAGATCACATTCTTTTTCTTAGCATTTGCGGGTATCGTTAATACGATGAAGGCAAAAAGTAATAGATAAAGTGTTTTCTTCATAATGTTTGTTTTTGCAAAGATAGACAAAAAAAGATAGCCGGACGGCGAAAAAATGACTTTTTTAGTGCAATAATCATTATTTCAGCGTTCCGGCTATCCTTTATAATGCTTTACTCGTCAGCAATTGCGTCCTCGTAGTTGGTCCTTTTGTCCACGTTTGCGCCAAATTAGATCCTCATCCTCTATCAACGACAAATCCGCAACCATGCAGAGCCAATGGTTGCGGATAGGATCAAAAACGCGATAGTGCCAGACGGCAGAAAGGCTTCCGCCTTTAGTCTCGACCTTTTCGCTTACTTCCAAAAAGAGGCGGTGATGTCGTGAAGCTGGTTGCCGACGACATGATAGAGACGTTGGTTGGTCGTGCGACAGTTGAGCGGCCCGAGATGCTTGATGTAGGGTCCAACCTTGATGTAGTCGAAGTTGTGCTTGTCGATAGCGTGATCGATGCGCAGCCGGCCGCTGTACCACCCTACTCTCATCCCCGGATGCTTCTCTCGGACGTGGGCGGCGAGGTGGTTGACCGATTGCGGCTCAGCGTCTCCGCCCATCAGACAGACGCAGGTCACGAGCCCGTCGTTGTCAGCAATCAGCTGATCGAGGGCATCAGCGGACAGCGGGTTGCCGAAATCCTTGGCAAGATAACTGCTGTGGCATCCCGGACAGTGGCACGGACACCGTGAGATATTGATGGCCAGCGTCGTCTCGTCCGGGATCTCCTGAAACACGATGTCGGTATTGACGTACTTCAGCATTGCTTACTTCTCCTCCTTTACTGTTTGATGTGCCTTGCTTCGCTCGCCGAGGGCAAAGGTTGTGTCTTCGGCAGACGGTCGATGCCCGCGTAGAAGCGACGGTGGGCCTCGGACTGGCGGGCCTCGGAGAAGTTGCTCACGCGCTTGAGGTAGCCGATGATGCGCGTCAGATAGTCGACATTCTTGGAGTGGCAGACCGGGCACTCCTTGAGGTAACGCTTGTCGATATGGCCGCAGTCGTTGCAGACGGTATTGGGGATGTTATAGGTGAAATAGTTGCAGCCCTCGTGAGCGGCCACGCGGAAAAGCTGACGATACTGCTTCTGGGAGAGATGCTCGTCGAGGTTCATGTGCAGTGCGGAGCCGCCGGTGAGGTGCTCGATATAGGGAGCGCCATGGAGCTTGAACTTGTCGAGGATGCTCAGCGAGTCGTCTTCCACCACATAGAAATAGCTGTTGTAGCAGTCGCGCGGCACGAAATAGCCGTCCTCGCGGTCCCACTTGGCGTGCTTGACACCTACGTTCTCTGCCGGAATCATTTCACAGTTAAACATCACCTCTTTGCTGCGGTACTGTTTGTTGTACTTTTCTATCATTCCCAAGATATCCTGCACGAAATGCTTATAGTCGTCGTTTGGCGTGATCTGCAGGCCCATGAACTCAGCAGCCTCCACGAGTCCGTTGATGCCGATGGTGAGATACTGCCGGTTGATGTTGATATATCCGGCATCGAAGAGCGGCAGCATGCCGTGTGCCTGCAACTCCTTGAGATTCTCGTTGTAGGCGAGTTGTACCTTATGGCAGAGGTCGATGACATGCTCAAGGAAAGGATGGAAGTCGCCGTCGTGGTTCACGCCATACTGGATACATCGGTTGAGGTTGATCGTCAGCACGCTCTTGGAACCAGTGGAGACGCCACCGGCACCGAGCGTATAGCTGAAACCGTTGTCCTGGATCTCGTTGCGCAGTCGGCAGCACGAGCTCAGCGAGTCGGCATTGTCGCTCAGATAGGTGAAGAAACTGTGGCCCTCGGCATACATCTCTGCCGCGAAGTCAGCCCACTCCTTGTCCTTGCAGTCGCCGTCCTCAGTCAGCATGGCCATGGTCTCCACGGGGAAGGTGAGCACCGTCTTGGTGCGCTCTTGGTTAAACCACTTCATGAAGCGCTTCTGCAACCAGTTGAGCCCGTCCCAGTCGGGCTGCGTGCCGTCGGGGAAGTAGAAGTTGCCAAAGATAGAGTCGAAGTAGTATTTGTCGTAGTAGCTGATGTTCCAGAACACCGCCTGATAGTTACGGGCACCGGTGGGCTGGTTGAGCGAATAGACAATCTGCTCGAAGCAGTCGGTGATGACCTTATCGATCGTGCGCTTCTTCAGACTGAGATCCACGACATCGTCGGCGTGCTTATAGTAATCCTTGCCGTATTCCTTCTGTATGAAGTAGTTCATGTACATCAGGAACTCCGGTGTGGCGCAAGCTCCGGCGAGCATGCTGCTGACCATGAACACCATGTTGATGAATCCGCCGCAGAAGCTCTTGAGGTTTGTCGGTGCCGTGGAATTGCCGCCGATGCTGGTCGTGCCGCCGATGAGCCAGGGGTACATCGTGATCGAGGCACAGTAGTTGGCCAGGTTGGTCTCGTCGTTCTTATATATAAAGTGGTGTGTGAGCTTGTCGATATATTCGTCGGCGAGCTCCTTGCCATACATCTTCTTGATGCGCTCCACAAGCAGACGACGGTTTAGCCGGATGAAGTTTTTCTTCGGCAGCTCACCGGCGAGTGTAGCGATGTTCTTGTGCTCCACGTTGGCGTTGGCGTCGAATTTCGATCCCGTGGCAGCATTCTCGGCCTGCATATAGTCCGAGAGGAACTTCATCTTGTCGAGCACCTCCCGGTCCTCCTTGTGCTCCTGACGGTAGATGATAAACGATTTTGCGACACGATAGTAGCCCTCTCTCATGAGTGCCTCCTCTACTTGGTTCTGTATGTCCTCCACTTTCACGCCATCCTGGATGTTGAGATGGCTGAGAATTTTGGAGATGGCTCCAAGGTTGATCGGTTCGTTGACCGAGTTAAACGCTTTGAGGATAGCGTTCATGATCTTGTCGAGCGAGAAAGCTTCTTTCGAGCCGTCACGCTTGGTAATGGCGAAGTGGTTCATTTCCATGCCTTTAATAGCTTTATCTAATTGGGTTTAGAGTGTTTTATTTCAGTATTCAATGACCGTTGTTGTCGTTTAAAACGGGAAACTTTTTTGTTTTCTCTTCTACAAAAGTTTTCCAAAAAGGAAATTCTTTCTTCCTTGTGAATCGATTAAGTTTTCCGCAGCCGTCAACTATTCAAGTGCAAAGATAAGCAAAAAAAGCCGAGATTGTATGTCCCAACGCGGATAATTCTTCCTCATTTCACGTAATTTAATGAGCCGTTTTTTACATCTTATTCAACCGTCACGTGAGTGGAATTTAACTAAGAATTGATATTCATTTACTTACGTTCCACAACGTATCGCGGTTATGACAAAATGCGATACCGACCCATCTTAGAGAGACACTGACCGTGGAAAAGCAATTTGTCCGCAAGCAAGAAAAAAGGATAAAGTTACAATTTTAGTATTTTACAATAAATATTTTATCTGTTTGTTGGTTTTTTCACAGAAAAGGTTTACCTTTGCAAAAGATAAAGAAACGACAGCATGCAGTGCCATGCACACACATTATTATATATATAGTAGAGAGCAAACTTAAACATCCAATAAAGAAAACAACCAAGATTATGAAAGCAACAGAAGTAGTAGCTCGCTTGGAGCAGCGTTTTCCCAACCAGCCCGAGTATATCCAGGCCGTGAGCCAGGTGCTCGGAACGATCGAGGAAGAGTACAACAAACACCCGGAGTTCGACCGCGCCAATCTCATTGAACGGTTGTGCATCCCCGATCGTGTCATTCAGTTCCGCGTCAACTGGATTGATGACAAGGGCAACGTGCAGACCAATATGGGCTATCGCATCCAGCACAACAACGCTATCGGCCCTTACAAAGGTGGCTTGCGCTTCCATGCGTCGGTGAATGTCAGCATTCTGAAGTTCCTCGCCTTTGAGCAGACTTTCAAGAACTCGCTCACCACACTGCCCATGGGTGGCGCCAAGGGTGGTTCTGACTTCTCGCCGCGTGGCAAGTCCAACGCCGAGGTGATGCGCTTCTGCCAGGCTTTCATGCGTGAGCTGTGGAACTATATCGGTCCCGACTGCGACGTTCCTGCCGGCGACATCGGCGTCGGTGGACGCGAGGTCGGCTATATGTTCGGCCAGTACAAGGCGCTCACCCATCAGTTTGTCGGCATCCTCACGGGTAAAGGCCAGGAGTTTGGCGGTTCGCTGATCCGTCCTGAAGCTACCGGCTACGGCAATGTCTACTTCCTGCAGAACATGCTCGCCACCAAGGGCATCGACCTCAAGGGTAAGAAGGTGCTTGTCTCTGGTGCCGGAAACGTGGCTCAGTACACCATGGAGAAGCTCTTGCAACTCGGCGCTACGCCGATGACCTGCTCCGACTCCGACGGATACATCTATGATCCCGACGGCATCGACGAGAAGAAGCTGGCCTACATCATGGAACTGAAGAACATCGAGCGCGGACGTATCAAGGAGTATGTCGAGGAGTATCCGACAGCCAAATACGTACCCGGTGCCAAGCCTTGGGGCGAGAAAGCCGACATCGCCACACCGTGCGCTACGCAGAACGAGATCGACGGCGAGGCTGCCAAGACGCTTGTCGCCAATGGTGTCATCGCCGTGAGCGAGGGTGCCAACATGCCTTCTACGCCTGAGGCTGTGAAAGTCTTCCAGGACAACAAGATCCTCTACTGCCCGGGCAAGGCCAGCAACGCTGGTGGTGTGGCAGTCTCCGGCTTGGAGATGACGCAGAACTCCGAGCGACTGAAGTGGAGTCGCGAGGAAGTCGACGAGAAACTCCACAGCATCATGAACTCCATCCACGCCGAGTGCGTGAAGTATGGTACCGAGGCCGACGGCTATGTCAACTATGTCAAGGGTGCCAACGTGGCCGGATTCCTGAAAGTCGCCAAGGCTATGATGGCCCAGGGCATCGTATAAACCACATATATAGAAAAAAGAAACGTCGCCATTGTGGCGACGTTTTTTTTGTTATCCTCTGTCCCGTCACTCTGTGAGCGCGGACATGACATCTTTTTTCCTCAGTTGTATGGGAGTGCTCCGGCCGCTACTACCACAAGTTGTCGGTCGAACTTGCAGGCTCGTCCTCAAACACAGCAGGCTTGGCCAGTTGTGGAGAGACGCTTAGGGAATCGTATGTAGACACAGAACTGACGAGGATCGTCGATTCCATCTCCACGGCCAGGACTTTTATGGCCGGCTTCACATATTTCTTTTTCATCATATACTCCAGTCTATTATTGATAATCGGTGTTTTAACCTTTCTATCTGTTATTGATGATGATCTTTTTTCCATTGCAGATATATACTCCCACGGGCAGTCTGTCACCCAACTTACCGACATATCGTCCTTGGAGATTATAGACCTTGCTGTCGGCGCTTGGCTTTTGCGCAGCATCATCGTCAACGATTATCGCCCCGATAGCTGTGGCTGCGCCGCCTAATCCGAAGAATGAGCGTGCCGCGGACGATTTAAAGACAGCAAGATAAGCCTTATGAGCTTTATTGACAAAGCTTTCGCCCTGTTTTGTAGCAAAGTAGAAGCCAACCGATCCCTGATCGTTGTTGCTGTTCAGCGACAGGCGATAGCACTTTGTGCAGGCTATTGTGACCGAGTCGGTCAGCGTACCCCACAGATCATTGTTGAGGGGAGCCGTCCCCTCTTCCACCGTATAGTCCAAAGGATAGTTGCCTTCGGCTCCCCGGAAGAGCACCGGCGTATAGGCCGGTATCACTGTTCCCGTTCCATACTCGTAGGGCGTGTCAAGGGTGCCGTCGTCGTTCACCGTCACCGAAGAGGCTTCCACCCCGTCGGGCACCTTCACGGCATGGCTGTGATACCATGTCGCATGACCGGCGCTGCTCACAGACAGCGGCCAAGAGTCGCCGTAGGCCGTGATCTCGTGAATGGCCAGGAAGGAACTATTGTTGTTGCGTGTATGAGTGAAGACCAGTCTGACGTAAGGCGACGTGACGGTCTTGTCCAGTCTCACCAGCGGTCGGGCCTGATAAGGCACCCTCACGCTGTCGGCCAGCGAGAATGCGCCGTTGGCGCTGTCGGCCACATACACCTTGTCGGCCACCGCATAGTCCGCCATGTCACGGAGGAGGAGTCCGATGTACCGGATGGCATCGTTATGAGTGTTGCTCAGCGTGATGCTGTGAGGATAAGGAGTTGCCGTTCCGTTGTAGTGTGAGTGCCACAACGTAGTGGTGTAGCCGTCCACGGCTTTGCTTCCGGGGCTAGTCTCGCTCGCGGTCTCCTCGTCGAAGCAGTCGACATAGCCGAGAGCCACCGTCGCACGGTTGGCTGGCATGGTGCTGCTGCCATAGAACTTGATGTCGTTGATGGCCATGAGCGTATTGCCCTCAGCACTGGCCGTGAAGGTGATTCTCACATAGCGCTTGGTGGCAGGTCGCTCAAAGCGCAGCGTCGGCCGTGGCGTGTAGAGCAGATGATGCTCGTTGTCCACCGCTTCCCAGTTGACCTTATCATCGCTCTGCTCCACGGTGACACACAGCGGATGGTATTTTCTGGCTCTTGAGGTCACAGTGTACAGAGCCATGCCGGTGATAGCGGCCTCATCGGTGCGTGTGACGGTCACGCTGTGGGGATAGCTGACCTCGCCCTTATAATAAGAGGTGTGCCAGAGCGTATTGTCGTCGTTGTCGAAGGCGTAGTCCACGGGGCTGTATTCGCGCTTGGTCTCTTCGTCGCTCACACCGACAATCTGTGTATAGGCGTTATCGAGAACGTGGTTGCCGGTTGCGACATCGTTGGACAGCGCATCGCCGAAGTCGAGCGAGAACACACCATGCGACGGTTTCCACGAGTCGCCCAACGGTCCGAAGTCGCTGCTGCGCACGGCGTTGTGACCAAGGCCCGAGGAGTCAGCCACGGCATAACCGTTGTTTTCCTGACCGTTGAAGTTGTAGTAAGCGATCAGGCCATTGGTGTCGCGTGCCGTGGTAAGCGCCTCGCCCGTGAGCGGCTGTGTGCTTACCGCCTTTATCTGCTCCTGAGTCAGTTGCTTCTTCCACACACGCAGCTCATCGATGCAGCCGTTCATCGGGATGGCGCCACCCACCTGCAGGGAACGGAACAGTGACGAATAGTCGGCCGGAGCCAGTGCCGCTGTTTCCAACTGCTGTCCGTCGCGGTAGAAGGCCAGCTGTTTGTTGTTGCATGTCACGGCATAGTGGTGCCACTCGTTGGCCACGTAGAAGCTATTGGACATGCTCACCTCGCCGCTGTCGGTCTTCATCACCAAGATACCCTTGCTGTTGGAATAGAGTGTCAGATGCGCCTTGCCGCTGGCATCGAGCGCATACATGCCATTGTCTGTTCCGGACATGTCGTTGGGACAGAACCAATAGTCGAGTGTCCACTCCCGGCCGATGTCAGGCAGAGGCGGGGTGGAGAGCGTGCGCTTGGCAGTGCCGTCAAAGGCCAAGCCCGTGTAGGAGGGTGCATTGCAGACGATGAGGGCACGGTCGGTCTGTTTCAGATCGTCGCCGACGCTGTTGCTCACCCGCTGATAAAGCGTATAGACACCGGCACGCGGCGAGGCGACTGTCCACGTGCTGTCGATGCCGCGCAGGGCACAGTTGCCACTCATCAAATCCCATGTCCACGCTGTCGGACTGTACAGACTGTTGTCCTTGAGCGTCACCGTCTGACCCTTGATGATATATCTGTCGGTCGGATCGATGCTATATCCCGCCACCGGCGCTGAGGCGAGCACAGTGACGTGCTTCGTCTGCTGGAGCCTACGGCCGTCGGGGGTGGTCACGACAAGTGTCACTGGGAAGACACCGGTATGGGTGAAGGCGGTGGCCATGTCGTGTGTAGTGGCCAGGTCTTCACGGCTCCTTCAACGGTCCAGCTGTAGGCACATCCCTCAGCCTTATCACGAGAGAGGAAGCTAACACATGTGGTACCCTTCACACTGTCCTGCGTGAACGTGAAGTCGGCGGTGGGTGCCGTAGCATCGGTCACCACCACCTCATAGTTATGTTTGATCGTGCGACCGTCAAGAAGCGTGGCGGCAAGGCTGACCGTCTGCCGCCCCGGCTGCATCATCACAAACGAGGGCTTCAGCGCAGAAGTAGTGACAGAACGGCTCTGGCCAGTGGTCCACCGCGCATCCGCCACATCGAGTGAGACCACGTCGGGCGAGAGCAGGGCTCCGGCCACTACGCTATCGGGCATTGCTACACAGACGCTGTCGGAGCTGAGCAACACGGAGTCGGTGCCGAAGGTATCGGCGACATACCGGTCATTGACGAGTGAAGCGTCGTGGCCGTGAGCCCAGTCCTTGATCTTCTTCACCCCGTCCACAGTACAGGTGTCCATCGTCAGGTAGGCCAGCAGTCCGTCGGCCGTCTGCAGGTGGGCCACAGCCCGGTACATATTGTCTTTGATCTGCTGTGCGGTGCGTGCCGTACTCCACACCCTCACCTCGGCGACGTTGCCAAAGAGCGGGCGACGGACATCGTTCTCTGCCACGCCGAAGCGCAGGCCATTGCTGTTGGCAGGCATACCGCTGTTCTCGGTGGCGGTAAACGCTTTCACCTTCTCACCATTGACATACAACGTCATGGAGGATCCGTTGATGACCAAAGCCAGATGAGTCCACACACCGGCCTTGATAAGTCCGGGGGCGGTCACCATCTGATTGGCGGAAGACGTAGACCATCCCGCCGTCATCGACCCGCCTTTGTTGACCTGCCATAGGAAGTGACCATTCCAATCGTGTCCAATGGACTCTGTCCAGTCGGCCACCTTGCTGGCCTTGAGCCAGTACTCAATGGTGTAGGTATCATATTTCCGGTCGCACACATGAGGAATGGTGAAGGCGCCCTGCGTGAAATTCAATGTCTTACGGGCATAAGCCTTTTGGGCATCCATCGTCTGGAATCCTACGTTGGCACTGGCCGGTGACAAGAGCGAGTCACCCCCGACGAGATAGACAGCCCTGACAGCATAGAGCGCCGAGTCGGTGGCCGTGGCTCCTATATTATAATAGGTGTCCCTGGTGGTGGCGAAGGTCTTGCCATTGCGCAGCACACGATAAGCCACAGGCTTGAGGGCCGTCTGCGGTGAGGCACTCCACGCAATGCCGTTATCGGTGGCCGTCACGTTGAGAGGCGCTTTCAGGTCAAGTCCCGGCACCACGGTAGAGATCATCGTGGTTGCGCCCGCATTGCGTATGCTGACGTTTCTGTCGTCAAAGGGATACTCCACAGCCTCTTTGTCCAGACGGTAGTCCATCACGCTGGCCTGCAGCACCTTGCCCTGCCCCAGAGCGTTGCTCTTGGAGTGGATGATGAGGAAATAGCGCAGCGGCCTCGTCACGTCGACCTTGTCGGTCAGGTCGGTGAGATCCACACCATACTCCATCGGTTCGTCATGGATCTTGCCGTCGGCCCATCGCCCGAGCAAAGGCATGGCGGCATCGACGCCGTCGTTCTTGCCGTCGCCACAATAGTTGATATAAGGAAACACGCATTGGTATTCGGGCTGTGTGGCCGTGGTGTCCTGGCTCACGCCCACGCTGACGCTGATCTCCGAGCGGTGGTCATAGCTCATGGTCACCTTCATCGTGCGGTTGGGCTCATAGCCGCCGCGCAGCTCATAGGCAGAGGGCGTCCATCCGGTGTTGCCCGCTGCCGAACTGTATCCCACGACGCTGTCGCCCTTCTCCGTGAGCCATTTCTCCTCACTGTTGCCGATACCGGCACCAAGGCAGTAGGGCACGTAGATAAATCCGCCGTTGGCCCATCCCGAGCCCCACGAGTTGGCGATGATCCACGCACCGTTTTCATTGTCGCCAAAATGGTTACTGGTCTCTCCGGCTATGCCGTTACCCGTCCATGTCAAACTGTATGCGGTCGTCATAGCCCACGATCATCAGTGCGTGGTCAGCGCCTCCGGTGTTCCATCGCTGCATAAACACCTCGCCAGCCACGCGCCGATCTTTCTGTTTGTCTCGGTGTTGGGAATGCGTCCCTGCTTGCTTTGCGAGATGCCGCAGCCCGTGTAGAGCACACCGCCGACCACATGGGTGCCGTTCTCGTCGGTCACCACCGGCCATGCGCTGTCGCCGCAGTGGTTATAGAGCCACTGCTTCATCGCCGTACTGCCGAGCGCAGTCTTGGAGCCTTTGTCGATATTGGGGATGACGGCATAGTGGCGCGAGGTGAGGCGGTGGCGCATGCCGTCGAAGAAGCTCTCGTAGCCCTGCATCCATCCAGCGTTGTCGGTGTTGGCCTCATAACCGCCGTAGATGCTGCTGACATAGTTGCCGCCATAGAGCTTGGCATTGGTGAAGCCCACATACTCGCCCTCGTCCTCACGTTCCATGCCGGCATGGTCGTATTGCAGCATGGCAGCAAACTGGTTCTGGGGCAGCGAAGCGTCGCTGAGGTTCCACGCGTTCCACTCATAGGTGAACATATAGCCTATGCTGGCCGAGGAGCCACACGAGTTGTAGCCGCCCTGACTGTAGATAGGGCGGAAAAATTTCGATATGCCGTTATTGACGTGGTCAGGCAGGCCAGAGCCATTGGAAGCCATCACCTGCGTGAAGAGAGACATCCCGGCCACAACCAGAGATGCCACGAACCGGTGTCTTATCATTGTGTTTGTGTTGTCTTGATTTACTCCTTATCATTCGCCTGCGTCCGTTGCCAGACCCTATGCGTGTGTAAAGTTACTAATATTGCGTGAATTACGCAAATATTTCCGGCAAATAGCTCATAATTATCACGCAAGGGCCCGATACAGGTCCTTGCCGGGACCTTTCTGTATGCCATAGTCGACTTGCCTTTTCTTCATGTTGCCAAGATGTTTGCGGTGAGCGATTGGGGTCATTACAAAACAATGCAGTGGCGCGTGACAAACAAACATATTGACAAAAACGTGTCGGCACAAGGGAGAAATATAGAGAAAAAGACAGGGAGAAAAACAAGAAAGGCAATGATGACAACAAGAAAAAACGGGCACTTCTGAAAGAAACCACTGAAGCGACCGGGCAAAATCACTGAGATGACCGAAAGAAATCACTGAGATGACAAGGTAAAACCACCGAGATGACCCAAATACTACAAAGAATCTTAGGGCTTCTCACCGCTTTTAATTCATACCAGAACGTGGCAGTTTATATATCTCGTTGCTATTCAACCAATTAAGAAAAAGCTCGAAAAACGCGGGAAATCGCAGGCGACAGGACACTTGCTGGGGAAAAACGCCAAAACAAAGCCTCTAAAATGTCAGTTTATTCAACACTGCACGTTCTCCTCCGACATCATTTGGCAAGCTTGCCGGCCCCCCCTCACCGGAAATATCCGGTGAGGCGGCGTAGCGATCATCTACTCGGTCGTGTAGATCCAATAGACAAAGCACATCAAAGCGATGGCAAAAGCCGTAAGGACAACGGTGAGGATCTTGCCGGTCATAGCCCTCAACTTGATGCTTCTGAAAGCCTTTCGCTTGTTCACCTCGGACTGATCGACGTGATGATGATGGTGATGATGTTCGTGATGATAATGCTGATGTTGCGTTGACATTGATGTCAATTCCTGTGTTGAAGTCATATAAATTATTAATTAGAAACGGAAGTCGAGCTGCACGTCGATCATGTTGTAGTTTGGCTTAGCCAGATTACGGTCGTTGACGCGCATATATTCCGCATTGAGTTGTACGTTCTTGTTGAACAGATAGTTGAAGCCGGCCTCGTACTGTGTGCGGCTCGATCCCCACTCAGCCGACTGGCGGTAGAGGTCGTAGCGGGCTTTGGCGTAGAGTTTTTTGCTGATCACTGGTGCAATGACCAGAGCGTAGCAGGCGTCGGCCTTGCTGCCGATGGCTTCGTTGACGGTGCAGTCGGTGGTGCCATTGCCGCCGGACTCCGACACCTTGAAGGCTTTACCGGTAGAGTGGACATACTCCGAGCGGAATGTCCAGTCGCTGACTTTGTATTCGCCCGAGATGGCATAGCGGTGCTGCGGCAGTTTGCGCACCTCGCCTTTGTGCTCACCGCTCTCGTCGGTCCAGTTGCCTTTGCGCGCATAGGAGCCTTCGCTGCCGAAGACGCCAAGGCGCATGCCGGCCACGGGCATCACCCAGATGCCGCCAATCACGTCCTTTTGCTGGTCCACATCCTTGGTGTTGATGCCTTGTCCGTTGTAGACACCTATCTGATAGTGCAGCAAGTTGCGCTTCCGAGCATTGAGCAGGAAGTCGCCCTGCACCTGCACGCCGATGTCACGTCCGTTGCTGGCCTTGACACCACTGCGGTCAGAGAAATAGCACAGCTTGTTGATGGCTTGGGCATAGCTGAAGAATCCCTGGTCGATAGGATGCATTGGATTCTCAAAGGTAAAAGCACGCTTGAACTGACCGACCTTCACTTTGAAGAAACTATATTTCTGCCACTCGGTGAACGCGTCGACGACACGCGGAGAGTTGCCGAGCGTGGACGTGTTGCCGTTGAACTGCAACTGCACCTTCCAATACCAGTCCTGCTGTATACGGCCTTCGAGGGCGATACGGCCCAGACGGATGTTAAACGAGTTGGACTTGGCGTTTTCCTGGTCGCTATATTGATATTGTGTCATCACATAGCCCGAGAGCTTCACGTCGTTGATCCATTGTGGCAACTTGGTTTCGGCTTGAGCCAAAGCGGCAAAGCCTAACACCAATAGCGTTACGGCAAAAAGTCTTTTCATATATACATATCTTTAATCTTTCTCTTGTAAACTGCGTTATCAGACTATATCCACTCTTGTACAGAAATATCGGTCGTCTTAATTCAAGTGCAAAAATAAAAAAATTATATGATGTTAACATCATGTTCAACTATATTTTTACTGCCAGCACAAAAAAAAGCACATTTCCCTTGGTCGTTTCAGTTTTTTATCTTACCTTTGCACCCGCTAATCAGAAATCGACTGTTCCGGTCTCTGTCGAGAACCGGAAGAAAGACAAAAGAAAAGCAATGCGGGGTGTAGCGCAGTCCGGTAGCGCTCCTGGTTTGGGACCAGGTGGTCGCAGGTTCGAATCCTGTCGCCCCGACAAGAAGAGCTTCTCATCGTGAGAGGCTCTTTTTTTGTTTCTACCGCCAACATGCCATGCGGAGCCAGGGCGACCACAGAGAGCACACCCCCATGCTGCCAGCCTGTAGCGCCTTCCTGATAGTACAAAATTTGCTAAAAACAAAAGTTTTTGCTATCTATGGTTTGCAAAATTAAAATTAATCACTATCTTTGCACTGCATAACCAATACAGACATCAAAGACATCTATGGAATCCTTCTTTCGCACCCATGCCTATCTGGTGGATCACACCAACGCCCCAGTCCGACGCGTCCTCATGGACGAGATTGACTGGAACGACCGCCTCATTGGCATCAAGGGCACACGTGGCGTGGGAAAGACGACATTCCTGTTGCAATACGCCAAGGAGCATTTCGGCAGCAACGACCACAGATGCCTCTATGTCAACATGAACAACTTCTATTTTCAGGGGCGAGGCATCGCCGACTTTGCCGGTGAGTTTGTAGGGCAAGGTGGCCAGGTGCTGCTCATCGACCAGGTGTTCAAGCAGCCCAACTGGAGCCGGGAGTTGCGCGAGTGCTACGACAAATATCCCCAGCTGAAGATCATTTTCACCGGATCCAGCGTCATGCGCCTCAAAGAGGAGAACCCAGAACTCAATGGCGTGGTGAAGAGCTACAATCTCCGCGGCTTCTCCTTCCGGGAATATCTCAACCTCAAGGCGCGCACCCACTTTGCGCCATTGAACCTGGATGAGATCGTCAGCAACCATGAGGCCATCGCCAAGGACATCGTGCAGAAAGTGGATCCCACGACCTACTTTGTCGATTATCTCCATCATGGCTTCTACCCATTCTTCCTTGAGAACCGCAACTTCATGGAGAATCTGCTCAAGACCATGAACATGATGACAGAGGTGGACATCCTGCTCATCAAACAGATAGAACTGAAATACCTCACCAAGATCAAAAAACTCTTCTATCTCCTGGCCCTCAATGGTCCGCAGGCACCGAACATCAGCAAGCTCGCCGACGAGATAGATACCAGCCGCGCCACGGTGATGAACTATATCAAATACCTTGCCGACGCCCGGCTGATCAACCTCATCTACAATCCCGGACAGCAGTTCCCCAAGAAGCCCTCAAAGGTGATGATGCACAATCCCAACCTGATGTATGTCATCTACCCCATCACCAGCAGCACGCAGGAGGTCATGGAGACCTTCTTCGTCAACACGCTGTGGAAGGACCATCTCGTCAACCAGGGCGACAAGGACCACTGCTATCTCGTGGACAACAAACTGCACTTCCGCGTCTGCGACGCACTCGTGGCAGACAAAAGCCGCAACGCCAGCGGCACGATCTACGCACGATACCATCAGAAAATAGGTCACGGCGACCAGATACCACTATGGCTCCTCGGTATGCTCTACTGACACCTATTTATATATATACGCAAAAACATTATCAACTTTTTATTATCTATTTTTCAAAAAATGGCAAAAGAAAAAAAATTCATGACTTGTGATGGTAACACCGCAGCCGCTCATGTAAGCTATATGTTTACTGAGGTGGCCGCCATCTACCCCATCACGCCGTCGTCTCCTATGGCTGAACACGTCGATGAGTGGGCTGCCAAGGGTCGTAAGAATTTGTTTGGTCAGACGGTCTCCGTACAGGAGATGGAGTCTGAGGGTGGCGCTGCCGGTGCCGTTCACGGCTCACTGCAGGCCGGTGCACTGACATCTACCTACACGGCATCCCAGGGCCTGCTGCTGATGATCCCAAACATGTACAAGATTGCCGGAGAGTTGCTGCCTTGCGTGTTCAACGTTTCCGCACGTACGCTGGCCAGCCACTCACTGTGTATCTTCGGTGATCACCAGGATGTCATGGCCTGCCGTCAGACCGGCTTCGCCATGTTCTGCTCCGGTTCTGTCCAGGAGGTCATGGACCTCTCTGCCGTGCCTTATCTCTCCACACTGGAAAGCTCGGTTCCTTTCATCAACTTCTTCGATGGCTTCCGCACCTCTCATGAGTACCACAAGATAGAGGCCATGGACATGGAGGACATCCGTCCCCTCGTCAACCCTGAGTGGATCAAGCGCTTCCGCGACCGTGCCATGAGCCCTGAGCGCCCTGACACACGTGGTACCGCTGAGAACCCTGAGACCTTCTTCACACACCGCGAGGCCTGCAACGCCTACTACGACAAGGTGCCGGAGATCGTGGAGAAGCATCTGGCCGAGATTTCCAAGATCACCGGCCGCGAGTATCATCTCTTCAACTACTATGGCGCCAAGGATGCTGAGAACATCATCGTACTGATGGGTTCTGCCACAGAGGCTGCCCGCGAGGCTATCGACTACCTGACCAAGCAGGGCAAGAAGGTAGGTATGGTGGCCGTACACCTCTATCGTCCGTTCTCTGTCGAGGCTATCCGCAAGGCTATCCCTGACACCGTGAAGCGCATCGCTGTGCTCGACCGCACCAAAGAGCCGGGAGCTGAGGGAGAGCCTCTCTATCTCGACGTCAAGAGCGCACTCTATGACGATCCGCGCAAGCCGCTCATCGTTGGCGGCCGCTATGGTCTCGGTTCTTCCGACACCACACCAGCCAAGATCATCTCCGTGTTCAACAATCTGGAACTCCCCGAGCCGAAGAACCACTTCACCGTAGGCATTATCGACGATGTCACCTTCACCTCTCTGCCAGAGGTCGAGGAGATCCCAATGGGTGGCGACTCACTCTTCGAGGCTAAGTTCTATGGCTTGGGCTCTGACGGTACGGTCGGTGCCAACAAGAACTCGGTGCAGATCATCGGTAACAACACCAACAAGTATTGCCAGGCATACTTCTCCTACGACTCCAAGAAATCCGGTGGCTTCACCTGCTCTCACCTGCGCTTCGGCGACGAGCCTATCCACAGCGCTTATCAGGTCAACACGCCTAACTTCGTGGCTTGCCACGTGCAGGCTTACCTCCACATGTACGACGTCACACGTGGTCTGCGCGACAATGGCACATTCTTGCTCAACACCATCTTCGACGGCGACGAGCTGGTGAACTTCATCCCCAACAAGGTGAAGCGCTACTTCGCTAAGCACCACATCAAGGTGTACTACATCAACGCTACGAAGATCGGTCAGGAGATTGGTCTGGGCAACCGCACCAACACCATCCTGCAGTCTGCCTTCTTCCGTATCACCAAGGTGATTCCTATCGACCTCGCCGTCGAGCAGATGAAGGCCTTCATCGTGAAGTCCTACGGCAAGAAAGGCCAGGATGTGGTCGACAAGAACTATGCTGCCGTTGACCGCGGCGGTGAGTACAAAGAGCTGACGGTCGACCCTGCATGGGCTAATCTGTCTGATGATCAGGAGGCCGAGGACGACGCACCCGCATTCGTCAAGGAGCTGGTTCGCCCGATGAACGCTCAGGCCGGCGACCTGCTCAAGGTTTCAGACTTCGTCAAGCACAACACCGTTGACGGACGTTGGGAAGTGGGTACTGCCGCTTATGACAAGCGTGGCGTGGAAGCCTTCGTTCCTGTCTGGAATCCTGACAACTGTATCCAGTGTAACAAGTGTGCCTTCTGCTGTCCTCACGGCTGCATTCGTCCGTTCGTCATGGATGAGAAGGAAGCTGCCGGCTTCGATGGCAAGACCGTCGACATGCTGGCTCCGAAAGCCCTCAAGGGCATGAAGTTCCGTATCGAGACGTCTGTGCTCGACTGCCTTGGCTGCGGCAACTGTGCCGATGTCTGCCCGGGCAAGAAGAACAAGGAAACCGGTGAGGTGGAGAAGGCTCTGAAGATGATGCCGTTCGATCCTGACAACGAGCAGATGAAGAAGGAAGCCGCTAACTGGCAGTACCTCGTCAAGAACGTGAAGTCTAAGCAGGATCTCGTAGACATCCAGCAGAGTCCGAAGAACTCTCAGTTCGCTCAGACGCTCTTCGAGTTCTCAGGCGCATGTGCAGGCTGCGGTGAGACTCCTTATGTGAAGCTCATCTCCCAGCTCTTCGGTGATCGTGAGATGATCGCCAACGCTACGGGTTGCTCATCTATCTATTCAGCATCTGTTCCTTCTACTCCTTACTGCAAGAACGAAAAGGGACAGGGCCCTGCCTTCAACAACTCTCTGTTCGAGGACTTCTGTGAGTTTGGCTTGGGCATGAACCTTGCCAACAAGAAGATGAAGGAGCGTATCACCGTATTGCTCAACGAGGCGATGGCCGGCGAGCACACTCCCGATGACTTCAAGACTGCCGCTCAGAAGTGGATTGAGGAGAAGGACAATGCCGATGGCTCTAAGGTTGCCGCCGCTGAGCTGAAGCCGCTGATCGACAAGGGCGCTGAGGCTGGCTGCCCGTTCTGCAAGGAACTGCAGCCGCTGGAGCACTATCTCGTGAAGCGCTCACAGTGGATCATCGGTGGTGACGGTGCCTCTTACGATATCGGCTACGGTGGTCTCGACCACGTACTGGCTCAGGGACAGGATGTCAACATCCTCGTGCTCGACACTGAGGTGTACTCCAATACCGGTGGTCAGTCTTCCAAGGCTACTCCTCTGGGTGCTATCGCTCAGTTCGCAGCCAGTGGCAAGCGCGTGAGCAAGAAGGATCTGGGTCTGATGGAGACCACCTACGGCTACATCTATGTCGCCCAGATCGCTATGGGTGCCGACAATGCGCAGACTCTGAAGGCTATCCGTGAGGCTGAGTCTTACCCAGGCCCGTCACTCGTCATCGCTTACGCTCCTTGTATCAACCACGGTATCAAGGGCTCTAAGGCCGACAAGCGTAACATGGGGCGCTCACAGCATGAGGAGGCTCTCGCTGTGGATTGCGGATACTGGCACTTGTGGCGCTACGATCCGCGTCTTGCAGAGCAGGGCAAGAACCCATTCCAGCTCGACTCCAAGGAGCCTAACTGGGATAAGTTCAAGGACTACCTCATGGGTGAGGTCCGCTTCTCTTCTCTGAAGAAGGCATTCCCTGACAAGGCCGACGAGCTCTTCGACGAGACCGAGAAGAGCGCTAAGCGCCGCTATATGGCTTACGTTCGCAAGTCGAAGGAAGACTGGAGTGAGATCATCTAAGAAAAAGGAGGCCCTCTCTAACTTCCCTCAAAAAGGGGAGAATGGGAGGTCCTCTCTAACTCCCCCCAAGGGGGGAGAAAAGCAATACCCCAAAGCAGCATTTGAGCGGCTTTGGGGTATTTTATTTGTTAAAGCCTGTCGGCTTTCGTGGCTTCTATAGCTTCTATGGCCTCTATTGCTTCTATAGTTTCTATAGCTTCTATTGCCTCTATAGCTCCTGTTCTCTCTATATCATCTTCAGAAACGCCTCGTGCACACGGGTGTCATCGGTGAGCTCGGGATGAAAAGCAGTGACGAGCTGATTGCCCTGACGGGCCGCGACGACATGCCCGTCGACGCTTGCCAATGCCTCAGCCTTGGGTCCCACCGACTCGATAAACGGAGCTCGGATGAACGTCATGGGCACCTTACCCACGCCTTCCACGTCGGCTTCTGTGGCAAAACTGCCCAGCTGACGACCGTAAGCATTGCGGCACGTGGTGATGTCCATGGTCGACAATGCACCGGACATAGGCTCGGCCTCCTCGCCTTCGTGCTGACGCACGTGTGCCGAAAGGAGGATGAGGCCCGCACAAGTGCCGAAGACAGGAAGACCGGCAACGATGTCGTTGCGAATCTCATCGTGAAGGCCTAACTCCACAAGCAGCTTGACCATCACCGTGCTCTCGCCGCCGGGGATGACAAGTCCGTCTTTTGGCTGTTGCCAGTCGTCTTTCTCTCTGATCTCAAAGACATCAGCACCAAGCCGCTGCAACATCTTCTCATGCTCAATGAAGGCACCTTGCAGCGCCAACACAGCAATACGTTTTTTCATAGACGCTGTCTCCTATTGCTTATTTACCTCTCTCTGCCATCAATAGCTGTATCTCGTCGGCGTTGATGCCCACCATGGCCTCGCCAAGATCCTCACTGATCTCTGCCAGCACCTTCGGATCGTTGTAGTTGGTGACGGCTTTGACGATAGCGGCGGCACGCTTGCGTGGGTTGCCGCTCTTGAAGATGCCACTGCCAACGAACACACCTTCTGCGCCCAACTCCATCATCAGGGCAGCATCGGCTGGCGTTGCCACACCACCGGCAGCGAAGTTCACCACTGGCAACTTGCCATGGTCGTGGACATATTTCACCAAGTCGTAAGGTGCCTGCAGTTGCTTGGCGGCCTCAAAGAGCTCATCGGGACGCTTGGCGACGAGGTCACGAATCTGACTCTGCATCAGTCTCATGTGATGCACGGCCTGAACCACATCACCGGTACCCGGCTCACCTTTGGTACGGATCATCGTCGCACCCTCGGCAATACGGCGCAGAGCCTCGCTCAGGTTGCGAGCGCCACAGACAAAGGGCACGCGGAACTGAGTCTTGTCGATGTGATAGACATCATCGGCGGGGGAAAGTACCTCACTCTCGTCAATGTAGTCGATGTCGATAGCCTGCAAGATCTGAGCCTCGGCAATATGTCCGATACGGCACTTGGCCATCACCGGGATGCTCACAGCAGCCTGGATACCTTTGATCATCTTCGGATCGCTCATGCGGGCCACGCCGCCTGCGGCACGGATATCTGCGGGGATGCGTTCCAACGCCATGACGGCACACGCTCCTGCCTCTTCCGCGATCTTTGCCTGCTCAGGCGTTGTCACGTCCATGATCACACCGCCCTTGAGCATCTGTGCCAAGTTGCGGTTCAAAGTTTGTCTGTCATTTTCCATTGTTTCTTTACCTTTAGTTGTTTTGTTTATCCTGTTTTCTAACTGTTCAATATTCACTTGCTTTTATCTCTCTTCTGCCTTCCGTTTGACCTCCGCACGGTATTGGCTTGGCGTCAGCCCCGTTTGCTTCTTGAAGAACTTGGTGAAATGCTGCTGGGAGGTGAAGCCGTGGTCGTATGCCAACTGCTGAAGTGGCTGTGCCGACGAGAGCAATGCTGACTGTAGGATACGTGTCATCTCCTTATCTACAATCTGTTTTGGGGTGAGCCCCACAGCCCGATGGGTGACCTGCGCCAGGTAGCGGGCACTGACGTTGAGGTGATCGGCATAATAGTTGATGTCGTGATACTCGTCACCCCGCTCGGCGATCGCTTCGAGAAACAACCGATAAAGCTCGCCACAGCGCCCCGTAGCATCTGAGACTGTGGCTGACTGGGCGTTTACGAAAGCCAGGGCCTTACCCTTGGCTTCGGCCACTGACAGTCCCTGGCTGACAAAACAAGCCAGAGCTGAGGAAAAGCCGTTGGCGTAACCGTGCTGGGGATTGTCGTCGATAGCGATCGTATGTATCGAATCGGGCAACTTGCTGATGGACTGTTCCTTGCCGATAATCACTACAGTACATAGGGGCAGCAGGCGCCGGACTATCATGTCGTGAACATCATCGGGTATCAACTGCTCGCCCTGAGCTGTGCGCACAACGGCATCATAGATGATGCTGTCGGGACGATATTTCTGCAACAAGTCGACAATGACGTTGAGCGTGGCAAGTGTGCGGATCAGTCCCACCTTCACAACATTGGGTTCCACATCATTGATGACGGCCTCCACCTGTCCCCGAACAGTCTCCGGGGGCAAGTCGTAATAGTTCTGAATACCCAACGTATTCTGAACCGTGATGGACGTAATGGCCGTGAGGGCATAGCCACCCAACTGACTGATCGTCTTGATGTCGGCCTGTATGCCGGCACCGCCACAACTGTCTGAACCTGTGATCGTGAGTACCGCTTTCATCGATGCTTCTACTCTTTAATTCTTTTCTTGCTGCAAAGTAACACAAAAATAACGAATATGCAAAATACTGTTCGGATATTGACAAAGGAAACTAACAAAAGAGCAAAAATACATTTCATCTGCAACAAATAACAAGCAAAATGAAACGTTTGGCAAATAAACATTGAGACAAAATGCGTAACTTTGCAGAAATAACTGAAAACAACTCATGATGGTAAAGCTATTTCCTTCTATCTATACTTGGCAAACCAAAACCAAAGGGTATTTTCTGATACTCTCTTCACTCCTGCTCATCTGTCTTCAGAGTTGGAGTACGAACCCTTCTATCCACGAAAGGTTGCTTTTGGAGTATCAGCAACCCGCCCGAAACTGGTGGGAAGCACTGCCCTTAGGCAACGGATTCATCGGGGCGATGGTCTACGGCGGTACTTTGCACGAGCGTATCGACCTCAATGAGACTACATTCTGGTCCGGATCACCTTACAACAACGATGCGCCACGTGCCAAAGATTCCTTGCAATGTGTGCGCGAGCTGATTCGTCATGGTAAGGAGGAACAGGCCGAGGGTGTCATCAACCGCAACTTCTTCACCGGAAAGAACGGTATGCGCTTCTTGCCGCTGGGCTCGCTGCTCATTGACATGTCTACGGAAGGGCAGGGAAATAAACGCCAGCTCAAAGCATCGGCCAAGCTCTCTGGTGACAACAGCTACCATCGCTCTCTGTCTCTGGAGCAAGCGGTTAATACCACAACTTTCGTTCAAGACGGTGTGAAAATCAAGCGCACGGTCTTCACTTCTTTTGCACAACGCTTCATGGCGGTGCATCTTCAGGCTTCGCGAAAAGGTGCCTTGCACTTCAGTGTCTCGCTTTCCTCAATCCTCAACCACAAGGTAGAGGCTCAGCGACAGCAACTGTCGATGGTCTGTCAAGGTGAAGAACAGGAAGGCGTAAAGGCCGGACTGCATGCCGTGTGTAAGGTGGCTGTGAAAACCGACGGCAAAACGATGAGTCAAGACGATCGTCTGAGCATCACTCATGCCACCTCCGTTACCATCTATCTGACCGCTGCCACGAATTTCGTCAACTATCACGACATCAGCGGTGACGCGGAAGAAAAGGCTCAGCAGGCCTTGGAGCAGGCACTCGCTGGCGACTATGCCCGGCAACTGCGTGCACACCTTGCTGTCTACCAACCTCTTTTCAACACGGTTGGCTTAAGCATCAACGCTGCGAAACCACAAGACAAAACAATTCCTACTGACGTTTTGCTCAAGCAATACCCACAGCAGCAGGACACACGCCTCGTCACGCTGATGTTTCAATATGGCCGATACCTTCTGCTCTCATCGTCGCGCCCGGGCGGACAGGCAGCCAACCTGCAAGGTATCTGGAACAAGGAACGCTTCGCTCCGTGGGACAGCAAGTACACCATCAACATCAACACCGAGATGAACTACTGGCCGGCAGAGGTGACCAACCTCACTTCTACCCTGCCCCCTCTCTTCTCTCTCATCCACGATCTCAGCCAGACGGGTGCCCAAACCGCACAGACAATGTATGGCTGCCGTGGCTTTATAGCTCATCACAACACCGACATCTGGCGTGTTGCCGGCCCGATCGACGGTGCTTACTGGGGCATGTTTCCCTGCGGTGGAGCGTGGCTGACGACGCATCTGTGGCAACACTATCTCTTCACGGGCGACAAGAGTTTCCTACGTCAGTGGTATCCTGTTCTCCGCTCCGCCGCCCGCTTCCTGATGGACTATGGCCAGATCGTGCCCACAGATTCGCTCTATCAGTTCAACTCTCAACTTTCAACTTTCAACTCTGGTAGCACTTCTCTCGACTCTTGCTGTATTTCATTCAACACTCATCATTCAACATTCAACATTCACAAAGCGTTTCTCCTCTCTCCGTCTGTCAGTCCTGAGCACGGCCCAATGGGTAAACGCACGTCCGTGACAGCGGGTTGCACGATGGACAACCAGATTGCTTTCGACGCACTGTCCTCGGCTATCAGGGCTTCAGAAATCCTCGGTACCGACACGACATTCCGCCACGAGGCACAAGAGAAGCTCGCTTTGCTGCCTCCCATGCAAGTAGGTCGCTACGGCCAACTGCAAGAATGGCTGCAAGACGGTGACAATCCGAAAGACGAGCACCGCCATATCTCTCATCTCTACGGGCTGTACCCGAGCAATCAGATTTCGCCTTTCAGCCATCCTGAGCTCTTCAGCGCCGCTCACACCACCCTGCTCCAGCGCGGCGACATGGCCACGGGATGGAGCTTAGGATGGAAGATCAACTTCTGGGCACGTATGCTCGACGGCGATCATGCGCTGCAAATCATCAACAACCTGCTGCACCTGCTACCTTGCGACTCACTGCAACGGCAGTATCCCAACGGCCGTGTCTATCCCAATCTCTTCGATGCGCATCCGCCCTTTCAGATTGACGGTAACTTTGGTTTCACCGCTGGCATCGCCGAGATGCTGGTACAGAGTCACGACGGTGCCGTGCATCTCTTGCCAGCACTGCCTGCTGCCTGGCACGAGGGAAGCGTGAAGGGTATCAGAACCCGTGGTGGTTTCGTCGTCAGTGAACAGTGGAGCGACGGCAAGCTTAAATCAGCCACCATCACCTCTACCATCGGCGGCGTGCTGCGCCTGCGCTCCTATCAGCCTCTGAAAGGCCAGGGACTGCGGGAAGCCAAAGGTGCTTGCCCCAATGCGCTGTTTGCTCCTGCCGTAGTCAGGAAGCCGCTCATCCACACACAAAAACTTCAAGAGGTGAAGATTCCGCGCGTATATGAATATGACATCGACACCCAACCCGGGAAGTCGTATGCCGTTTTTGGCATTAGATAATCTTTTATAAGCAATATGAACAAGATCCTACTATTCTTATTCTCTCTTTTTCCTCTACTGGCCAGTGCCAATGATTTTTACATTGCCAAGCCTGGACAGCAACCTGCCGCTATCGTGGTGGACACCACAGACTGGACGGGCGTCAGACTGGCAGCACGCGATCTCAGTGCTGACATTGGGCGAGTCTGCGGTAAAGCAGCACCCGTACTTGTCGTCTCATCAGCCAATCAGCCGGGACACGGACACATCATCGCCGGCACGCTCGGCAAGAGTAAAATGATCAGCAACATCGTCAAAGCCCATAAAATCGACGTCAGGAAACTGCGCGGTCAATGGGAGAGCTATCTCATCGACGTTGTCGACGGCGACCTCGTCATCGTCGGCTCAGACAAGCGCGGCACCATCTACGGCATCTATGAGCTCTGTCGCGAGATGGGCGTGTCGCCGTGGTACTGGTGGGCTGATGTTCCCGTGAAGCACCAAGACCATATTATATATAGCAACGGCCGTCAATACCAGCCTTCTCCAAGGGTAAAATATCGCGGCATCTTCCTCAACGACGAGGCTCCCTGCCTGACGACATGGGTGAAAAACACCTATGGCACAAACTACGGCGACCATCGTTTCTACGACCGCGTCTTTGAGTTGTTGCTCAGATTAAAGGCAAACTTCATGTGGCCGGCCATGTGGGGCTGGGCCTTCTATGCCGACGACGCACTGAACAGCAAGACTGCTGACGACCGTGGCATCATCATCGGCACCTCACATCACGAGCCGATGTGCCGCTCACAAAAGGAATGGCACAACCACACCGACGACCCGAATGTAGAGCCGCAAGACCGCGCTTCACGTGAGGCAGCAGGCGGACAGTGGAACTATGCCACGAACCAGAAGGCCTTAGACGCCTTTTGGGCAGGTGGCGTACGCCGCAACAAAAATACGGAAGACATCGTCACCATCGGCATGCGCGGCGACGGCGACATGGCCATGAGCGAGAACACAAACATTCAGCTCATGGAGAAAATCATCCGCAACCAGCGACGCATCATCGAGAAAGAGCGTGGCAAGAAGGCCAACGAGGTGCCACAGGTATGGGCTCTCTACAAAGAGGTGATGGACTACTACGATGCCGGACTGCGTGTGCCCGACGATGTGACACTGCTGCTCTGTGATGACAACTGGGGCGACGTACGTCGTGTGCCTACGCCAAAAGAGCGCAACCGCAAAGGCGGATGGGGACTCTACTATCATGTCGACTATGTGGGGGCTCCGAGAAACTCGAAGTGGATCAACGTGACGCCCATTCAGAATATGTGGGAACAGCTGACGTTAGCTGCCGAAAACGGTATCGACCGGCTGTGGATCCTCAATGTCGGTGATCTCAAACCGATGGAATACCCCATCCAGCTCTTCATCGACATGGCATGGAACCCCACTGCCTACACCACAGAAAACCTCTTGGATCACACCCGCCGCTTCTGTGCGGCTGCCTTCGGCGAGGAGCAGGCTGCGGAGGCCGCGCGTATTCTTAACCTGCAATACAAGTATGCCGGACGCTGCACAGCGGAGATGCTCGACGCCAAGACCTACAGTCTGAAGGATGGCGAATGGGAGAAGGTGGTCAGCGACTACGCTGCCTTGGAGCGTGACGCCCTACGCCAATACACTGCTCTGCCCGAGAGTTGTCGCGACGCTTACCAGGAACTCATTCTCTTCCCCGTGCAGGCAATGGCCAATCTCTACGACATGTACTATGCCCAAGCCATGAATCATCAGCTCTATGAGCAGGGCAACCCCGATGCCAACACGTGGGCGGAGCGCTGCCGCCACGACTTCCGTCGTGACTCTCTGCTCTGTGCTGCCTACAATCACAATATTGCAGGAGGCAAATGGAACGGCATGATGATCCAGAAACACATCGGATACACCATCTGGAACGACAACTTCCCCCACGACATGCTGCCGAAACTCTATCAGGTGAAGCCACGTACCGACAGCTGGATCATCGATGCCAAGGGAGACAAAGTGGTTTTGGAGGCCGAACACTACTTTAGCAAGCGCGACGGAAAAGGTGCACGCTGGATCGACATCCCATTCATGGGACCGTCGCTCGGTGCCATGACGCTGCGCCCAACTACAGCATCGGTCAACGGCGCACAACTGGAGTATCGCTTCCGTGGTATTCAACCCACCGACAGCGTGACCATCACCGTGACAACGAAATGCACGCTCGACTTCCTCAACCAGGGTGGACTGCGCTACCGCGTGAGCCTCGACGGCAAGGGTAAAACGGTGAACTTCAACGCCAACCTCAATGAGAAGCCGGAGAATATTTACAGCATCTACTACCCAACGGTAGCCCGCCGCATCGTTGAAAAGCAGGTCACGCTGCCGCTGCAACAGCTGAGCGACGGCATCCATCGCCTCGTCTTCGAACCGCTCGACCCGGGTGTGGTGTTAGAGAAAATAACAATAAAGACTAAATAAATTAGCTGTTTGTTTCATGTATATATCTTTTACATGGATGTTCATGAATTGACCATGAATTACTATCAACATAATCGTTGTGAACAATTCGTGGTTAATTCATGGCAATTCCATGTTCTACAAAGAAGAACTGAATGTTCATGAATCAAGCAGATTAGAAACAGACAAATCAATGAAAACAAAAACAATCCCAGCCCTTCTGCTTCTCGCTGCACTGTCTCAGCCCATGATGGCAACGCAGACGGTAAAGAAGCCCATGGGCAAAATCGTGAATCACGAAGCTTCGCAGACCGCAATGTTCTCCAATCCCGTCATCTGGTCGGACGTGCCCGACATGGACTTGATCCGTGTGGGCAGCGACTACTACATGGTCTCGACGACGATGCACCTCATGCCAGGCGGTCCCATCATGCACTCGCGCGACCTTGTCAACTGGCAGACGGTGGGCTATCTCTTCGACAAACTCACTGACTCGCCTAAATATAATATGGAGCAGGGCACCGTCTACGGCCGCGGGCAGTGGGCCACCTCGCTGAAGTATCACAAAGGACGGTTTTATGCACTCTTCGCACCCAATGACAATCCCGGAGGCGAGACGTATATCATGACGGCCAAGAAGGCTGAAGGTCCGTGGACACTCGTCAGCCGGTTGCCCCATTTCCACGACGCCACGCTGTTCTTCGACGATGACGACCGTGCGTATGTCTTCTATGCTACCGGCGAGATGGTGGAGCTCAGCCGTGATCTCAAGCAGGTCGTGGAAGGCTCTCACCGCCAGCTCTTCCAGCGCGACAGTGAGGAGAAGGGACTCCTCGAAGGTTCTCGTGTCATCAAGCACGACGGACACTACTACTTGCAGATGATTTCCTGGACCAACGGCCATCCGCGCCGCGAAGTCGTCTACCGCGCAAAAGACATCCAAGGCCCATATACCAAGCGAGTGATGCTTGAGACGGAGTTCAGCGGCTTCGGCGGTGTCGGTCAGGGCACGATAGTAGACACACCAGACGGCCGCTGGTTTGCGCTGATCTTCCAGGATCGTGGCGGCATAGGCCGCGTGCCGACGCTCTCTCCTGTCCGTTGGACCGACGGCTGGCCGAAGGTGGACTATGTGCCCGCAACGATGGAGGTACCCTTTGCGGGCAATAAGAAGACCAGCATCGTCAACAGCGATGAGTTCAACAAGTCTACACTGAGCCTCGACTGGCAGTGGAACCACAACCCCGTCGACAACGTCTGGTCGCTCACCGAGCGCCGTGGCTGGCTGCGTCTGCATACGGCCACTGTGGCTCCCAACATCTTCATGGCTCGCAATACGCTGACCACTCGCATGATGGGACCACAGAGCGAGGGCATCATCCGCATGGATGTCAGCAAGATGCAGGATGGCGATGTGGCAGGCTTCTGCGCCTTTCAGAACGATGCCGCCCTGCTCTCCGTAGTGAAAGAAAAGGGTAAGAAATATATCGTGGCCTCGACGGACTCTGTGGAGATGGAGCCAAAGGATCTCCATGTCCTTGCCGATCATCGTCACGAAGTCTACCGCAAGGCCCTGTCACAGAACATCGTCTACTTGAAGGTGAGTGCTGATTTCCGTCTCCACAAAGATGTGGCCACACTGGCCTACAGTCTCGACGGCAAGCATTGGACAACGGTTTTGAGCGGCTTCAAACTCGTCTTCGACTACCGTCGCTTCTTCATGGGCACACGCTTTGGCATCTACAACTATGCCACCCGGCAGCTTGGCGGAAAGGTAGACATCGATTGGTTTCACTTCAAAGTCAAGTAAGACGTAACCATATCGGTTAAATCATATCTTTTGCGGGGTTAGGGCAGGGATAAACCCTGCCCTAACGGTGGATGATGTCACTACCGATGGAGAAGTCAATAAGTAGAGATTCGTCAGAAGTAGACTTTTGCTGCGTTAGCTTTTTATTTTCCTGCCTTTCGCCTGTATTCGGTGAATAGTCACTTCATCTCGTCTTGAGGTTAATCTTATTTAATTTTTTAATGAATATTATAATGTATAAGGATATAATACGTACTTTTGTAAAGTCTATCTGACAAAACAAGCTTTTTAATAACCACAACCAATCTCTACAAACATCGTAGTAACATGAAGAAAGAGCAAATCGACTATAGCACACCGCAGCCCCTGACGATGCAGGAAGCGATCACTGAGGCCAAGCGCTGTCTCCACTGCAAGGTGCCAATGTGCCGCAAGGGCTGTCCCATCGGCAATGACATTCCCTCGTTTATCCATCAACTCTCCAAGGGCAACCTCGGAGACGCTATGGCCATCATCAACGAGACGTCGAACCTGCCGGCAATCTGCGGGCGCGTCTGCCCACACGAGAAGCAATGCCAGGGTCACTGCGTGCTCAACAAGAAAGGCAACCCCGTGAAGATCGGCAGCCTTGAGGCTTTCATCGCTGACTTCGACACACAGATGCGCCTGCAACGCGAAAAGCTGCCACAAAAGACGCGTGGCAATATCGCCGTCATCGGATCGGGACCTGCCGGACTCACCGTTGCGGGCAATCTGGCCCGCAAAGGTTTCGCCGTGACGATCTACGAGGGACTTGAGGAACCCGGCGGCGTGCTGATGTTCGGCATTCCCGAATATCGTCTGCCCAAGGCGGTGGTAAGAGCAGAGATCGAAAAGATTGCCGAGCTCGGTGTCAACTTCATCACCAACACCATGGTGGGCGAGAACGGCATCACCGTCGACTATCTCTTCGCGCATGGCTTCGACGCCATCTTCATGGGCACGGGAACCGCTGTGCCACAGAACATGGACGACGTGCCGGGAGCCAAGCTCCACGGTGTGAGCCAGTCGACCTACTTGCTCCATCAGTTCAACGCTTACCAGGAAGGTGCCATCGCCCGCAATATGGTGCCGTTGCGTGCCGAAGAACGTGTCGGCGTCATCGGCGGCGGCAACGTTGCCATGGATGCTGCCCGCACTGCCATTCGCTTGGGTGCCGAAGTGACGGTCATCTACCGACGCACGCAGGAAGAGATGCCTGCCATACAAAGCGAATATGACGAAGCCGTCAAAGAGGGCGTAAAGTTCTGGTGGAAGTCCAGCGTCACGGAGTTTATTGCCGGTGAGCCCGGCAGACTGGGCAGCGTGACCATACACACCGACGATGGTGACCGCGAAGAGCCCTTTGACCGCATTTTCCTGGCCATCGGCTCGCGCCCTGCCAACCGCATTGTGTCTACCACAGATGGCATCGAGGTCGACGAGAAAGGCTATGTCAAGATACAGGAACGTCCCTTTGGCATGACTACACGCCGTGGTGTCTTTGCCGGTGGCGACGTCGTGCACCGCCCACAAACCGTCGTACTTGCCATGAAGGCTGCGCAAGAAGTGGCCCAGGGCATCGAGCAGTATGTCGACGCCGTGAAGTTGATGCAGGACATCGAGAAGCGGGAAGAAGAATAACGACAAAGGTTTAACACAAATCACCGCCATTGCTTACATGCTGTATCCGATATTTGCGCTTACACCTTATTTATATAGATAACAAAAAACTATTTATATAGGTAACAAAAAAACTCGTGCGACTTTAGGGTCACACGAGTTTTTTGTGATTCTATGTCTTCTTTCATTGTTCTGCCTTCTCCTTTTTCTCTTGCTGCTTGGCGTAGATCTTGGCGACGACGGCACCGCTGACATTATGCCACACAGAGAAAACGGCACCGGGGACGGTAGCCATCGGATACATGGCAAAGTGAACGGCAGCCAATGAACTGGCGAGACCGGAGTTTTGCATGCCTACTTCTATGGAGATCGCTGAGCATTTCTTGTGAGACAAACGGAGCGCACGACCGACGAGATAACCCATGCTCAAGCCGCAAATGTTGTGCAACACCACGACGAGCACGATGAGCAAGCCGCCCGTAAGCAGTTTCGGAGCATTGGCACTGACGATGATACCGACGATCAGCGCAATCATCACTGAGGAGAAAGCTGGCAGATAAGCTGATAGTCGTTGCGTCTGTCTTGGAAACAGTTTCTTGAAGACAAAGCCCAAGATGATGGGCAAAATGACTACTTCAATGATGCTCAGGAACATGCCAAGAGCATTGACGTGCACACGCTCACCGGCATAGAGCAAGATGAGTAGTGGCGTGAGAAAAGGAGCCAGCACCGTGCTGACCGTGGTCATGCCCACCGACAGCGCGAGGTCACCCTTGGCCAAATAGGTCATTACGTTTGAGGCGGTACCGCCGGGACAACAGCCGACAAGGATGACACCAATAGCCAGTTCATCGCTCAGACCAAAGACGCGCGACAGCAGGAAGGCGGTCAACGGCATGATGATGAATTGGGCCAGGCTGCCGATGATGATGTCCTTTGGACGAGTGAAGACTACCTTGAAGTCGTGTGGATCCAAGGTCAGTCCCATGCCGAACATGACCAGTCCAAGCAACGGCGTGATCCACGAGGTTGAAATCCAGTTGAATGATGCCGGTAACAAAAGCGCCATCGCTGCTACCACAATGACGATTCCTGCCATATACTTTGAAATGAAATTGCAAATCTTGTTCAGCATGATGCTTTATCTTTCTATTCTTTTACTTTATTATTAATTGTGGAGCAAAAGTACAAAATATTATCCAAACGACAGAACAAGACAATGATTTTCCAAGTAGAATGTATATTGTTGAGATCACGCGAAGACAATGATAAGGTAAATAGTCCGCTCGAAGACGTCAGCCTCTCAGTTTTTATTCGTACCTTTGCCGTGCCGTGCTGATGAATTGCGGCTTTGTTAGCACCACTCAGGTACGTTGTTTTTCTGCATGGTTAAATTTTAATTTATACGAAAGTCAAAGACTATTGTGGTGCAATCTTTAGGGAAATATGGAAAAGGAAGACGTCTTTCAGCAGATGAAAAGCGGTAATTGGTACCAAGCCAATGCCCCGGAACTGATAAAGAGCCTGCGACGCAGTCAGCAGAAAATCTTTGAAATCAACCAAATGCCGCCAAGTCAAATCGACGAGCGCAACCGGCGCATTGCCAAGTTCTTTGGCGCTGCTGGTGAGGGCTTACACGTCAACACACCGATATATTGCGACTTTGGCTTCAATATCAAGGTGGGCAAGCATTTCTTTGCCAACTACAATCTCACGGTGCTTGACGAGGCAGAGGTGACTTTCGGCGACAATGTCTTCATCGGACCTAACTGCAATTTCTACACCGCCATTCACCCCATTGATGTGGAGCGACGCAACCAACAGGTAGGGAAATCGAAGCCTATACATGTCGGCGACAACGTATGGTTTGGCGGCAACGTCACTGTTTTACCCGGAGTGACCATCGGCAACAATACGACTATTGGCGCCGGATCGGTGGTGACCCACGACATTCCCGACGGTGTGGTCGCTGTCGGCAATCCGTGCAGAGTGATCAGAACAGTAGCAGAAAGCAGTAAGCAGTAAAGACTAACCTATGTATGCTCTGCCTTTTCCATAATATTAGGCAAATAAGAACGCAATCGGGATGGAGAATAATGTAACCTTGCAACCGGTAAAAAATAAGGTGAGTGTCGACAGTTACAAAAAAACATATTATCTTTGCACGTATATACAATCTTTATAAGCAGCAATGGAATTAGGTATATACGAGCAGATCATCAACAGGTTCTTCAAAAGGAAGCTGGACGAGATGGACCAATGTAAATACTACATTGGCAAGAAGCCTATCGACAAAAGCAATATTGCAGAGTATCTCTCGCAATATCTCCATGCGCTCATCAAGCAACTCTTCAATCAGCTTGGCGATGACGACCGTGATTTACAGAAGGGTATTGACATTGCCAACTCCATCATCAAGCAGCTATCCTTTGATTTCTGTATTAAAGATGACAATCTCATAGATGCGCAGAACCAAATTCTCACTGCTGTCATCGACAAGTCGAAAAATGATTATTCCGACATAGAGCAGCATCTGGCCGATGTCCGCCCCACGTCGAGTATGCTCCATAGCAGTCTGTTCACCGGTAAGGGCTTATCCCTGCTGAGTGAACTGAAGAAGGAAATACAGACTGCCGACGAGATCTGCTTCGTCGTGTCGTTTATCAAATTGTCGGGAATCAATCCGCTGATGGATGTGCTGAAGGAATATACCGGCAAAGGTCATAGCTTGAAGATTGTTACCACCACCTACATGCAAGCCACCGACTTCAAGGCTGTCAAGAGGTTGGCTGCATTGCCCAACACCACCATCAAGATCTCATTCAACGGCAATGCCGACCGTCTCCATGCCAAGTCATATCTTTTCCTTCGCAACTCTGGCTTGCATACGGCATATATTGGCTCTTCCAATCTCTCGAATGTCGCCATGACCACCGGCAAGGAGTGGAATGTGAAGGTGACACAGATGGAGCTGCCACAGATGATTACGGCCATAAAGAACTCGTTCGACAGTTACTGGAATGACGAGGAGTTTGAGGTGTTCCGCGACGGCGTTGACGACAATCGTCTACTTGCTGCACTGAAGAATGAACCTTTAATCACGTCTGACTTTAGCTTAGTTGACTTAATGCATGCGCGTGACTATCAGAATGACATACTCGAGAAGTTGCAGGTCGACCGTCAGGTGCATCACCACTACAGGAATCTTGTCGTAGCTGCCACGGGAACGGGTAAGACCGTGATCGCCGCATTGGACTTCAAGCGTTTCCAGGAACAGCACAATGGACACGCGAGATTGTTGTTCGTGGCCCATCGCGAGGAGATCCTCAAGCAGTCGCTCAGTACTTTCAGAATGGTGCTCGGCGATTATAATTTCGGTGAACTGTGGTATGGTCAGAACGCCACTCCGCAGTCCTACGCCCATGTCTTTGCCTCGAAAGACATCGTCAACAACCGCATCGACGGGCTGCAACTGGCTGATGATTATTACGATTATATCGTCATTGACGAGGTGCATCACGTGGCTGCCAATTCCTATCGTAAGATCCTTGACAAGTTCAAACCGAAGATTCTGCTTGGACTGACGGCTACACCCGAGCGTATGGATGGCAAAGACATCACGCAGGACTTCGACAGACATATCTCTGCGGAGATAAGACTGGACACGGCACTCAACAACGAGTTGCTGAGTCCCTTTCATTACTACGGGATAACGGACTGCGTAGATCTCAGAAAAGTCAGTTGGAAGCAAGGCCATTACGATGTGTCTAAACTGACAAGACTCTACACGGGCAATGACCTCCGGGCTACGCTGATCATCAACAAACTGAAAGAATATCTTCCCGACGAGCACAAGGTCAAGGCGCTTTGCTTCTGTGTGAGTCAGGAACACGCCAAGTTCATGGCAGCGAAGTTCACGCTCAGCGGATTGAGGTCTGCATCCTTGACAAGCGAGAATGCCTATGCCCGAACACCGCTATACAATGATTTGAAGACAGGCAGAATCAACTATCTCTTCGTCGTGGATATGTTCAACGAGGGCGTGGATATACCTGAAATCGACACGGTGCTGTTTCTGCGTCCCACCGAGAGTCTTACGATCTTCCTACAGCAGTTTGGCCGTGGCCTGAGAAATGCCAAAGGCAAAGAGTTCGTCACGGTACTGGACTTCGTCGGGGAGTGCAGAACTGAGTTCAACTATACCGAGCGTTTCCGCGCCATCATCGGCCGTTCCTCAATGAGTGTTGCCGAAGAGATCAACCACGACTTCCCTCATCTGCCGTTGAATTGTCAGATCTCTCTCGAACCGAAAGCAAAGGAATATGTGCTGGCAAACATCAATCAGGCGATCAGGAAGTTCAGCAGAAACAGAATCATCGGGCTCGTCCATGATTTCAAGAACAATCATGGCCTGAAACCGACACTGGCTAACTTTGTAAAGATCTACAAGACGCCATTGGAGCGAATCTACAACAATGGCTTCTCGTGGAACAGTTATCTCTACGAAGCCGGACTGACAACTGCGCATTCTAAGTTTGAAACTCAACTGTCAAAGGCTGTACACAACAAATGGCTCTCTACCGATTCCTATTCCTATTTCTCGTTCATCTCAAAGATAGCGTCAGAAAAGTTCCGTGTCAGCGTTGAAGAATTGAGCCGGAAGGAGCAGCGCATGACGCTGATGCTATATTACGATTTGTTTCAGAGAGCAGGACAGTATGCTTCCCTACAGGACTTCATGGATGACATGGCGAAAGACGAGATCACTTGTAACGAAATAGAAGTACTCATGCACATCCTGAAAAACCGGTGCACAACTTTCGAGTTGGACGACAACTCCGGCATCTCGGACTTCCCACTCAAGCTGCACGGCATCTACACGAGGGATCAGATACGTGTGGCATTGGGCACCTCAACCCTACTCCGTCAGTCGTCAGTACGTGAGGGCGTTGAGCGCAACAAGAGTTTGAACGTGGAAGCAATGTATGTCGACATCATCAAGAACCGTGAAGAGGGCTCGTCAACAAACTATGACGACCATGCCCTGACCGACGAGGTCTTTCAGTGGGACACACAAAACAAGGTCTCGCCTGATTCTCCTACAGGTCAAAACTACATCCATCAGCGCCAAAACACGCTGTTGTTTGTCCGGCAACAAAGCGAGTTTCCCGACGACAGATACCGCACGATGGGTTACGTCTACCTCGGCAAGACGACCTACATCAGCCACACCTACAGCCGTGTCAGCTATGGCCGTCAGATGCAGATTAAGTGGAAGATGGCCTCGCCCATCCCCGCGTCTGTCATGCAGTACGCGAAGCTCAGCAATGTCATATAAGGTTGCTGAGCCCAAACTCCACCAAGACTGTTGAAAAAGTACAAGGCTACTGTCAAATATTCAAAGCATAGATGGTGTTGTTTTTGTAATTACATGTGGTAACTATGCGAGCAAAAAGTGCCTTCTTGCAGCAACGTTTTTATATCGGTTGACGATATGGTCATAGAGCTGCGTTACGGCATCAATAAGCTGACTCGATGACAGTAGTCGGGTGTGATGCGGTTTGAATAATCTTTTCAATAGTTGGTGGTATTTGAGTTGTAAATTCAATAAAAAAATGACCTGATCGTGATGACTTCTTTTCGGGGAAAATCCTATGAATAGAATCAGCGTCGTTGCGTATGGACACAAAAAAAGAGGTGGCAAGCATATCGCTTGCCACCTCTTCGTGGTTATGAGTATCTTTATTTCGATGTCTCAATTACATCATTCCGGGCTGAGCGGCTGGCATAGCCGGCTTCTCCTCAGGCTTGTCGCAGATGAGGCACTCAGTGGTCAGGAACATACCTGCTACGGAAGCAGCGTTCTCCAGAGCCACACGCTCTACCTTGGCGGGGTCGATGACACCAGCCTGACGCAGGTCTTCGTACTTGTCCTCACGGGCATTGTAACCGAAGTCGCCCTTGCCCTCGCGAACCTTGTTCACCACGACAGCGCCCTCGCCACCGGCGTTGAAGACGATCTGACGCAGCGGCTCCTCGATAGCGCGGCGTACGATGTTGATACCAGTCTGCTCATCAGCGTTGTCGCCCTTGAGATCCTTCAGCTCTTCCTGAGCGCGGATGTATGTGGTACCGCCACCGACTACAACACCTTCCTCGCTGGCTGCACGTGTAGCGCAGAGTGCATCGTCGCAACGATCCTTCTTTTCCTTCATCTCCACCTCGGAGTTAGCACCTACATAGAGCACAGCGACACCACCGCTGAGCTTGCCGAGGCGCTCCTGCAGCTTCTCCTTGTCGTAAGAGCTCTTGGTGTTGGCAATCTCGTTCTTGATCTGGTTAACGCGCTCCTGGATGTTCTCCTTAGCACCAGCACCGCCGACGATCGTCGTGTCGTCCTTGGTGATAGTCACCTTCTTGGCGGAGCCCAGCATGTCGAGCGTAGCCTGCTCGAGCTTCAGACCCTTCTCCTCGCTGATGACAACGCCACCGGTCAGGACTGCGATGTCCTCAAGCATAGCCTTGCGACGGTCGCCGAAGCCAGGAGCCTTGACAGCGCAGATCTTCAGACCACCACGCAGACGGTTGACAACCAATGTCGTCAGAGCCTCAGAGTCAACGTCCTCAGCGATGACGAGCAGTGGACGGCCACTCTCGGCAGCAGGCTGCAGGATAGGCAAGAACTCCTTGAGGTTGCTGATCTTCTTGTCGTAGATGAGGATGTAAGGATTCTCCATCACGCACTCCATCTTGTCGGTGTCGGTCACGAAGTAGCCAGACAGATAGCCACGGTCGAACTGCATACCCTGAACCACGCCGATGCTGGTGTCGCGGGTCTTGCTCTCCTCGATGGTGATCACGCCGTCCTTAGAAACCTTGCGCATAGCGTCGGCGATGAGCTTACCAATCTCGGGATCGTTGTTGGCACTGACGGTAGCGACCTGCTCGATCTTGTCGTAGTTGTCGCCAACCTGCTCAGCGTTGGTCTTGATATAGTCGATGACCTTGGCCACGGCCTTGTCGATACCGCGCTTCAGATCCATTGGGTTGGCACCTGCGGTGACGTTCTTCAGGCCCTCTGTGACGATGGCCTGTGTCAGGATGGTAGCTGTGGTGGTACCGTCGCCGGCGTCGTCACCAGTCTTGCTGGCTACGCTCTTGACGAGCTGGGCGCCAGTGTTCTCGAACTTATCCTCAAGTTCCACCTCCTTAGCGACGGTGACACCGTCCTTGGTGATCTGAGGAGCACCGAATTTCTTCTCGATGATGACGTTGCGGCCCTTAGGACCGAGTGTAACCTTTACAGCGTTGGCCAACTGGTCAACACCAGCCTTGATGAGGTTGCGGGCTTCTGTATTGTATTTGATAATCTTTGCCATAGTTGTGATTTCCTATTTTTAATGTTATGATAATAGTAAACTGATTGAGTGAAAACAGATGTCTGCGCTCGGCAGATCTTTAGTCCTCTACGACAGCGAGCACGTCGCTCTGACGCATCATCAAGTATTTCTTGTCGCCATCCTCCAGCTCTGTTCCGGCATATTTGCCATAGAGCACGACATCGCCCTTCTTCAGAACCATTGTCTCGTCCTTAGTGCCTTGGCCGACGGCGACGACCTCGCCGCGCTGTGGTTTCTCCTTGGCTGTGTCAGGAATGATGATTCCACCTACTTTCTCCTCAGCTGGTGCAGGAAGTACCAGCACTCTGTCTGCTAATGGTTTAATTGTCATAATTGCTATGTTTTTTATGTTTAACTTCAAATTGGTTGTTGCGTTTCGCTAACCAACCGTGTAATTGCCAAAATCGTGCCAAAAGGAAAGTAGCCTCCACACTGACAAGAGTGGCAGACTTCGACGTGACATCTTGTCTGTGTCCCAGCTTGAAGCAAGCTATATATAAATAAGGTGTAAAGGATATAGACCCAATAAAAACTGACAAAACGCAAAAAAATCATTTTTGCTTCCAGATAAAAACGATGGTGTGGCTTGGTGTGTTTTGCTTCGTCTTTTTATGATTTCGGCGGTTTGACCATGTCATCTCGGTGATTTGATCCTGTCATTCTGCCGAGATGACCTTCTCATTCCATCGAGATGACAGCATCAATCCACCGAGATGACAGGATTGTTGGACTGTTTCTGTGGTAATTCCCAATAATTTTGCAAATAGAAAAGAAGCAACGTTGATATAACGTATTAACCATCAACGCATTACGAAAAAGGCACGAAATTCACGAAATCATGGCCGGCAAGCCGTTTGACTCAAAAGAATCGATTCTCAGAGCAGATCCTTGTCAATAGATTAAACAAAAATCCCCAATCCACAGTAATCACTACTCTGATTGGGGCCTTTAACCTTTTAAAAAAACTAACCTTAACCTATTGAAATGAATCTATGTTGCAAATATAACAATTTTCTTTCAAAGTATTGTCAACATTTCGGTAAAATTTCAAAAAAATCTTCGTGGCACGCTTTTTGCATTTTTATCGGCAAAAACTAATAAGAAAGCGTACCATGAAAAAAGGTAATATTGGGGTTACAACAGAGAACATTTTCCCCGTCATCAAAAAGTTCTTGTATTCCGATCATGAGATTTTCCTGCGTGAAATGGTCTCCAACGCTGTCGATGCTACGCAGAAGTTGAAGACATTGGCGCAGAAGGGCGACTTCAAGGGCGAGCTCGGCGACCTGACGATTCACGTCAAGCTCGACAAAGATGCCAAGACGCTGACCATCAGCGACCGCGGACTCGGTATGACCGCTGAGGAGATCGACAAATACATCAACCAAATCGCTTTCTCAGGTGTCACTGACTTCCTGACGAAATACAAGGATGAGGCCAATGCCATCATCGGACACTTCGGACTCGGCTTCTACTCCAGCTTTATGGTGTCTGACAAGGTCGAGATCATCACCAAGAGCTATCAAGAGGGTGCCAAGGCCATGCACTGGACTTGCGACGGTTCGCCAGAGTTCACGCTTGAGGAGACTGAGAAGGCTGACCGCGGTACCGACATTGTGCTGCACATCGCTGACGATTGCAAGGAATTCCTTGAGAAGACGCGCATCACGGCTTTGCTGAATAAGTACTGCAAGTTCATGGCAGTGCCTATCGCCTTTGGCAAGAAGACAGAATGGAAGGATGGCAAGGAAGTGGAGACGCAGGACGACAACATCATCAACAGCGTGGAACCTCTGTGGACCAAGACACCGTCGACACTGAAAGACGAGGACTATAAGAACTTCTACCGTACGCTCTATCCGATGCAGGACGAGCCGCTGTTCTGGATTCACCTCAACGTCGACTTCCCGTTCCATCTGACGGGTATCCTCTACTTCCCGCGCGTCCACAGCAATCTCGACCTGCAGCGCAACAAGATCCAGCTCTATTGCAACCAGGTCTTCGTCACGGATCAGGTAGAGGGCATTGTGCCGGACTTCCTGACGCTGCTCCATGGTGTCATCGACTCGCCGGATATCCCGTTGAACGTCAGCCGCAGCTATCTGCAGAGCGACGCCAACGTGAAGAAGATCTCGACATACATCACCAAGAAGGTCGCTGACCGTCTGCAGCAGACCTTTAAGGACGACCGCAAGGACTATGAGGCTAAGTGGGACGACCTGAAGCTCTTCATCAACTACGGCATGCTCTCGCAGGAGGACTTCTACGACCGTGCCAAGGACTTCGCGCTGTTCAAGGATATCAATGGCAAGTACTTCACCATGGAGGAGTACAAGACGCTCATCAAGGACAACCAGACCGATAAGAACGGTGACCTCGTCTATCTCTATGCCACCAACAAGAACGACCAGTATTCTTATATAAAGGCTGCCGAGGACAAGGGCTACAGCGTGTTGCTGTTGGACGGTCAGCTCGACATGCCGATGGTGTCGATGCTTGAGCAGAAGCTGGAGAAGAGCCGCTTCGCACGTGTCGACGCTGACATCATCGACCGTCTCATCCAAAAGGAGGACGCAAAGAAGAGCGCTCTGGAAGCCGACGACCGCGACAAACTGTCAGAGGTGTTCCGCTCGCAAATGCCTGTAGACACCAAGGCTACATTCAACGTCGACATGGAGGCACTCGGCGAGCAGGCTCAGCCGGTGCTGATCACGGAGAGTGAGTACATGCGTCGTATGAAGGATATGAGCCACTTCCAGCCTGGAATGAGCTTCTATGGTCAGATGCCGGACAGCTACACGGTGGTGCTCAACACCGACCACGCTCTCGTGAAAGAGGTGCTCGACGAGACCCATAAGGCTACCGACGAGGCTTTGAAGCCGATCGAGAGTGAGCTCAAAGGCCAGCAGGCTCGTCTTGCAGCCCTTCATCAGAGTCAGAGCAAGAAGAAACCAGAGGAGATCACAAAAGAGGAAAAAGACGATCTCGAAAAGACGGAGAAGGCTGTCAACGAGCAGCGCGATAAGAAGAACAAGATCCTCTGCGACTATGCCAAGGACAACAAGATCGTGCATCAGCTCATCGACCTGGCTCTCCTGCAGAACGGTATGCTCAAGGGCAAAGCCCTCGACGAGTTCCTCAAGAGATCGGTGGAGATGATCAAGAAGTAAAAGACCAGCCTCTCTTCTCCCCCCTGCCCCCGTCCTCTCCCCAAGGGGAAAGGAGGAGATCTGCACACCACTGACACCTTTGTGGAGGAGACTGCGGGGAGAATGTTTCGGGAGATGATGATGATTGAGCGATGGAGGTCTATGGCTCCTATAGTGTCTCTGGTTTCTATAATCTCTATGGGATTCTATAGTTTCTATGGTCTCTATAGCTTCTATGGCTCTATAAGCTCTATGGTTGTCATCCCCTCTATATCAGCCTCTGCGCTTCTGTCTTTTCATTCAGCAGCGCAGAGGCTTTTTTGTGCCCTTACACTTTTTTCTTGCCAAAAGTTTGGTGGGATGAAATAATTGTGTTACCTTTGCACCCGCAATCCGAGATAGGGGCGTTTAGCTCAGTTGGTTTA
>DLDU01000033.1:117012-124024 GCA_002481295.1 Prevotella sp. UBA7764 | reverse complement strand
TTCGAATCCGTCAACGCCCACGTCAAAGTGCTTTGTCTTTGACTCCCGTTTCAGCATACTTCTTTTTTAAAGAACTTTCTCCGCGGTGCTTAGCGTGTGCGTGGTCGCTTATGGGTTGACAATGTGTGTGCTTGGTTCTTTCGTATAGTCGCTTGCGGGCTGAAAGGGTTGTGCTTGGTTTTGTAGGCTTCTGCTGCGCAGAAGCGCTTGATGTCTTTCCGTTGCTCGCCTTTTCTCCCCTATTTTCTTTCTTTTTTCCTTTTTAATTATCTTTTTCACTACACTTTTATTAGATGTCGAAATAAATTAGTAATTTTGCAGAATAGAATATAATACGTATTATCACAGCTTATTAACAGCATTATGAATCTGGATACATTGACGGCCATCTCGCCTATCGATGGTCGCTATAGAAGCAAGACAGAGCCTTTGGCCAACTACTTCTCTGAATACGCACTGATCCGCTACCGCATTCGTGTAGAGGTGGAGTATTTCATCACTCTGTGCGAGTTGCCCTTACCGCAACTGAAAGACTTCGATCATAACCTTTTCGAACGTCTGCGCGACATCTATCGCCATTTCGACGAGAAGAGCGCTCAGCGTGTCAAGGACATTGAGAAGATCACTAACCACGACGTCAAGGCCGTGGAGTATTTTATCAAAGAGCGCTTCGACGAGATCGGAGGACTGGATGCCTACAAGGAATTCATCCATTTCGGTCTGACGTCTCAGGATATCAACAACACCAGCGTGCCCCTCTCACTGAAGGAGGCTCTGCACGATGTCTACTATCCTTTGGTGGAAGAGCTTATCGCTCAGCTACAGCAATATGCCGATGAGTGGAAAGACGTGCCTATGCTTGCCAAGACACACGGTCAGCCTGCCTCACCCACACGCCTGGGCAAAGAGATCATGGTCTATGTCTATCGTCTGACCGAACAGCTCAACAGCCTGAAGGCCTGCAAGATTACAGCAAAGTTCGGTGGCGCGACGGGCAACTTCAATGCGCATCACGTGGCTTATCCCAACTATGACTGGAAGGCTTTTGCCAACCGCTTCGTCAGCGAGAAACTCGGACTGGAGCGTGAGCAGTGGACCACACAGATCAGCAACTATGACTATCTCGGCGCCATCTTCGATGCTATGCGCCGCATCAATACCATCATCATCGATCTCGACCGCGACTTCTGGATGTATATCTCCATGGACTACTTCAAGCAGAAGATCAAGAAGGGAGAGGTTGGCTCCAGTGCCATGCCGCATAAGGTCAACCCGATCGACTACGAAAACAGTGAGGGTAACCTCGGCATCTCCAACGCTATCTTGCAGTTCCTCGCTGCCAAGTTGCCGGTGAGCCGCCTGCAGCGTGACCTTACCGACTCGACTGTGCTCCGCAATGTCGGCGTGCCCATGGGGCATAGCGTCATCGCTATTGAGAGCACATTGAAAGGCCTTCGTAAGCTCATCCTCCATGAAGAGAAGATGACAGAGGACTTGAACAATACCTGGGCCGTGGTGGCTGAAGCTATCCAGACTATCCTGCGCCGTGAGGGCTATCCACATCCCTATGAGGCTTTGAAAGCGCTGACCCGCACCAACAACGTGATGACGGAGCAGACCATCCACGATTTCATTCAGACGCTCAACGTCAGTGATGACGTGAAGGCTGAGCTGATGGCGATCACACCGATGAACTACACGGGTATGTGACCGCACGTCTAAAGATTTGTTTTCATATTACACATTATTAATAATATCATTTTCAAGAGTATTAACAAGTAAGCCGAGAGGCTACGCAATGTAACTATTATGGCAGAAGAATTAGAAAAGAACGCTCAGGATTCGTCCGCACAACCTAAGCAGAGTAGCGATGCAGGCCGTGAAGGCTATCGTCCACAACAAGGTTATCAGAGAGATTACGTCAATGGCCGCGTACAGCGTCCACGTATTCATACACAGCGCAGTTTCAGCACTGACAAAAATGCCGGTCGCGAGGAAGGCAGCTTCCGTCCCGAAGGCTTCGGCGCTGGCTTGATGGGTGGCGAGCAGCGCCCGCGCAACAGCTATCAGCAGCGTCAGGGCGGCTACCAGCAGCGCCAGGGCGGCTATCAGCAGCGCCAGGGTGGCTATCAGCCGCGTCCGCGCTACAACAACAATAATGAAGAGGGTGGCTACCAGCGCGAAGGCGGTTATCAGCCTCGCCAGCAGGGTGGCTATCAGTCCCGTCAGCAGGGTGGTTATCAGCCTCGCCAGCAGGGTGGTTACCAGTCTCGCCAGCAGGGCGGCTACCAGTCCCGTCAGCAGGGTGGCTATCGCCAGCAGGGACAGGGTGGCTATCAGCCCCGTCAGCAGGGCGGCTATCGCCAGCAGGGCCAGGGTGGTTACCAGCCCCGTCAGCAGGGCGGCTATCGTCAGCAAGGCGGTTATCGTCAGCAGGGACAGGGCGGTTATAACCGTCAAGGCGGCTACAACCGTCAAGGCGGCTATGGACAGCACCGCCCGGGATACGATCCCAATGCTAAGTATAGTTTGAAGAAGCGTATCGAGTACAAGGAGGAGAACATCGACCCGAACGAGCCGATTCGCTTGAACAAGTACTTGGCCAACGCCGGCGTCTGCTCTCGTCGTGAAGCTGATGAGTTCATCCAGGCAGGTGTGGTGACGGTTAATGACAAGGTCGTCACCGAGCTCGGCACCAAGGTGCTCCGCTCTGATGTCGTGAAGTTCCACGATCAGCCTGTCACACTTGAGAAGAAAGTATATGTGCTGCTTAACAAACCTAAGGACTATGTCACTACCAGCGATGATCCTCAGCAGCGCAAGACAGTGATGGATCTCGTGAAGGACGCATGTCCGGAGCGCATCTATCCTGTAGGCCGTCTGGACCGCAACACCACCGGTGTGCTGTTACTGACCAACGACGGTGAGCTTGCCAGCAAACTGACGCATCCTAAGTTCCTCAAGAAGAAAGTGTATCATGTCTTCCTCGACAAGAACGTGGCAGCAGAGGATCTGCAGAAGATCGCTGAGGGCATTGAGCTGGAGGATGGAGAGGTACATGCCGACGCTATCGAGTATGCCGACGATCGCGACCACAGCCAGGTGGGCATCGAGATCCATAGCGGCAAGAACCGCATTGTGCGCCGTATCTTCGAGAGTCTGGGCTACCGCGTTGTGAAGCTCGACCGCGTGCAGTTTGCCGGACTGACCAAGAAGAACGTACGCCGTGGCGACTGGCGCTTCCTCACCGAGAAAGAGGTGGAGATGCTGCGCAGCGGCATGTTCGAGTAATGAGAGTTTGTGAACAGTATGTTTGAATCAACAAAGAGAGACATATCATGAGTAGAACAAAAGTGGTTGATGCCCTGCGGAGCACCGACTTTGGAAAAGAGATGACCGTCAAAGGCTGGGTGCGCTCGCATCGTAGCAGCAAGGCGGTGGACTTCATTGCCTTGAACGACGGTTCGACCATTAAGAACATTCAGATTGTCGTTGATCCTTCGACGGTGGATGAGGAGTTGCTCAAGAGCATCACTACCGGTGCGTGCATTCGCGCCACCGGTAAGCTCGTGGAGAGTCAGGGCAAAGGACAGACCTGCGAGATCCAGGCTTCTGAGCTGGAGCTCTACGGCGGTTGCCCGAGCGACTATCCTATGCAGAAGAAGGGACAGAGCTTCGAGTATATGCGTCAGTACGCTCACTTGCGTCTGCGCACCAACACTTTTGGTGCTGTCTTCCGCATCCGTCACAACATGGCTATCGCCATCCATAAGTATTTCCATGACCATGGCTTCTACTACTTCAACACGCCGCTGATCACCGCCAGTGATGCTGAGGGTGCCGGATCTATGTTCCAGGTGACTACCCTCGACCTCGACCGTGTGGCTAAGAGTGGCAAGGTGGAGTATGATAAGGACTTCTTCGGACGTAAGACCAACCTCACCGTGAGCGGTCAGCTTGAGGGTGAGCTCGGTGCCACAGCCTTGGGCGCTATCTACACCTTCGGTCCTACCTTCCGTGCTGAGAACAGCAACACGCCGCGTCACTTGGCTGAGTTCTGGATGATCGAGCCGGAGGTTGCCTTCATCGACAAGGATGAGCTGATGGATCTTGAGGAAGACTTCATCAAGTACTGCGTGAAGTGGGCTTTGGACAACTGCAAGGACGACTTGGAGTTCCTCAACAAGATGATCGACAAGACGCTGATCGCTACGCTGGAGTCTGTCATCAAGGAGGACTTTGTGCGCCTGCCTTATACGGAGGGAATCCGCATCCTGGAGCAGGCTGTCAAGGACGGACATAAGTTTGAATTCCCTGTCACCGGTTGGGGCATGGATCTCAGCAGTGAACATGAGCGTTACCTCGTAGAGCAGCACTTCAAGCGTCCGGTGATCATGACCGACTATCCTTCCGAGATCAAGGCGTTCTATATGAAGAAGAATGCCGACGGAAAGACAATGCAGGGTACTGACGTGCTCTTCCCGCGCATTGGCGAGATCATCGGCGGTTCGGTCCGTGAGGAGAACTATCAGAAGTTGCTCGACGAGATCGAGGCACGCGGCATGGATGAGAACAACTACAAGTGGTATCTCGATACACGTAAGTTCGGCTCTTGTCCTCACGCTGGTTTCGGCTTGGGCTTTGAGCGTCTGATCCTCTTCGTGACGGGTATGCAGAACATCCGTGACGTCATTCCTTTCCCACGTACGCCGAAGAACGCAGAGTTCTAAACGCTCGCGGGATGAGCAAAGACCATGAGTTTCCGTCAGGAAGACCCTCCGGCAGCATTACGAAAGCGTGCGTAGGAGATTATGCCTGACAGTAATCATAATTATGAAAAAGCCTCAGTCGACGATGCTTATCGTAGGCTGAGGCTCTTTTTGTTGAATACGGTCAGGGAGGCTGTCGCTTTTTCTCTCTGATCGACAGATTAAATACAGACAAGAAGATGATAGAAGAAAATAACGTAAAAACTAATTCCTTCCGTGCCTGGCTGTTAGCCGCGCGCCCCAAGACATTGACGGGGGCTGCTGTGCCGGTGATGATCGGCACGGCATTGACGATAGCTGATCATGGCTGGACGATAGCCTGGTTGCCTTGTGTGCTGTGCTTTCTCTTTGCGTTTATCATGCAGATAGATGCCAACTTCGTCAACGACTATTTCGATTTCAAGCGTGGCAACGACGATGCGGCAACGCGACTCGGCCCGCAGCGTGCCTGCTCTATGGGGTGGGTGACCGAAGGTGCCATGCGCAAGGCACTGCTCATCACCACGGCACTCGGCTGTGTTGTCGGCTTGCCCTTGGTGTTGTTTGGTGGACTGGAGATGATTCTCGTCGGTGCACTGTGCGTGCTCTTCTGTTTTCTTTATACCACCAAGCTCTCCTATCTGGGTTTGGGCGACATGCTCGTGCTGGTGTTCTTTGGCATCGTTCCCGTTTGTCTGACCTATTATCTTTGTTTGCCGGAGGGTCCGCGAACGGTGACGCTGACCGTGTTCCTGGCTTCGTTGGCCTGCGGTTTTGTCATCGACACCTTATTATTAATCAACAACAATCGCGACATCGACAATGACCGGCGCGACGGAAAGATGACGCTGGTCGTCAGAGTCGGCCATCGCGGAGGCGAGATCCTCTATCTCCTGTCCGGCGTAGTGGCGTTGCTGTTGAATATCGTCTTTATCGTTGAAGGTCATCTATGGGCTTTCCTTCTTCCGTTGATCGTCTATCTGCCCTTGCATACGCTGGCTTTCGTCCATCTGTTGAAGATCGGTCATGGACGTGAATTAAATAAGGTGTTGGGAGAAACCGCCCGAAATATGTTCCTCTTCGGCATTACTACTTCTGTTGGATTGATCCTTTGACGGACTAATTGCATTGGCAGTGATGCGTATAAAGGGTGTTCGAAGTCTCTCTTGAACAAAAAGATCCCTCACAACCATGGCGGTTATGAGGGATCTCGGCGTTTTTTGTAGGTTTATTCCACCGTCACCTTAGTGATGGTGTATCCGTTACCAACCATCAGGAAACCGTTTTGATCCTTGAGGAGTTGGATGGAGAGGTCGGTGAGCTCGTATTCGAGTACCTGACTGCCACTGATCGTGATGTCACCACGCTCGGGATCTCCCTTGCCCGTGAGCAGGTTGTTCCACCATGCTGTGGTTGCTGTGCCTTGACCATCGCCGTTGACATAGACTTTCAGGATTGTACCAGCGTGGACATGGTTGATGAAGTCGTCCTTGAGTGCATCGAACGGTGTACCCCACGTGACGTTGAAGCTGCCTTCCCACAGCGTCTCGCTCTTGTCGGGATAAGGCTCGTTGGTGATCTTGATCGTGCCGCCGCCATACTGCTGTCCGGCAGCGTCCTGGAGCACCACACGGTAGTCGCCCTCAGTCAGGTCGGCCGGCATGGTGAGCGTCAGATTTCCGTTCTCTGCACTGACGGCGGTAGCCTCTTTGCCACCGATGAACACTTTGGCCACCTTGTCGAGGTGGGTGCAGCCGTAGATCGTGGTTTTTGCTCCCGGTGCCACCCACAGATCCTTGGCCTTGGTGCCCAGCACAGGATCACCGTCGGCGGGCGTGATCACCACACGTGTCGTGCGTGAGGTGGAGAGTCCCTTGGTCGTTGTGGCCACGATCTTCAGTTCATGGTCACCGGCGAGCAACGGCTGGTCGATAGAGTCGCCCTCGTGGATAAGCTGTCCGTCGAGGTACCACGAGATCGTCGTGTAGTCGCGTGGCGTAGCGATGATGTTAAACACGAAATTACTGGTACGGCTTTGCGTGACGAGCGCCTGTGGCTGACCATCCTTCCACTCAGGGATGTTGGTGTTGAGGATGCGCGGTGCGTCGGTCTCCTCGGCAGTGAAGAACGGATCATCGTCGGAAGAGCAGGCCGTGAACACTGTGGCGGCACAGGCCATCATCAGCAGTCCGAAAGCACGCAGAGCGATATGCTTGATTGTTTTCATGGTTGTCGTTGTCTTGAATTGTTTGTTGTTCTATTGG
>DLDU01000033.1:79375-116974 GCA_002481295.1 Prevotella sp. UBA7764 | reverse complement strand
TTGATGTCCTTGGTGTCCCACCACAGGCGGTGGTGCCAGTCGTCGTTGCCGCCCATGCGCTGCAGTGCCTCGTCGTAGTGCTTGCTGTTGTATTTCGACTCGAGCATCGGGTACTTCAGGCGTACCGGCGTGGTGAGGTTCTTGTCGTCGTAGGTGAAGTCACTCTCGAACTTAGCCAGTTTTGAGCGATCCTTGAGCACTGGATAGTCGCTGCGGCGCAGGTTGGCCCACGCCTCGGCGGGGTTCATCATGTGCAGGATCCAAGCCTGCGTGTTGATATTTTCCTTAGGATTGTTGCCGAGCGGGTTGGCAGCTATGAACTTGCTGATTTCTTCGTCGGAGATCTTCTCCGATGCCGTGAGATAGTAATCGTTGAGCATCTTCATCGAGGCGCGCACGCCGTCGTCATAGAGCTGTTCGGCGTCGCCACTGACATTCCATCCTTTGGTCTTAGCTTCCGCCTTGAGGAAGTCGACTTCGGCCGAGGTGATGAGAATGCCGGGACGGTCAGGCATCTCGAAGTCGATGTTGAGCGCGGGTCGCATCATGCGTGCATTGAAATTGCTTTGGTCATATCCTGCAGCAGGATCGTCCTTGACCAGCTTATCCAAAGTAGGAATCTCGGAGTTGGCCGGAGCGTTGATCCAGTTGTTCCACCATGCAGCTCCCGGATCACAGGGTGCCTCTGCGGTATTGCTGCGCTTGAGGTAATCGACCACCTCGTCGGTGAGATCGTGGTTGCCCTCGCGGTCGGGCGTGATCTCAGAGCGCTTCGTGTTGATGTAGTGGCGGCAGATACGGTACAGGCGCGGATCGCCAGTCTGTTGCATCAAATCAAAGAAAGTGGAACTAACGAACGTCGGGGACGTAGGATCCTGGCCGTAGAGGATCTCGCCGAGCGCGTTGACGCGAAAGTCATACTCCTCAGCGCCCTTATAGAGCGTAAAGGGCTCGTTGGCATAGATGACGTAAGCGTTTTGCGAAGCGTCGGTGATGTAGCCGTGCGGATCATTGAGCGCTGCCTCGAACTCCTGCTTTGCTTTCTCGGGATTGACGTCGGAGATGCGCATAGCAAAGCGCAGGCGCAGACTGTTGGCATAGCGTTGCCAAGCCTGGCGGTCACCTTTCAGACTGGTCACGTCACCCGTGATGCGGTCGTTGGCATTGTCGAGTTGGTCGACGCAAGCCTTGAGCTCAGTGAAGAAAGCGTTGTAGATATCCTCCTGCTTGTCATAGACGGGGTTGGAGATGCCTTTGATATATCCCAGTCCGGCTTCCGAGCAGGGGATGTCGCCATAGGTGTCGGTGAGCACCGACATCAGGTAGACGCGGTGGATGCGCAGTGCAGCGTTGAGGGCGGGCTGACCTTCCTGTGTGGCGTTGATGGCGTCGACGAGGTTTTTGATGGCCACGGAGTAGTAGCGATCCCAGAGCAGACGACTCTGGTCGTCGTTGGCGTGTACACTTCCGGCATAGTTAGTCACGTTCCAAGCACCGGCGAAGTGCTGTGTGAAACCGGTGATATAGCTGCGGTAAGTGTCCATGAGGCTAAAGTCGCCATAGGTCTGGAGCAGTGACGTGGTCAGCTGATTGTTGGGGTCGATGGACTCGCTCTTGCTGTCATCGGTGTTGACCGAAGCCATGTGGTCGTCGGAGCACGATGTCATCACGCTGCACGCCAGAGGCAATGCGAAGGCCAGAGAGAGCAGACCCTTAGCTGTATGTTTCTTGATGAGTGATTTCATGATTGTTTGATATTTTAGGAAAGGAGCCGTTGTGGCAGCCATTCATTGTTTAGAACTTCACGTTGACGTTGAGGCCGTAGCTGCGGCGGGAGGGCAGAGAGCCATACTCCAGTCCGAGTCCGGAGGTGTTGTAGCCGGAGTCGGGGTCGATGTTGGGGATATTTTTCCACACGATGAACGGGTTGCGGGCCACGAAGCTAACGGTGAGTCCTTTGACGAAGCTGCCCAGCATCTTCTCGGGGAAGGTATAGCCGAAGGTGATCTCACGGCACTTGACATAGGAGTTGTCATAGATAAACATCGAAGGAGCGTTGTCGGCAGCACTCTTCCAATAGGCTTCGGGGTTGACGGGGATGTCGTTAGGCTTGAAGCTGCCGTCGGCCTGCTCGATGACACCGGGAACAACATAGCCGCGGGCCTTGCCCTCAGCGCGCCACTCTGCAATGGTCTTTCCGGCGGCGAAACGTGCTTCCTCGGACTGATACCACTCCTCACGTCCGGCGAGTGTCTCCTTGGCCTTACCGGTCTGGTAGGCCGAGCGCATGGACATGGAGAAGAGATCAGCACCAACCTTCACGTCAAAGGAAGCCGAAAGACGGAAGTTCTTGTAGGAGAAGGTGGTGTACCAACCGCCTGTCCAGTCCCAAGAAGCGTTGCCGAGCACGTGGGTCTTGTCGTCGATGATCGGCATACCGGTCTCAGAGTTGATGATGACCTGACCGTCAGCGGTGCGCTTGAAGTCCTTGCCGACAATGGAACCATAGTTCTGTCCGACCTCAGCGCCGACGCTCACGCCGCACCAGGTGGCCTTCTCAAGCTCGAAATAGTCCATGCCGTCGACGAGCTTCTTCACCCTATTATTATTTTTGGAGAAGTTCACGCCCAAGTCCCAAGCGAAGTCCTTGAGCTGCAGTGCACGTCCGTTGAGGGCAATCTCTACGCCGCGGTTCTGAATCTCACCGGCGTTGATGAGTCGGTTGGCATAGCCGCTGGTGGAAGAGGAAGCCAGACGGATGATCTGATCGCGTGAGTTCTGATTGTAGTAAGTGACGTCGAGTCCCATGCGATAGTTGAAGAACTTCATCTCCAAACCGAGCTCATAGGAACTGGTCATCGTAGGCTTGAGGTCCTTGTTGGGCTGCGTGTAGTTGTTGATCATGCCGATGGTAAAACCCGGATAACTGTACTTTGCTGTAGCGTAGTTCAGCGCGAGCTGATAAGGATCGGTGTCGCTACCCACCTTTGCCCAAGAGGCGCGCACCTTACCAAAGCTGATGATGTGCTTGTTCTTGATGAATTCCGAGAACACCATGCTGCCCGATACAGAAGGATAGACGTAGGTGTTATGGTTCAGGGGCAGGGTAGAACTCTTGTCGCCACGCAGCGTGCCCTCGAGATAATAGGTATGCTTATATCCCAGCGAGGCGCTGCCGTAGAGTGAGTTGATCTGCTTCTTATAAGTGTCTTGCTGTACGTGTTGCTCGGAGTAGTTCATGATCGTCTCCAGGTTCATCATCTGCTGGTTGATACCTTTCATGGTGTAGGTCTTGTTGTCGACCTTGAAGATGTTGCCGCCCAGTGTAGCGTTGAGGTCAAAGTCGCCCCAGCTATGGTTGTAGAGCATGAGAAGCTCGGCGTTGAGCGTGCGGTTGTGGAACACCTGATTGGTCAGTGAACCGGCAGCCTGGCCCGGCGTGGTCTTTGCCACGAAGTCGTCGAAGGTCATGTTGTTGATGTCTGTACCCACAGTTCCCTGGAGTTTCAGTCCTTCGGCAATGTTCCAGATAGCCTTACCGGTAAAGCGGAATACATCCTTGGCGGAAGTATTCTTGTTTTTATAAAGGTCCCAGTACGGGTTCTTGTTGTATTGGTCGAGTCCGTTCCAGTTGGCGTAGGTGCCGTCGGCGTTCTGATAGGTGCGCAGCCACGCCTGGTTGTAGGTGGAGGCGAGCGTCATCAGGTTCTTGCCGACATTGCTCTGCGAGTCGCCGAGTGCCGGACGGTTCTTCACATTCTCGCGTGTGTAGTTGGCGGTGAAGTCAAAGTCTACGGGTCCGGCCGATGTGGTGGCACGCAGGTTGAAGTTGTCGCGGTTCATGTGGGTGTTGGGCAGGATGTCCTTGTTGCGCATGTCGGTCATGGAGAAGCGCACGCCTGTCTTACCCGAACTGACGGAGAGCACGGCGGTGTTTTGTGCGGTGAGACCCGTGCGGAAGAAGTTCGAGGTGTTGTTGGGCCAGATCCGGAAAGGACGCTGCTGGCCATCGAAGTACTTCACGAGGTAGTCGTCGGCCTTCGGTCCCCAGCTCATGTTGGTACCGGAAGTGGTCGTTTCGAAATACTGTCCGCCGTTGCCCATACCATAGACCTGCTGGATGTTGTCCCATTTGGCCAGCTGCTTGTCCATGGTGATGCTACCGTTGTACTCCACGCTGACCTTGTCCTTGGCAGCTTTCTTTGTGGTGATGAGGATCACGCCATGGGAGGCGCGACTGCCGTAGAGTGCGGAGGCAGCAGGACCTTTGAGGACGGTCATCGTCTCGATGTCGTCGGGGTTGATCGCCGAGATACCGTCACCGAGGTCGTAACCGCCTGCCTGTCCTGCACTGCCGAAGTTGGTATTGTCCAAAGGCACGCCGTCGACGACATAGAGCGGCTGGTTGTTGCCTGTCATCTCGGTGTTACCACGGAGCAGCACGCGTGTGGAACCACTGGCACCACCAGCCGTGTTCTGCACCACGAGGCCGGCGACCTTACCGGCGAGCGAGTTGATGACATTGGTCTCCTTTGCTTTCGTGAGTTCTTCGCCTTTGATCTCACTGAGACCGTAGCCCAGTGCCTTGCGGTCGCGCTTGATGCCAAGCGCGGTGACGACAACCTCCTTGAGGTTTTTGCTGTCCTCGCTGAGGGTGACCTTCATGCCTGCTGCGGCTTTCACTGTCTTGGGCTGATAACCCAGATAAGAGATGACGAGTTCTGTGCCGGGTGGCACGTCGATGGAGAAGTGTCCGTCCATGTCGGTGACAGCACCTTGGTTTTTACCTTTCACCATCACGCTGGCGCCGATGATGGGTTCATTGCCGTCGGTGACGGTACCCTGGATGGCATGGCTCTGTTGCGTGGTGCTCACTCCCGGAGTCTCAGCACTGAAAGCAGGCTGGACGTTGAGAGCAAGAAGAGCGGCGCAGACGCTGGTCATGCACAGAAGATTCCGATTACTTTTCTTCATTGTCTGTATACTTAGGTTTTACTTATTTCGGTGTTATTAAGCTGGTTGCAAAGTTAGGTTTTATACGTCTTACAGAGGTTAGAATACTGACAATGAAGGTTTCGTAGCTGACAAAAGCGATGTCGGCGGAGATGTAATAGAAACAAAAAAGAGGGTGTGTCAAAATACAAATCCACAACCTAACAACCTTCAATCTGTAAGTTGAGAGCCCTCTAAAAGCAAAGAATAAGCCATTTCTTGACTCGAAATGAGTTTTGAAATGGCTTTTTCTTATTGGAAAGTTTCAATCTGTAAGGTTTTCAAAATGACATTTACATTTTGATACACCCCCATGGTATTATTAAAGTAGTCTATTACTCTTTTGGCTTTTGACTGAAAAGATATGTAGTTTCCAAAAATTCGTTGATAGCCTCCTTGGCATGAGGATTGTCGTTTCTTGTGATGATGGCATAATAATTATCGATACCTTCTTCATCTTTTACTGATGATTGCAGAACGGTAAACTTACCTTTGTCAAGGAATGATGAAATCCAATAGTGGAATAATCGGTTGCGCATAGCTTGTTTGCCATCTCCCGTGTCACAGATGTAGAGCATAACAGAGTTGTTGGCACGAAAGAACTCTTGGATGACAACGAAAACAGTATCCCTTACTCCTTTATCCATAGGTGAAGGGACATCATTAGCTTTCACAATAATGAACTGGTAGGATTCTGAAGATATAAAATCATCTTCATCGAACCCTATAACAAACTCTGCTCCCACTTTTGATATAAAGTGGTAATAGTTTGGCCTTGCTGCTTTATCCAGATGATACGGGGCATTTCTGTTCATCTGGTTTAAATCAAGAGCCTTCATAGCACAAAGAAAGAGGTAGGTTTCTTGCCGGTACGTTTTTCGAAACTTTCGCTCAATTCCTTTTTAAGCTCTTCTACCACTATTCTTTTCCTTTCTTTAGCAGCTTTAAATCTTGCTATAGCTTCCGGTCGTGTTCTTACTGTATTTTCCATATTTTACACTTGTTACGTTTCCTTTCAATAGCAAAGATAAGAAGAAACTTTGGATTTTGCAAGTAAACGCAATTGTTTTTTATACTGATCAGCGCAAACATCCCTCCTGACTCAATGGCGTGAGCAGGAGGGATGAAGCTGTTATCCTGAAATCTAAGAAACCTATTATATGTATCAGTTGTTGAACGAAGCAATCTTATCTTGCGAGACAGAGCTGACGACCCTTGATGATCAGACCGCGAAAGCTGTCGGGAACGGTTCTGCCGGTAAGGTCGTAGCACCTCTGCTGACCGTTGCCGGTCATTGCCAGATTAAAGATGGCGGTGGTCATGCCCTGTGGCATGATGATCACATTCTTCAGTCTTACGCCGTAGCCCTGCATGATGAGGCCTTTGGTCTGTAGCTTTGCCAGTGTGGCAGCGTCGAAGCTCAGACTCAGCGAATAGGTTCTGTCGTTGGTGCCCTGAGCGGCCTTGGGATCGTAGCTGCCCTTATAGTTTTTGCCGTTTATTTTGAAGTTGACCTTACCGCTCCAGTCGCCATACATCAGTTGCAACTGCTCATAGTCGGCCGAAGGTACTTGCTCTATGGTCAGCATCAGCCGTCCCTTGGTGGTGAAGCTGTTGAACTTATTAGCCGGAATCTTCAGTTGCAGGCCCTCGCCCCAGTTGAGCAGCGCATCACCTTCCCAAAAGACGCCGTTCTCTGCCTTTTCCTTATAGGGCTCCAGCCCGGCTCCGAGCTGCAAGCCCTGCAAGAGCCACGGTGCGTCGACACTCATATGATTATTACGGTTGAAGATGCCGTAGATTTCACTGCCGTTGCCAAACGCGTTGTTGTCCCACACGATGGGGGCAAAGCCGCAGCTGCGAGCCTCCTTGACGAGCTGCTGAAGATAGTATTTCTCATTGTCGAGTTGTGTAGCGCGGTCGTCGCTGGTGAAGTGAGTAGAGACACCCAACTCACCGATGATCACACCGAGCCCCTTGTCGGCCCATAGCGTCTTGGCCTTGTCGAAGGTGTTTGTCAGCTGGCTCTCGTCGTCGGGAGAAATCTTGCCTTTGTCTTTGAAAGCCTGTCCCCAATAGTAGTAGCATCCCTCTTTGCCACTGCAATAGTTGTAGGGATTGTAGTAGTGGAACTCAACGCACAGCCGGTCTTTGGCCGGATCGTTGGGGATGACGAAATGCTGAAAGCCGTAGTCGGGATTGCAGGAGTAAGTCTGCACGATGAGCACGCGCTCGGCATTGTTGCCGCCTGTGGCGCGCACGGTGTTGATAAGCGTTTGGTTGTAGCTGTTCACCACGTCGGCCTGCTCCGGGGTAGGCGCCTGCCAGTTGACCTGCGTCTCGTTGATACCGGCAAAAGCCAGGTCAGGACCATAGTCCTTGAAGCGTGTGGCGATCTGCTGCCACAGCGCGGCAAGTTTCTCGTTGTTTTCTTTCTGTTGCGCATAGAAGGGATGCTGCTCCAGCCAAGCCTCGTGGTGCGTGTTGATAATGACTTTCATCTTCTCGTCCAAGCAGTAGTTGACCACCTCCTCCACGCGGTGCATCCACTTGCTGTCGATGGTCATCTTCTTCTCGTCGGAGAGATGGCAGCCCCACTGCACGGGAATGCGAATGCAGTTGAAGCCCTGTGCCTTCACAGCCTTGATCATCTCGCGCGTTGTCATTGGGTTGCCCCATGCCGTCTCGTCGTTGCCTTTGCTTTCGAGACTGTTGCCGAGGTTCCATCCGAGCACGACCGACGATGCCCATGTCTTGGCGTCGATGTTCATCTCTTCGGCCTTTGTCGCGGCTCCCGCGGGTATTGCGAGCCATGCTGAGCACAGCCAGCAGGCCAGTAATAACAGTATGTTTTTGCTTCTTGTCATAGGTATGAATTGATAAAGATATGAATAGCTGATGTTGTGATAACGCTGGCAAAGTTACGATGATATTCATAGAAATGATACCGAGCACCGCCAAAAAAGGTTTCTTTTCTGACATTTTTACCATGAAAAAGGTACAATATTAACGCTTATTTATTAAATTTGCCACATGAAACAGTTGCGACACCTATTATTATTAGTGAGTCTTCTGCTGACAGCCTTAGCAGCACAGAGTACTCCAATGCCTGCTCCCGCCTATCAGGTCCGCCACATAGGACTTGCCGAGGGGTTGGACAATATGCGCGTGTTCTCTATTCTGCAAGACCGCAACGACGTGATGTGGATCGCTACCAAGAATGGCGTCAACCGCTACAACGGCAGCGTGATGAAGGTCTATCAGCTCAGCAGTGACCGTGTCTACAGCAATGCCGCCGGACGCATCTTCTCGCTGCGGCAAGACGGCGACACGCTCTATGCCTACGATAACAAGGGTAATATATATAGGTATAGCTCGGCTTGGGACCACTTTGAGCATGTGGTGAGTCTGAGCAAATGGTTTCGTGACTATCTCAAACTCAATGATCTGTATATCGACCGGCACCACAGGTTGTGGCTGGCGACCCGCGACGGTCTCTATTGCTATGACCATGGCCACATGTCGCTCGCCGGACCTACACAGGAAGTCAACGTGATCACGGCCGACAACCACGGCCGTCTCTTCATCGCCACCGCCTCGGCAGTGCTTGCCCAGTTTGGCAAGAGATGGAAAACATTGTCTGGACTGGAAGGAATGGAAGCGCAGTCGCTCTATTTCGACGCGCCCGCACAGCGGCTGTGGGTAGGCTCATTGGTGCAGGGCATCCGCGTTTACGACCTCAAAACACATCGTGTCGACGTGGCTATTACGCAACCCCAGATACAGCATCCCGTCAGAGCCATCACACCCTTGGGACAAGAGACGGTGCTTGTAGGTGTCGACGGAGAGGGTGTCTACGCTTTTGACCGTCAGAAATTGCAGGGCAGGCTGCTGTTCAACGTATCGGATGACACGCGCAACGCACTGAGCGGTAACGGTATCTACACCATCACGGTGGACCGGCAACACAACATTTGGATGGGCAGCTACACGGGAGGTGTCGATATAGCTATGCCCCGCTGGGCGGGCTATCAGCTGTTCCGGCATGAGTATAAGGATGTCAACTCGCTGCTCGACAACAGCGTGAATGCTGTCTGCGCCACTGCCGACGGTACGCTGTGGTTCGGTACCAATCTCGGTCTGTCGGCCTATCATCCCGTCTCCGGCCGCTGGACGCACAGCCTGCAAGGGCGTGTGGTGGTGGCGCTGTGCCCGTCGGGCAGCGGTGGCGTGTGGGCAGGCACCTACGGCAACGGTGTCTTTGCGGTCAGCACGACGGGAACAGCAACGGCCACCTATAGCCGGTCGTTGGGAAACCTGCCGTCAGAGTATGTTACCAGTTTGGCTTGTGACCACCTCGGACAATTATGGGTGGGGGCTATCGACGGCCCGCTGTCCTGCATTGTCAATGGCAAAGCTCACGACTTGCCCATACGGGAAGCTGAATGCCTGACAGCCATTGGCGGCAAGATGGCGGTGGGTACAACGTCGGGATTCTGTGTTGTCGATGTCCGTACATGGCGTTTTGACCACTATTTCAATCCCGGCGACTTCGGAGACAAAGACATCTGTTGTTTCATCAACTCCATCATTGCCGACGGCGACCATGCCTTTTGGCTGGGAACTGACGGCGGCGGCATCTACCACTACGATACGCTTACTAAGGAATATTGGCAGATCTCTACACGTCAGGGACTACAGTCAAACACGATTGCAGGCATCTGTCATGGTGCCCAAGGATTGCTGATGGTCAGTACCGACCGCGGACTCTGTAGCTTCGACGGCCGTACACGACGCGTGCGTCAGCTCAGCACCTACGAGGGACTGGATCAGGAATACAACCGCATGGCCTGCTGGCAACTGCCCGATGGTAAGCTGCTCTTCGGAGACAACGACGGTGGTGTGCTGCTCGTCCCTGCTGCCGTGTTGCCCTCTCACTATTCGGCACAGCTCAGGGTGACTTCGATACTGCCGCTCGACACTAAACTGGTAGGCGACAGCGCCGTGCGCCGCCGTATCTTCGACATGCTGCGCGAGGGAGCGGTCAGTTTGCCTTATGCTCAAAATTCCTTCACTGTCGACTTTGAATGTGTCAACTATCGTTTTCAGCACGACATCCGATACGAGTATTTCCTAGAGGGCTATGACAAGCAATGGATCGCGATGCAGCGTCTGCAAAGCCTCAGATATACCAATGTGCCGTCGGGGAGTTACACGCTACACATCCGTGCGCTCAGTCGTACCGACGGCCGCGTCATCGACGCCAAGGATATTCCGCTCGTCATCCAGCGGCCCTGGTGGAACTCCTTCTTGGCTTGGACGGTCTATCTGCTCATTGTGTTGGCGATCGTCTATCTGGCGTGGCGCTGGTACCGCGACCGACTGGAGTCGAGATACTACAACGAGAAGATCTCGTTCTTTGTCAACACGGCGCACGACATCCGCACGCCGCTCAGTCTCGTGCTAGCTCCTCTTGACAACATGGCCAAGGACAGCACGCTCAGCGCGCCGTCTGCCCGCTATCTCTCCATCGCGCGCCGTAACGGTGCAAAGCTGTTGAAGATGATCACGGGTCTGCTCGATTTCCAAAAGATCGACCAGCGGAGCAGCGAGCCGACCATACAGAAGATAGCGTTGAAACCACTGCTCGAACAGCAAGTCGCACGCTTCGACTTGCTTGCCCAGGAAAAGAAAATTACGCTCGCGCTCGATGATTGTCCGGGCGAGGCCTTGGTCTGGCTCGATCCGATGATGGCCGACAAACTCTTCGACAACCTCATCTCCAATGCCATCAAATACACGGGGGAGGGCGGGCATATCCATCTCAAGGCATGGCAACAGCATGGTGAGACCGTCATCAGCGTGGCCGACGATGGCATGGGCATTCCCGAAAGCGATCAAAGACATATCTTCCGCAGCTTCTATCGTGCCTCCAATGGCATCAATTCCCAGCAGATGGGCAGCGGACTGGGGCTGATGTTATGCCGCAGACTGGTGGAGATGCACCACGGCAAGCTGACGTTCACCAGCAAAGAACAGGAGGGTACGACCTTCTTCGTGCATCTGCCTGCCGACGGTAGCCGCTATTTCCCGCAGGCATCGGAGCTGGATAAGCAGCAGGGTCGGGAAGACACTGCTATGGCAACAAGTCTGTCACTCAAAGATTCTGTCATAGATGCTCGTTCCGACTCCGCAAACGAAAACACGCTGAAGGGTGATCTTACAGTGGACAAGCCAAAGACGGAAGCAGAAGTAAATCTGCCGCAGGATGAGGAAGACGACGAGAGCGGCAAGGATACCATCCTCTTTGTCGACGACAACATCGAGTTGTTGCGATACTTGCGTATGTCTTTTTCCGGCGACTACCATATTATTACAAAGGAGAGCGCGGAAGCGGCTTTGGACTATCTGCGTGAGGGCACCTGCGACATCGTGGTTTCCGACGTGATGATGGGTGGCATGGATGGCAACGAACTTTGCCGTCGGCTGAAGGAAAATGCCGATACAGCGTGGCTGCCGGTCATTCTGCTTACGGCAAAAGTCGGTAAGGACTTTATGATCGAAGGCTTGAACAAGGGTGCCGACGACTACATCGCCAAGCCTTTCGACACGGATATTCTGGCAAAGAAAATCCGAAATGTCATCGACAACCGCCGTCGGTTGAGCAAATACTATCTGCGTCGTACTTTGCAGCTGGTCCATGATGGGGAAACACAGACCGCGTCGGCCGAGACCCAAGAACCGTCAACGGAGCGCACTGACGATACGCCCCACCCTACTCCACAAGGTGGCAGCCGAGAGAAGCCATTGTCCGAAGAGCAACCGGTAACGCTCAACGCCGCTGACCAAGCCTTCGTCGATCGGGCCACCCAAACGGTGCTCGACCATCTGAGTGAGGAGGACTTTGACGTGAACCATCTTTGTCGTGAGATGGCCATGAGCCGTACGCTGTTCTATGGCCGACTGAAGACACTCACCGGCAAGGCACCGCAGGAATTCATGCGACTCATCCGCTTGGAACAGGCTGCCGCGCTGCTGCTGAAAGACGTGCCGGTGCTCGATGTGGCCACACGCTGTGGATTCCCCAACTCGAAATATTTCAGCACGGTGTTTAAGAAGCATTTCGGTATGCCACCAAGCAGATACAAAGAAGAGAAAACGCCATAAAGAAGGAAAAGCACCATCTCTTCACGGCAATCACTGGGTGATGTGTATTTACCCGCCATCGCAATTGTTTTGACAAGAAGCTGTTCTCCAACGCACGCAAACTAGAGAGCACAGAGACCGAATTCCCCGTTCAACAGCAAGGAAAAGAGATGTCACGCCCTACCTTTTGCCCGCATTCGGTAACAAAACAGTTGTTTCTACCGATCATCTCAGTTGTTTGTACTGATCATCTCAGTTGTTTGTGCCGAACAAAACACTTGTTTCATCAGCACAAACAACTGAGATGACCGCAAATTCTTTAGAAAACTGTGCAAGAAATCAGTGATTTCATAGCATCAATAATGTAGCAAAATCATAACACACTGATTATCCACTAATTACAAAAACTACACGATTTCCGCAAAAATCAAGGCCGAGATAGGTCTTCGTCAAAGAGAATCGATTCTCGTGACCACAAAAATGTCACTTTACTTAACAGATAGGCGATGGAAACAAGTTGTTTGAATACTAACACACAAAAATATGTTTAATTATGGGACGGCCTAAATTGAATGGTTACTGTTTTTCTCCCATTCTCTCCGACGCTTTTCCTATTTTAGCCAACGCCTATACCTATTTATATATATCACATGTCTGACTATATAGCACATGGACGGATGAACAAAGAAAGCTGTTGTCAAGCTCATAGCTTAGTATTATAGAATTGACAAGCCGAGATAACATTTTTAGCCAAATCGTGTTCATGTTACAGAAAGATTTAGTAACTTTGCAAGCACTTAAGCGAATATTCAATAACGTTATCATTTTTTTATGAACTTCATTTTATTCATCACCGTTTTGTTGACGGCTGTCACGCTGGTGCTTGGCGCTTATGTCATTGCCAAGCTCATCGGTCCCCGTTCCTACAATCCGGTAAAGGGTGAGCCCTTCGAGTGCGGTATCCCCACGCGCGGCAGCAGCTGGTTGCCTTTGCATGCGGGCTACTATCTCTTTGCCATCCTTTTCCTGATGTTCGACATTGAGACCGTGTTGCTCTATCCTTGGGCCGTTGTCGTGAAGCAGTTCGGCTCACTGGCTTTGGTGAGCATCGGCTTCTTCCTGGTGGTTTTGGTTTTAGGCTTGGCTTATGCCTGGCGGAAAGGAGCATTGGAATGGAAATAAGAAAACCACACATCAAGAGCATTCCTTACGAGGAATTCAAGGACAACGAGACCTTGGAAAACATTGCTGCCGAGCTCAACGACGGTGGCGTGAACGTGGTGCTGGGAAGTCTCGATCAGATGATCAACTGGGGACGCAGCAACTCACTGTGGTCGCTGACCTTCGGTACATCGTGCTGTGGTATTGAGTTCATGGCTGTGGGCTGTGCCCGTTACGACTTCTCTCGCTTCGGCTTTGAGGTGACGCGTAACTCTGCCCGCCAGGCCGACTTGATCATGTGCGCCGGTACGATCACCAACAAGATGGCCCCGGTATTCAAGCGCTTGTATGATGAAATGGCCGAACCAAAGTATGTTGTCGCTGTCGGCGGATGTACCATCAGCGGTGGCCCCTTCAAGAAGAGCTACAGTGTCGTGCGCGGTATCGACCAGATCGTGCCCGTGGATGTCTACATCCCTGGCTGCCCGCCGCGTCCGGAGGCTATCCTCTACGGTATGATGCAGTTGCAGCGCAAGGTGAAGATCGAGAAGTTCTTCGGCGGTGCCAACCACAAGATGACACGCGAGGAAAAAGCGGAGAGCATGGGCCTCGGTGGTCTGCATGGCATCAGCAACGAGAATCTCAGTGCTGCCAAGATTGGCGAGAAAACGCCGATCATGGTCACTGCCTCTCCCAACAAGGAAGACCTTGAGTCCCTCGGACGTGAGCTCGACGCTCTCAACGAGGAGGGAAAGGAATTTGAAGTGCACAAACAACCCGCTGCCGACACTCAGAAGGCTGCGGCAAGTGATAACAATCAACAATAAGGTAAGCGAACTGTCATGAAGTTAGAAAACAAAGAATTCGGTTTTGACAACTTTGCCGCTGAGATGGCAAAGCTGAAAAATGATAAGCATTTCGATTACCTGGTCACCATCATCGGTGAGGATTTCGGTCCCGAGGAAGGACTGGGATGTATCTACATTCTGGAGAATACCGACAGCCACGAGCGCGTCTCTGTCAAGCAGATTGCCAAGAAGGTGGGAGAGACGGACTATGTCATCCCCTCTGTGCTGAAACTTTGGCACGACGCCGACCTGCTCGAGCGTGAGGTCTATGATTTCTTCGGTATCAAGTTCCTCGGTCATCCCGACATGCGCCGCCTGTTTATGCGCAGCGACTTCCAAGGCTGGCCACTTCGCAAGGACTTCGATATGAGTCCCGAGAAAAACCAGTTCCCCATGACCGATGAGCCTGAGACCGACTGGACCTCAGAGTGGAACCTCAACGACTGCGGTGATCTCGTGGAGACCAAGCACCGCCTGCTCGACGACGACGATTTCGTCATCAACTTCGGTCCTAACCACCCGAGTACCCACGGCGTGCTTCGTCTGAGAACTGTCGTAGACGGTGAGACCATCAAGCACATCTATCCTCACCTCGGATATATCCACCGCGGTATGGAGAAGATGATGGAGAGCATGACCTATCCTCAGACCCTCGCACTCACTGACCGACTGAACTATCTCTGTGCCATGCACCATCGTCACGCCCTCGTCGGTGTCATCGAGGAAGCTATGGGCATTGAGCTCAGCGACCGCATCCGCTACATCCGCACCATCATGGACGAGTTGCAGCGTATCGACAACCACTTGCTCTTCCTCGGAACGTGCGCCCAGGACCTCAGTGCCCTGACGGCTTTCCTCTACTGTATGCGTGACCGTGAGCATGTGCTCAACGTCATGGAGGAGACGACGGGCGGACGACTCATTCAGAACTATTATAGAATAGGTGGCCTGCAGGCCGATATAGACCCGCACTTTGTGGAGAACACCAAGACACTCTGCAAATATCTCCGTCCTTTCGTACAGGAGTATCTCGACGTCTTCGGTGACAACGTCATCACGCACCAGCGTCTTGAAGGTGTCGGCTACATGAATCTTGAGGACTGCATCAACTACGGCGTCACCGGTCCTGCCGGACGTGCCGCCGGATGGAAGAACGATGTCCGCAAGAACCATCCTTACGATCTCTACGACAAAGTCAAGTTTGAGCAGATCCTCGGTAAGAACTGCGACTCGATGGACCGCTACATGATCCACATCAACGAGATCTATCAGAGCCTGAACATCATCGAGCAGCTCATCGACAACATCCCTGAGGGTGACTTCTACATCAAGCAGAAGCCGATCATCAAGGTGCCCGAGGGCCAGTGGTGGTTCTCTGTAGAGGGCGGCGCCGGTGAGTTTGGTGTCTACCTCGACAGCCGTGGTGACAAGAGTCCTTATCGTGTGAAGATGCGCCCGATGGGCTTGACGCTCGCCGGTGCTTTCGACAAGATGCTGCGTGGCGAGAAGATCGCTGACCTCATTGCCACCGGTGCCTCTATCGACTTCGTGATCCCGGATCTGGACAGATAAAACGGAATGATGAATGATAAGTTTGGAATGATGAGTGTATCAGTCGGCATTCAACACTGAACAGTCAGCATTGCGAAGGAAGTCATTTGGCATTCAACATTTAACATTCAACATTACTAAGATATGTTTGATTTCACAGTAGTAACACAGTGGTTTGACAATCTCCTCCGACAGACATGCGGGTTGGGGGACTTTTGGACAATCCTCATTGAATGTGTCGTGGTGGGTCTGATCGTGCTGACGCTCTATGCTCTCATCGCCATGTTCATGATATATTTCGAGCGTAAGGTCTGTGCGTTCTTCCAGTGCCGTCTCGGCCCTATGCGTGTGGGCCCTTGGGGTTCCGTACAGGTGGTGGCCGACGTGCTGAAGATGCTGATCAAGGAAATCTTCGGCGTGGACCGCTCAGACAAGCTCTTGTATGCGCTGGCACCGTTTCTGACCATCATCGCTTCAGTGGGCACCTTCTCGTTCCTGCCTTGGAACAAGGGCGCTGCCGTGCTCGACTTCAACGTCGGCGTGTTTATGGTCTCTGCCATCAGCAGCATCGGCATCCTCGGCATCATCCTTTCGGGATGGGGCTCCAACAACAAGTATTCTGTTATCTCTGCCATGCGTGGCGCCGTGCAGATGATTTCTTATGAGATGAGTCTCGGCTTGTGCATGGTCACGGCAGTGGTGCTTTGCGGCACTATGCAGCTCAGTGGCATCATCGAGGCGCAGACAGGTCCTTGGAAATGGCTGATCATTCAGGGTCACATTCCTGCCATCGTCGCTTTCATCGTGTTCCTTATCGCCGGTAACGCAGAGGCCAACCGTGGTCCGTTTGACTTGGCTGAGGCTGAAAGTGAGTTGACTGCCGGTTACCACACCGAGTACTCCGGTATGGGCTTCGGTTACTTCTATCTGGCTGAGTACCTCAATCTCGTGGTCATCGCCGGACTGGCTACCACTATCTTCCTGGGTGGCTGGGCACCACTGAACATTGGTGTTGCCGGTTTCGACAACGTGATGAACTATATCCCCGGCTTCGTCTGGTTTGGTGGTAAGATGCTTGTGGTCATCTGGGTGCTCATGTGGGCCCGCTGGACTTTCCCCCGTCTGCGCATCGACCACATCCTGCAGCTCGAGTGGAAATATCTCATGCCGCTGATGCTCCTCACTCTCGTGGTGATGACCGCATGTGTGGCTCTTGGACTTACTCTTTAATAAATATATAGAAATGTCAAATCAATCATATTTCGGCGGCATTAAGAATGCTGTGAAGACATTGACTACGGGATTGAAGGTGACCATGAAGGAGTACTTCACCCCAAAGTCAACGGAGCAGTATCCCGAGAACCGCAAGACCACGCTCCACGTCTCTGCCCGTCACCGCGGACGTCTCGTGTTTAAGCGCGTGGAGGATCCCGAGGATCCGCAGGCCGTGAAGCGCGGTCTGAAAGTCGGCGACTACAAGTGCACGGCATGTACCATGTGCGAAAAAGCATGCCCCAACGGCACCATCAAGATTACTTCTCACATGGAGACCGATCCTGAGACGGGAAAGAAACACAAGGTGCTCGATGACTATCAGTACGATTTGGGCGACTGCATGTTCTGCGAACTCTGTGTCAACGCTTGCAACTTCGATGCGATCCACTTCACCAATGACTTCGAAAACGCAGTCTTTGACCGTAGCAAGCTCGTCATGCACCTCGACAAGGAGGTTTATCAAGGAGGCAGCCTACCCAACCTCATCGATGGCGGCGCACCTTTGAAGATTGGAGAGTTTAACACCAAAACCAAGTAAAGACAATGGCTAATATCGTAATGTTTTGCATCTTGGCTGTAGTCATCCTTGGCTCAGCCGTGCTGTCGGTGTTTACCCGCAGCATCATGCGTGCCGCCACGTTCCTGTTGTTCGTGCTGTTCGGCATTGCCGGCATCTATTTCCTGCTCGACTACACCTATCTGGGTGCCGCGCAGATCTCCATCTATGCCGGTGGCATCACCATCCTGTACATCTTCGCCATCTCGCTTGTCAGCAAGCGCACACTGCAAAACCTCACCAGTCGCTTCAAGGGCGTGAGGGTCGTGCAGGGAGCGCTCATCTCGATCGTGGGATTGGCTACCGTGGCCGTGGTGCTTCTGAAGAATAAGTTTATTGACGCTGCCTGCAGTGTCGCCGACGTTGAGGTGCCCATGGCCCAAGTGGGTAAGGCACTCGTCGGCTCTGGTAAATATGAATATGTGTTGCCGTTTGAGTTCATCTCCCTCTTCTTGTTGGCATGTATCATCGGTGGCATTATGATCGCAAGAAAGGAGGACAAGAAATGATTCCCGTTGAATGTTATCTCGCGCTGAGCACTCTGCTGTTCTTCATCGGCGTGTTTGGCTTTGTCACGCACCGCAATTTGATCGCCATGCTCATCTCTATTGAGTTGGTGCTCAACTCGGCTGACCTGAACTTTGCAGTGTTCAACCGCATTCTGTTCCCCGGACAGTTCGAGGGCGTCTTCTTCACGCTGTTCTCCATGGGCATCAGTGCTGCCGAGACCGCCGTGGCGTTGGCCATCATCATCAATGTTTACCGCAACTATCACAGTGACCAGGTGAACAGTATTGAAAACATGAAATTCTAAACGAACCATGCAATACAGTTATTCATTCTTGATACTGCTTCTGCCTTTCCTGAGCTTTCTCTTGCTCGGACTCCTTGGCATGAAGATGAAAAAACCGGTTGCGGGCATGATCGGCACGGCTGTCCTGGCTGTGCTGTGGGGTATGAGCCTGTACACCGCTTACGAATATTTCTTCGCCGTGGGGCGTGATGCCTCTACGGGACTCTATCCGACTGTGACCGTGTTTAACTTCACATGGCTGAAGTTTACCGAGGCCCTGACGTTCAACATCGGTTTCCGTCTGACTCCTATCAGCGTGATGATGCTTATTGTCATCACGACGGTGAGTATGATGGTTCACATCTATAGCTTCGGCTACATGGCCGAGCGCGACGAGAACTATAAGAAGGAAGGCTACGAGAAAGGTTTCCAGCGCTTCTATGCTTTCCTGTCGCTCTTCACCATGAGTATGCTCGGACTGGTAGTGGCCACCAACATCTTCCAGATGTATCTCTTCTGGGAGCTCGTGGGTGTATGCTCTTACCTGCTCATCGGCTTCTACTATCCCAAGCACGCCGCCGTGCATGCTTCCAAGAAGGCGTTTATCGTCACGCGTTTTGCCGACTTGTTCTTCCTCATCGGTATCCTGTTCTTCAGCTACTATGTGGGTACGTTCAACTACGATCTCAACGCTGACCCGACCTTGGCAGACCGTCTGCCTCATGCTGCATGGATCATGCCTACCGCACTGTTCCTGATGTTCATCGGCGGTGCCGGTAAGAGTGCAATGTTCCCACTGCATATCTGGTTGCCCGACGCTATGGAGGGTCCAACACCTGTCAGTGCCTTGATCCACGCCGCTACGATGGTTGTCGCCGGTGTCTACCAAGTTGCCAGTCTGTTCCCCATTTGGATTCAGTATGCTCCTAACACACTTCATTATGTCGCATACATTGCTGCCTTCACAGCATTCTATGCAGCTGCTGTAGCTTGCTGCCAGCGTGATATCAAGCGTGGTCTGGCCTTCTCGACCATCTCACAGATTGCTTACATGCTCGTGGCTCTCGGCGTTTGCACATCTATGGAGGGCGAGGGAAGTGTCGGCTATATGGCCAGCATGTTCCACCTGTTCACTCATGCCATGTTCAAGGCTCTGCTCTTCCTCTGCTCCGGTGCTATCATTGTCATCATCGGCAGCAACTTCAAAGAGTATATGGGCGGCCTGCACAAGTACATGCCTATCACCAACATCTGCTTCCTCATCGGAACGATTGCCATCAGCGGTTTCTGGCCGTTGGCTGGTTTCTTCTCTAAGGATGAGATTGTGGACGCTTGCTTCCACTTCTCTCCCTACATGGGTTGGTTCATGACTTTGGTATCAGGTATGACTGCCTTCTACATGTTCCGTCTCTATTATGTCATCTTCTGGGGTAATTCTTACTACGAGGCTGATCCCGAGCACCGCCGTCGCCCGGCCGAAGTTCCCTTCATCATGTGGGGACCCTTGGTGTTCCTGGCTATCATCAGCTGCGTGGCAGGATGGATTCCTTTCGGTCACTTCGTTTCTGCCAATGGTTTGAGCGAGGATATTCCTTTGCAGAGCTTCCACTTCGGCATGACTGCCTGGTGCTCTCTGGCCGTGGCAACAATCGGCTTTGCCCTTGCCACTTGGATGTATGCCAGCGGCAAGAACCCTGTGCCGGATATGCTCGAGCACCGTATGCCGAAACTCCACAAGGCTGCCCTCAACCGCTTCTACATCGACGATGCCTGGCAGTTCTTCACTCATAAGGTTGTCTTCGGCTGCTTCTCTATTCCAATTGCCTGGTTCGACCGTCACGTCATCGACGGCATGTTCAACTTCTCAGCATGGGCAACACAAGAGGCCGGCGAGACGATCCGTCCGTGGCAGAGTGGCGATGTCCGTCAGTATGCTATCTGGTTCCTCACCGGTAGTGTGGCACTGACGCTGGTTCTGCTTTGCATTTAACAACATCGAAACATTCACTTAGACTGAAATAAGAAAATGACATTTTTAACGTTTTTCGTCGTTATACCTATTCTGATGTTGCTTGCCCTGTGGCTGGCACGCAACGACAGTCAGGTGCGTGGCGTCATGGTCGTAGGTTCTACGGCTCTTCTCGCCCTTGCCATCTATTTGGTATTTGCCTTTCTGGAGGCGCGCGAGACCATGCCGGCAGAGAAGTTCCCCTTCCTCTTCGGCGACGCCATACCTTGGTTCAAGCCCTTGCACATCTTCTATCGCACGGGCGTGGACGGCATCTCGGTGGTGATGATCCTGCTTTCTGCCATCATCGTCTTCACCGGTACCTTTGCCTCTTGGCAGCAGCACCCAATGCAGAAGGAGTACTTCCTTTGGTTCACCTTGCTGTCTACCGGTGTGTTTGGCTTCTTCATCTCAGAGGACCTCTTCACCATGTTCATGTTCTACGAGGTTGCGCTGATTCCTATGTACCTGCTTATCGGTGTTTGGGGTACTGGTCCTAAGGAGTACAGTGCCATGAAGCTGACGTTGATGCTCATGGGCGGTTCCGCTCTGCTTATCATCGGCATCCTTGGCATCTACTTCTTCAACGGTCAGTATAGCGGCACCTATACCATGTCGGTCGTGGAGATCGCTGCTTCCAATGCTATTCCGGCATTCATTCAGAAGATCTTCTTCCCGTTCATCTTCATCGGTTTTGGTGTTCTCGGCGCTTTATTCCCGTTCCACACTTGGTCTCCCGACGGTCATGCTTCAGCCCCGACGGCTGTGTCAATGCTCCACGCCGGTGTGCTGATGAAACTCGGAGGTTATGGTTGTTTCCGCATTGCCATGTATCTGTTGCCCCAGGCAGCTCACCAGCTCTCTTGGATCTTCCTCATCCTTACCACCATCTCTGTGGTTTATGGTGCGCTCTCCGCTTGTGTGCAGACCGACTTGAAGTATATCAATGCTTACTCTTCCGTGTCTCACTGCGGCATGGTGCTTTTCGCTCTGCTGATGATGACCCAGACTGCTTGCACTGGTGCCATTCTGCAGATGCTCTCTCACGGTCTGATGACAGCCCTTTTCTTTGCTGTCATCGGTATGATCTATCACCGTTGCGGAACACGTGACGTGCGTCGCTTGGGAGGATTGATGAAGATCATGCCTTTCCTGGCCGTTGCCTATGTTGTTGCCGGCTTGGCCAACCTCGGTCTTCCTGGCTTCTCTGGCTTCGTAGCAGAGATGAACATCTTCGTCGGTTCTTTTGAGAACCCCGATCTGTTCCACCGTACCTGCACCATCATCGCTTGTACCTCTATTGTCATCACCGCTGTGTATATCCTGCGTGTCGTCGGTAAGATTCTGTATCAGCAGGTTCCCGACCAGGCTTATTACAAGCTTTCGGATGCTTCTTGGGACGAGCGTATCGCTGTGGGCGGCTTGATCTTCTGTGTAGCCGGCCTTGGTATGGCTCCACTGTGGGCACAGAATATCATCAACGATGCCATGGCTCCTATGTTGCATCATATCCTTAGCGCAGGTATTGTCGCTGGCATGTAATACGATTGAAAAGAGAATAAAGTTATGAATATAGATTATAGTCAATTTCTTAATATGATTCCGGAGGCCACGCTGACGGCTATTCTGTTGATCGTATTCCTTGCTGACCTGTTCACGGCTCCCCGCTCCGGTGAGAGTAAAGTGCGCAGCTGGTTCAATCCGTTGGTGTGTGTGCTGATGCTGGCTCATGTCTTCATCAACATCTTCCCCACGGCTTCTGCTACTGCCTTCGGCGGTATGTATATGACCAATCCGAGCGTGGGTGTCATCAAGACGATTCTCGCCTTTGGTACGCTTATTGTCCTCATCCAGTCGCGCGAGTGGCTGCAGCGCCCAGATACTAATTTCAAGGAAGGAGAGTTCTACGAACTCGTCATCTCTACGCTTCTCGGTATGAACATGATGGTAAGTGCCAATCACTTCCTGCTGTTCTTCATCGGTCTTGAGATGGCTTCTGTGCCTATGGCCTGCCTTGTCGCTTTCGACAAGTACCGTCATCACAGTGCAGAGGCCGGTGCAAAGTTCATCCTCACCGCTACTTTCTCCAGTGGTGTGATGATCTACGGTATCAGCTTCCTTTATGGGGCTACGGGCACACTCTACTTCGATGATGTTGTGAAGAACATTAGTGCCACGCCACTGACGATCATGGGCATGGTCTTCTTCTTCAGCGGACTGGGCTTCAAGATTTCTTTGGTTCCTTTCCACTTCTGGACGGCAGATACCTATCAGGGTGCTCCGACCAATGTCAGTGGTTACCTGAGTGTCATCTCTAAGGGTGCTGCCGCCTTTGCACTGTGCTCCATTCTGATGAAAGTCTTTGCTCCGATGGTAGAGTACTGGCAGTATATGCTGATGATCGTCATCGTGCTGTCTATCACCATTGCCAACCTCTTCGCCATCCATCAGAAAGATCTGAAGCGCTTCATGGCGTTCAGCTCTATCTCTCAGGCCGGTTACATCATGCTGGCTGTCGTTGGTGACTCAGCTATGGGCGTGACGGCTCTGTCTTACTATGTACTCATCTATGTAGTAGCCAACCTCGCCGTCTTCTCCATCATCTCTTCTGTAGAGGAGCATAACAATGGTGTGGTGAGCATGGATGCCTACAATGGCTTCTACAAGACCAATCCGCGTCTGGCTTTTCTCATGACGCTGGCACTGTTCTCCTTGGGTGGTATTCCTCCGTTCGCCGGAATGTTCTCGAAGTTCTTCGTGTTCATGGCAGCAGCCAACGGCGCGCAGGTCACTACGACCATTGGTGCTACCATCTATGCAGTAGTCTTCATTGCCTTGGTCAACACGGTGGTGAGCTTGTACTACTATCTGCTCATCGTCAAGGCTATGTTCATCAAACACAACGAGAATCCGTTGCCGACCTTCAGTGCCCATGTCAACACGAAGCTGGCACTGGCTCTCTGCACACTCGGCATCATCGCCTTCGGTGTTTGCAGCTATGTCTATGACTGGATCCAAGCTGCGTCGGTGATGCAGTAATTTGGGTAGGATAGTAACATATAAAATAAAAAAAGGCTGTGGAAGCATCTTTTCCACAGCCTTTTTTCTTGCTTTTTTATAATAAAAGGTAGCAAACTCCGTTATAGGTATATTCGTATTACAATAAAATATGTCCGCCTATGAAGTATTCTACTCCCAAAGAATGTGTACCTTCAGAGTTATCGTTGTATATCATTCGACAGATTGCTCACACCTATCGTATTGACAGGCGTAGTTCGGAAGTGGCTGTTCATTGTATGAACTGATGACGGATCAAAACCGATTAAGCAACATGAAAACAATCGTTTCTCCTTCTTTGCTTGCAGCAGACTTTACGAATTTGCAAGCTGATATAGACATGATCAACCGCAGTGAAGCTGATTGGCTGCACTGCGATGTGATGGACGGTGTGTTTGTCCCTAACATCTCTTTCGGCTTCCCAGTGTTGGAAGCAGTGAAGCGCATTTGTACGAAGCCGCTTGACGTGCACTTTATGATTGTCAAGCCAGAGCGTTATATCACTCGCACGGCAAAGCTTGGCGCCATGATGATGAATGTTCACTATGAGGCTTGTACGCATCTCAATCGTACTATTCACGAGATTCATGAAGAAGGGATGAAGGCTGGCGTGACGCTGAATCCGTCTACCCCTGTCTGTATGCTGGAGGATTGTATCCAGGACGTGGACATGGTGTTGCTGATGAGTGTCAATCCTGGCTTCGGCGGTCAGAAATTTATTGAGAACACTTATACGAAAATCGGCCGACTGAGAAAGCTGATCAAGGACAGCGGCTCACAGGCTCTTATCGAAGTGGATGGTGGCGTGAATGCAGAGACAGCGCCGAAGCTCAAGCGCGCCGGCGTGGATGTGCTTGTCAGCGGCAGTTATGTGTTTAAAGCAGAAGAGCCGGAAAAGGTGATCTCTGCCTTGGCAAGCTCACTATAACTCTCTTCAGACTGTAGTCCGTGGGGCGCTTTGTGAGGGAGCGTCACGATATATCGTGACGAATAGAACTCAAGGCGAATATGCGCTGAGAATTGGCTTGCCATCCTTGGAAATTAGGGCGAAGACTTGTGGTCGTTCTCCGTTGTGTTCGTCACGTTACAACGTGACGCGGGTACTCTATTTGTGCCACAGAGCATTTTGGCGGGCCACGCTTACTTCGATGTCTCTTGCCGCTTGCGGCAAGGGACTTGATGGGTGGGGGGCTACTCTATTTCCAGCACAATCCCGTTTTTCTTCGCCATCTTTCTCATGTTCAGCACAGCGTAGCGCATGCGGCCAAGGGCCGTGTTGATGCTTACCTGCGTAGCGTCGGCGATCTCCTTAAAGGACATCTGCTGGTAGAAACGCATGAAGACCACCTCGCGTTGCGGGTCGGGAAGCTTGTCCATGAGCGTCTTTACGTCTCTGAGCACCTGTTCGTTGACGTATCTTCCCTCTCTGTTGCCCTCCCAGACTTGGCTGTGACGCAGTTTGCCGAGGTCATTATCCTCGTTGGGCTCCACGATATGGCGTGCTTTTTGTCGGCGGAAGGTGTCCATGATCACATTGTGAGCGATGCGCATACACCATGCTGCGAACAGCCCCGATGGTTCGTAGAGTCCGTTCTGCAACTTCACGATGATCTTGACAAAAGTCTCCTGGAAGACGTCGTTTGCCAGTCCCTCGTCGTGGACAACAAAAAGGATATAGGCAAACAACTTGTTCTGATTGCGTGATAACAAGATGTCGAAAGCCTGATTATTGCCCTCCATGTATTTGATGGCCAACTGTTCGTCGGTCATTGTCTTGAGCTGTTCCATTTTCTTAATGCTTTTAATTAAGTAAATGTGTTGTCGATAGGCTTTCTTTGTTATTGTAATTGTTCATAGGCAAAGGTAGTAAAAAACTATAAGAGTGCCAAATTTTTAACACTCCATCTACAATATTTCTAATGAAACGACGTTGAGAGAGGTCTTTGCTCTTCCCAACGTCGTCGTTCCTTGTGGCTGCTTCTCACTTTTCAGAAGCGCCAATCATCCATAAAAAACTTTGTGTCTTAGTCCTTGAAGATATTCTCTTTCAGGAACTTCGTGAGTTCCTCGGCCATCTTCTGGTGCTGAGCCTTGCTGGGATGATAGTCTGCTCCATAACCGAGACTACCGTCCTGCGGCGTGAAGTCGAAGCGAAAGATGCGCTTGTCGCCTTTCTTGGAGAGCGTCTTCTTGATATTGTCGAGTGCTTTCTTGACGATGGCGTTGGTCTCTGTAGGCAGCATGGGACCGCTCAACAGTACAATGAAAGCCTGGGGATAGCAACTTCTGACGTGACGTACGAGTCCGAGATATGATTTCTCGTAAAGGTTGGTGTTGTAGCCTGGTGTCGAAAAGTCGTTTGTTCCGAGGTTGATGCAGACCACGTCGGGTGTCCAACGCTTAAAGTTCCATAGCTGTGTGCTGTCGTGATAGAGCGTGAGATCATACATCTGAGGCATGGCATCTGGTGATCCTGTTGCTGGTCCGCCGTAGTTGCGGTATGCGCCAATACCGCTTCGTGAGATGGAGAAGTGCTGAGCCCCCAGTGCATCAGAGGTCAGTGTGGCGTAGCTAAGCCAGTGGTTTTCAGTCTCGTCGAGGTAGTGGTCATCGCCGAGGGTGTCTTCCACGCCGTAGCCACAGGTGATAGAGTTTCCGATGAACTCTATCTTGCGCTTGGGCAGAGGGTCTGGAGTGACGAGCTTACAGCCCTTGTCGAGGACAAAGCCGCGGAAGATGGCATGACGGTCAAGACCTTCGATTGTGTACATCAGCCTGACGCTGTGCTCACCCTGCGGCAGTGCGGTGGCGAGCTGAACGACAGAGTCACGCTCACTGTTGAAGGCTACCTTGAACGGCGTGGCGTTGTCGATAGTGCACATGAAGTAGCCGCTCTTCGGTTTTGCCACCATACGCAATGACGTACCTTGGAAACGTGCACGAATCTCAATGCCCGGCCAGTTGAATGTCGGCTGGTCGGGATTGCTGTCGTTGATGCGTCCTATATATTGAATCAATGGGTTGAACGGTTTCACCCATTCTCCCTCGACAGGCAATGTACTTACTGCCCGGCAAGCGGAAGAGAAGGTCAGCATGGCAATGATTGCGAATAGTATTTTCTTCATAGACGTTTGGTTTTGTTAGTCGGTCAGAGTCCCTATATATAATAAGGTGTCCTTAACATTATAATAAGGAGTCTCTTAGATATAAAGGGAGTCCTATATATATAATAAGGTGTAGTCCCTTAGAACGTCAACCTCATCATCAGTCTCACGCCATTTTTGTGTGCTGTCGGCAGCTCGTTGTAGTTGCAGCGGTGGACATATTCCACGTGCAAGAGCTTGAAGATGTTGTGCACACCGGCGATAAGCTCCACGTAGGGTTTGTGCGGGTCCATGACGTAGCAGCCCTCGGGGAACTGCATGAGCACAGAAGAGTTGGCGTTCTGTTCCAGATAAGGATTGTTTTTGTCGGTGAGCTTACCCCAGAGAGCCTTTACACCGAGATACTCGCGCCACTTGAGTTTCTTGAGCAAAGGTATGCGGTTGAAGATCTTACCGTTGAGGTCCCAGCTGGCATCGAGACTGGCGTAGCGATCGTTGAGGAACTCCATGTTGTTGATCAAGTTAAACGTCTCGTCCTCGATGATATAGCTCAGATTGGCAGCTGGCATAATCAGCAAAGGGTAGGGCACACGGTTCCACTGTGCTCCCGCCTTGACATTGATATCGATTTTACCCCAACTGTTCATCCAGAAGCGCTTATAGATACCAGCTTCCGTGAAGTTGTATTTATAGTCGCCACCGAGCACATTTTTCAGTCCCATGGTATGTCCGAGCGTAAACACGGGTGCGTCAAGGTTGATCGGCAGACGGCGCTGCTTAGTGTTGATGTAAGTGCGTCCGGGTGCCAGCTGGAATTGCAAGCTGAGTTCCGTGGTACGTATCTTACCATTGTGGATGAGGTCACCGACGGGCGTATTTTCCGGTGTCGTGTAGCTGAACCCACTGTTCAGCGGGTTGAAGAAGAGAGCGCCGGCAGCCTCGTTTTCCTCAGTCTTCAGTCCGAATGTAGTCTTCAGTCCCCATTCCTGCTCGTATTCAAACTTCAGTTGCTGTCGGTTGTAGAACATCATCTTGTCCACCTTTGCCCATTTGAAGGCTGTGAACACATTGTCCTTGTCAGTTTGCATAAACTTATCCGACGGCGACATGATGTCGTAGGTGGACTCAAAGGAAATCGTGCGCTTGGGGAACTCGCGCGGCAGATAGTCCTTTTTGTTCAGCGAGTAAGTCAGCATCGCGTCGTAGTAGTTCTTCTTCGAGTGGAAGCCGTGGGCGTAGTAGCCTTGGAAGAACCAGTGCTTGTTGAGGTTGGCGGTTGTCTGTCCGCTGACGCGCGCACGGTATCCGTCGATGAAGTTCTTGGTGATGAGCGTGTTCACCGGTCCGAAGTCGAACTTACTCGGATGGTTTTCATCACCGGTTTCCACGAAGTTCTCGATAAACGCCTTGGCGCCGAAGATGATATACTTAAAGCCTTTGATTTGCTCGATACGATGCACGAAAGCACTCATGGAGCTCTCGCTCTTCGTGAGTTCCACCGTTCGGTATTTATTCCAGAAGGCTTCGTCTCGCATCTGCGAGTCCGCCTCTCTCTTCACCTTTGCCTTACCCTTGAAGAGTTGTTTCGCCAGCGGCTGGAAGTCGTAATCGCTCAGTCGTGTCGTGCGCGTGATGAGCACCTTGCTCAGGAACTTAGCCACCTTCATCTCTACGATCATATCGTCGACGCTCAGAGCCCACTCACCATTAGGGAGCTTTCGGTATTCCTGCTGTATTTGCAGGTTCTCCACAAAGTTGACGTCGCTGCGTTTAGGGATGGTCAGGTTGCATCGCTTGACGTGCAGCGACGAGTCGGCGAGGATATACAGTTCTCCGCGGAATCCAAAGTCCTGCTGGTTGTTGGGAATGAACTGCAGGTGATAACAAAGATCGTGATCGACATATACAGTGTCCTCGATGTAAAATCGGTAGAAGGCGATCGCATCCTTACCAATCGGCGAGGTGAACGGATATTGCAACAGGCGCACTTGGTCGTCGTAGATGTCCACGTCGGTAAAAACATCCTTCATGGCTACCGTCATGATGTCACCTGTCTGTATGAGCTGGTTGACGCCAGACGAGCTCTGGCCCATGACGATGTCCTTCTCATTCTTAGGGTCTTTGCGGAAGAGGTGTTGTGTGACCGTCTCATCGACGGTGAGCGGCAGAATCAGCTTACCGTTGTAGGGGCTTGTCTCCACCTGGTCGAGCAGCCACTTATGCTTTCCAATGAATCCCGAGTCGATGTCAGCCGGTGTGATGTCGTTGATGGCCATGGTGAGCTTTTGGTATTTGGTATAGCTCAGATAATCGTGGTTCTCGAGATTGGTGCGTTTTTTGGCGGCGATGACTCGCTTCATCAGTTCCACGGCAGGGTTGTTCTTTCGGGAGTAGTGTGCACGTTTCGACTTCACGACGACTTCCGCGAGTTGACGTGTGTCGGGTTTCAGCTTCACGTTGAGCACCTCCGGTGTAGATGCGTTGATGGTGATAGTCTTCGGCTTATAGCCCACAGCGGTAAAGGTAAGCTGCCAGCCATTGTGTCGCTCGATGGTGTATTCACCCATGGCGTTGCCGCTCACGGCGATGTGATGGCCGCGGTAGGTGGCACTGGGGTAGAGGATGGTGTCGCCTTTTTCCGCGTCGATGACCACGCCACGGATCTGGGCGTGGGTGGCGAGGGAAAAGAAGAGGAGGAAGATAAGGATAAGGAAACCAGCCTCACCCCCTCTCCCCTCTCCGAGGGAGAGGGGAGTGAAATGTCTGCTCCACCCTTTGGCGGCTAGCCAAGTGTGTATGATGTTACTATATAGTTTCATTGTCGTTTTGTCTGTTAATACCTATTTATATCCTTAATTGTTATCCTTGCAATCTTTGATGAGGTATGCTGATATTTCAACATTCAGCAATTCAACACTCAACATTCATCATTCAACATTGATGAGCTCTTCCAAGTCCGTGATGACTTTGTCGGGAATGCTTTCGTCGTATTCTTTCTTTGTCCATCCTTCCCCTTTCATCCAGATGGCATGGCAGCCGGCAGCCAGTGCGGGCTCAATGTCCTTGTAGAAGCTGTCGCCCACGACGACCACCTCCTCTGGCTTCAGTCCCAGTCGCTCCACGCCGATGGAGAAGATACGTGGGTTGGGTTTGCGGATGCCCACCTCAGCCGACTCCACAATACTTTTGAAGAAAATGTCGAGGCCAAACTCCTTGAGCACCGTGGCGATGTTGCCATAGAAGTTACTTACGAGCACCATCGGATAGTGCTTGTGGAGCACGGCGAGCACCTCACGGCTGTGAGCAGTGATCGTTTTCACCTTGCCATAGACATCCTCCAACACGGCATCGTGCTTCTTTCGGAACATCTCCTCGTTGGCATCCCATGCACCGGAGGTGCAGAGCTGTTCCATTTCCAGGCGTATCTTCACCTGCAGCGTCTTGTAGAAAGTGTAGTCGGGTTGTATGATCGGACTGTTGCCCAGCGTGCGCTCGCCGTAGACATAAGCGTCGCGAAACTGCTGTTCGGTCACCGGCACCTGCTGCCGCTGATAGGCGTGCCAGAGCATCTGTCCCCAGTGGCAACCGGCAGTGTCGAGCGTGGCACCATAGTCAAAGATATATCCTTTAATCATTGTCGTTGTTCTTAATACCTATTGTTTGAATGTCATGTAGAGCTTACAGTTTTTCTGTCAGCCGTTGGCAAAGCGTCTCGTGACGCTTGTGCATGTGGATATAGAGCATGTTGAGCGGGATGATCTCCACCAGGAGATAGATCCATGGCATGTTGATCAGGCAACATATATATAAGGTGATGGCTCGCACGTTAAACGTCAGTGCGTTGGTCATCGGCATGAGCGGTCGGCTGCCGTTGAGGAACTCTGTCTTCAGAGCGTCACGTTTCTGTGGGTCAATGGTGCCCTGTGCCTGTTTCCATTTTTTGAAGAACTGCTGGAACTTCGGCGTACGCTGTTCCTGGCTTTTGCAGTAGTTGGCGTAGGTGCGGTAGAACATGCGTGCGAAGAGCTTGTTTTTCGGTGTGCTCTCGTAGACAGCGCATTGCTGAGCATAGTTGTCGAGTTCCGAGCCATCTTTGCCTTTGAGGAAGAAGAGGTGGATCTGGCGGTAGTAGTCAGCCAGCGAGCTTTGCGGCGAGTGGCTCATGAAGCCGGCGATGATCGCCATCGCCCATATCCAGATGCCCCAGTGCAGATGTGTGCCGGGGATATACTGCCCCATCATGCGGAAGGCAAGGGCGAAATAGATAAAGAGAAACCATACGTCGCCCGACGCACCGTCGAGCACACGGCCCACGAGTGTCTTTTTCCCTGTCAGTCGCGCCATCTGTCCGTCGGTGGAGTCACAGAAGTTGGCCAGCATCAGTAGCGCCACGCCAAGGATGTTATGCGGCAGGTCGGTATAGTAGAACATACAACCGGCGGCAGCACCGAGGAAGATGCTCAGAATGGTGATGGCATTGGGATGCACGCCGAGTTTATTCCAGAAGAGCGCAAAAACCAGGCCGATGGGGCGTGTGAAATGCACGTCGAGCCACTCCTCTGTATCGTTGGATTTAAAAGATGCTTGTAATAGTTCCTTAAATGTAGACATGTATCGTGATTTTCTTTATGATTCTTAATGATGTGAATATTTTGCGGCTGCTTATTGCCGGCCTTGCGCGATGATCTCCTCGGCGATAGTCTTTGCCGCCTCTTCGCGGCAGCGTGAGAAGCTCGGCCAGTCGTTGAAGTCGATGAAGAAGAACCTTCCCCGCTCGTCGATGATTGCGTCGCCGCCGTAGGCCGTCACTCCCGTGAGCTCAGCCAGTCGGAAGGCATCCTCTCGCAGGGCATCCTCGTCAAAGGGAAAGTGCTGTGCCGTGCCGTTGCGCCGTTCATCACCGAACTTGCTGAAGCCGCCATCGGTGGAATAGTAGTAGTGGAAGAGGCGGCGGCCGATACCGTAGAACTTCACCAGATCGCCCTCGACATGCGCGCTGGTGACGTATTCATTGATGCCGCGTGCTTTGAAGGCGGCAATAGCCTTCAGGAGAGCCTCTCCGTCAGGGCAGAACACCACGTCGCTTTTGCTTTGCGCGGCAGCGTCGCCCCGCTTGAGCCATGTGCCGTGCTCGCCTTGCCAGTCGGGCATGGGTATGTGGTGGCATCGCATGAGCTTGTCAAGCAAAGCGCGTTGGCAGTGGTTCACGCCCGCCACGCTGTTGACGCACAGTGCGCCCTCCGCCGTTCTGCGCCCTAAAGCCTGCAGGGCTGCCGCGGAGCGCGCCATGGTCACATAAACCCTTGCCGCCGTCGGTGACTTGGCAAAGTCGTCTTCGTCGATGACGGGGATGGGGTCCGTGAGCGACAGCTTGCGTCGCAAAGCCTCGCAGACAGCGTGGAGAATGGCGTCGTCGCGGTCGACCGAGTTGGGCGAGAAGCGTGGTGCCCGCCTCACAGCGATGATTTTCTCTTGCTCACTCATGGTTGCCGGCGATGAAGTCCTCTGCTTTCTTGATGTCCGCAGCGTGGTCGATGTCGAGAACCTTAGAGAAGGCAAACGCCTTCAGCTGCCATCCGTCGCGGATGAGTCCCCGTTGGAAGTTGCGCATGCGGCTTTCGCCGAGATCCATGCAGCGATGGAGCGTGTCGATGGCGTTGGGTGCCAGGCCATAGATGCCGCCGCTGATGTAGGTGCAGTGCTGGCTGTTGTCGTCGTAAAAACCTGTGACGCGCATCTCTCCATCCGTGCCGACATAGAGCGGCTTCTCATCGTCGATGTAGTCAGTGACGCCCATCAGTCCGTCGCCACCCTGCCGGAGGTAAGCCTGAAACTGCCGGATGTATTCGCCGAACTCTTCTTCTCGGAAGATCGTGTCCACCGTCGTCAGCACGAAAGGCTGTCCAGCGAGCATCGGGCTCAGCTCAAAGAAGGAGTGCATGCTGCTCGGTGTGCTTTTCACCTTCAGCCGCAGAGGGATGGTATGTCCTTCCAATCCATGGCTGATGATTTCGCGCAGATGTTGCTGCACATCGGTCATCTGCTCGTTGCAGATCACGCAGATCTCTTCCGCGTCGTGCTCCATGAAGATGCGTATCAGACGGTCGATGAGACGTTCGCCGTGGACGCGTACCAAAGGCTTGGGATCCTTGATGCCCTCAGCAGCGAGCCGTGAACCTTCACCGGCTGCTATAATTGCATATCTCATAATAAATACTATTCTTTTACTCTACTCTATGTTCAGTGTCATTCTCCCCTCGGCAAGAAATCCGTGCAACGTACGAAAATGGCACTTACTATCTAATTTATCTACAAAGGTATAGAGTTCTTGGGAGACATAGAAAACTTTTTAGCTTTATTTTGGTTTTCAGTGAGTTTTTGATTATATTTGCAGCAAAATAGACGATACCACGCTTATGAACAGACTCCTTTTGTCCGTGCTTCTTCTCTTGGCAGTCTGCTGCCAGCTGTCTGCCGCGCCGTGGCTTTCCTCGCGCTCTTCCGGTGTGGCGGACAGCAGTGTTGCCGACACGCTTCCCCGTGTCGTGCCCCGTCAGCGGCCCCGCGTGGCGGTGGTACTCTCCGGCGGTGGCGCGAAGGGCATGGCGCACATTGGCGTGCTGAAAGTGCTGGAGCGGGCGGGCATACCCGTCGACATCGTCACGGGCACGTCGATGGGCAGCATTGTCGGCGGTCTCTATTCCGTGGGACTCTCGGCAACACAACTCGACTCGCTGGTGCGCCGCCAGGACTGGCCTTTCCTCTTGAGCGACCGTGCCGTCTATTCTTCCGAGGACCTGGAGGGGCGGCGTGTGCAGTCGACTTATTTTTTCTCCAAGACGTTGCGGTTGCATAAGCGCCATCTGACCGGTGCGACAGGAGTCATCGAGGGCAAGAACCTGATGCGCCTCTTCCGGCATCTCACGGTCGGCTACACCGACTCGATGAGCTTCGACAGCTTGCCGCGTCGCTTTGCCTGTGTGGCGACCAACATCGTCGACAATACGGAGTACGACTTCCACAGCGGCGTGCTGGCCGAGGCGATGCGCACGAGCATGTCCATCCCCGGCGTGTTCACCCCCGTGAGAAAGGGCAACTGTGTGCTGGTCGACGGCGGACTGCGCAACAACTATCCCGCCGACCTGGCACGCGCGATGGGTGCCGCGTATGTCATCGGTGCCACCGTGCAGGGACCGCCCAAGACAGCTGACGACCTGGCCAACGGCTCCTCTGTGCTGGGACAGATCGTCGACGTGAACTGCAAGAACAAATACGACGACAACCTCAAGCTGACCGACATTGCCATCCGTGTGGACACACGAGGCTACAATGCCGCTTCGTTTACTCCCGCTGCCATCGATACGCTCATCCGGCGCGGCGAGGAGGAGGCCATGCGCCACTGGGACGAGCTCATCGCCTTGAAGTGCCGCTTGGGAATGAGCGACGACGCGGCTGTACCGACGCTCAGTCCGCATGCCGGAGCACTGAAACCCTTGGATTTCTCCGCGCCGGAGGCCCTGCCGTCCGACCCGTCCGACGAACTGCAGGGAAGCCTCGGCGTGCGCTTCGACACTGAGGAGAAGGTGGCCATGCAGATGGCTGGTACTTGGATCTCAGGCAGAAAGCCGTTCCGTGTGGCCGCTGTCGTCAGACTCGGACGCAACTATAAAGGGTCGCTCTACGGCGGTTGGAGCCTGCCGCGCGGCACGGAGCTCGGTGTGGGCTATACCTATGCCTACCACGATCTTGACTTCTACCAAGGCGGCGACAAGAGCTTCAATGCTACCTTCGCCCATCATCAGGCCCGCCTGAGCATGATGAACATCAACGTGCGCAACATGGCTATGGACGTGGCACTGCGCTTCGACGGCTATGACTATCACTCCGTGCTCTTCGCCGCTTACTCAGACAACAACGAGAAACCATCCGATGATCATTTCTTCAGCTACCATGCCGCGCTCCACTACAACAGTGAGAATGCGGGACTCTTCCCCGTGCGCGGTGCCCGCTTCGTGGCGGAGTATGCTTATTTCACCGATAACTTCACGGGTTACAACGATCACAGGGGCTTCAGCGAGGTCAATGCCAACTGGCGCATCTCCTTGCCGCTCTCGCATCGGTTCACGTTGCAGCCGCTGCTCTACGGTCGTCTGCTCTTCGGCAAGGAGATTCCTTACATCCGTCGCACATTCCTTGGCGGTCCGTGGTTCTCGCACTATCTCGAGACGCAGCTGCCCTTTACTGGTACCCACCACATAGAGATGACCGATCTTCACTACGTGGCCGCTCAGCTACAACTGCAATACCAACTCACCACCAACAACTTCATCCTGCTTCGTGGGGCGTGGTCACAGCACGACGACCACCTTGCCGACATCCTGCGCCACAGTGGGGATTGGGGAGTGCAGGCCGCTTACTGCTATCGCACGATGTTCGGTCCCCTCGGTGCCAGCCTTGGTTGGGCCAGCGAGCAGCGCGACCTGAGCCTGATGATCAACTTGGGATTTGAGTTCTAAAGGATGGTCTGCAATGGACAGAACAACTATTTGACTTGACATGTCGCTAATACTCGCAAGCAGCAAAGGCTATCACTCTTTCCATATCCACGACAGCAGCTTGTTGAGCCAACCTATAGAGAAGCGGAACCAACGGTACTTTGCCACGGGCTTGCCACCGAAGCGGAGGATGAACTCGCGGAAAGGATTGTTGGGATAAGGCAGTCCGGCATCGAGGAAATAGATGTGGGCATAGTTGTGTTTCCACGCCCAGATGATCGCCTGCCACACGGTCATCATCGCGGGATGAAGCCACGCATAGCGCTTACGGAGGGAAGCGAGATACCACAGATAAGCGTTGCCCTCGGAATAGACACAGACGCAGCCGCCAATCAGACGTCCCTTGTAGAGTGTGGCAAAGAGACGGCCGTTGTCGCTGCGGTAGATCTCGGCGATCTGCTTCTCCGGCGGCACGACACGATGCACCTTCCACCGATAGAAGCCGCGCACCAAATGAACAAAGCGGTCGAGATCCTCCTCCGTGGCCACCTCACGGGTCTCTACTCCTTGTGAATAGATATGCTCTATCTTCTTCAGCATCTTGGGCTGCAAGCGGTCATGGGGATCCATGGAGTGGAGCGAGTTGTGGATTTCCTGCCAGGGAACAGGGAAGAAGCCTTGGGAACGGAAATACTTATAGCCAAACATCTTGCGGGAAATGTCACTGAACTCGATGGAGAAGCATAGCCGACGGCGCAGGCGGCGGACAAGCGCCGCGAGGAGCAGTCCAAAGACTTCCTCTCTGTTCACGTCCTCGGCATAGTCGCCTTCACCGTAGGCGTGAGCCTGCCAATAAAGCAACGGCATCCAAGAGGCACGCAACAGAAAGACGAGGATGTGACCGACCACCCTACCCTGCTTGTCGCTAGCCACTGCCATACACGGCCGCTGTCCCGGAGTGCGCTCGACGATATGGAAGAGCTCCGGACTATGGTAGAAGTTGCCACCATCCATGGGCGGCAACGTGTCTCCACGTGTATAGATTGCGGTCTGATACTGCGACATTGCTACAGAATGTTTGCTTAGTGGCAAAATTAATATAATTCAAGGGAAACACAAAATAAAGTTCCACTTTTATTTTGTAACTTTGCGTCAAAAATCATACAAAGCCATGATCAACTACGATTTGCGGCGCATTCGCGCCATTGTCTTCGACGTCGACGGTGTGCTGTCGGCCTCAACGGTAGGTATGGATGCTCAGGGCATGCCGCTGCGCACGGTCAACATCAAGGACGGCTACGCCATTCAGCTGGCCGTCAAGCGTGGGCTGCGTATTGCCATCATCACGGGCGGCAGTTCTGAAGCGATCCGCAAGCGCTATGCTTACTTAGGTGTGGAGGACATCTTCATGGGCAGCGCGATGAAGAAGGAAGTCTACGCGCGCTTTCTCGAAGCCAACTGTCTGACCCACGACGAGGTGCTCTATATGGGCGACGACATCCCCGACTACGAGGTGATGAGTCTCGTGGGCTGTCCCTGCTGTCCGGCCGACGCCTGCGCAGACATCAAGAAGATCGCGCTCTATGTCAGCAGCTACGACGGCGGTCATGGCTGCGCCCGCGATGTCATCGAGCAGGTGCTCAAGGCGCAAGACAAATGGATGGACAGCGCAAAGGCGTTCGGGTGGTAAGATATGCCCAGTATAAAAGTCCATTGAAAAGGCTAAAAGCAACATCATTCTCTTCCGAGCGAATCAAAAACTATCAGCCCAAATAATTTGCATATATCACAAACAATACCTATATTTGCAAATGAAACCCCTAAATAGGCAACGATATGACAAACAGAAGCATACAGGACATAGAAGAAATGGGAGGCGCCAAATATATCAATCCCTACACAGACTTCGGATTTAAGAAGTTGTTTGGTACTCCTCTCAATAAAGATCTGCTGATTAGCTTTCTCAACTCGCTGTTCGAGGGCAAGGAGGTGATCAATGACCTTACTTACTTGAATGGTGAGAATCTTGGCAATAGCTATGGCGACCGTCGTGCTATCTTTGATGTATATTGCGAAAACGAAAAAGGCGAGACGTTCATCGTAGAGATGCAGAAAGCGGAGCAACAGTTCTTTAAGGACAGAAGTGTATTCTATTCCACCTTTCCTATCCAGAATCAAGGTAAGAAAGGAATCTGGGATTTTAAACTTAAAGGCGTCTACACAGTCGGAATTTTGGATTTCGTCTTTCCCGATAACGAATATCCCAAAGACAGCCTTCGTCACGAAGTGAAGTTAGTGGATGTAGATGACAAGCATGTGTTCTATGACAAGCTGACATTCCTTTATCTTGAGATGCCAAAGTTTACCAAGAAAGAGGAAGAACTGAAAACAATGTACGACAAATGGCTCTTTGTCCTTCACAACCTTTCTCGCCTGATGAAACGGCCAGCAGCCTTGCAGGAGCGCATCTTCACACGGCTTTTTGAACAGGCCGAGATAGCCCGATACACACCTGAGGAACGTCAGGATTACGAGGACAGCTTGAAGGTCTATCGCGACATGAAGAACGTACTCGATACGGCAGAGTTGAAAGGAATGAAAAAAGGAATGGAG
>DLDU01000033.1:24262-79319 GCA_002481295.1 Prevotella sp. UBA7764 | reverse complement strand
CAAGGAATGAAAAAAGGAATGGAACAAGGAATGGAAAAAGGTATTGAGCAGGGTGCTTCGGATGAAAGAAAAAAGAATGCGAAAGCTATGAAGACCTTAGGATTGCCTTTGGAGGCGATCGCTAAGGTAACGGGAATGCCGATAGATGACATCGAAAAACTATAGACCCATCCATCCCCTATCTTGCAGATTCATCCTTATGGCTTGACAGTTATTAACCAGCTTTAACCCGTCGCTCTTTTGTGCATTGATAACTTTTGGCTACATTTGCGCTGAGAAAAAGGCTATGAACAATAAGAAAATGGAAACAAAGAGACTGAAAATCATACTTGCCAGCGCATCGCCACGACGCAAAGAGCTGTTGGCAGGACTGGACCTGGACTTCGAGGTGAAGGTGGTCAAAGGCGTCAGCGAGAGCTATCCCAAGACGCTGCGCGCCGAAGAGGTACCGCAATATATCTCACGAGAGAAGGCTGCCGCCTATCAAGTTGCCGACGACGAACTGTTGCTCACTGCCGACACGGTGGTCATTGTCGACAATACGATACTTGGCAAGCCACACGATGCCGATGACGCACGCCGTATGCTCCGTCTCATCAGCGGACGTACGCACCAGGTGGTCACCGGCGTGACGTTGACCACAGCCAAAGCGCAAAAGACGTTCGGAGTCTCGACAGACGTTACCTTCCGGCAACTCACCGACGACGAGATCGACTACTACATCGCCCACTACCGTCCTTTTGACAAGGCCGGCGCCTACGGCATACAAGAGTGGATCGGCTATGTCGGCGTGACGTCCATCCACGGCAGCTACTACAACGTCATGGGACTCCCCGTGCAGCGCATCTATCAGGAAATCATGGAAATAGAAAAAATAGAAGTTCCTAAAGAATAATATAAAAAAAACGGTGCTCCAACAGACTCTTGCCTGTGTTGAGCACCGTTTGTCAAATCTAAAAGTCGCTTTCCTTGCTTTCTGAAAGCAGAAAACAACTTATGCTTTCTTAGCCTTCAAAGCGTCCAGTGCTGCACGACGGCCACCGAGAATCATGTCGATGCGCATTTTGTCTTGCAGATCTGCCTGAGCATTCATTGTCACTAATTTGTCTGTCATAACTACAATCTCTTTACATTGATAAGATTTAAACAGTGGCTACCGACAGAAGTCGTAAGCCTTTTTTGCGAGGGCAAAGTTATGTTTCTTATTCCATTCTGCCTAATATTCATGCAGAAAAGTCGCAATACAATCGTTTGATATTGATGTAAATCAAGCGCAAGACTTTGTCACAGGGCTTTTTTGAAGTGTGATCAGGCAACTTCTTCTATAAAAAAGCAGAAGCTACTGATATGCTAAATCTTCACTCCATGAAGACTTTGCGATGACCTTCTCTTTGTAAGAACCCCCTACCCGTCTCATTTTTTTTGCGGTTTTTTTTTGCTATTCCACTCGTTTACACTATCTTTGCAGTAATATAATCATTTAAACATAAAACGCCATGACTGTAACAGACATGCAAGAGATAAAAACGGGCGGCATACAGAAACTCACCATAGCTAAAGACGATGGTCAGGATGTGTTGCTTATCTCTCTTAAAGAAGCCTATCAGAGCAAACCACAATACCAGCGGTTCATGAAAAAAGAATTTGACCGCTGCAAAGATCTCGACCATCAGCATTTGCTGAAATACCTTGGCATGAAAGACGTCGAGGGCCTTGGCTCTTGTATCGAACTGGAATGGGAATCCTCACGCTCTCTGTTGGAATATCTTGATGAGGGTCACGGTGAAGACGAGAAAAAGCGGATTGTCAGTCAGATTGCGTCAGCACTGGAGTATCTCCACCAGAATGGTATGATACATGGCGCGCTCGATCCTTCCTACATCTTTGTCACAAAGAAGGCTGACGAGGTAAAGGTTCTCAATTTCCGTATGCGATATGCCGACACCATAAGCATGCCCAGTAGCAGTTTGCGCTTCTTCGCTCCGGAAGCCAAGGACGGCACCGTAGCTCTGGATGCCCGTGCTGACGTTTATTCCTTAGGCATGATTGTCAGGGTCATGGAGCTCGGAGAGGAGTATAACCAGGTCATTGATGGCAGTTGCAGCTTTGGTCGGAGTGAGCGGCACGCCAGCATTGAAGACTTTATGGAGGCTTTCGAGCACCACCACTATAGCCGTAAGAACGAAAGTTCATCTTCGACTGCAAGCAAGAAGATGATGGGATTGGTAATTGCCATTGCCGTACTCGTGGTCATTGCCGCCGTACTGCTTTTCAGTAGAAGCTGCCAAACGGCCCAGCAGACTGACGACGCTGACTCCACGCTGGTCGCTGACGACAATCCGGCTCAAAACGCTGACTCCGCCAATAGCGTTTCCGGATCGGTGGCTTCCACCACAGACAGCACTAACAACACTCAGCAGACTGCATCCGCACAGACACCACAGTACACGGGCGATTTGGTATTTCTCAACAACCTCGTTCCGCAGATGCACATCGACATCGACAAGATTTATGCTTCCAGCACAGATCCGGATCAGATCCACAAGAAGGTAACCATTTACTACAAAGGACTGCGCAAGACATTGGGTAGCCTCAACGAACAACAGTTCGCCGCCTTTGACAAAGCATTCAGCGACTATATCAAGTCGAAACAACAATAAAAAAGTAAGATGTAGCACGTCATAAAGCATGCTACACCTTATTATTATATATGATACTGGCGCAAACTATTTTTTGCGTAAGCACATACTAATGTCATAAGTCAACAAGCACCTATGTGATTATCAAGAATTTGAGAATTATAGAATATCTGCGCATCATTGTGAATTGTTGTATAAACTGACAAAAAAGCGGGTACGAGAGGGCGATCTTTGCGAGCAAGTGTGGTCTTGGACGTGATTTCGCAATTTCTGTCAACCGCATATAATTCTCTGATTGACAACAACTTAAATATTCTTTACATGGTTTTGCGTTGCAAAAACAGCCTTTTTCTTACGAAAATCCATAGATTTCTTTCGATCATCTCGGTGACTTTACCTCATCAAAGCGGTGATTTGATGAGGTAAAATCACCAGGATGATACAATGAAATCACCGCTCCCTCACTTGTGGAATGCTTTTCTGGCCTTCAACTCCTTATTTTTTGATTTCTCTTTCTCTATAATGCAAGTTGCCGCGGAGGACTTTTTGTAGGATTTATTTTCGTTGTTACACATAGCTGGGGAATATTTATTTCTCAAAAAAGTTTCCCTCACGTGCAAGTTTTTCCTTATCTTTGCATTTGTTAATTAGAAACGTTTAAGTCTATAATAATAAAGAAAATGAGAAAAACTTCAATCTTGACACTGTTGCTGTGCATGATCGCAGCACTGACCATGACTTCCTGCTTAAGCGATGATGACGACGACAGCGGACTGACGCGCGAAGAGCAGCACACGGCTTATCTGTCTGTAGCCGGAAAGCATAGTGGGCAGCTGGTCTATTACGACTCTATCTTCACCACAAAGCCAGCCAAAGTAGACTCCGTAGGTGCAATGGTGAACTTTGAGACAGACTCTACGGTGACGGTCTACAACTTCCGTGTCAACTCCATCGCACATTTCGTGCAAGACGCGACAGCTAAGGCATGTCTGGAAAATGCTCCGGCACAGATCCTGAAATGCTATACTCTTTTCTACGGTCTCTCTCCTGTGACGTTCCACATCCAGCCGCAGAAACTGACTTTCAGCACAACGGCTGATGGAACGCCTCACACGATCACACTGGCCTTCTACACCGGATATCCCAATTCCTATGGTGTGAAGAGTGGAAAGACTCTTGGGCTGCAAATTGTCTTAGGTGGTGTCTTCCTTGATTACGAAAATATCACAGGTGGAACGAACCTGCTCGCCAACGGTCTGGCGCTGCCGTTCTACTTCAATGCAAAATAACCCTTCGTGACAATAACGAAAGCCCCAAGCAACCATCAAATCCGGTTGCTTGGGGCTTTCTTATTTTTATAGCATCAGCAGGAAACGTTTTTCCTATTGACTTCTCTTACGATTTTATTATCTGACAAATGGCTATTCTTCCAGCCACAAAGCCGACTGGGCATCAGTGGGCATACGCCAATCGCCACGGGGACTGAGGCTGACGGAACCCACTTTCGGTCCGTCGGGCAGACAGGAGCGCTTGAACTGCTGGGCAAAGAAGCGGCGGCAGAACGTGCGAAGCCAGTGACGGATCGTCTCCTCGGAATAGATCGACACGCCTTTCTGGAGATGCGTACCGTCGAAGACATGGCAGGCCAGCATGAAGATCTTGCGGGGACTGAAGCCGCAACGCAGGAAATAGTAGAGGAAGAAGTCGTGGAGCTCGTAAGGCCCCACGAGATCTTCGGTCTTCTGCTTGATGTTGCCGTGCTCGTCGGCGGGAATCAGTTCGGGTGAAATCGGTGTGGCGATGATGTCGAAGAGCGTCGAGGCGCTCTTGTCGTCTACGGTCTTGGCAACAAACTCCACGAGATACTTGATGAGTGTCTTGGGGATAGAGGCGTTGACGCCATACATGCTCATGTGGTCACCATTGTAGGTAGCCCATCCCAGAGCGAGTTCCGAGAGGTCACCGGTGCCGATGACGAGACCGCCAAGCTGGTTGGAGAGATCCATGAGGATCTGGGTGCGCTCGCGTGCCTGTCCGTTTTCGTAAGTGACATCATGCACTTGCATGTCGTGGCCAATGTCCTCGAAGTGCTGTGTGACGCTCTTGGCGATGCTGATTTCGCGGATGGTCACGCCCAGAGAGTTCATCAGGCTGACTGCATTGTTATAGGTGCGGTCTGTGGTACCAAAGCCCGGCATGGTGACGCCGACGATGCCTTTTCTGTCCATGCCGAGCTTGTCGAAGGTCTTCACGCACACCAGCAGTGCCAGTGTAGAGTCCAGTCCGCCACTCACGCCGACGACCACAGTCTTGGCATGAGTGTGGACAATGCGGCGTGCCAGACCCATGACCTGAATAGAGAAGATCTCGTTGCACGACCGCTCCATGTCATCGCTCTGTGGGATGAAGGGATGCGGATTGACATTGCGTTCCAAGACAAAGTCGTGATGGTCGACAACGTCGGCATCGATAAAGCGAATGTCTTCGTTGATCATCCGGCGCTGAGCGTTGGTAAACGTCGTGTTCATCCGTCGCTCCGAGCGCAGGTATTCCACATCGATCTGTGCCGTCTGCAACTGTGGCTGCAAAGAGAATCGCTCTCCCTGGGCCAGCAGTTTGCCATTTTCATAGATCAGCGCATTGCCGCCATAAACGACGTCCTGTGTGCTTTCGCCAAAGCCCGCACTACTGTAGACATAGCCGCTCATGGTGCGTGCGCTTTGGTTGCTGAGCAAGCTGAGCAGATAGTCGTGCTTACCGATCAGCTCGTCGCTGGCACTGAGATTGAAGATGATGTCGGCACCTGCCAGTGCAAGATGGTTGCTCGGTGGCGTCGGTGCCCATACGTCCTCACAGATCTCTATGCCAAAGGTCACGCCGTCCATGGTGCGGAAGAGCTGTGGCGATGAGGTGATGGAGACGGAATGACCCGCAAAATGGAACGTGCAAGGACGCAGATCCTGAGCGGAAGCAAACCACCGCTTTTCGTAGAACTCACTGTAGTTGGGCAAATAGGTCTTTGGCACAATGCCGAGCACATGACCTTTCTGAATGACGATGGCACAGTTGAGCAACAGATCTCCCACCGCTACGGGTGCTCCGACGATGGCAATGATGTCGAGTTGGTTGGTGAACTCAAGAAGTTTCATCACCGCCACCTCGGCAGCGTCGAGCAACACATGTTGCCGGAAGAGATCCTGACAGGTATAGCCGGTGAGGCACAGCTCCGGAAAGACGATGATCTCCACACCCTGTCCTTCGGCCTGTGCGATGAGCGTCTCTATGTTTTTGACGTTTTCGTTGCAGTTGGCAACGCTGACAAGAGGCACAGCCGAGGCCACCTTGATATATCCGTATTCCATTTTGCTTGCGTTTAAGAGTTGATGGTAACCATCGTGGCCCCGTAGCCGTATTCCTGAAACGAGGCGTCCTGGTAGGTGCATTTCTTGTAGCGGTAGGTGAGATCGTTGATGAGCGCACGGCGCAGCACGCCCTCGCCCTTGCCATGGATGAAGACGATCTTCTGGCCTTTGTGGTTCAGATGAGCGTTCATCGTGTCGCGGAAGATCTTGAGCTGATAGTCGAGAATCTCACCAGGCTTCATTCCCTGCGTGGTGTCGAGGATTTCCTCAGCATGCAAGTCGACGACGAGTGCGTCGTCAAGACCCCGATGGCGGATATAAGGCGAGTTGCGCTTGTTGCCCTTGCTCTGGTCGTCGGTGTAGCGGCTCACCAGTTGCTCACGCTGTTTGGCGGTAGGAGCCTGAGCAGCAGCGTCGGTTTGCTTGCCGGCGTACATCTCTTCCTTGAGCCGCTTTGCGTCAAGGACGAGCGGCCGCGCGACTTTGTCGTTCTCCACCAGCGTGTAGAGCAGACAGGGAGACTCGAAGAAGTCGGTGACCTGCATCGTATGCACTTTATAGAACTTCACCGGATCGAGACGCAGCTGAACGTCGACAGTGGGCTTGAGGATAAACGGCTTCTCACGCTTATAGGCAATGAGCTGCACTGACACACGGTCGAGATGGTTGACATCCTCACGGCCGAGCTCTCCAAGGAAAAGCACAGTGTTGGGTTCCACCTCACCTTCAGAGAGCACTGTCCAGCTGTTGCCCTCGGCCTGGAGATAGGTATATTTCAGATAATAGTTGCAGTCGTTGACAAGGTTGACCGTGAACTTCGGGTTGTTGATGAGTTCCTTGACATCTTCAGGAACGAAGGCGAGATAAGCCGAAAGCTGGTTGCCGCCCTGCCGCTCCACGGCCTGCGGCCGGTAAGTGACCTCTTTGGTGTCGTCGACGGTGTCCTCGACCGTCATGTCCACTTCCTCGTCCTGACCGTCTTGCATCATGGCTTTGACGGAGCGTCCGCCACGGTTGAGCGGTGTCTCCTGAGCCCGGTGCTCCTCAGCCTCGGCGCGTTTGTTGATGACATTGGCTGTGGTGTAGTCGTCCTGTTTGACGACAACGACCTCATTGACGGGCATGGGGATCTGAAAACCATCCTCGTCCTCTACCAACACGATGTTTTTGCCCTGGAAGCCAGCTACCTTTCCGCCGCCGACCTCACTGAGAAAGCTTACTTTGTCTCCTATCTTCATATACTTAAACTTTTAACAAACTGGAATCGCCATAGCTCAGGAAGCGGAAGTCATGGCTGAGGGCATAGTCGTAGACCTTGCGCCAGTCGCCATGAAGGAAGGCACTGACCAAGAGCAGCAGCGTGCTCTGAGGCTGATGGAAATTGGTGATGAGCATCTTCACAATCTTATAGGTGTAGCCCGGAGCAATAATGATCTGAGTACTGGAATGGAGGGCTTCCAGGCCGTCGCGATCGAGATAGTCGAGAAGGGCACGGATGGACTGCTCCACCGTGACGCTGTTTCCGTCGACGATCACGAGCCCCTGTTCGTCATGCGGCAGGTCGTAGGGCTCCCACTGATTGACGTGCAGCTCTTCCTCCGAGATGTCGGGATGGGTCAAAGCCTTCACGCCCATATAGTAAAGGCTCTCTAAGGTGCGCACGCTCGTGGTGCCCACAGCAATGGCCCGACACTGATGCTCAAGGAGATGCTCAAAGGTATGGCGATGGACGACGATATACTCTGTGTGCATATTATGGCCTTCTATCTCTTCAGACTTCACGGGTTTGAAGGTTCCGGCACCAACATGCAGCGTGACCTCATCGCGGATGATGCCATGCGCGTCGACGTCTTTGAGCACGCGGTCGGTGAAATGCAGTCCTGCCGTCGGTGCAGCCACACTGCCTTTGATCTTGGAGTAGACGGTCTGGTAAGTGGTTTTGTCGCTCTCTTGCGTCTCGCGGTTGAGATAGGGAGGGATGGGCAGCTCGCCAACAGCCTCAAGGATGTCGGCAAAGTTGACCTGGTCGTTGTCCCACTCAAAGTCGACCCAATAGTTGGTGCCGCCGCTCTTCTCAGCCGTACGGCTGCGGTCCATTGTGGCATTGAGGGTGAGTTTGTGACCCTTGATCTCAAAGTCGCGGTGGAGCGTACCCTCTTTCCACTTCTTCAGATTGCCAACCATGCACAGCCAGCTGCACTTTCCGGTTGTCTGGAACATCTGCTCGTAGTCGGCAGGCTCAGCAGGCTCCATGAGAAAAACCTCGATGAGCGCACCGGTCTCCTTGCGGAAGTGCATGCGCGCCTGAATGACGCGGGTGTTGTTGAAAACCATCAGCGCACCGGCAGGAAGGTGCTGTGGCAGATTGTAGAAAATATCTTCGCTGACCGTACCGTGGTCGTAGATAAGCAATTTGCTGTGGTCGCGCTCTTTCAGCGGGAACTTGGCAATACGACTGTCGGGTAAGTCGTAGTTATAATCACTGATATGTATATGTTTTGTATCCATTGTCGTTGTGTATAATACTGATAAATGAAGTATGAAAATCAATAGCTGCCTGTCATGGTCAAGAGTGCGCAGATGATTGCCACACAGATCGTGAGTGTGAGCACAAGCATGACATTGTGGATGTCGACGTTGCTGTAGCCTGTGGTGGTATACTGTGATGAGATGTAGTTGACGGGCGGGCTCACCTTATTATATAGTCTGTAGAAAACATAATAAGCCACGCTGCCCATCATCGCTCCCCACAGCCAGCCCACGACAACATCCAAGGGATAGTGCTGGGCGAGGTAGATACGTGACCAGCCATTGAGCAGGGACCAAGAGAGGAGCGTAAGGCTCAGCAGACGACTGCGCACAAGCCACATCATAAACACGGCGATCGCCATGGTGTTGGCAGCATGATTGGAGAAGAAACTAAAACCTGACGCACGGTAGTTGTTCACCACATCGACGGTATATTTCAGCATTGGGTCGTCACAAGGACGTAGCCGCGCTACCAAAGGTTTGATGATCATGCCGTTGATGCCACCGGAGAGGAAAACGCCCAACAACACGCAGCCTACCACAAGACCGATCTGCACCATCGTCTCATTGTTCTTCATCACAAGTAGGAAAAGGGTGAAGAGCAAGGGAACCCACGTTAAGCCGTTGGTAAAAATGAGCATGAAGTGATCCCAAAACATAGAATCACTCCCATTGAGCATCACCAGCAAGTGCTGGTCAAAAGCGATCAATCCGTCCAATGCCATGACTACCTGAAACGATTAAATGATCTCTACTTGCGAGGCGGGAATCCATCCTTCCCGCCCGTCGCCTATTTTTATGCCGTACCACGACTTCATGCTCTTGTCAGTAATGTCTACTCTTGTGCCTTCGTGAAGCACGAAAGCGTCGGTGCCATTAGCGACGGGTGTCTTCTTGATCGTCACGGACGGTGCCATGATGATGGCTCCGCAATGGCGTTCAAGGTTTTGTTTTTGCTGCCAGGCAAAGAAGGTGGTGACGACAAACAACAACAAGGCAATGCTGCTGCCGTAAAAGCCAATCTTGCGAACCAGCAGTTGTGGACCGAAGAGATAAGCCAGCATCAACAGCAAAGCCAGCACGACGGCAACGATGCCCGTGCGTGCCCAGTTGTCCACACTCGTGAAGTTGACGAGACGCTTGTACCACGTGACAAAGAACATCTCGTTGTCCGGTACGATCTTGTCGATGGTTTTGGCACGCGCGAACTGCAAGTTGAAACGGATGTCGCTGTTCCCCGGCGACAGCTGCGCGGCGCGCTCATAAGCCAAAATGGCCTGCGCGAGGTTGTCGCTGCGATAGTAGGCATTGCCAAGATTGTAATACAGCTCCGGTGACACACCTTCTTTCAGCAATTCCTGATAGTCGATGATCGCCTGCTGATACTTACCTTGCTTATAGGTCGTGTCGGCATTGTCCTTTGTAATGGCAAAAGACAGTGTGACAGACAACAAGCCTGCCACAAGCACGAGCAGGCGTCTGATGCTGTTTCCTATGTTTGAGATATGCTTCTTCATCATGATTTCTTCCTAATCGTTTTCTTTTGGGACAAAGTCCAACGCTTATTTCTTGCGTTCGCCGTTGCGTTTCATCACCTCCTCGATCTCCTCGATGGCGGTCATCGCACTGTTGAAGGTCTTCTCCATATTGCCGGAGGCATCACCGGGAGCGTAGCGCTCATACTCGCATGTGTCGAGGGCTGAGATGAACTTGCCAATGGTGGCATCGTCGACTTGGTGCCCTTGCAGTTTCTCGGTGATGTTGTCGCGGTTGAGTTGTTCCACTGCAATATTGAGTTTATAGCCCACATAGCCCCACAGTGCACGGAGCACTTCGTCGTAGAAGGCCTCACTCTTGCCTTGGAACATCAGTTTGCTGGCTTTCTTCAGTCGTTTGCGCGCGATCTTGTTGGCCTTCTTGCCACGCATCTTCACGGCATCGGCATGATCCAAGGCACGCTTGCGGAAGATGACCAACAGCACGATGAAGGCGATCAACGGCAAGAGCAACGAGATCCACCAAGACGTGGAGCCGAAGAAGAAATTGCCGACCTGACGCTGCTCACACTTGCCCGACATGATGTCGTGGATGTCGTTGGCCTTCTGAGCATCGTAGTCTGCCGACGTGCTGTTGCCGTCGCCTTTGTCTACAATCAGCTTGAACGGCTGTGTCTTGATGGTTTTATAGGCATTCAAGTCGGTGTCGTAGTAGGTAAACGATACCGAAGGGATGGTGTAAGTGCCCTGGTTGCGCGGCACAAAAAGGAAGTCGTAGATCATGTTGCCACCCACGCCGGTGGATGTCAGCTTGGTCTTGTCGGTCACCTTGGCGTCATATTTGTCGAAGTCCTTAGGGAAGTTGACCTCAGGCTGCTTGATGAGTTTGAGGTTGCCATTACCGCCTACCACTACTCTGAGGGTGACGGGATCGCCGGCCTTCACCTCTTTCTTGGTGAGTTGCGCGGATATATTGAACTTGCCGACGCCGCCGGAGAAGCCTGCAGGCTTGGCCGGTAAGGGATCCACCTGAACGGTCAGTCCCGGTGCCACAATGTTGCGGTGCACCTCGACATAGCCGGAGCCACCATTGAGGAAAGCCTCGAACGGGTCGACGGAGCGGTTTTGCTGTACCACGATGCCCTTGAATGTGATGCTCGGAATCTGGAGTTTGCCCGTCATCTGCGGATACATGACATACTGGCTCCACGTCACGGCACGATAGGGCTTACCGTTGACGCGCTCAAGATGGAAGCTTTTTTGCTGAGGCAGAGGCACCTCTTGGGAGTGGAAACCGGTGAGATCCGGCATCTTACCCTCCAACTGTGTCAGGTCCACAAGGGAGTAGACCTTGTAGGTGAGCAGTATCGGCTCCTGCTCATGCACCCGCCGCTTATTGGCAGTGACCTTGATAAACAGGTCGTTGGCGGTGATCCGGCTGCCTGCCGACGCCATGCTTGGCTCGCGACTCTCGTCTTCACCATGCATCTTCGGTGCGCCGCCACTGTTGTGAGCCCGTCCGCTGACCACCACCCTAGCAGCCCGCGAGGCTACCATACGCCCGTTGATGCGCGCATGAGCAGGCGGAATCGTGAACGAGCCGTCCCTGGCGGCATAGAGCGTATAGGTGAAAGTGATGGATGACGAACTGCTCGTGTGACCGTTGACCATGCGGTAGCTCGACTGCTGCGAAGTGTAAGGACCGGCAATCAACTCCAGTCCGCCAGGAATGTTACCGGCCCGGAACTCATCGACATCCTGCGTGTTGATGGTATAGGACAGCCGGAAGTTCTCTCCCGCCTCTACATGCGAGGGGACAGAGACGGCAATCTGAGCCTGCGATGCCAGTGCCACGGCAGCCAACATCAGGGTGAAAACAAATATGTGAAGTATTCGACGCGTCTTCATATCAAGTACATCTTATCAGATATCAAGAAAACTTATTACCAGTTTTGTTGCAGTCTTCTGCGTTGCGGTTGCTGTTCGTTGCGTTTCAGACGCTCTTGCGTAGCCTTCTCCTGTTGGATGGCATAGTTGAGCAACTGCTGGGCATTGTCTTTGCTCATCTGCTCCTTGGGCTGCTGTTGTTGCTGCTTGTTCTGATCTTGTTTGTTCTGCTTATTGTTCTTTTGCTTATTCTGTTGTTTCTTATTATCTTTATTGTTTTTGTTCTTCTGATTGTTTTTGCCTCCGTTTTGCTTTTGTTTTTTCTGAAGCCGTTGGCAGAGGGCAAGGTTATAGCGTGTCTCGTTGTCGCCGGGATTATTGCGCAGGCTCTCTTTGTAGGCTTCGATGGCCTCGCCATACATCCGGTGTTGCTGGCAGATCACACCGATGTTGTGATAAGCCATTGCCTTGCGGCGCGGTGACTGCTCACTGCGCCCGGCATTTTGCAGCTGTACGACGGCGGCGGAATCTTTCTGCTGCATCATCAGTGCGCAACCGAGATTATACATAGCCTGCGTGTTGCGTGCATTCTTGCTCAAGGCCTTGCGGTATTCCGTTTCAGCTTTGGCATAGTTATGTTGGCGGTAGAGCTTATTACCGTTCCGGATGAACTGCCGGTCAGCCTGCGCCTGCATCTGCATGACACCGGCAAGAGCCAGCAGGATCAAAAGAATATACTTACGTATGTCCATTATCTCTTTCCTTTATTCTTAAAGATCGTTACCTTCTTCAGCAATGGATTCCGTGTCTCCATCAGACAGACATCCACAACGAGAAGGATCAGAGCAATGATGGCGAAAGCCTGGAACTGCTCGTTGTAATCACTATAAACCACAGCATCAGTAGTTCCTTGCTGCAGTTTGACCAAATCGTTGTTCAACTCGTTCTGAGCGTCCGCCGTGTTGTTGACATGTATGTACATACCACTGCCCGCTTGTGCTATTTTGCGGCACATCTGCTCGTTGAGCGCACTCATCACTGTCTGTCCTGACGCATCCTTCATGTAGCCGTCGCCGGTAGGGATCGGTGCGCCATGAGGATCACCGACGCCAAGGATAAACACGTTGATGCCTTTTTTCTTGGCTTCGGCAGCCGCTTCCTCAGCACCACCTTCGTGGTCTTCGCCATCGGTGATAACGATGATGGCGCGTCCGATATTGTTGGTCTGCGTGAAACTGTGCATCGCTAACTGTATGGCATGACCGATATCTGTGCCTTGCGTGGCAATGAGCGAAGGATTGATGTCCTGCAGGAACATCTTGGCAGAGACATAGTCAGCGGTAATCGGCAGCTGTACGAAAGCATCACCGGCAAAGACTACCAGACCCACCTTATCGTTGGTGAAGTGGTCGATCATGTTTTCGACGAGCATCTTGCTCTTTTCCAGTCGGCTCGGCACGACATCCTCGGCGAGCATGGAATTGGAGATGTCCATACAGATGATGGCTTCGATGCCCTGACGCTTGTCGTGTGACACATGCGTTCCCATTTGCGGACGTGCCAAAACAAGGATCAGCATGACCAAAGCACCCATCGCCAACCAGAACTTCACCGCACGCCTTGCCCTGGAAACGTCGGGCATGAGTTGCCGCAACAGCTGAGGATCACCCAACCGGCGAAGCCGTTTCTTCTGCTTGAAATGGCTTGCTACCCTCAGCAGAAACAGCAAAGGCAGCAGGCAGAGTAGCCATAAGTATGTCGGATCTTCAAATCTCATTGTCTTTTCGTTTATCTTTTTTCCTTCGGCCTAAGCCTTTGGATTCTCTTCTTTTCAGTTTACCACATCTGCAAGATAGGCTCCCAACGCCATGAATATAGCTTCGATGCGTCATGAACATAGCTTCGATGCGTCATGAACATAGGTTCGATGCACTATGAACATAGCTTGCCTACACCTTATTATATATAGGGGCGTCAGCAGGTTACCTTTTAAGGCAGTCGCCGCAAAACCGTGTTGCGCAGCAGGATCTCCAACAGGAGGAAGAAGACCGCGGCGATGGCGAAGGGCTGGTAAGCCTCGTAGTAGCGCGAATACTTCTTGACGTTCATCTTCGTCTTCTCGAGTTGGTCGATGTCGTGATAGATCTGCTTCAGCTGCCGGTTGTTGGTGGCACGATAGAAATTGCCGTCTGTGATCGCCGAGATGTCGCTGAGTGTCTTCGTGTCAATCTCCACCGGCATGTTGACATACTGCACGGTACCTGCCACCTGCACGGGATAGGGAGCCACCTTGTTCGTTCCCACGCCAATGGTATATACTCTGATGCCCAACGACTTGGCGATCTGAGCAGCAGTCAGTGGTGAGATGTCGCCCATGTTGTTACTACCGTCAGTCAGCAAGATCACCACTTTGCTCTTGGCTTTAGAGTCTTTCAGTCGTGACACGGCGTTGGCCAGTCCCATGCCCAATGCCGTTCCGTCCTGGATGAGTCCACGGGCAGCGATGTCTGTGCGCACGCTTTGCAACAGATTGAGCAGCGACGCATGATCGGTGGTCATCGGGCACTGTGTGAACGCCTCGCCGGCGAAGATCGTCAGACCAATATTGTCGTTGGGTCTGCCGGAGATGAACTCGGCGGCCACATCCTTGGCGGCCTCAATGCGATTTGGCTTTAAGTCCTCCGCCAGCATGGAAGTAGACACGTCCATGGCCAGCATGATGTCGATACCCTCTACCTGTTTGTGTCCCCATGAGTTATGGGTCTGAGGCCGCGCCAAGATGAAGACGATGAGCGTAAACACCACACAACGCAGGAGCATCGGGGCGTTGACGAGGCGCACTCGCCAGCTCTTCGGCGCATTCTCATAGGCGTAGGTGTCGCCCATACGCAGTGTCGGCTCATCTCGCTTGCGGTAAAGGAAATACCACAAGACGTAAGGGATGAGCAGCAACAGCAGTAAGAAATATTGTTTATCAGCAAATTCCATGATCGTCAATCTTTAATTATCGCTCATCCAAGCAGCAGCCATACGTGATAACATACATATACCAGGCAGACTGCAGCAATGATACCCAAGGCCCAGAGCAGCGACTTGATGGTGATGCGGTTCTGTCGCGTGCGCTTGTCACCCTCAGTGAGCTGCGGCACGATACGTTCCTCTGTGGGTTGGTTCTCCTGCTTGGTCTCGTCGATGAAGTTGATCGCATTCACCAAGTTGAGGTCGTTTTCGTTGATAAGCGTAGAATATTTGGCAAACTTCACGAGGTCTGCTGTTGTGAACAGCTCGCGGAGCTCGTCAATCATCTTCTTGTCACCCGAGTCATTGAGCCTTTCGATGATCTCGCCGGAAGTCATCTCCAAGGCATTGAAGCCAAAGCGTTCCTGGATATATTTCCTCAGCGTATCGGTGAGCTGCGTGTAATAGGTCTTCTGATCCTCACTGGCAGTGAGCCGTTCTTCCTTGATTTTGTTGATGGCATTCAGGGCACGCTGATGTGCGGGCACGTGTTTCACGATGCGAATACGTGTGATCACTGGTTTGTTGCTACGCAGACGGATGTAGAGATACCCCATGACGTGCACGATCAGCAACATCAATATCGACAACCAGAAATAAGGCCTCCACTCAGCCCATGAGAAAGGATTGTCCTGAACGTCCTTAGGCGGAAAGAACTGGTTGGGATGGAGTGTGTCGACATTCACTGTGATCACCTTCAGGGCAGCGACGCCGCCTTGATAGTTTTTTCCGTTGACCTTGACTGGTAAAGGAGGAATGGAATAGAGATGTTCGTCAAACGAGGTGATCGTGTAGACTTTGCAGACCTTAAGTTCCTTGCCACTTGACGACAATGTATCAGCGTCGGCGACCTTCACGACTTCCACGCCCGGAACCACCATCTGGCGTTCCTTCAACGCGGGCCATTGTATGGTAGAGCCAGCGGGCATTGTGACGGTAAGCTGCAAATGAGCCTGTTCACCGATGAGAATCCCCACCGAGTCCACATTTTGCTCTACGGTGACCTGTGACGCTGCGTTGAGTGACAGCAACAGCATCATGCACGTCAAAACATATTGCCATATCTTTTTGGTCATAACCTCTATTCTCTACTCTTCAAATCTTTTCTCAAATACCTTTTGTCTTTCCTTCACTATGATCTGGTTTTTCTCCCAAACACCATAGATCTTTCCTTTTGCACGATCTGATCCTCCGCTCAGCCACCATTGATCTTTTCTTCAGTATGACCTGATCTTTATACAGATGCGATCGGTATTATGCTCTGCGCTTGAACAGCAGCATCAGTGCTTTCGTGAAATCTTCGTTCGTGGCGATTGCCGTCCAGTCGATGCGGCTCTTGGCAAACACCGTGTTGAGCTTATCTTCCCGTTCAATCCAGTATCGCGTATGAGCCTGCCGGAGTTTTCTGCTCGATGTATCGATATACATCTCATGGCCTGTCTCAGCGTCCAACACCTTGAGCAGTCCCACGTCGGGCAACTGTTTGGCACGCGGATCATAGACCTGGATAGCCACCACATCGTGTTTGCGGTTGGCAATCTCCATCTCTTTGGTGAAGTCCTTGCGGTCGTAGAAGTCACTGATGATGAAAGAAGTGCAGTGGCGTTTCATCACGCGGGTGAGATAGGCCGTAGCCATACCGATGTCCGTGCGCGTGCTCTGTGGATGGAAGTCAAGCATCTCGCGGATGATGTAAAGGATGTGCTTACGTCCATTCTTTGGCGGAATATACTTCTCGATGCGGTCGGAGAAGAAGATGACACCGATCTTGTCGTTGTTCTCAATGGCCGAGAAGGCGATCGTAGCGGCGATCTCTGTGGCCAGCTGACGCTTCATCTGCTGTGTCGTACCGAAGTCCAGCGATCCCGACACATCGATGAGCAACATCACCGTGAGCTCACGCTCCTCCTCAAAGACCTTGACATAAGGATGGTGGAAGCGGGCGGTGACGTTCCAGTCAATATCCCGAACATCGTCCCCGAACTGATATTCACGCACCTCGGAGAAAGCCATACCCTTGCCTTTAAAGGCAGAGTGGTACTGTCCCGCAAAGATGTTCTGACTCAATCCTCGGGCTTTGATCTCTATCTTTCTGACCTTTTGTAGTATCTCGTTAGTGTCCACGATGACTCCTTCTTTAAGCTTCTTGATCAAGGCACCTCGATCTTATTGACAATCTTGCTGACAATCTCCTCGCTGGAAACGTTGGCAGCCTCAGCCTCATAGCTGAGTCCGATGCGGTGACGCAGCACGTCGTGAGCCACGGCACGCACGTCTTCGGGCACCACATAGCCGCGATGCTTGATGAAAGCATAGGCGCGGGCAGCCTTGGCGAGGTTGATACTTGCACGCGGACTGCCGCCGAAGGTGATCAAGTCCTTCAATTCTGGCATGCCATAGCGCTCGGGATAGCGGGTTGCGAAGACGATGTCGGCAATATACTGCTCGATTTTCTCGTCGATATAAACCATGTTCACCACCTCGCGGGCACGGATGATCTCCTCTGCCGTCGTCACGGGATGCACCTCAGGCATCTTTCCTTGCAGGTTCTCGCGGATGATGGCTTTTTCCTCTTCCAGAGTCGGATAGTCGATGATCACCTTGAGCATGAAACGGTCGACCTGTGCCTCAGGCAACTGATAGGTACCTTCCTGCTCGATAGGGTTCTGAGTAGCCATGACGAGGAACGGGTTGGGCAGGGTGAAAGTCTTCTCGCCGATGGTCACCTGATGCTCCTGCATTGCCTCGAGCAAAGCGCTCTGCACCTTGGCCGGAGCACGGTTGATCTCATCAGCCAGCACGAAGTTGGCGAAGACCGGACCTTTCTTGACCTGAAAGTTCTCGTCTTTCTGGGAATAGATCATTGTACCTACCACGTCGGCAGGCAGCAAATCGGGAGTAAACTGTATCCGGCTGAAGTCAGCATCCACGAGCTGCGAGAGTGTCTTGATGGCGAGGGTCTTTGCCAAGCCAGGTACGCCCTCCAGCAGGATGTGGCCGTCGCTGAGCAACGAAATGAGCAGCGCATCGATCAAATGCTTCTGACCGACGATGACCTGATTCATTCCTGTCACTAAGTTCGTGACGAAAGCACTGTTCTGCTCAATTTTTATGTTCAATTCTCTAATGTCAACTGATTCTGCCATATTCTAAAGCTTTAATGCTGTTCATTTTTATGGCAAAAGTACAATTTTCTCTCAAGAGCAGAGAATCAAGGGTAATAAATAATATTAAATTGGAAATATAGCACGCTATATTTAAGAAACTTTTTCAAAGCTCAAGATATTTATGGGAACTCAACAAGGCAAGTCTGAGTACTTGAGCAATGGAAGACAAAGGGATAAGGTGTTGAATAATGACTGACAGAAAACCACTCTGCTGAAACGAAAAATGGTGGAAGAAGCGACCCGAAGTCCACTCTTCCACCATCATCTATTGTATTTGGAACCAATTACTTGGCCATATCAAATCCCAGTCTCACACCGTTATAGTTCTTGCTGATCTCGCCGATGGAGCTCAGCGTAGCGTTGCCGCTCATAGCAGACATGGTTTGAATAAGTGTCAAGAGTTTTTTTGACTCGAAAAGAATCGCCACTCCTTGGCTGTTGCGCGTAGCGTAGCCATTGAGCGAGAGCAGCAGACCGGTCAGCTTCAAGGCATTGGTCGACTCATCGTAGGTGTAGTTGCCACTGAACTTCTTGCCATCGACGTATGCCGTAAAGGTGTTGTCCTTGTTAAAGGTGATCTGTGTGTTCTTCGCAGTGAAGCCCACTTTGCTGTAGTCTTCTTTGAGTTTAGACTTGATCTGCGAGGCAACTACCTCACCGCCAGCCTTTGCCAATGCACTGTTGGACGTGAAGGCACAACCCGGACCATTGTATTTCCATGTGCCATAGAGCTGCGATTTGGTCAACTTATTGGAACCGATGACGCTGCTGATCACGTCACCAATGGTGTTGGCATTGTTCAATACGCCAATGACACCGTTGAGCACATCAGTGCCCGTATTGGACGATGCGCTACCTGCGCCCACTGTGCCACAACTGGTAGCCAGCAAACATGCCGCGCCGGTTACGAGAAGACTCATTTTTTTCATCTCTCTGATCTGAATGTTTATTTGTATTTATGTGTATAAAGTAATTATCCTTGCATACAATCGCTGAGGTTCCGAGGCCTCAACAAAGAGTTTTTATATGTCGATACCAATCTTTTTCAGTGCATTGTGAGCCATGCGCTCATAGACCACACCGAGGTCGGCAAAGCGCAACACAGCGTTGAGGGCAGCGTGGCGGACGCCGAGTGACGGAGCCTGCAAAGCCGTCGCTGCCTGATCGAGAAACTCGTTGATACCGCGCTCGTTGGGTTCCTGACCATTCATAAACAGTCGGCCGAGGATGTCGTAACCGCAGATCTGGTAGACATCTTCGGGGCGTGCGATCCACTGATAGGCGATCATCGGTGCATAGCTCACATGCTGATAGACATTGAGCGCCTGCATCTCGGCCATCTCCTGCGTGTGGGTCTGCTCCATCCAGATTTCCGCTACCTCCTGCGGCATCTTTTCCGCCGGCATGACGAGGGTTGCCAAGATCTTACATTCCCGGATGTCTTCCTTCCACAAGGCGATGGCAAGATCATAATCCTTGCCGAGTTCCTTTGCCATCTGTTTGAGCTGGATGACGGGGACGCCCCAGTTGAGACGATAGTCAAGACCTTTCTCACGCATCGACTGCGACGCCGGACCGTTCATCACCAAGCGGAAGCTGCGCTTGAGTTCCTTTATCTTCTGTTGTACTTCTTCTGTTGTCATTACATTATCAAATTGTGCTGTTATAGCGTAGCATACTCCTTGGAGTAGCGAAGCATCTGCTCTTCATAGCTCTCGGAGTAGTCGAGACGGATGTCCGTGATCTCACCATGGTCATCGGACACGGCGATCATCTTGGGATTGAGGAAGCCTTTATAGGGCGCAATGTTGAGTTGACGATAACGTTCCAGCACTTCACGATGCAGGTCCGCGTCGATCTTGATGCCATATTCCTCCACGAGCTGTCGGGCTGTCTCATAGTCTCCCTCACTCTTCACGCGCTGGATCTCGGCCAAGAGTTCGGCGAAGAGCTGACGCAGCCGCTGGTAGTCGTTGATGCGCACATAGGTCTTGCCGTCGCGCTTCACCATTTCCACGGTGCCATTGCCGTGGGCATAGCACCATCGGGCGATAAGCGCACGGTTGCGCATGTGTGCTTCCTCAATGACATGTCCAGGCTTGATGCGCACCAGCTGCGTCATCAGACCGTTCATCATATAGTGATAGTACTGACTCTTGTAAGCCTCCTTGTCGGGCGTGAGCCCGAGTTCCACGAGCTTGTCATCGGCCAGATAATAGAGTCCGAAGAGGTCGGCACGCGCCTCCTCTATCGTGCTGCCATAGGCTTTGAGCGCGTCGGGCGACGTACCGGGCAGGAGCTGACCACTGCCATGACCCAGACACTCATGCAGATCGGTATGGAGATCATCACAGAGATCGCCATATTTGCGGATCAACGCACGTGTCTCCTCATCGATGACAAACTCCTCATTCATTCCCGAACCTTTGGCAGCTTGGTTGTAAGCCTCCGTGAGATTGCCGATTGTCACGCTCTTTGAGCCATATCTCGCACGTATCCAGTCTGCATTGGGCAGGTTGATGCCAATCGCCGAAGACGGATATTCATCACCGCCGAGCATGGCGGCGCAGATCACTTTCGCCGAGACGCCCTTGACCTTAGCCTTTCGGAAACGTGGATCCACGGGCGAATGATCCTCAAACCACTGAGCGTTGCCTGCTATCTTGCGTGTTCTTTCTGTGGCCACCTTATCTTTGTATTCCACGATACCCTCCCACGATCCTTTCAGTCCGAGCGGGTCACCATACACCTCGATAAATCCATTGATAAAGTCAACATCACCTTCGTTTTCACGTAGCCACTCGATGGAATACTTGTCAAACAGCTTGAGGTCGCCCGTGCGATAGTAGTCTGTCAGCAAAGCAATGACGCGCCGCTGCTGCTCGTTTTCCGCCACCTCACGTGCTTTGTCCAACCAACAGACGATCTTGCGGATGGCCTCGCCATAGAGCCCGTCCGCCGTATAGCGCTCTTCTACAAGTTTCTCTCCTTTCTTGACCAGTTTGGAATTCAGTCCGAACGAGGGTTGCTCGTTGCCACCTGCCTGTTGGCGCAGTTGCTCGTAGTATTTCTCAGCCTCCTGCTGCGTCACACCCTCATAATAGTTGCAGGCCGATGTCTTCACGAGATCCTCGCCGTCGGCCTGGTTGACACGCTTGGGCAGCACATTAGGATCAAAGATGACAGGGCAGAGCACGTCCATCATCTCCTGCTTGGAGCGGTAGTTGCCGGGCAGAGATTCAAAGGGAGTGCCGTCGACGGCCTTGCGCAGCCATGATTCTGAAAATTCGGATTGGAACTTCTCGCAGCCATAGTGATGATAGATGCCGTTGGAGAACCACACCCGTTTCAGGTAGACGGTCATCGCAAGGAAGTCCTTGCTCTCGCGATCACCCGGAAAATGCAGGTACACGTTCTCCAGCAACTTACGTATCGGCAAGTTGTATTTGCCAAACTGATCGGTGGTGATGTCCCTACCGGTCAGCGTGGCTTTGGACAAATAATAGATATATTTCTTTTGTTGCAGAGACAACTGCTCGAAACCATTCAAGCGGTATCTCAGCATCTGCAGGTCAGCGAAGCGCTCACCGGCAAAGGCGAATGTGTTGTTTTCCATCACTATGGCACTAACAAGCAATGCCATTAGGGACACCGCTCAACGGGCGGTCCCCTACGGCTGTTGTTGCAAAATGTTATGAAGACGTTATCTTCCTCCCTCTCTATCGTTTATTCTGTTTTAGCCTTGTTCTTGGACCCCGGCTTGCGTCCGCGCTTTTTGGGCCGGTCGAGCAGTGAGGGATGAGAAGCCAGGTGCTTGATCTTATACTCACGCGGGGTGATGCCATTGACTTTAAAGAACGAGGCATAGAACGACTGACGGTTGGAGAATCCAACCATATCAGAGATATCCTCCATATTCAGGTCTTGATAGCGGCGGTCTACCAAGAGCGACATAGCCTCCTGGATACGGTACTGATTGACATACGAGGTGTAGTTCATGTGAAAACGCACGTTCACAACAGCTGAGATGTAGCGCGTGTTGGTTCCCAGATCCTCAGCGAGCTGCTTAGCGGAGTAGTTTTTGTCCTTATACTTTTTCTGGATGATGATGATGTTGTTGATTTTTTCCTCCAGCTCATCCATGAGTTTGGGACTGACAAGCGAGCGATAGGCAGCTTCCTTTTCTTTCTTTTCTGTGATGTTGTACTTTGTCATAATATTGTTGATGTAATAGTAAATGCTTTCTTACCTTGCAAAGGTAATAAAATCATTTTAATATGCAAACTTTCTCGCTTCTTTTTTCAAGTAGTGTATATGTTTTTTGTTATTTTTAAAAAACAGATATGCTTCCAAGGCTGAATATCTTTATTATCAATGGATAATACATTAGAAACAGATAACAATACTCAACGCCAGCCATTGTTTTGGGAGAATTCATGTTTCAATAAATATGATAGTCGCACAAACATCAGACTGAAGACGGAAACAAAAATATTACTCAACTTCTTTTGTGCGTTTGAAGTATTTTTTTTATCTTTGCAAACCAGAAGATCAATCCTCAAAGTAGGCTTTCGCAGTATGCTTTTGGCGATGGACCTCGATACTATATCATTCACTAAAAACTAATCAAAAATGGAAAGAACATGGAGATGGTTTGGCCGTAAAGATCCGATTACGCTCGACATGCTCCGGCAAATTGGCGTCGAGGGCATCGTCACGGCTTTGCACGATGTGCCCCTCGGACAAGTATGGACACAGCAGCAAATCCACGACCTGAAGACCTACATTGAGTCCCACGGCATGAGATGGAGCGTTGTGGAATCGCTTCCTGTCACTGAGACAATTAAATATGGCGGACCTGACCGCGACGAACAGATCAGCATCTATTGCGAGAGTCTGCGCAACTTGGCAGCTGAGGGCATCCACACCATCTGCTATAACTTCATGCCCGTACTTGACTGGGCACGCACCGATCTGCTCCATCTCAATCCCAACGGATCGAGCAATCTCTATTTCAGCATTCCTGAATTTGCGTATTTCGACATCGATCTCTTGAAGCGTGAGGGAGCTGAAGAGGACTGGAAAAACTTCAAGGCTCTCGGTCCCGACGGCAAGCCCAACGGCAGAGACATATTAAAAGAGGTGGCGGAACTGCGCAAGCAGATGACGCCGGAGAAGGATCATGAGCTCGTGGAGAACATTGTCATCAAGACACAAGGCTTTGTTTCCGGCAACTTCAAAGAAGGCGACGAGCATCCGCTCGGTCTCTTCCGCGAGCTGCTCAAGAAATATGAGGGCATCGACCGCGAGCAGCTGCGCGCCAACATGAAGTATTTCCTCGACGCGATCATGCCGGTCTGCGACGAGTGCGACATGTATATGTGTGTTCATCCCGACGATCCACCATTCCAAATCCTCGGCTTGCCACGTATCATCACCTGCGCCGACGACATCGAATGGCTGCTCACCGCTGTTCCCAACAAGCACAACGGACTGACCTTCTGCGCCGGTTCGCTCTCCGCAGGAGCCCAAAACAACCTCACGGAGATGGCTCGTCGCTTTGCCAGCCGCACGAGTTTCGTGCATCTGCGCAGCTGCCACGTCTTTCCCAACGGCGACTTCACTGAGGCCAGTCACTTAGGCGGTCGCGCTGATCTCGTAGCCCTGACAAAGATCTTCGAGCAGGAAGAGCAACAGCGCAAAGCTGGAAAGGCTCTGCTCTCCTCGCCCAACGCACAGGTGCTGCCCATGCGTGTGGACCACGGCATGACCATGCTCGGTGACGAGAAGCGCGGATACAACGCCGGATACAGTTTCCTTGGCCGTATGTTTGCCATGGGACAGGTCCAAGGCATCATTGCCGCCGTGGACAAGGAGTTAGGCATCAAATACGAACAACCAGGATTTTTTGATTAAACTATGAACGAACTATTCAACATTAAAGGCTATGTTGTCGTCATCACCGGCGGCACAGGTGTCCTTGGTCGCTGCATTGGCAAGTACCTCGCAGAGCAAGGAGCCAAGATCGCTATCCTCGGACGTAAGGAAGAGGTAGGCAACGAGATCGTGAAAGAGATCACTGACAAAGGCGGCATCGCCAAATTCTATAAGACCGACGTGATGAATGTCGAACTGGTAAAACAGAACTGTGAGGACATCCTCAAGGACTTCGGACGCGTCGACACCCTGCTCAACGCCGCAGGAGGCAATATGAAAGGCGCCACCATCGCACCGGACCAAAACTTCTTCGACCTCGATCCGGAACAGTTCCAAAAGGTGCTCAACCTCAACCTCACAGGTACGGTGATTCCTACCCAGGTGTTTCTCAAGCCGATGGTCAAGCAGGGCAAGGGTTCGATCATCAACTTCAGCAGCATGGCGGCTTTCCGTCCGATGACACGTGTGTGCGGCTATGCTGCTGCCAAGGCCGGCATCTCCAACTTCACCGCTTACATGGCCACCGAGACCGCAAAGAAGTTTGGCGAGGGCATCCGCGTCAACGCGATCGCTCCGGGATTCTTCATCACCGAGCAAAACCGTGCGCTGCTCACCAATCCCGACGGCAGTTACACCCAACGCGGCAACGACGTGATCCGTCAGACGCCCTTCGGCCGCATGGGTAAACCCGAAGAGCTCTGCGGCACAATCCACTATCTGATGAGTGACGCCGCCTCGTTTGTCACCGGCACCGTAGCTGTCGTGGACGGAGGCTTCAACGTCTTCGCCATGTAGCAAACAGCTTTTTTTTAGCAAACACAAGCCACACGATCAACAGTCTCAATCGCCCAGAACTCACGGCAAAGGGCGGAGAACCGGATCGTGTGGCTTGTTTTGTATGGTCACTGCCGATGCAAGAAAATCGCAGAACACCTTATTTTTATAAACGAACAGCCGATTCCGACGCCCAAAACAGGCTTGCATGACCTCGTTTTTAACATTTAAATAAGTTTTCTTAAAAAATATGGATGAAAAGTTTGCCGTTATAAAAATAATGCTTATCTTTGCAGTGTTATCCTGAAAACAATCTTTTTACCTTGAAGGAACTAATACCTATTGAAGATTTGGAGCGGTTGCCTGCGAAGGTCATCGCTTTTTTTATGCCCTTTTCAAACGTCCACGCGACTCTGCGAGGTGTTCCGCCCACTCCATCTCTCCTTTTTATCTTCATCCTTTCTCCACGTCTGAAAAAAGAAGAGACGCTGGAATAATATATTGAAAGTACTTTGCCGTTGCAAAAATAATCTGTATCTTTGCATTAGTAAGAACTAATAATACAACCATTTGATATGACTTACACTTTGCTCGCAGACAGCGGTTCTACAAAAACAGATTGGGCGCTTATCACCGACGGAACCGTTGCCGCACGTATCCGCACGAAAGGAATGAATCCTTTCCAAATGAGCGAGGACGAAATTGCCAACGAAGTGGAGACCGCTCTCCTACCCCAGTTGCAATCAGCCTGTGGCATCGGCACGGCTTCCTCAAAGCAAGACGATGCCTGCACGCTCAGCAACCTCCACTTCTATGGTGCCGGCTGCACGCCGGAAAAGATTCCCGTGGTGGAGCGTGCCCTGCGCCGTCATCTCCATGTCACCGGTGTCTGCGAAGTGGCCAGCGACATGCTCGGCGCGGCGAGAGCACTCTGCGGTGACCAGCCCGGCATCGCCTGCATCTTGGGCACGGGCAGCAACTCATGCGCCTACGACGGAGAGAAAATCGTAAAGAACGTGCCAGCACTCGGATTCATCCTCGGTGACGAGGGCAGCGGTGCGGTCTTGGGCAAGACGCTTGTCGCCGACATATTGAAAAATCAACTCCCCCAAGCCATCATCCAACGCTTCAACGACAAATACCATCTCACGGCCGCCGACATCATCGACCGCGTATACCGTCAGCCGAAGCCCAACACATTCCTGGCTTCCTTCGTCCCCTTCTTGCAGGAAAACCTCTCTGAGCCTGCCATCTACGCGCTCGTCAAAGAAGGCTTCCGCCGTTTCCTCTGTCGCAACGTCAAGCAATACGATGGTTGGAACCAGTTGCCCATCGGCTTCAACGGCAGCATCGCGCTCATCTATCGCCAGCCGCTCGAAGAGGTGATGAGGGAGGAAGGCATGAAGGTCGGCAAGATCATCCAGGCTCCCATCGACGGACTTATTGAGCAGGAAGCCGCCAAATGGAAACCATAACGCTAAGCAGAGCATCAAATACTTAATTACTAAACTCACACCATGAAAAAACATATCTCTCAGCGCATCGCGGCACTGCTGTTCACCGCGGTCGCTATGATGACAGCTGCCGCACAGTCTGCCCGCCATTTCGAACTCCGTAACAGCCAAGACGGGCTCTCCACGTTGACCGTCTATCTTCCAGAGCAGCCTACGGGGCGTGCCGTCCTCGACTGTCCGGGCGGCGGTTATGCCCATCTCGCCTTGCAACACGAGGGACACGACTGGGCTCCCTACTTCAACAACCAAGGCATTGCCTATGCCGTGCTGAAATACCGTATGCCAAGAGGCGACCGTAACATACCACTCTCCGACGCTTATCAGGCCATGAAAACACTGCGCGACTCAGCCGACGTATGGCAGATCAACCCCGACGACATCGGCATCATGGGATTCTCGGCCGGTGGACATCTGGCCTCGTCGGTGAGCACACATGCTCCTTGGGACCTTCGACCCAACTTCAGCATCCTGTTCTACCCCGTCATCACCATGGGCAGAGGCACACACGAGGGCTCGCGCAACAACTTCCTCGGCTACGACAGAGATAACAAAGAGATTGTCAGGCAGTGGAGCAACGAGACGCAGGTGCGCTCCCACCTCACGCCTCCGGCCATCATCCTGCTGGCCAACGACGACGAGGTGGTGCCGTCCGTACAGAACGGCGTGGCTTACTACAGCAGCATGAGGAGTTGCGGCAACAACTGTTCGCTGCTGATCTATCCCCATGGTGGCCACGGCTTTGGCATCAGAACCACCTTCCCCTCCCATCCACAGATGATGGACGACCTCACGGCATGGCTCAAGGCATTGCCCAGCCCACAGCCTCACGCCGTCCGAGTGGCATGTATCGGCAACAGCATCACCGACGGCTTTGGCATCGGCATGAGCGATGAACAGGGCTACCCGGCACAACTGCAACGTATGCTCGGCAAGGGCTATCTCGTCAAGAACTTCGGTGTGTCTGCCCGCACGCTGCTCAGCAAGGGCGATCTGCCCTATGTGCGTGAAGAGGCATGGAGGGATGCACTGGCCTTTCGCCCGGACATCGTCATCGTGAAACTCGGTACCAACGACACCAAACCCCACAACTGGGCACACAACGCAGAGTTTAAGCATGACCTGATGGCGATGACAGACACACTCAAAGCCCTGCCCTCACATCCAAAGATCTGGCTGTGCTCACCCATCCCGGCCGTCAAGCCCTCGTGGGACATCAACGACAGCATCATCGTCAACCACGTCTCGCCCATCGTCAAGCAGGTGGCCCACAAGGAAAAGGTACAGTATCTCGACCTCCACACGGCTTTCCATCCTGCTGACGACATGACCCTCGACGCTATCATGCAGCGCGACGGCATCCATCCGACACGCAAAGGTGCCACACTCCTGGCCAAGATCATCATGGAAGCCATCACAAAGAAATAGAAATTTTCTGAGCTTTCACTTCCACCTTTACACGGCAACACCCTGACTGAGGAAGCACGACATCCTCCATCAGGGTGTTTTCATTTATGGCAACAAGTAGATGGCATGTTTAATAAACTGACATTTTTCGGCCTCTGAGAATCGAAAAATCACAGCCAAGGATGTCCATGCCCTCAAAGACGGCCATTTTACAGTATCCGACTAACCACTTGTCAGTCAGGCAATTATATTTTTATGATCAGACAAGCCCTTGTTTTTGCTTGTCATCCTTATGGTTTCACTCGATCAAAGCACTTGTTTGACCCGGTCATCTCAGTTGTTTTACACGATGAAACAACAGAGATGACCGGGTCAAACAAGTGCCTTCTCCTTTAAAAGCAAGTGTTTTCTTCATCCCTCATGGCAAGAATGAGCCTAAAGAATCAAAAATCCGTATTTTCCTTCTCTATATTGCAACCTCGCCACGACACACTTTTGTCGGGAAAATTCTGAATACGCTGCAATCTTACAGCAATATTGTGCTTACCTGTCGTCACCGTGCATCCTATGGCTTTACCCGATGCTGGCCTTATAGGACGAGCGGACGAGGGGACCACAGACGGCAGAACGGAAGCCCATCTTCACAGCCTGCTCGTGGTACCACCGAAATTTCTCCGGCGTGATATAGGCTTCGACGGGTAGATGCCGGGCCGTGGGCTGTAGATACTGTCCAATCGTCACGCGCTCCACACCGCAGTCGCGCAGGTCGCGCAAGGTCTCGAGCACTTCCTCCTCCGTTTCTCCCAGTCCGAGCATGAGGCCGCTCTTTGTGACGAATCCGCTGTCATGGATATGCTTCAGTACATGAAGGCTGCCTTCGTAGGTAGCTACGCTGCGCACCGACGGTGTCAGCCGCCGCACTGTCTCGATGTTGTGTGCCACCACGTCGGGATGACTCTGCAATACGATGTCCATCAGATTTTCGCGTCCTTGGAAGTCGGGCAGAAGCACTTCTATCTTTGTCTGGCATCTCTGCCGCACCGCTTCTACGGTTCGGTGCCAGTGTTCTGCTCCCATGTCGGGCAGGTCGTCACGGTCTACCGAGGTGAGGACGACATATCTCAGGTTCATCTCCTTCACCGACTCCGCCACGCGTTGCGGCTCGTCGGGGTCGAGAGGGAGAGGGCGACCGCTCAGCGTGTTGCAGAAGCGGCAGTGACGTGTGCAGATGTCGCCGCCAATCATCAGTGTGGCAGTGCCCAGTCGCCAGCACTCGGCACGGTTGGGGCAAAGACCGCTCTCGCAGATCGTGTGCAGACGGTTGCCATGGATGATCTCAGAGGTATTCTCGCTCTGCTTGTCTGAGCTGAGGTCGATCTTCAACCAATCGGGTTTCATCACGTGGGGCTTGCGACCAAAGAGTACACGCAGCAGGCCGTCGGTGGTCAGTCCGCGGATGATGTTATCAAGATCGAGTCCCTGCAATGCCTTCTCAACAGCCTCACGTGTGAAGGCCACGTCGCGTAGACGGGGCAAGAGCTCCTCGTCGAGATCACCGGCGAGGAAGTAGTCACCGAAGAGATCGATGTCGTGGATATGGTTGTCTTTGATTTCCAGGCAGGCTTCTATCGTACCTACACCGGGAAGGCGGTGCTTCTTTGTGAGTTTGAAGAGCGGTTGTTTGCCATAGATGAAGTCGGCGGCGGCAAAGGTCTTTTGTAGTTCTCTGATCTCCGGCATCATCTCCTCAGTGATCGTGATGGCCTTGTCGCCGCACATCGCCTGACGGAAGGATGCTTTCAGCTCCGGCAGCGACATCGTCGTGTATTGGCTGATGTTGCCCACATGCTGTCGTACACTTTGCACGCCTTTGCTTTGCAGCTTTGCTTTGTCGGGTGTGATGACACGTTCCAACATGCTGAGGTCTGAGTTGACGAGCAGTGTGTTGTGCATGATGCTACGGTCACCTGTGCGGTAAAAGGCGGCTCCGGAGACCTTCTTGCCGTCGAGCAGGATGTCGTTGCGCCCCGAGATCGTCACGGGAACGCCAATGCGAAGAAGTGCGTCGGCAGCGAGGCGCATGCAGTTGGCAAACATCTTTTGTACGTTCGGCTCACGGCTGATGAAGGAGAACATGATGTTGCCCTCATCGGAATAGACGCAGCCGCCTCCGCTTTTGCGGCGTGAGATGAACACGTCGTGCTCGCGGCAGTAGTCTACGTTGACTTCGTTTTGCAGCAGTTGGTTGCGTCCGAGGATCACGGTGGGCTTGGTCTGCCAGATGAAAAAATAGTCGTCGTCGCGGAAGTGGCGGGCCACATACGCCTCGACGGCAAAGTCGTAGGTGATGGGGGGCAGCGTCTGCTGCTCGGGTAGAACTACGTAAGTCATGTGTTTTTCAGTTTAGTATCAGTGGTTCAAGCCCCCTTGTCTTCAAGGCTTTCTGTGTTATCCTTTGGCAAGCGTACCTTGCGCTTGGGATTTTCCTGTGCGCCATATTTCAGGAGCTTGTTGGCTGCTGTGGCAATGCCCATGCCGGTGGGTGCTGTCGTTGTCTTCACGTCGTCGAAGGCTTTGCGCGTGCGGTCGAGCAACTGGTCGGCTGTTTGGAAGCGCTCATAGAAGAGTTGCACACGGTTGATGATTTCGTCGGCGGCTTTGAGCATGGCATCCTGGTTCTCGGCCTGCCGCACTTGCCGCCACGTCATCTCCAGCACACGCAACATCATATAGAGGTTTTGCGAGCCAGAGATGATCACTCCTTGGTCATAGGCGTCTTTCCACAGTGCCGGGTCGTGGGTGAGTGCCAGTTGCAGGGCACTCTCGCTGTAGACATACATCACCACGAAGTCGAGCTGTACCTTGCCGTTGGCAGCATATTTAGCGTATTTCTTCCGTGCGAGCTCTTTCACATGACTGCGCACCGAGGTGAGATGACGCTGCAAAGCCTCGTCCCGTTCTGCGTCTGTTGTGGCATTGTGATAGTCCTCAAAAGCCTTGAGCGACATCTTTGCGTCGATGATCACATCGCGTTTGTCGGGGAAGTGGAGAATGACGTCGGGAATCATCTTGTGTCCGTCCTCTTCATGGACCGTGCGTCCCTGCTCGTCTTTGAGTGTTACTTGCTCTTCGAACTGTACGCCCTCTTCGAGTCCCATCTGTTCCAGTAGCGTACGCAACCGCAACTCACCGAAGTTTCCTTGTGTCTTGTTCTCGCCGGTGAGTGCCTCTGCCAGTTTGTCTGCACGTTGTCCCACTTCATGGGCCTGTTTTAAGTTCTCTTGAATGCTCGCATCGAGTCGCGACATCAGCACAGTCTGGTCATGGTCGCTCTTCTCCACAGCTTCTTTCATTAGTTTCAGATTTTCGTGGAGCGGGTTGAGCAGTGCCGACATCTGTTGCTGGTTGACACTGTTGAGGTCGGCAGCCCGACGTTTGAGGATTTCTTCCGAGGCCGTGTTGATCTGCTCTTTAAGGAGAGAGGACTGCTGTTGCAGCTGGTCGGCCTGTTGCTGCCGCATGGTTTGCAGTTGTTCCGCCTGCTGTTGCTTCAAGGATTGCAGCTGTTCGCTCTGCTGCTGTCGCAAGGACTGCAACTGCTCAGCCTGTTGCTGTCTAAGTGTTTGCAGCTGTTCCGTCTGTTGCTCCCGCAATGTTTGTTGCTGCTCAGCTTGTTGCTGTCTCTGATCCTGCAACTGCCGCTGGTAGTTGGCTTGCAATTCTTCTTTCTGCTTGTTTATGTCTTCTTCCAGTTTCGCGATTTGTTGTGTCAGCATTGCTGCGCGTGTCTCCGCTGCCGCATTCTTGCTGTGCGCCACAAGATATCCGATGACGATACCGATCAACAGTCCGATAATGATGCTTAAAGTATTCATTATGTTGTTTAGAGCTTGGTTAAAGAGAAGAGATCAAAATACATTAAGCGAGTTTTTAATGCTATAGCTTCTTTTATATGCCTATATTCTTTTTCTTGTTCTTCTGAACTGAAAACCACTTTAAATCCATTGTTAATATAGAAGCTTATAGTTTGTGGACTATTATAGGCATCAACTATAACAAACCGGCATCCTGTTTTGTTAAAAGGATCTATAAACCAGTACTTGATGAATTCTATAGTGTCACTTCCTATATGGAGCCCTTTATACTTCTCAGAGACTCCTAAACGTCCAATTAAGACGGCGGGATAGTCTTTGAGAGATTTCTGATGAGGAGTATCTCCACAGGAAAAGCCTTTTATATCTTCTGAAGATCGTAAAATGGAAAACTTGCAATTTTCGGAAAGATAACTCATTCTTTGGATAAATCTGAATTATTTAGTATATCTCTTACTAATTGCATACCTTTCTCATAGCGAGAATTGATTTTTGCTTTTTCAACCTCACTGCTATTTATATGTTCTGCATAAGTTCTTTGAGCTTGAAGTTCAAAGTCTTTTGCTGCTTGCCCAGTAAGTACTGGAATTGAAGAAATTGCTAATGCCATATATTACCTCCTGTGTTGTGTATTAATGATAAGGCAAATATACGAACTTTATTCCAAACTGCAAAACAAATCTAATATTATTAGCGTCTACGCTTTTGGCGATGGGGCTGAAATATAAAAAAGGAGTATGGAAAACCATACTCCTTATTAATATATATGTAAGACTAATGTCTACATCATTAGAACTCGAGGCGCAAGCCAATCTGTGCGTGCCAACGGCTGCCAGTGTCGCTTGCCACAGGCTTGCTGTTGGTGTTGAACTGGTAGACACCGGCACCGTCCTTAATAGTTGTCAGCGTCAGCGGGCTGAGGTTGTAAGCATTGCCGTAGTGAGCACCCCAATGTTTGTTGAGCATGTTGGCGAAGTTCATCACGTCGAAGGTAATCTGGAACTTGCCGATACCCTTGATGTTGTAGATGTTCTGAGCAACGTGGAGGTCAACCTCGTTTTCCCAAGGAGAGAGGTTGGAGTTACGCTTAGCATACTCACCACGATGGTTCTTGGCATAGTCGTCTTCCTCAATCCACTTTTCGAAAGCCTCACGGCTCTGCTCGGCAGTCATGTTCCTTGTGCTGGTGAAGTTCATCTTTGCCAGCTCATCCTTTGTCGGGATGTAGAGCAGGTTGTTGCCTTTGAAACCATCATTGTTGTAGTCGTATTTCTCGTTCATGGTCAACGAGTAGCGTCCACCGCTGAAACCATTGTAGTTGATGGCCACCTCGGTGTTCATCCAACCATTCCAGTATTTAGGAGAGTTGTAAGAAACCTGAATGCGTACCTGGTGAGGAATGTCGAACTTCGACCAGCTCATCTCGTTCTTGTCGTTGGTGTTGCGGCTGTAGTTGTACTTCCAGTTAGAGTAAGCCACAGAAGACGTACCGTCGTTGACACTGTAAGAGTGACCGAAGATATAGCTTGCCATTACATCCAGACCGAAGTCGAAGGACTTCTCTGCCTTGACAGACACATTATAAGAATAACCCTTATTGGTATTTCTCAGGTTGATGATGCTGTAGTAAGGCAGGTTCTTTTCAATCTTGCTGTAAGAAGTGACGGCAGATGCCTCTACGCCAGGAACAGCATAGACCTTATCGCCATTATCTTTATAAGCGAGGTTCTCAAAGAATACGTTGTTGAGGTTCTTAGAGTACAAGCCTTCGAGGGTCATCTTCACGTCACCTGGGAGCATCTGCTCCAGGGCGAGGTTGGCACGGAGCACTTGCGGGAAGCGGAAGTTCTTGGCCACGGTAACGATGTCAGGAGACAGACCTTTCGCAGACGTTTTGGCAGCTCCTAAAGGATCCTTGGCGTACTGGCCGAGAGAAGGAGCAGTGTTGTTATTAGTGTAGATGGTTGTGCCCTTGGCCTCAATGCCGTTGTTGACGAAAGCGTTGGAGAGCCATACATAAGGAGCGCGGCCAGAGAAGATACCCACACCGCCACGGAACAGTGTACGATGGCTGGCATCAGTATACCAGTTGAAACCTACGCGGGGAGAGACGAGGAGCTTGGCACTTGGCATCTTGCCCACCTCTACACCGAGGTTATGCTCAGAAGCGAAGGTGTTGAAGGCATCGTTGGTAGTGGGAGAGTTCAATGTAGCGTTAAGGTCAAAGCGAACGCCATAAGTTACATTGAGCAGTGGAGTGATATCCCACTTGTCCTGTGCATACAGACCGAAGAGACCGAACTTCATGTTCGGGGCCCACTTGGTGTCGCCACCTGTCAGATCTGGGTCGGTATACTTGTAAGTGAACTTGTAAGGAGTATCATCGAGGAAGGTCTCGAGATCATTGTAGTACCAAGCACCGTTAGCGGCTTGGATGAAGAGGTTCTTCATCTTATAGAACTCGTTATGAGTACCGAAGGTGATGGTGTGGTTGCCTTTGTACCAAGAGAGGTTGTCCTCTGCTGTCCATATGTCCTGGTTAAGGTAGTTGGCTGCACTGCTGAATTCAGTACCGATGTTGACAGTGTTCATGGAAGTACCGTCACCACCGGCAACGCTACCGATCTGCACACATGGACCCATGTAGGGCACATCGCGGCTGTCGCGGATGAAGCTTGCAGAGACACGAGCCTCATTATAGAGTACCGGACTGATATGAGAGTTCAACTCAGCTACGAACGAGTTGGTCTTGTTGTTCATGCGATAGCTGGAGTTGCTGAAAGTATAAGTTTTGCTGTTCAGTCCGTCCTTGTCATCGTAAGAGTCGTTGTGCTGATAGCGGAAAGCCAAATGGTTGTTCACGTCGATGTTCCAGTCCAAACGGGCCAAGAGACCAAAGGACTTCGTGCCGAGCTCTCCTTTGCCATAAGATTCCTGAATGCCGGTCAAGTCGTAGTATTTATCAGCGATTTGTTTCAGCGTAGCCTCAGTGACATATTTGTTGATATATCCTGGGTAGATAGTAGCAGGAGCCTCTGTCTTCTTATACTCTGCACTGGCAAAGAAGAAGAGCTTATCCTTCACGATCGGGCCACCAAAAGTAGCACCGTAGGTCTTAGTAGAACGCTGGGAGAGTTTATCCTCAGCATAGTCTTGCAGACGGTTGTACTTACTGTACATGTCCTGATTGGTGTAGTACATGTAAGCACTGCCGTGGAATTGGTTGGTACCGCTCTTGGTAATGGCATTAATGGCACCGCCTGTGAAACCGCTCTGACGGACATCAAACGGAGCGACGCTTACCTGCAGCTCTTGAATAGCGTCCATGGAGATAGGGTTGGCACCTGTCTGACCGCCATTGGTACCGCTGCCGGCAAGTCCGAAGACATCGTTGCTCACCGTACCGTCGATCTGGAAAGAGTTGTAGCGATTGTTGATACCAGAGATAGACACACCGCCTAAACGCGAATTGGAGACCAGTGGAGACAACTTAGCCACATCGTAGATATCGCGGCTGATGGTAGGGGTGTTCTCAATGCGCTGCTGGTTGAAGTTGGCAGCAGCGCCACCACTGTTACGTCCACCCTTACCGAGCACGGTGATCTCACCGATTTGCTGAGCATCCTCCTTTAGGTCGATGTTCAGCGTACGAGGCTGTCCCAAGGACAGCTGGATGTTGTCGATGACCTCATCCTTGTAGCCGATGTAGTTGACGGTGACCTTGTAGGGTCCGCCGACACGCATACCCTGGATGGTAAAGCGTCCGCTTTCATTGGTGACAGCGTTGTAGCGTGTACCTGAAGGTTCGTGGATGGCGGTGATCGTAGCACCGATGACGTTTTCACCACCAGCCACCACCTTACCGTTGAGGCCAGATGTGGTGACCTGTGCCATCATGGTTGATGAAATCATCAACAGAAGCATGATGAGCATAAAATGCAATCTTCTTTGCATACCTTTAATAATGAATAATTAATACCTTAGGGCTAAACCCCTGCTTAACGAATCCACTGCAAAATTAAGCAAAAATTTCCATAATACTGTTGCAAAGCCACTACAATTTTCTATTTTTCTCGTAAAAATATCAATATAAGGTATAATTTAGGTTAGAGGAAAGGAATAACGAGCTCTAAAGCCGCCGTTACACAACACCATATCAGGGTTGAAGATGATGTGGAACTTATGCAACGCGACCGTTACACAGCGTTTTTTTGCACGAAAAAGTCTTTTTCTTAGGGAAAAGTTTTATAGTTATGCTTTTTTTGTTAACTTTGTGACTAAATAAAGAATCAAAAACAGAAAAGCATTATGATTATTGATTTCGACAAGATACCCGAAGTACATATCGATGGCTTCAAAGGTGGGAAAGGAAGACTCGACACACGCAACTACGATGATGGCAAAGCAAAGATCATGTACTCTACGCTTCGCCCGGGAGCATCCTCGGGATTGCATGTCCATGAAGGCAACTGCGAGATAGTTTTTGTTATCAGCGGCATCGCTACTTTCCACTACGATGATCATGTGGAGGAGTGCCGTGCCGGGCAGTGCCATTATTGCCCCGAGGGACATAGTCACTACATGGAGAATCTGACTGACCACGACTTGGTCTACTTTGCCGTGGTGAAATAGCTTTTTTGCCGTTGCCGTATTTGTTGCAAACGTCCTTCAGCTGACAGCCGTAGCAACGGCCGTGGGCATTGCGGACAGCATAGACGATGCGGTAAGCGACATAGGCGACGCAGATGGCGACGACGCATATTACTATGATGTGTTGTGTCATGGATCAATCTTTTTTTAGTAATACCTTATTATTATATATATACATTAACGCTTAGACAAACCATTTCAATATATGGCTCAACAAAATAATCATCTTGTCATCATGGCAGGCGGCATCGGCAGCCGCTTCTGGCCGATGAGTACAGAGGAGCGCCCCAAGCAGTTCATCGATGTGCTGGGAGTGGGTCGCACGCTGATACAGATGACTTTAGACCGTTTTCAAGGCGTGTGCCCGATGGAGAACGTATGGGTCGTCACCAATGAGCGCTACGCCGACTTGGTTCACGAACAGTTGCCCGATGTGCCCGTTGATCATATCCTGCAAGAACCGTGCCGCAGAAACACAGCACCCTGCATCGCCTATGTCAGTTGGCGCATCAAGATGACCGACCCGAAGGCCAATGTCGTCGTCTCGCCATCTGATCATATCGTCACCAACGTCGATGAGTTCCGTCGTGTCATCACTTCTTGTCTGAAGTTCGCCGGTGAGACAGATGCTGTCGTGACTTTGGGCATGAAGCCAACACGCCCTGAGACCGGCTACGGCTATATCCAGGCTGATCTCACCTCCAACTCACCGCGCAACCGCGAGATCTACCGTGTCGACCAGTTCAAGGAGAAACCCGATCTGGAGACTGCCAAGCACTATATCAGTGAGCATAACTTCTTCTGGAATGCAGGCATTTTCGTTTGGAGCGTAGAGACCATTGTCAATGCCTTGCGTGTCTATGCACCGCGCATCAACAACATCTTTGAGCGCATACAGAATGTCATGGACACGCCACAGGAGCAGGAGACTATTAATAAGGTGTATCCCGACTGCGACAATATCTCCATCGATTACGCTGTGATGGAGAATGCAGAGGAGATCTTTGTCTTCCCGGCAGACTTTGGTTGGAGCGACCTTGGCACGTGGGGCTCACTGCTGTTGCAGAGCCAGCGCGACATGTACGGCAACGGACTCATCGGCAAGAACATCCACACCTTTGAGTGCCGCAACTGTGTCGTGCACACTACTCAGGAGAAGAAGGTGATCCTGCAAGGTCTTGACGGATATATCGTCGCTGAGCATGACGACACTTTGCTGGTCTGCAAGCTCTCGGAAGAGCAGCGCATCAAGCAGTTCCAAAACAATTAACTGTCCGTGGCTTTCGCCAAAGATAACTTTAAATACATCATACTATGCTGACCTTTCCTTGTGCCAAGATCAATCTTGGATTGAATATTGTCGCCGAGCGGTCTGATGGCTATCACGACATACAGACCGTGTTTTATCCCATTCCGCTCACCGACGCTTTGGAGATCAAACACATGGATCCCGCTTTTCCCTCAGATCATCCTTGCGATCTGAAGGTGACGGGCAATGCCGTGGACTGTGACGAGCGTAGCAACCTCGTAGTGAAGGCCTACGACCTTCTTGCTGCCGACTTTGAACTTCCGCCTATTCATGCCCATCTTTTCAAGCGCATCCCCTCGCAAGCAGGACTGGGCGGCGGCAGCTCTGATGGAGCCTTCATGATTCGTCTGCTCGACGAGCGTTTCCGGCTGAACATCGGCATTGCCGAGATGGAGCGCTATGCGGCTAAGTTGGGTTCCGACTGCGCATTTTTTATTACTGCCGAACCGTCGTATGCTACCGGACGTGGCGAGATCCTTGAGCCAGCCGATGGCCCTAAGGGCAATCTCCACGGCTATTCGATCGTGGTGGTGAAGCCCGACGTGGCAGTGTCGACACGTGAGGCCTATGCACAGATCGTTTGTCACATGCCCCGCAAGTCTTGCCGCGAGATCGTGCGTCAGCCGATTTCCACATGGCGTGACGAACTGACCAACGACTTCGAGGGTCCTGTCTTCAAGGCACATCCCGAGTTGGCGCGTATCAAGCAGAGCCTCTACGACATGGGAGCGCTCTATGCTCAGATGAGTGGCAGCGGCAGTGCCCTTTTCGGTATCTTCCGTGAGATACCGCAAGGAGTGGAGGAACAGTTCAAAGATTGCTTCGTAGCGTCAGCAGTACTGTAGGCTGAATGACCTTAAGCAGGAATAAAATACGTTCTACTGCTTAAAAGAAACGCATTATGCGTTTGGGCTTTTAACGCTTCATCTTCGATGGGATAAAGAATAAAACCGAATGTTGAGAATATTATTTGGTATCAATATCGAATCAACCATTTATTATTCTCAATATTCGGTTTTATCTTTTATTTCGCATAGCTGAGGGTTAGCCTGTCAAGGCGACGTATGTTTCCATAAGACGAGGTGCCTGCTATTCTCTTTTCTGTGGCATGATCACTTCGCGGTATTCGTTCTCGAAGTTGGGAGTGAAGATACCCTTTCCCATGTGGCCCTTAATCTCTTCGGGACTCCAGAAGCGGCCACCGGCAAGTTCGTCTTTGCTGGGACATACCTTGCCGTCGTAGACCGTGGTGAAGACCCATACCAGTTCCTTCTCGCGCTGGCTCTCGAAGACATAGTGCTTGATGAAGCGTGGCGTGTAGTCGGTGATGCCGAGTTCCTCACTTACCTCGCGGTGCAGCGCCTGTTCAACCGTCTCGCCGTAGTCGACATGACCACCGCATGCCGTGTCCCATTTGTCGGGCTGAATGTCTTTCCAGTGAGGTCGCTGCTGCAGGTAGAGGTCGCCACGGCTGTTGAAGACATGCAGGTGCACCACCGGATGGAGCACCTTGCAGCCGTCGTGTGCTTTTCCGCGTGTGATTTTCCCGATCACGTGTCCGTCCTCATCAACGACGGGAAACAGTTCTCCTTTGTTATCCATATTCATTTCGCGTCTGTTTAGCTATTATTGTCCGTAATATTTTGTCATCTCAAATCTTTTTGCTATCTTTACAGATGAAAGAGCAAGATAAACGAATCATATCCTATGGAAGTAAATCTCGACTTGATGTCATTTGTCGAAACGAGCATTCTGCCTCGCTATACAGCCTTTGGTCGCTCCCATGGTCTGAGCCATGTGCAGCGTGTCATTGCCAACTCTTTGGAGCTGGCACGGCGCACGGGTGCTGATATCAATATGGTGTACGCCATAGCAGCCTATCATGACCTTGGCATGAGCGGTCCGCGCGCCATCCATCATATCACCGGCGGCAAGATCCTTGCGGCCGATGCCCGGCTGAAGAAATGGTTCTCGCCCGAGCAGATCAACATCATGAAGGAAGCGGTGGAGGACCATCGCGCCTCGGCCTCGCATGAGCCACGGAGCATCTACGGCAAGATTGTTGCCGAAGCCGACCGTGATCTCGATCCCGAGGTGGTGTTCCGTCGTGCCGTAGAGTTCGGTTTGGAGCGTGAGCCCAACAAAGACCGTGAGTGGCAGTGGCAGCGTTTCGACCGCCACATGGAAGAGAAGTACAGTGCCCGCGGCTATATCCGCCTGTGGATTCCCAACTCGCCCAATGAGGAGAAGCTCAAGCAGGTGCGTGACATCATCGCCGACAAGCCCCTGCTGCGCGAGGTTTTCAATCGTCTGTTTGATGAGGAGAGCTCGTCAAAGCGCTGAACGTCTTCTTTCCTTTGACATAGTATTGCCAGACGATACTCATCGGTAAGCGTTCGGGCACCGTCGTGAGCTTTCTGCTCATCTTGATGGCCTCACGGTCAGCGTCAAAGTCGTGGCGCCATTTATAGAAAGCACGGCGTGCCCGCAGGATAGCGATGAAGTCGCGCCAATTGCGGTTGACGATCAGCGTTTCCAAGGCGGCGATGTGATCAAGGATCCATCTCATGTGCATTACGGTTTGCAGCTCCTCGTCGGGCAGGTTTTTGTAGAGCATCGTCAGGTTGTTGCGGAAGTTGAGGAAAGTCTTCATCGGGTTGCCCTGCGGCAGAGTGCCGCCGCCGACATGGTATACTTCGCTTTCGGGAATGCACACCACGCGCCGTCCACGCTGCCGCAGTCGCCAGCAGAGATCGATTTCCTCGTTGTGCGCAAAGAAGCGCGCGTCGAGAGCTCCTGCCTCCCAATAGTCTTTGGCACGTATCATCAGACAGGCTCCCGTAGCCCACAGCACATCCATCTTATAGTCATACTGTCCGTTGTCGCGCTCCACGGTGTCGAAGACACGGCCGCGGCAGAGCGGATAGCCAAAGCGGTCGAGGAAGCCGCCGGAGGCACCAGCATACTCGAAACTGTCTTTGTCGACCTCGCTGAGCAGTTTTGGTTGACAGGCTGCCACGTCGTCGTGGCTGTCCATATACTCTTGCAGAGGCGTGAGCCAGTGGTGTGTCACCTCCACGTCGGAGTTGAGCAGCACATAGTAGTCTGCCTCTATCTGCCGCAGCGCACGGTTGTAGCCGTCGGCAAAGCCGTAGTTGCGGTCGAGCACCAAGGTCTTCACTTCCGGGAACTTCTGTGCGAGCATCTCCATCGAGTTGTCGGTGGAGGCATTGTCGGCCACCCACACCTCAGCGTCGTTGCGTGAGTATTTCAGCACGGTGGGCAGAAAGCGTTCCATCATCTTCCGTCCGTTCCAGTTCAATATGACGATAGCAGTCTTCATTGTTTTTCGGTTTTATTTTGCTATGATGGCTTTCGCAAGTAGCGTATCTTCTTTTCCACTCTTTCTGAAATCGCCGAGTGTCACGTTGAGGATCTCATTGTCGTACTCCTCGCGAGCCTCACTGGCGGGCAGGGTGACACGGATGTAGTTGTCGGTGAAGCCGTGCATGGCGTGTCCGGCAGGAGCTTTTTCGAAGAGCACGGGCCGTGTCTGTCCGATATAGTGTGCATAGAAGTCGTGCGTCTTTTTGTCGGAGAGTTCCAAGAGCCGTCTTGACCGCTCTTTCTTGTCCTTGTCGCTGACCACGTAGGGGATGGCGAGGGCCGATGTCCCGGGTCGTTCGGAATAGGGGAAGACGTGGAGCTGTGTCACAGGCAGATTGTCGAGAAAGTTGTAGCAGTCCTCGAAGTACTCCGGCCGCTCGCCGCGACAGCCCACCATCACGTCGACGCCGATGAACGCGTCGGGCATGAGCTCTTTGATAAGGTTGATCTTATGTGCGAACACATCGCGTGTGTAGCGACGGTGCATGAGTTTGAGCACCTCGTCGTTACCGCTCTGTAAGGGTATGTGGAAATGCGGCATGAAGGCGCGCGAATGTGCACAGTACTCGATGAGCTTGTCGTCGATGAGGTCGGGCTCCAGCGAGCTGATGCGGTAGCGCTGGATTCCTTCTACGTTGTCGAGTGCTTTGACCAGGTCGAGGAACGTCTCGCCGGTGGTCTTGCCAAACTCTCCGATGTTCACACCGGTGAGCACGATCTCCTTTCCGCCTTCGCTTGCAGCCTGTCGGGCTTGTTCCACGAGCGAGGCAATGGTGGGGTTGCGCGAGAAGCCGCGGGCGTAAGGAATGGTGCAGTAAGTGCAGAAATAGTCGCATCCGTCCTGTACTTTCAGGAAGTAACGGGTGCGGTTGCCGCGTGAGCACGACGGCTGGAAAGTCTTGATGTCCTTGGTCTTCTCGTGGTGGAAGGCGTGGAGATGTCCCTCGCGCGGCTGAGTCCAGGCGTCGGAGAGGTACTGTATGAGGTTGGCTTTCTCATTGGAGCCAAGCACGAGGTCCACGCCGTCGATAGCACTCACCGTCTCGGGCTCGAGCTGAGCATAGCATCCTGTGACCACGACAAAGGCATCGGGGTTCTCGCGCACCATGCGGTGGATGGCCTGGCGGCATTTGTGGTCGGCCACCTCGGTCACCGAACAGGTGTTGATCAGACAGATGTCGGCGTGCTCGCCCTCGTGAGCGGTCGTGACGCCCATTTCGCTGAGCAACTTGCCAAAGGTGGAGGTTTCAGAGAAGTTGAGCTTGCAGCCCAGCGTGTAGTAAGCTGCTTTCTTGCCTTGGAAGGCACTGGTATTGATCATGCTTCTTTTCTTTTTTATGCAAAGGTACTGCTTTCCCGCGACATTCTCATCGTTGAAGCAGGGAAAAGTGATGTCTCTCTCCTTTTGACAGACTTTTGTTGCAACGACCATAGACAAACGTCCGATTGTGAAAAACGTCGCGTGTTTTCTTTGTCATGTGGAGATAAATGCTTAATTTTGCGATGACGATGTCAAACATCATGTTTACAACTACATAGGCACTAATCTTTAGATATACACCTATTACTATTACTGATTACAGTCTGGAGATCTATCTCCATGCAACAAAAGTAGAACTTATGAAGAAAATACTGTTACTCTCCGCCATGGCAGCCTTTGTCGCTTCCTCCATGGCACAGACCCTGCACGACGGCCCCACCATGGGATGGAGCTCGTGGAACACCTTTGCCTCCAAGATCAATGCGCAACTCATCGAAAGCCAGGCCAAGGCCATGGCCGACAAAGGCTTGAAGGCTGCGGGATATACCTACGTCAATATCGACGACGGCTTCCAAGGTGGGCGTGACAAGGCCACGGGGCAGCTCATCATCAACCAAGACCGTTTCCCAGGCGGGCTAAAACCTGTGGTGGACTATATCCACGGGCTCGGTCTGAAGGCTGGCATCTACTCCGATGCCGGACACAACACCTGCGCCGGATACTACGGCGGGGAGAAGCAGGAGGATGGCACGGGGCTCTATGAGCACGACCAGCAGGATTGCGACTACTTCTTCAAGAACTTGCACTTCGATTTCATCAAGGTCGACTACTGCGGTGGCGACGCCGGACAGAACAGTGAGCGGCTCGGGCTCAACGAGCAGGAGCGCTACACAGCCATCAGCAAGGCCATTAAGAATACAGGGCGCGAGGTGCGGTTCAACGTGTGCCGATGGAACTATCCCGGCACGTGGGTGAGCGACGTGGCTACATCCTGGCGCACGACCACCGACATTGCCGACGCTTGGAAATCGGTGCGCCGCATCATCGGTGAGAACCTTCCGCTGGCCGCTTACAGTCATCGCGGTCACTACAACGACATGGATATGCTCGAGGTGGGGCGCAGTATGAGCGCTGAAGAGGACAAGACGCACTTCGGTATGTGGTGCGCGATGAACTCTCCGTTGCTCATCGGCTGCGACATGACACGCATCAAGGACAACACGCTGAAGCTCCTGACCAACCGTGATCTCATCGCCATCAACCAGGATCCCGTCGGTGAGCAGGCCTATGTAGTCAAGTATGTCAACGGTTGCTACGTGCTCGTGCGTGATGTCGACCGTGCGCAGGGTACCCATCGAGTGCTCGTGGTCTACAACCCGTCGGACGCAGCGCGTCAGGTCAAAGTGGATTTCCGCGATCTCTGTTTAGGCGGGCGGGTGAGCATGCGCGACCTGTTTGAGCAGAAAGACCTCGGATGCTTCAACACTTCCTGTTCCGTCGACGTGCCTGCCCATGGCTGCCGCATCTATCGCTTGCAAGGCCAGAAGCGACTGGAGCAAACGCGCTATGAGGCTGAGACGGCCTATATCAGCAACTATCAGGAGATCTACAACAACCAGGCGCTTAAGACGGGTATCTACGAGACTGCCGACGGACTCAGCGGACACTTCAAGGCTTCATGGCTCGGCTGCAGCGAGAAGAACGACCTGCGCTTCCGCAAGGTCTACAGTCAGCGTGGCGGCGACTACCGTCTCACCATCGCTTATCTCAGTGGCGAAGACCGCAACGTCGATGTGGAAGTGAATTGCAAACGCGTGAAGACGCTCACCGTCAACTCCGGCAGTGCTTCCACGGTGAAGACAACAGCTCCCATCACCGTTCATCTCAAGAAGGGCTACAACGAGATTCGCCTCTCCAACGCCAAGAGCTGGATGCCCGACATCGACTACTTCGAAGTTGCAAAGGGAAGATAAGGAAGCGGAGCTTTAGCTTGTTTTCCTTTTACATGAATATCCTTGAATTAAAACAGATGATACATATACTGAATTCTTGTCTTTCCGTCTTCCTATAGTCATCTTCTTTCGTGACTATTACTCCTTTTATTCGAAATGGAAGTAAACCGGCACCCAATAAGCTGCGACTGCCCCGTCTGTATGTATCCCAAGTAGAACGCGCCTGAATTGCGTGCCGCATACCATTGGCAACCATAGGTGGGCAGTATTTCAAAATCACTGATGTCTACGCCACCATCCTTGCCATAAGGATAGAGATGAACATAATCGTCGGCATACCAGTAGATGGCAGGGTATCTATATTCATAACCGCCCCAATCGTCCTCGATATAAAGCGGACTTCCTGCTGGCAGGCTGACACTGAGCTTGCCGTCTTTGATCGTCAGTACCAGACCATAACCGCTGTGCATGAAGTCTTTGATGCGGTAGACACCACCGCCAAGATCATCGGCTGTCTCCTCCCACTTCTGTTCGAAATAGTTGGGAATCCAGAACTGTATCTTCACCGGTGTCAGTATGGAAGCACGTGCATCGAGTGTGATGCCGCCGTCGAGATAAGAATATGGGTCTGCTTCGTCAGAATTGAGTGAACTACAAACAAAATGAATATAATTTTTATAATTAATGGAATATTTATTTCATGTTGATACAAAAGCGTATCTTTTGGCAAACATTCTATAAGTTGACACGTTAAAAGATAGCCGTCACACCGGCCATCAGAATGACATATCTCAGTAACTTACCAATCGCGATACTGAGCAGACTGATGAAGAAATTGGCGCGCATCAGTCCCAAGGCTATCGTGATGGCAGAGCCGATGATAGGCAAAAATGCGAAAAAGCCCATCCAGGCACCGTGTCCCGCCATAAAGTGCCGTGCCTTGTCGATGTTGCGTCGCTTCACGTGCAGGTAGCGCTCGATCCACTCCAAGCGACCCAAGCGACCCACACCATAATTAAATAAGGAGCCAGCTACGTTTCCGAAGGTGCCATAGACGACCAGGGGAATCGGATGCAAGCCGGCAGCTAAGAGTCCGAGCATCACCGCCTCACTGCTGAAGGGAAAGAAACTGCCGGCAAGAAAAGCGGCCAGTAGCATGCCCCAATAGCCGTAGTGCTGCAGAAGCAGTGTCAGTGTGTCCATCATTGCTCTCGGTCTCCTATATATAATAAGGTGTAAGTGGTGATTATAAGAGGTTGTAAACCGTCAGCACAAATGCGGCGGCTATAACAACAAAAAAGGTGATGTTGCTGAGTCGTGAATGCGTCAGAGCTAAGAAATGGCCGATCAGAGGCGCAATGACGACAATAGCCAAAGACATGAAGCCATTGAAGAGGGATGGAAAGACCAGCATCAGTGCCATGCAGGAGATGCTTAGGGTGATAAACATCTCATAGATCATGCGCGTGCGGATCTTGTCCTGATAGGAATAAATCAAGAAGTGTATACTGCCCAAGGCTGTGATGATCATCAGAAAGATGAATGTCATCGCCTGATGGTCGTTGAGTATGGAGAGGTCAAACAGTGGACCGGGCTGAGCAAGTGCCTGGAAATGTAAGGCAAACCAGTCGAGATGCTGGAAGGCCACGGCGTAGGCACCGACAAACCAATAGGGCACCATCAGTCCCAGCAGTGAGGACAGGAAGGTGCGCGGGGTGAGTGCCATGATGTTTGTACCAAGGATAATCCACAAAAGTGGTACAAGATAGAGTATATTTACAAAGGGGATACTGGCCAAAGACAGAGCCGCAAAGGCATAGAATACCCATCCTGCGGCATGTCCGTCCTGATAGGCATGAAGCAGAAAAATAAAGAAGACGATCAACCCCATCTGTGCCCATCCGGTATTGGTAGAGGACAGAAGGAAACTGGCCGCTGTTGTCATTACGATGAAAGAGCACGACACCATGCGGCTGTAGATGCGTATGAGGGCGTTGGCATTGTTGAGCTCAGCCATGAGAAGAGAAGAAATGCCTAATAAGGCCATCTGCAACCAGGTGTCATGACCCAACAATACCTGTATGACCATAAAGCCGGCCATATATATCAACGTCACCGGCAATGCCATGCGACTCTCTGCTATCCTGTTTTGTAAACGTCTTATCATCCTGTCAAACTAAAGATTCTCACCCATGTCAAGCAAGAATGGGATATATGTCTGCAAGACATGTGGTTGATAACAAAAGCTTCTCTTCCCCAAGGGCGATGACGCGCCGTGGCCTTTTACCCTTGGGGATGAGAAATGGGGGCTAAAGATCCTGCCCGATATCGCTGCGGAAATACTTTCCTTCAAACTGTATCTTCTGTGCTTCTTGGAAGCTTTTCTTCAGTGCTTCTTCCTTGTTGCGGCCATAGGACGACACGGCGATGACGCGTCCTCCGTTTGTGACGATTTGTCCGTCCTTTGTTGCCGTGCCGGAATGGAAGACGATGCTGTCCTCAACCTTGTCGATGCCAGAGATCGGATAGCCTTTCTTGTAAGCTTGAGGATAACCGCCGCTGACGAGCATTACACACACGGCAGCGCGCGGATCGACCTCTACAGGGTGCTTGTCGAGGTTGCCATTGGCTACGCCCTCAAAGAGATCTACGATGTCGCTCTTCAGTCGCAGCATCACTGTCTCGGTCTCAGGGTCACCCATACGGCAGTTGTACTCGATCACCATCGGCTCACCTTTGACGTTGATCAGTCCGAAGAAGATAAAGCCCTTGTAGTCGATACCCTCCTCAGCGAGGCCGTCTACGGTAGGACGGATGATGCGGTCCTCGACTTTCTGCATCCACTCCTTGTCGGCAAAGGGCACCGGCGATACACTACCCATGCCGCCGGTGTTCAGTCCCGTGTCGTGCTCACCGATACGTTTGTAGTCTTTGGCCTCGGGAAGTATCTGATAGTGCTTGCCATCTGTCAATACGAAGACAGAGCACTCGATGCCGCTGAGGAACTCCTCAATGACGACCTTAGCGGAAGCGTTGCCGAACATTCCGCCGAGCATCTCACGGAACTCCTTCTTGGCCTCGTCGAGCGTAGGCACAATCAGCACGCCTTTACCGGCTGCCAGTCCGTCGGCTTTCAGCACGTAGGGCGGCTGGAGAGTCTCCAGGAAGCGGATGCCTTCCTCTACGGTGGTGCCGTCGAAGGTCTCATAAGCAGCGGTAGGGATGTTGTGGCGCTTCATGAAACCTTTGGCGAAGTCCTTGCTGCCCTCAAGAACAGCACCCTGCTTGCTCGGTCCGATCACGGGGATGGAAGCAGTGCGGCTGTCGCTCTTGAAAGCATCATAGACACCGCGCACCAAAGGATCCTCAGGACCGACCACAACCATGTCGATGGCTTTGTCCACGGCAAAGTCTTTCAAGGCATCGAAATCGTTGACAGCGATCGCTACATTCTCTCCTACGTTGCTTGTTCCGGCGTTTCCCGGAGCGATGAAGAGCTTTGAACATTTAGGGCTTTGGGCAATTTTCCATGCCAGGGCGTGCTCACGGCCGCCACTTCCTAACAATAGAATTTTCATGAGATGATGAGTTGTAGAGTTATCTTTGATTTCTTTTTTGCGTTATATATATAATAAGGTGTATGCCTGGATGAGAGGCTATCGCTAAGCGACTGTCGACGGCAGACTTCACCTCTATTTCTTTTCCTCACCTTCATCGAGCCATTGCCGAATGATGTCCACGATCTCGTTGCGCTCAATCCTTGGGAAAGAGGCGATGCGGGTGGCGTGGCTACCACGTGGCAGGACAAAGACGTGGATGTTGCGCTTGTTTTCTAAGAAGTCTAACTTTGCCACGCCAGAACTGCCCCACGGGTCGAGACCGCCATAGATGAAGATCATCTTTGGGTCGTTGTGTCGCAGAAATGCCATCGTCTTGCGGTAGAGGGTGGGGTCAAAAGGCTCGTTGCGGAGGCTGTCCGGCAACATGATTCGTCGGAGATAGTCCTTAGTGGTCTTGACGGAAAGCCATTTGCGCAATGGCTTCACATCATAACCATAGTACCCTAATTCCTTGGCCGCCTGCACATTGAAGGACAGGTCGCTTGACTCGACAGAGAAGTAGCCGGGGTTGCTGATACGTATCAGATGGTTGAAAAGCGTTTCGTCGCTGGCCGTCGAAGCTGGGATATCGCTTACCGGCGTGCCCCATTGCCACAGCGCAAAAGCATATTCCAGCACACAGAGGTCATAGATCTCGTTGAGCGGAGCCCGGAAAGTAAGTCCGTTTTTCGTGACATAGTCCTTGAAGAGCGGCATCAGCGCATTGCGACGCTGTAGCACCGTCTGCTGAAACGCCAAGACCCGCTGTCGCTCCTTTGCCGTTCCTACTTGGTCGCGCAGGAAGGGCTCGTGGCGCCCGTCCTCCACACTGCGGTTGAGGGGAGCCACATAAGGCACCGAGATATTCACATCATTGGGATAGAACACGCGGTAGAACAGACATGTCTGTCCGCCTTTGCTGATGCCCGTAGCCATCCACTTGCCCTGATAAAGGCGGTGGAACGTAGCGTTGACATGGTGCAGGTCGGCCAGAGAGTTCTCTACGGTGAGATAGCGCCAGTTGCAGGGCTGTGGCGTGGAAGCGGCGAAATAGCGATACTCCACGAAGATGAGGTTGGCATCAAAGAGCTTGGACAGCTCCTCGGCATAGCCTTCCTTGAGCGCGTAGTTGCAGTTGTAGCCCTCTGTGACAAGTACCGTAGGCCGGTCGAAACCCACATGGCAGACGATGACCCGCTGTTGGAAAGCCCCCACCGTGGTATCGTTTGGATCGATCCATTGGCGGATGTTCACCAGGTATTTATGGTCGTACTTGCTGCTCTTCAGCTCCTCAACCTTTGAGATGCCGGGCAGCGCCATGAGCTGCGCCTTGACGTCCTCCCCCCACATCTGCAAGGGGAGCAGCAAGGCAATCAGCAGGGGCAGGAACCTCAGGTCTAAGATACGATATGAAGCAATCTGCTTTTTCATTTCAGATAGTCATCGAAATACTGTGAGATGCGCTCGTGGAGATGCGTGGACTGATGTCCCCGCATATTGTGCGGCTCACCGGGATAGACAAAGAAGTCGGGCTGTGTGCCGTCCTGGATGCACTGCTTGATGAAAGTCAGCGCATGTTGAGGTACCACCACTGGGTCGTTGAGACCGATGATGATCTGCAGCTTACCTTTGAGATTCTTGGCTTTGGACAGCAGACTTGAGTGAGCATATCCGTCGGGATTGGTCTGCGGCGTGTCCATATAACGCTCTCCGTACATCACCTCGTACCATTTCCAGTCGATGACAGGTCCACCGGCGACACCCACCTTGAAGACCTCGGGATGCGTGGTCATCATGTTGATAGTCATAAATCCGCCGAAACTCCAGCCGTGTACGCCGAGTCGGGTGCTGTCGACATAGCTCAGGCTCTTGAGATACTTCACGCCCTCCATCTGGTCTTCGACCTCATGGTCGCCGAGATGGCGGAAGGTGACTTGCTCAAAGTCCTTGCCGCGGTTCTCGCTGCCACGGTTGTCGAGGATGAAGAGCAGATAGCCTTTCTGTGCCATGTAGGTTTCCCAGCCGCGGCTGCAATAGTGCCAGCGGGCGTCGACATTGTGGGCATGAGGACCACCGTAGACGTAGACGATGGTCGGATATTTCTTGTTCTTGTCAAAGCCAACGGGCAGTACCATGCGATAATAGAGGTCGGTCTTGCCGTCGGCAGCCTTGATGGTGCCGCAGCGATACTCTGGCACGGCGTAGCCCTTCCATGGGTCGGGAGCGGTGAACCAGCGCACGGTTTTCTTTGTGGCCACGTTGACAAGGTCGATATTGCGCGGAACAGTTGGTTCCTGATAGTTGTCTACGATCATCTGACCGCTTTCACTCAGTGAGGCATTGTGCCATCCTTTGCCGTTGTCGAGCAGCGTACGCTTGCCATCCTTCACGCTGACCATCCATGTGTTGCGCTGGATAGGATTGCATTCATTGGAAGCGTAGACGATGGCTTTGAGTTTGGTGTTGAAGCCAAGCATGTCCATGACCACCCAGGAACCTTTGGTGAGCTGGCGGAGTTGCTTGCCCTCCTTATTAAACAAGTATAGATGGTTGTAGCCGTCCTTTTGGCTCTGCATGATAAACTTGTCGTTGTCCCAGGGCAGGAAGACGATCGGGTGGAGAGGTTCCACATATTTGTCATCGGTCTCGCGGTAGAGTTCAGCTTTCTTCTCGCCTGTGACTGCGTCGTAGCTCACGAGTCGGCAGTCGTTCTGGTCGCGGTTGAGTTCAAAGAGATAGATGGTCTTGCCGTCGGGACTCCATGCCGGATTGGTGAAATAGCGGTCTGTCGGGTCACCGGCCTTGAGATAGACACATGTACCTTTCTTCAAGTCGTAGATGCCCAACGTCACTTTGTGCATCTTCTGACCCGCCATCGGATATTTCTCCGGTGCCGGTGTGGCGATGACACCCGGCTTGCCTTTCCCCAAACTTTCGCTGGCAGCAGGTATCGTGACCAACGGGAAGTCGGTGACCATACTCTGGTCCATGCGTGTGAAAAGCAGTTTTGTGCCATCGGGACTCCAGAAGGTGCCTTTGTTCCAACCGAATTCGTCGCGGTGGACGCTCTGTCCGTAGACGATGTTGCGCGAGCCGTCGTTGGTGAGCGTCAGCGTCTTGCCTTTCCCGTCGAGCACACAGAGCTGATGATTGCTGACGTAGGCTGTGCACTCGGTCGTGGGACAGTAGTCGCTGGAGACCACCGGACCCTCGATCTCGCGCGTCCAGATCAGCCGTCCGGCCTTGAAATCATAGAGTGCGCGGCCCTTGCCGTAGTCGATCAGCGCCCAACTCTTGTCGGCAAAGGGGAAGGAAACATAGTAGAGAGAATGGACCTTCTTGCCCTCTCCGCCACCTTGCTTCTGTATGTCGCTGAGCTTGAAGAGCGGCTTCTCCTTTCCCGTCTGCGGGTCGATGAGGGCACACTCTTCCGCGTCGAGCTTGACGGGCTTGTCACCCCACCAGGCCGTCCAACGGTTCTTGGCGGTCATCTGGTGATAGTTCTTTCCGCCGAAGTTCAGATCCTCAAGCGTGAACTGCTTGAGATCTGCCGTTTTCTGTTGTGCTCCTGCTGTGAATGTGGTCATGGTCAAGAGAACACCTAAGGTAATCTGTTTAATCTTCATCTTCAAAACGTCTGTTTTTTCCGAACTTGTCACTGCCGCGGCGGTTGCCACGGTCGCTGTGTCCGCGGAAGTCATCACCGCGGCGGCGGTTCTTGAAATCATCGCCACGACGGCGTCCCTTAAAGTCGTCATCATCGCGGCGACCCTTGAAGTCGTCACCGCCACGCTTGCGGCCCTTGAAGTCGTCGCCGCCGAAACGGCGCGGTGAACGGCTGCCGGGAGCCTGGAAAGAGTGGAATTTAAATGAGCGGATGTCGCCCTCCTCGTTGGACTCCTCTTCCTCGAGTCGTTGTTTAAACTCGCGGTTTTTCTTGAAGCGGTGCTTTTGTGCCATCTCGCGCTTCTCCTCATCGGTCTTGACGATGCCGCCCTCTGATCGGAAGTCCTTCATCTTACCGTCGAAGAGTACGTATTTGCGGAACTCACATTCCAGGCTTCCATTATAAAGAGGTATCTTCAGACTTGGCTTCAGACCGATCTGCTCAAAGCACTCCTCGCGGTAGCTGAGAATCCAGGCTTCGTTGCCGCCGAAGGCATTCTTCAGTCTTTCGCCGATCATGCGGTAGGTGCCCAAGAGGTTGGGCGTGGAGATGCGCTCACCATAGGGTGGGTTGGTGACGATGATGCTCTTCTGCTCTGGCTTCTTGAAATTCTTGAAGTCCTGCTGCTCCACGGTGATATCCTTCGACAGTCCGGCGGCCTTGACGTTCAGGCGTGCCGTGTTGACAGCCTTCATGTCGATGTCGTAGCCATAGATATGATGCGGGAACTCGCGCTCCTGAGAGTCGTCGTTGTAGATCTCGTCGAAGAGGTTCTGGTCGAAGTCGGGCCATTTCTCAAAGGCAAACTCCTTGCGGAAGACACCCGGCGAGATGTTGCGGGCGATGAGGGCAGCCTCGATGAGGATAGTACCGGAACCGCACATCGGGTCGATGAAGTCGCAGTCGCCCTTCCATCCCGTCATCAGGATCATGCCGGCAGCCAGCACCTCATTAAGCGGAGCCTCTACGCTCTCCTGGCGATAGCCTCTGCGGTGCAGGCTCTCACCGCTGGAGTCGAGCGCGATAGTGGCATCGTCGTTGGCAATGTGTATGTGGAGACGGATATCGGGATTGGCCACTGAGATGTTTGGGCGCTTGCCGGTTTTCTCGCGGAACTGGTCCACGATGGCGTCTTTGACCTTGTAGGTGACGAAGCGCGAGTTGCGGAAGTCATCGGAGTAGACGACGGTGTCCACCGAGAAAGTCTTTCCTTCAAGGATATATTGGCTCCAGTCGATTTTCTGCACCTCGGCATAGACGTCCTCGGCCGAGCGGGCTTTGAAGTGTTTTATAGGTTTCAGGATGCGGATGGCAGTGTGCAGTTGGAAGTTGGCGCGGTACATCATTTCCTTGTCACCGGTGAATGATACCATACGGCGGCCGATTTGCACGTTGTTAGCACCCAGTTGGGTCAGCTCCTGTGCCAGGACGGGCTCCAAGCCCATAAATGTCTTGGCGATGAGTTCGAATTCCATTTTAGCTAAAAATAAATATAAATGTTATATAAATGTCGGTTATTTGTTCTTGTTGTAAATCTTGGTTTGTGGTGCCATGTCGTCCATCACCCACGTATTGGCTCCCACGACACAACCTTTGCCGATGGTCACGCGGCCGAGCACGGTGGCGTTGGCATAGATGACCACGTCGTCCTCGATGATCGGGTGACGTGGGATGCCCTTGATAGGATTGCCGTGCTCGTCGAGGGGAAAGCTCTTGGCACCGAGTGTCACGCCCTGATAGAGTTTGACGTTCTTGCCGATGATACAAGTCTCGCCGATGACGACACCCGTACCGTGGTCGATGGTGAACGAGGGACCGATGGTGGCTCCCGGATGGATGTCCATGCCGGTCTCGGAGTGGGCCATCTCTGTCATCATGCGAGGAATCAAAGGCACGCCCATCGTAAACAGCTCGTGAGCGACACGGAAGATCGTCAGCGTCTTGATGACAGGGTAGCAAGCCAGTATCTCCGCCATGCTCGTCGCAGCGGGATCACCATTGTAGGCGGCCACCACGTCGGTGGCGAGGATGCGGCGCACAGCAGGCAGGCGGCTGATGAGTTCTGTCGCCATCTCCTTGGACTCCTGCTTGAGTGTTTTCAAGTCTTTGAGGATGCAGCTGTCAGCGGCAGGCTTCTCCTCAGCGTTCTCGTCGCTGTCGGCGAAACACATTCCGGCCAGTATCTGCTCGGAGAGCAACTTTTGCAGCCGCTCCACGTTGACACCAATCTGATATTTGATAGTCTTGACGTTGACCTGTGACTTTCCAAAATAGCCGGGAAAGAGGATGGCGCGTGCCAACTGGATAATCTCTTCAAGCGCCGTGCTTGAAGGCAAAGGATATCCATCCTTGTGTTGATGAAACAGTCCCTTGAGCGAGCTCGGCTCGGAGAGCTCCTCTACTGTTTCCGTCAACTTGTGAGCCATATCTTGAGTACTCATCTCTCTGTTGTGTAATCTTAGCGCAAAGATACTAAATTATCAGCGAATGAGAAAACAATCAGCGCTTTTTTCTTTCTCGGTGTGAAAAGAAAAACCCTTGCTACACTAAGGGCGTAGCAAGGGCTATGTTGATGTATCGTGTCTCAGTGGAGAGACTCCCTATATAATAAGGTGTAGTCTCTTATCGGATTCTGTCCATCGAGCGCACCAGTTCCTCATCAGCCTTGATGCCACGATAGGCCAGGACAAAAAGGATCAGTGCCACCAATGGCAGGCAGCCGGCAAAGCGAGGATGGAACGTGCCCATATCCTTGAAAAGGTGCAGGACACAGAAAGCATAATAGCCATACCACACAAAACTCAGCACGATATTCGCCACACAGATTTTCATCTGCATCTTGCGCTTCTTGAACAGCGGGACGCAAACCAGTGTCAGCGCACCCGTGATGACCAAGTCGACGAAGAGCAGCGGATGGACCTGATAGCCACCGTTGGCGTAAAGCCCGATGTTATAGAACAGCGCCGGAACGCCCATACCCTTAGGTTCGATGGCTCCCAACGGCAGGCAGAGACAGACAATGATGGCTGCCAATGCCAACAACAGGAATACTGTTTGCTTACGTTGTATCATCAGATCAGATCATCTTTACGCTCGTTGTCAGCGGGCACCTCGTCAGCTGGATTTCTCCAGTAGATCTTACCTTCGATAAACTCCTGTGTTGCCAGCAACGACGGCTTCGGCAACTTCTCGTAATAGCGGCTGATTTCAATCTGCTCGCGGTTCTCAAACACTTCCTCCAAAGAGTCGTTGTAGGAAGCAAACTCCGAGAGCTTCTTGCTCAGGTCTTCCTTGATCTGAACAGAAATCTGGTTGGCGCGCTTCGAAATGATCACGACACTCTCGTAGATGTTACCAGTTTCTTTGCACAAGTCCATCACATTGCGTGTGACGGTGTTGGTCGGAGCATTTGATTTTCTATAATCCATTCTATCTATAGTATTATCTATTGTTGTTTATCTTGTATTGACTTCTGTATAAGAGCGACCGATGATCAGTCTTTCGCCGTACTTGTTATCTTCTTGCACTTGGCAATATATTCCTCGGCGAGCTTGCGTTCCTTCGAGTCGGGATACTCATTGACAAAGCCGTAGGCCTCGTCTTCGGCATCCTGGAAACGCTCCATCTTCTTCG
>DLDU01000033.1:18297-24203 GCA_002481295.1 Prevotella sp. UBA7764 | reverse complement strand
TAGGGATAGTCCTTCAAGGCATTCTCCGCCGTGACGATGCAAGCCTCATAGTTGTTGCCGCCGTCGGAGCAGTTGCCGAAATAGGTTCCGAGATTGTAATACAGCCGGGCCGAATAGAGTTCCTTCTCCACCAGCTTGTCCTGCAAGTCGAAAAGGCGTTTCTGTGCCGTCTCTTTCATCTTGGCATCGGGGAAGAGGTCGAGATAGGTCTGAAAAGCAGCTATCGCCTGCACGGTCTGACTCTGGTCAAGACGGGGCTCGGGCGTAGACATGTAGAGACTCTGACCGACGTAATAATAGGCCATCTCAGCGAAGTAGCCGCGAGGATAGCTCTTGGTGTACTTGCTGAAAGTCTCTGATGCGGTCACATAGTCACGGCTGCAATACTCAGCCATGCCCAACATATAGAGGCATTCCTGAGCGTCGCGACTGCCCTTTTCCGGAACGATGAGATCCTGGAGAAGCGTCGTGGCACGGACATACTTGCCCTCGGCAAAGCACTCCTTGGCGTACTCGTACTTATAGCGATAGTCGGATGACTTATACACTCGGTTGAATTCTTGCGCACAACTGGTGAACAGCAAGACGAAACCCAATGTCAAGAGACACGTTTTCTTCATATCTACACTTTTGAACTGCAAATTTACATATAAATATTTTATTAACAAAGGCATAGAACATTTTTTAGCATAAAATATACGCGCAATGCCATAAAAGTCGTATATTTGCACTTATGAACTTCCAACTCACTTCAAAATACAAGCCAACAGGCGATCAGCCACAGGCGATACGCCAACTCACCGAGGGCATCGAGCACGGAGACCCCGCACAGGTGTTGCTCGGTGTCACCGGATCGGGCAAGACTTTTACCGTTGCCAACGTCATCGCCAACGTCAACAAGCCCACGCTGGTGCTGAGCCACAACAAGACTTTGGCCGCACAGCTCTATGAGGAGATGAAAGGATTCTTCCCCAACAATGCCGTGGACTACTATGTCTCTTATTACGACTACTACCAACCCGAGGCATATCTGCCGGCCACAGACCTGTATATCGAGAAGGATCTGGCCATCAACGAGGAAATCGACAAGCTGAGGCTGGCCGCTGTCAGCGATCTGCTCTCGGGTCGCCAGGATGTCATCGTGGTGTCGTCGGTGTCGTGTATCTACGGCATGGGCGGTCCCGTGGCCATGCAGGAAAGCATCATCGACATCAAGCAAGGCGAGAAAATCGACCGCAACGTGTTTCTGCGCAAGCTCGTCACAGCACTCTATGTCCGCAACGACATCGACTTGCAACGTGGCTGCTTCTCGGTGAAAGGCGACACGGTGAACATCGCCATGGCCTACAGCGACAACATCCTGCGCGTGACGTGGTGGGACGACGAGATCGACAGCATCGAGGAATGCGACGCCGTGACCATGCACACGCTTCAGCGCTTCGAAGACTATCACATCTATCCTGCCAACCTCTTTGTCACCACGCAGGAGCAAACCAACAGTGCCGTGAGCCATATCCAGGACGATCTCGCCAAGCAGATCGACTACTTCAAGGAGATGGGCGATGATCTGAAGGCGCAACGCATCAAGGAACGCGTAGAGTACGACCTGGAGATGATCAAGGAACTCGGCCATTGCTCGGGCATAGAGAACTACTCCCGCTACTTCGACGGCCGTGAGCCGGGGCAACGGCCGTACTGTCTGCTCGACTTCTTCCCCAAGGACTATCTGATAGTCATCGACGAGAGTCATGTCAGCGTACCGCAGATCAGTGCGATGTATGGCGGCGACCGTGCCCGCAAGCAAAACCTCGTGCAGTATGGTTTCCGCCTTCCGGCAGCCTTCGACAACCGTCCCCTGCGCTTCGAGGAGTTCCACGAGATGATCCACCAGGTCATCTATGTCTCTGCCACACCGGCCGACTACGAACTTCAGGAGGCTGACGGCGTCGTCGTGGAACAGCTCATCCGACCCACGGGACTGCTCGACCCGGAGATAGAGGTACGCCCCTCGGAAAACCAAATCGACGATCTGCTCGACGAAATCCTCACCCGCAGTCACCACGACGAGCGTGTCCTGGTCACCACGCTGACCAAGCGCATGGCCGAGGAGCTCACCGAATACCTGCTCAACCACGGCGTGAAGGCCAACTACATCCATAGCGACGTGGCCACGCTCGACCGTGTGCAGATCATGAACGACCTGCGCGCCGGTGTCTATGACGTACTTGTCGGCGTGAACCTTCTGCGTGAAGGCCTCGACCTGCCGGAGGTTTCTTTGGTTGCCATCCTCGATGCCGACAAGGAGGGCTTCCTGCGTTCTCACCGTTCACTGACGCAGACTGCCGGACGTGCCGCCCGTAATGTCAATGGCAAAGTGATCATGTATGCCGACACCATCACCGACAGTATGCAGAAGACGATCGACGAGACGGCCCGCCGCAGAAGCATTCAGCTCAAATACAACGAGGACCACCACATCACACCCAAGCAGATTGTCAAGGCCATCAAGAGTTCCATGCCACAGGCCAAGAGCGAGGAGACGAGCATGCGCCGAGCTACAGACAAGCCGATTGCGTACAGCGGACCGGAAGAAACCACTGAAGTGGCTGCCGACCCAATCATCCTGCGCATGACGCGACCGGAGCTGGAGAAGAGCATCGCCAACACCAAGGCACTCATGGAGCAGGCTGCCAAGAACCTCGACTTCATACAAGCCGCACAGTATCGCGACGAGATCGTAAGGCTCGAAAAGCAGTTGGAGCTGAAAGAATAACAAGAAGAGCTGAAAGAATAACAAGAAGAGCTAAAAGAATAAGCAAAGAATGGCAGGGGGCAGTACGCCTTGCCGTCTCTCTATCCTCCCTATCTCTTCTATGGCTCCTATAGTCTCTATAGCTTCTATATCATCTATCCCTTCTATACCAAACAAACGTTAAAACCGACACCCCGCCTTTGTAATACCACATTATTTCGTAACTTTGCAATATTATAGGCAAACTTAGGATTATGAAGAAAATCATCATCGCATTGCTGGCCATGCTGCCCTTGGCAAGTATGGCCCAAAACACATGGGAAGCACCCACTGTAGACTCCACGCAGATCAAGGCGGAGCAGGCCAAAAAAGCCAAGGCCGAAGCACAGAAAAAGCTGGAGGATGCCAAGTATCTCGCCGGTGCTGTGCCCGAGATCGACGGCAAGGTGGTCTTCACACTCGACCGCGATGTACCCGGAAAGACTGCTGACCAGATCTATTCCGCCGTCTACGGTGCCCTGCAGGCGCTCACCCAGGAGCAATGCGAGTTCCCCAACAGCAAGATATCCGTGGTCAACAAAGGCGAGCACACCATTGCCGCCCGCTACAAAGAGTGGCTGGTCTTCCAAAGCTCCTTCCTCTCGCTCGACCGCACCGTATTTAACTACACGATCATCGCCCAGGCTACTGACGGCCACATCCACTGCACCATGGAGCGCATCTCCTATCAGTATGAGATGGACCGCGGCGATTCCGAGGGCATGTCGGTCAAGGCTGACGACTGGATCACGGACAAGCACGCACTAAACAAGAAGAAGGCCAAGCTCTACAAAGGCAGTGGCAAGTTCCGCCGCAAGACTATCGACCGCAAGGACAACATCTTCGGCAAGATCTGCAAAGCCTTAGAGATCAAATACTGATCCCTTCCCACCCTCTCAAGAGCGGGTCTTCTCCCTCGCGAGCTGAGCCCCCGCTCCCTCGCGAGCCGGAAAAGAGTCCCCACGCGCAGCCCTGTGGTTTTGGTGTTCCGTTCGCCTGGTTATAACCAGGCGCGCCCCCTTGCCAACAGCCATCCGCGCCCCTTGCCCCGCATGCTCCTGCGCTCCCCCCCCTCCCCCTTCCCTTTAGCAAACAACAAAGCAAACAAAAGATTGACAGATGGACGACAACTCACAGATTGAACACCGCAGCAGGCTCGAGCCTATCAAGCGCCGGGGACAGTATCCCGTTTTGCGCAACTGGCTCAACGCCATCTTCATGATCGGCGCGCTCATCGGCATCGCCGTGTTCTATTGGTCCGACAACACCGTCGGCACGATCATCATTCTCGCTTCCATGGTTTTCAAGATCATCGAATGCGGACTAAGATTCCTGAAATGAAGAAAATACTCTCGCTGCTTTTCCTCCTCGCTATTCATTGCTCGCTGTCCCTGGCGCAAAACACCTTAGGCAACGACAGCTTCAACCAGATCAACGAGAACGGAGACATCAGCCGCAGAAACGGAAGAAACAACACCGACTCGCTCGGATCGGACAAAGAGATACCCAAGGGCATCTATGTCTGGACCGTCGACGAGCGTTTTGGCGACCGCACGCCCGCGCCCCTCGACACCATGTCGCACATGTTTCCCAACACAGTCTTCGCCACGGGGCTCCGTGGGGAATACAACACTACGGGCAACCTCGGATCGGCGCGGCAGGCCCGCATCTTCATTGACCGCCGCAACCTCGGGCAGTTTATCTTCACCCAGCCCTACGACTATTTCGTGAAGTCCGTCAGCGAGTTTCACTTCACCAACACGCTCTCGCCCTTCACCAACCTCACGTACAACAACTGTGGCAACCGCACCAACGGCGAAGATCACTTCACCGCGAAGTTCGGCGTCAACGCTGGCAAAAAGCTCGGCGTCGGTTTCAACTTCGACTATCTCTACGCCCGTGGCTATTACGACAGTCAGGCGGCCTCGCATTTCAACTATACGATGTACGGCTCCTACCTTGGCGAGCGCTATCAGGCCCACCTTCTCGCCTCCACCAACCACGAGAAGGTGACCGAGAACGGCGGTATCACCAACGACGACTACATCACGCATCCCGAAGCCTTCACCGACAACTATGCCGAAAACGAGATCCCGACGATGCTCACGCAAAACTGGAACCGCAACGACAATCAGCACGTCTTCTTCTCTCAGCGCTACAGCATCGGATTCAACCGCAAGGTGCCGATGACCGCCGAAGAAATCAAGGCCAAGAAGTTCGCCATGGAGTCGAAGAAAGAGGAACAGGAGCAGAAGGACAAGGAAAAACTTGAGAAAGAGGCCGCAAAGCGTGGCGCAAAACTCTCCGAGAAGGAACTGAAGAACAAGAAAAAGTTTGCCGGAAGACCCGACGGCGCCAAGATCGCCGAAGGACCTGCCAAGACCGACTCCATCGCCAAAGGCGGACGCATCAGCGTCAGCAGCAAGGCCGTCGCCGACAGCCTCATCGCTGCCGAGAAAAAAGCCAAGGCCGACACCTCGTGGCTCAAGAACGAATACGTGCCGGTCACCAGTTTCATCCATACCATCGCCTTTGACAACTACCGCCGCATCTACGAGGCTTATCAGACTCCGGAGAACTATTATCTCGACAAATACACCGTGGCGGAGAAGCTCTCCGGCGATTCGATCTACGACCAGACCAAGAGCTGGACGCTGCGCAACACGTTTGCCATCTCACTGCTCGAAGGTTTCAACAAATGGGTCAAGACGGGAGCAAAGATCTTCGCCGAGCACGAGTTGCGCCATTTCACGCTTCCCGACTCCGCAGGTGTCAGCTCTTGGAACGAAAACGCGCTGAGCATTGGCGCGCAACTCAGCAAGACGCAGGGCAAGACGCTGCACTACAACGTGACCGGACAGCTCGGCGTGGCCGGCATCAACGCTGGCGAGATACACATCAACGGCGGCGTGGACCTCAACTTCCCGCTTTTCAAGGACACGATGACACTCGCCGCCTCGGGGTTCTATGCCCACGAGAAGCCCTCGTTCTACTATCGTCACTATCAGAGCCGCCACTACTGGTGGGACGATGAGGACATGAGCATGATCGATCACCTCCATCTGCAAGGACTGCTCAACTATCAGAAGACACGCACGCAACTGCGCTTTGCCTT
>DLDU01000033.1:0-18214 GCA_002481295.1 Prevotella sp. UBA7764 | reverse complement strand
GCCAGCTCACCCATCAGCGTGTTCACAGCCGAAGCCCGGCAGAACTTCACGTTTGGTCTGCTCAACTGGGAAACCGTGGCCACAGTGCAGAAATCGACCAACGAGGACGCGCTGCCCCTGCCGTTGCTGAATGTCTACACCAATCTCTATCTGAAGTTCAAGATCGCCCACGTGCTGAAATGCGACTTAGGCGGCGACCTGCGCTACTTCACCGAGTACAACGCGCCGGAATATGTGCCGGGCATCGGACAGTATGCCGTGCAGGACAACGACAGCAAGGTGAAGGTCGGCAACTGCCCGATCATCAATGTCTACGCCAATTTCCACCTCCAGCACACGCGTTTCTTCGTGATGATGAGCCATGTCAACGCCAAGATGGGCAAGAAAAACTATTTCCTCGCTCCGCACTATCCGCTCAACGGCAGCGTGCTCCGCTTTGGCATCAGCTGGAACTTCTTCAACTAATATTGTGGAAGAACATGTTTAAACTTCTTGACAAAAGTACATCACCGCGCACTTTCATTCTAGAGAAGCGGCTGAGCTCAGAAAACGAAAAATCGTCTTCTTCAAAACAGAAAATCGACTTCAGGTCATCAGAAAGGCACTTTAATACTGTCATCACGCTTAGATGACAGGGGCAGAAAGGCGAGATGACCACATCAAATAAGCGTGATAATAGCATCAGAAAGGCACTTTGAGGAGAAATTCTCTAAAGAATTTTTTCTCAAAGTGCCTTTCTCTTTTCTGCCCAAAGGCCAATATCACTTTATCAGACTGACTATCAACCTATTACGAAAAACCACTCTAAATTCGCAAAAATCCGGGCGAAGTACGTCCTGCTCGAAAAGAACGCAATCTCAGGCCCGCTTTTTTGTCAGTTTATCCAACAAAACTGACATCCGTACGGAACAGCCATATTGATGGGCAATCATTATAATTTATGCAAGAACTAAGAGAGGTTGACATTGGTGTCAAGCCCATCTTCTTACGTAGCCGGTAGCGACTGATCTCCACACCACGTATGGAGATATTGAGCAGTGGCGCAATCTCTTTCGAGAGAAGATCCATGCGGATAAAAGCACAAAGCATCTTGTCCTTATAAGTGACAGTACGCCCCGTATCCAAGTTGCAGCAACTCCGCATCACAGCTGTCGCGTACTTGGTTTCTTGACAAAAGAACAAGAGCAATGTTTACAGTCCCAGTCCTTTCAGTGCCTTTCCTGCAGCCTTGTTGACTTTCTCAGCGGCTTTGTTCTGTGCTTTGGTCACAGCCTCGTTGGCTTTGGAAGCGGCTTTGTTGGCCTCCTCGTTGACCTTGTTCTCAGCTGCGGTCTTGGCATTGTTGACGGCTTGGTTGGCAGCCTGCTCAGCAGCAGCCTTGGCTGTGGCGGGAGCGGCATCGATGGCGGCTTTGGCAGCGGCGGGTGCATTCTTCAACACGGCGGCGGCAGCTTCAGCGGTGGCAGCAGCGGCAGCGCCCTTCTGCAGGTATGGAGAAGCGAGGTTCACGACATCTTGGGCGACAGCCTTCTTGGCTTCGTCAGCAGTAGTGGCTGCTGTCGTCGGCAGGTTCTCGATGTTGTTGATCAGGTCGGCGATGGTGGTGTTGCTGGTGGCTACGCTCTTCAGCGTCTGCTCATTGTCCTTGACGAATTTCTTGATGGCGGCACCGTAAGTTTTTGCTTCATCGAGTTTGCCGGCGTTGACCAGTGTCTTATAGGTGGTAGCCAGGTCTGCCAGTGCTGTGGTCACCTGTTTGGGATCTTTCTTCTCAATGGCGCTTGTGGCCTGAGCGGTCAGTGCGTTGAGTGTGGACTTGGTCTCAGGAGCAAGAGCTGTGGTGTCTATCTGTTCCGTGCTGTCGGCTGTTGCCGTTGAGTCTGTAGCCTCGGCAGCAGACTTTGTCTTGCTTCCTCCACAGCTGGCAAACAGCATTGCAGCTACGGCCATGACTAACATAATGTTCTTTTTCATGATTTTGATGGTTGAAAAGTGATTAGTATTTTATGTTTAAGACTCGCTATTCCTCGTAGTCATCAAGTACCTTCTTCATCCTTGCACGTCCGATGGCGATGAGACGCTCGGATTTGTCATAGTCGGAGCCGCTGAACCTACGCATGGGGATGTCCAGGAGAATATCAGGCGGACAAAGTCTGAGCATGAGCTGTGCGTTTTGGTGAATCATGATGCTGGCGGTACGGTTCAACAATGTAAAGTAGTTGAAGTCGAGTTTCAAGCCTCTTGGTACGATACGGTTGAGCAGTTGCAGCGTACGTGAGGACGCCATACGCTGGCGTTCGGCGGTGCGTTTCAGTTCCAACTCCCCTTCATAGTCATGTCCGCAGACGTTGACGGCGACAAGCAAATCGCCTTTATGTCGCTCCACGCGGTTGAGAGGCAGCGGATTGGTGGTGCCCCCGTCGATGAGCAGTTTGTTGCCGAGATGCATGGGCTCGAAATAGGCAGGCAGAGAGATGCTTGCACGGATGGCCTCATAGAGGGAGCCGTGGCGGAAGACCACCTCATGGCCGCTTTCCCAGTCTGTGGAGATGGCGGCATAAGGAATGGGCAGTGTGTCGATGTCGGTGTCGGGAACAATGGTTTTGAGTGCGTTGATGATGCGCTTGCCTTTGACCAGATGATCCAGGCTGGGGGAGTAGTCTGTCAATTCCCTAATCTTCCGCTTGTCTATACTCTTCATCCATTCCCTGAAGGTCTCGAGGTTGCCGGTCGCATACATGCCGGCAACGAGCGCGCCCATCGACGTCCCGGCAATGGAGCGGATGTGGTATCCGCAGTCAAGAAGTTCTTCGATGGCACCGATATGAGCCAGTCCTCGCGCCCCTCCACTGGAGAGCACAAGTGCCACATCCTTCTTTCTGCCACGTATGCGGCGGATGACGGTATCCTTCACTTCTGTGAATAAATTGAGCAGGTTGCTGCTTTCTGTACTCTCTGTCATGCTTTCTGTTGCTTCTTCTTGGGGCTTTATGGTGCCCAAATCATTTGTTTGACTCTATTCCTTGATCTTCCACTCATCGATACAGCGGTGCTCCCGTGAGAAGTTGACACCGATCTTCACGATCTTGCGGCCATCGGTGGCAAAGGGCTTGGCGTAGCCTTTGTCCTCAATCTGCTGTAAGGCGGTGTCCGCACTTTGGTCGTATTTGAACTCGAAGATGTAGATATAGTCCTTTGTTTTCACGATCATGTCGATGCGACCGTCGGAAATCGTGCGCTCCACCTCGGTGTAGAAGCCAAGTAACTTCGTGACGATGTAGAACGCATTTTGGAAATACAGTTCAGCGTTGCCTACGATCTTGTAGTCCGTGTCGGCGAAGAGCACCTGCATGCGCTTCATAAATTCTTCAGGCTTGCCGTTGCGCAGAGCAAGCACAAAGTTGCGGACATACATCGGTGCTCCCTCGCTGCCGGTATGAGCATAGTAAGGTAGGAGATAGTTGGCGAAGCCCTCTTCCACCTCTTCATTGGGAAAGCCGAGCGTATAGACCTTGAACTCCTCGTCGTAATCCTTGATCGTCAGGTAGCCGCTTTGGTAGATGACTGGAATCGGATTGCGGTCCATGGCATCGATGGAGTTGAGCATGTCCGCAGATACCTGTTGCTGCGTGAGATCAGGAAGATAGAAGTTCTCTCGTTGCAACAGTTGTACGAGGAATGTCGGCGTGCCTGTCTCAAACCAAAAGCTGCCGAATTTATTGGCGCGGAAGGTACTCAGAAGACTGAAGGGATTGTAGACGCCCGTGCCATATTCCACGAAATGATAGCCGTCGTAGCGTTTTTTCAGTCGTGCGCAAGCCTCCTCGTAGCTGATGTCGTAGCGGTCGGCGAGCTTCTGAATGCTCTCTTCGAAATAGCGGTGCATCTCTTCTTCGGTGATGCCGCACAGCGTGTCGTAGCTCTCGTCCATGGAGATGTCGGTCAGATTGTTCAAGTCTGAGAACACGCTGACCTTTCCGAACTTCGTCACTCCGGTCAGAAGAGCGAAACGGATGTATCTGTCCTGCGTCTTCAGCGCCGAGTAGAAAGCCTTTAAAGTAGCGCGAAAGTCATCCTGCAACTCCTTGTTGTTGATGGACTGCAATAAAGGCTTATCGTATTCGTCGACGAGAATCACTACCGGTTTGCCCGTCTTTTCATAGATTCTCGCAATGAGTCCCATGAAACGTAACTCCAACGCCTTCTCAGAAGGAAAGGTTCCGTAAGTGGCCTCCAATTTGCAGAGGAAGTCGTCAAGAACATGGAAAAGGCTGTCTTTCGTATCGTATTTCCCTGTGTTTAAATCTAAGTGCAGCACAGGATAAACCGTCCATTCTTTCTTAAGCTTATCAATGGCTAAGCCATGAAACAGCTCCCGCTTACCGCTAAAGTAGGCTTCAAGCGTTGACATCAGCAAAGACTTTCCGAACCGGCGGGGACGGCTCAGGAAATAGTAACTTCCCTCATGTACTAACTTGTAAATGAGTTCCGTTTTATCAACGTAAGTGTATCCTTCGTTGATAATCTTGTCAAAGTCCTGTATTCCTATGGGATATTTCATGGTTTAAATCTCTTTGTTGATGACTCAAGACATTCTCGTCATTGCAAAGCTACAAAAAATATTTTATGTAGCAAACGTTTCGTAGTGCTTTTAGAATAATAAATGGTAATTATGGAAACAAGTTGTAGAATAGAAGAAAGAAGGAAAATAAAAAAACATGAGACCTGCAGATGACAGCAAGTCCCATGCTTCTAATAGAATGACTTACGACTCTTTATAGAGTGCGGTCGAAGTTTATTTCTTGATGTTGGCGTCCTGTAGTCCGTAGTGCTTCTTCTTGTCCACGGCGATCAGCAGGAGCGAGATGACGACAGCTGCCACACCGAAGCCGCAGAAGATGCTCATACTCGTGGTGTAGCTCGGATCTGCACCGTTGACCTTACCGATGAACATAGGTACGAGAGCCAGTCCAATGTTCTGAATATAGAAAATGATGGCATAGGCAGAGCCCAAAAGCTTCATCGGGATGATCTTTGGCACGCTCGGCCACATGGCAGATGGCACCAGGGAGAAGGCGACACCCAAGATGATCATGACGATCACGGCAAACCAACCATAGGGCAGGATGTGGATAGCAAAGATGAAATGCACGGCAGCCAACATGGCCGATCCGATGAGCATCAGCGTTGCGCCCTTGCCAATACGGTCGTAGAGTGAGCCGAAGAGCGGTGTAAGCAAGAGAGTACCGAAGGGAATCAGACTCGGGATACTACCAGCCATATCCTCAGAAACACCATAGTTGGCAATCATCAGTTTGGTTGCGAACTTCAAGAAGGGGAAGACACCGCTATAGAACAGCAGGCAGAGGAGACAGATGCACCAGAAGCCTGGGTTGGAGAAGATGTATTTCAGATCGCGGAAGTGGAAGTCGTCGTCAGTCTCCTCATCGAGTGTTTCTTTCTCTTTCTCGAACTCTTTTTCACCTTTGGCTTCCTCTACGCTCTTGTCAAGCTTCTTGTCCATGACCGTGTAAACGATGAAGGACAGGAAGCCGATCACCAACAGCACCAGGCCGAGGAGCACCGGAGCACCAACCTTACCGCCGAAAGCTTTGGCAAAGGGTAGTGCGCCCATCATGGCACCCGCCGTTCCCAATCGGGCGAGGGCTACCTGAATGCCCATGGCGAGCGCAAGCTCGTGACCGGTGAACCACTTCGTGATGATCTTCGACACGGTGATACCGCAGATCTCGCAGCCCACACCGAAGATGGCAAAGCCCAGAGAGGCTACTGCCGCAGACATGGGCAGAGAGAAGTTGACAAAGCTCAGGGTGAAACGACTGTCGCCGAAGTCGCCCGTTACACCATAGTATTTGATGAACACACCAATCACCATCAAACCGCAAGCCATGATTCCTGTGAAGCGGATACCCATCTTGTCAAGGATGATGCCGCCAAAGAACAGCATGAGCAGGAATACGTTAATGAGACCGTAACTGCCTGCAAAGAAGCCATAGTCGTCTGAGGTCCAACCCAGACCACCGGCTGCTACGGGCTTGTCAAGAAGTACTTCCAGTGGCGACATCACGTCGGTGATGAAGTAACCGGTCATCATGGTGAACGCGACAATGAAAAGGGCTGTCCAACGGGCACCCTTGCTGTCACTGAGAATACGTTGAAGTTTTTCTGTCATAATAGGATTCTCTCTTTTTTTCTGATGCCGTGAAAGAGGCAAGGCACCTCTTTCACGGATCTCGTTTTATATGTCTTTTGTATGATTGCGATTTATTTCTTGTCTTTCAACCAGCGGTCGAGCCAGTTGAAGAACGTGCGTTGCCACAGGATACCATTCTGTGGTTTGAGCACCCAATGGTTCTCGTCAGGGAAGATGAGTAGCTCTGCGGGGATGCCACGCATACGTGCCGCGTTGAAGGCGCCCATGCCCTGGTTGGCATTGATGCGGTAGTCTTTCTCGCCATGGATGCAGAGAATCGGTGTGTCCCACTTGTCGACGAACTTATGCGGACTGTTTTCGTAGGTGCGCTTGGCGTTGGCTGTCATGTCCTTATTCCAGTAAGCGTCGTCATACTCCCAGTTGGAGAACCAGTCTTCCTCTGTGTCGGTATACATCGACTCCAGGTTGAAAGCACCGTCGTGAGCGATGAAACACTTGAAGCGCTTGTCGTGATGACCGGCAAGATAGTAAACAGAGAAGCCGCCGAAAGAAGCACCCACACAACCCAAACGGTCTTTGTCGACATAGGGCAGGTTGGCTGTGGCATCGTCGATAGCGCTGAGATAGTCGTTCATACACTGGCCTGTCCAGTCGCCGCTGATCTCCTCGTTCCACGCAGAACCGAAGCCGGGAAGGCCACGGCGGTTAGGTGCTACGACGACATAGCCGTGAGCGGCCATGATGGAGAAGTTCCAGCGATAGCTCCAGAACTGTGAGACGGGACTCTGAGGACCGCCCTCGCAGTAGAGCAGGGTAGGATATTTCTTGGTAGCGTCGAAGTGTGGCGGCAGGATAATCCAAACGAGTTCCTGCTTGCCATCGGTCGTCTTGACCCAACGCTGCTGGATGGTCGGTTTGGCAAGCTGGTCGAGGATGTGATCGTTCTCAGCGGTGAGGCGGACAGCAACGCTCTTCTTCTCAGCCTTGTTGATGTTGACCTGATAGATGTCGTCAGGGTCTGTCATGGAGTGACGCGTAGCGATGAGCTTACCAGGAGCCAGGAGTTTCAGTGAGCCGAAGTCGTGCCAGCCGTCAGTGAGCTGCTTGACGTTGCCGTTGAGATCGGTCGAATAGATGTTCACGCAGGCGTGCCAGCAGCCAAGGAAGTACAGCGTGCGGCTGTCACTGTTCCAGATATAGTCGTCCACATTGGAGTCGAACTTCTCCGTGACGTAGCTTTTCTTGCCAGTGGCAAGTTCCATGACACAGAGACGATTGCGGTCGCTCTCATAGCCGTCGTTCTTCATACTCTGCCAGGCAATGTATTTGCCGTCGGGAGAGAACTTCGGGTTGACGTCGTAACCCACCTGCATGTCACCAGCCTGATGGTTGACGGCCTGGTTGCGCATGGTCTTTGTCGGGTCGATCTTCGGTTCTTTGTATCCTTCCGGCTTGCAGAGGTTGCGGGTCGCGCGCGTACCTATATTATATAGATAGATGTCGGCATCGGTTGAGATGGCGTATTCTACGCCCTCTTTCTTGCGGCAAGTGTAGGCCACCTGCTTGGAGTCGGGGCTCCATGCCAACTGCTCGATACCGCCGAAAGGAGCCATCGGACACTCATAAGGCTGCCCCCCAAGGATGTCAACACCGTCGTCAGCCTTGTCACCGCTGACGTTGGCTATGAACGGATGCGGCATGCTCTCGACGTAGTGATCCCAGTGACGGTAGTTCAGATCCGTGACGAGACGGCCCGTAGCCTTGGGCAGGTCATCAGGATTCTTCTGGATGCTTCCGTGATAAGGGATACTCTTGACGAGGATCACCTTGCTGCCGTCGGGCGAGAAAAGGAATCCCTCGATGTCGATCTTGCTGTCGGTCATCTTCACGCGGTCGGTACCGTCGGCATTCATCTTCCACAGCTGTCCGTCGCGGAGGAAGGCTATCTTCTTGCCGTCCTCAATCCATGCGGCGTCTGTCTCGCTTTTGCTGTCCTTGGTCAGGGCTGTTGCCTTGGCAATCCTCTTGCCGGCTTTCAGCGGCTGCATGAAGAGCATCGTGTGGCTCTTGTTTTCCTTGACACTATAGTAGCTCACCTGGTAGACCAGCGTTTTGCCGTCGGGAGAGACAGCATACGATCCGATGCGTCCCATAGCCCAAAGAGCTTCCGGCGTCATCTGGTCGCTGGCGAGCGTGATGTTGTTTTTCTCAATCATCGTCTGTGCTTTCATTGTTGGGGTACCAAGAAGCATGGCACCCAGCACCATTGCTATTGCTTTATTCATGGGAGTAAGTTGTATGTAGGAAAGAAGCAGTTTCCTGCTCTTCTCAAGTCAGTATATGATTTCCAAACAGCAGGCTGCTTCGTGAAAAATGAGTAACGATATCGGACGCCGGCCTTATGCCGGGATCTTCATCGTTACTCATTATTATATATAGCGGCACTATTTCTTTCCGTTTCTTTTGTTTTTCAGTTCTTCCTGGCGGCGGCGGTTCTCTTCCATCTGCTTTTGCTGCATTTCCTGAAGAGCCTGCATACGTGCCATCATACCCTTCATCTTTTTCTGTGGGTTAGCCTGGTTCTCTTTGTAGCGAGCCTCAAGGATAGCCAGCAGTTTCTCGTCGTTGGTGGTCTTGCGCAGCACGAACATGATGCCGGCCGACATGATCAGCGAGACGAAATAGTAGAAATTCAGACCTGAAGAGTAGTCGTTGAACATAAAGAAGAACATCAGTGGCATGAGATACATCATCCATTGCATGGCCTTCATCTGTTCGGCTTGCTGACCGACCATCTGATCTTTCTGCAACTGCATGGTAAACCAAGAGTAGATGATCTGGGCGCCGCAGAAGAGAATACAGGTCAGACTCAGGTGATCGCCGATGAGCCAGATGTTGCTGTGCCATTGTATGATCGGGTCATAAGTCGAGAGGTCGTGCATCCAGAGAAAGCTCTGACCACGCAACTCTATGGCGTTAGGCACAAAGTTGAACATTGCAATCCAGATTGGCATCTGTATGAGCATCGGCAGACAGCCGGAGAGCGGGGATACACCGTACTTAGCGTATTCGGCCATCATGGCCTGCTGCTTCTGCATGGCGTCCTCGGGCTTATCATATTGTTTGGTTGCCTCGTCGAGTTTCGGCTTGAGCACGCGCATCTTGGCGGAACTCATATAGCTCTTTTTCACCATCGGATAGGTGATCACCTTCAGGAGCAGGGTGATGAGAATCAGCACCACGCCCATGGGGAACCACTTGCTCAGCCAGCTGAACACGTAGATTGTGAACCAGCGGTTGATGATCCGGAAGAGCGGCCAGCCCAAGTAGACGAGACGCTGCATCTGCAGGTCGTGGTCAAGCGTGCTTTCCTTCTCCACCTTTTGCAGCAGGCGGAAGTCGTTGGGTCCAAAGTAGAACTCGAACTCCGACGGTGTATTACCACTCGGGTCGAAGAAAGTCTTCATCTTAGCCTCGTATTGCTTGAGGTATCCGGAGCCTTTCTCCTGCGGGATGGACGTCATCAGGGAGTGACCCTGGAAGTTGTTCTTGGCAATCATCACAGCAGAGAAGAACTGATTTTTAAAGGCCACCCAGTCTATGCTGTCCTCGATGTCCTCGTCAACTTTCTCAGATGTCTCGCTCAGCTTGTCGGTACCACCTTCCACATTATGGTAGGTGAGGGTAGCGTAGCGGTTCTCGAAGTTGAAACCTTTCTCTTGCTGACGGCACTTGTCTTTCCAGTTCACGTCCATCGTGCTGGTGCCTGGCGCGAAGAGTCCCTCCATACCTTTGACAGCCATCTGCATGTGGAGCATATAGTCCTTGCCGAGGCGGTAGGCCAGCGTGACAGTCTTGCCCGGAGCAGCGGTAGCCGTGAAGGTGACAGTAGAGTCTGTCACATTGGAAGGAACGAAATAGAGGTCGGCAGTGGAGATGTTGATCTCCTTGGCAGCCATGGTGTAGGTGAGGCTCTGGTCCTTGCCCTGGAAGAGCGTGACATGGTTTGCCTCAGTGATGTTGTCCTTGTAGTTGTTGATGATCGCCTTGGTGACCGTGGCACCTTTCGTCGACAGCGTGATGGCAACTTTGCTGTTCTTCAGCACGATGTCCTTGGCCTGTCCGGTCAAAGCACTGTGGAAGAGTGCCGTCGTGTCGGCTGCAATCTTCTGCTTGGCGGCCTGCTGACGGTTGAAGGCTGCCGTCTTGGCATCCTGTTCAGCCTGCTGTCGCTTAGCCTGGGCGATGGAGTCTTGCACAAATTGTGCACGCTCCTGCTCTTTAGATGGCTTCGCGTACCAGCTGTAGCCGATAAGCACAAGCGCGATGAGCACGAAGCCGATAATGTTGTTCTTATCCATAAATCTTTTCTCTCGGGCGTTTGCCCGAATCATGTTTAGTTCAAAGAGAAATCAAGAATTAGAGAATTATAAAATCATTTTCCGATTCTCTCATTCTCTAATTCTTGATGTATGAAGTGTTACACGCACTTCTTCTCAGTACTTATTTCTTCTTCTGGTTGGCGATAGCCGTCTTGACGAAGTCGACAAAGAGCGGATGTGGCTTGAGCACTGTACTCTGATACTCGGGGTGGAACTGCGTGCCGATATACCATTTCAGCTTTGGTATTTCCACGATCTCGACGAGATCGCTGTCCGGGTTACGGCCCACGCACATCATTCCCTTGTCTTCGTATTCCTTCTGATAGTCGTTGTTGAACTCGTAGCGGTGGCGGTGACGCTCACGTATATTCTCCTGCTTGTAGATAGAGTATACTTTCGAGTCTTTGCGGAGCACGCAGTCGTAGGCACCGAGACGCATGGTACCACCCATATTGGTGATGTTTTTCTGCTCCTCCATGATGTCAATGACGTTGTGCGGTGTCTTTTCGTCCATCTCGCGCGAGTTGGCGTCGGCATAGCCGAGCACGTTGCGTGCGAACTCGATGACCATCATCTGCATACCCAGGCAGATGCCGAAGGTCGGCACATCATGGGTACGGCAGTATTTGGCAGCAATGATCTTACCCTCAATACCGCGCTGTCCAAATCCCGGGCAGATGACGATGCCGTCCTGTCCTGCCAGTTTCTCAGCGACATTGTCGGAAGTGATATACTCCGAATTGATGAAGGTGATGACCGTCTTATGGTCGTTGTAGGTGCCAGCCTGCGAGAGGCTCTCGCGGATACTCTTGTAGGCGTCCTGCAAGTCATACTTACCGACGAGTCCGATGTGCACTTCCTCTGTGGCCTTCTTGCGTCGCTCGAGGAAGGAACGCCAGGGACCGAGTCCTGGTTTCTCGCCGATGGGCTCACCGACTTTGCGCAGGATGGCAGCGTCGAGGCCTTGGTTCTGCATGTTCACCGGCACCTCGTAGATGCTGGGGAGGTCTTCGCTTTGGATGACGCAGTCGAGGTCGACATTACAGAATGCAGCCACCTTTTTGCGGACCTGGTCAGGCAGATGTTTCTCAGTGCGCAGCACGAGGATGTCGGGCTGGATACCTACGCTCTGCAATTCCTTGACGGAGTGCTGTGTCGGCTTTGTCTTCAACTCGCCGGCGGCTTTGAGGTAGGGCACGTAAGTAAGGTGCACGCAGACGGCACGCTTGCCGAGTTCCCATTTCAACTGTCGGATAGCCTCCATGAATGGCGCGCTCTCGATGTCACCAATGGTACCTCCGATTTCGGTAATGACGAAGTCGTAGTGGTTTTTCTGTCCGAGGAGCTTTACATTGCGCTTGATCTCGTCAGTGATATGTGGCACGACCTGGATGGTTTTGCCAAGATAGTCGCCGCGGCGCTCCTTGTCGATGACGCTCTTATAGATGCGCCCTGTTGTCAGAGAGTTGGCCTTGGTAGTCTGAATGCCTGTGAATCGCTCATAGTGTCCAAGGTCGAGGTCGGTCTCCATACCGTCGACAGTCACATAGCATTCGCCGTGCTCATAGGGATTGAGCGTACCTGGGTCGATGTTGATGTAAGGATCGAATTTCTGGATGGTGATGTTGTAGCCTCTTGCTTGTAGAAGCTTACCTATTGAAGACGAGATGATGCCTTTTCCTAACGAGGAAACTACACCGCCTGTGACGAAGATGTACTTTGTTTCTGCCACCATTGTCAATATTTTGTTGGATTTAATTGTTGAATACGAAAGAGTTACTCGATCTATAAAAGATGTTGCAAAGTTAGCATATTTTTATGAGATGTACAACAAAAACAAAAATTATTGTTATCTTTGCAACGTTAAGACAATATAACGAATCATTAAAGAAAGAAGGAGTTGAAGAAACGATGTCGCATAGAGAAAGTCATAATCTGTTCCGCCCGGCGGTTTGCTTGTTGATGATCGCTCTGACACTGTCGTCTGCCATGCCGGCGGCTGCGCGTTCAGTGGCCTATCGCCATGCGCTGTTGCAGGGTCGAGGCAAGTTGGTGACGGCTTATATGGACTCTTTGCGTTTGTTTTCTGACTCACTCTATCGCGACAGTGTGAAGGCTTCGCGGCCCTTGTATGAGAGCTCCACTGCTCCGTTGTTTCTCCCGATGACATTCTATCGAGGCGTTGCCCATCGTGCTTTCTCTCTCGACGGGACGCTGACGCCTACCGACGCGTCGCTGCTCTGGGTTTATCTTCATCGTCCGGGAGCGGTGAAGACAACGCAGCGTGACTTGGAGAAAACAGGTCCCGTGCTCAGACCCACGACGATTACGGAGCATCCGGTAGCTGTTGTCAAGCCTACCAAACCGGAAGAGCCGGAGTATGTGCCTATGGACATGGTCGTGTTCAAACCTAATTTTTGGAACTTCGGTGGCGATTACTACTTGCAGTTTCTCCAGAGCTATATCTCACCCAACTGGTATAAGGGCGGTGAGAGCAACTACTCGGCAGTGGGTGCGCTGACGTTGGAGGCACATTACGACAACAAGCAGAAGTTTCGCTGGGACAATAAGTTGGAGATGAAGTTGGGCTTGCAGACGACCAAAGGAGACTCCCTCCATAAAGTCAAAAGCACGGAGGATCTCCTTCGCTATACGGGTAAGTTGGGCTTGCAGGCCACGAAACACTGGTACTATACTTTCCAGTTGATTGCCACCACTCAGTTTTTGCGGAAGTACAATACCAACTCTCCGAATGTGAAATCCGACTTTATGAGTCCTTTCAACTTGAATGCCTCTCTCGGTATGGACTATAATGTCAGTTGTCTGAAAAACCGTCTGACAGGTTCCATCCATCTGGCTCCTATCGCATATAACTTCAAGTACGTAGGTCGTCAAAGCCTGGCCCAAGCCAATGGACTGGACGAGGGAAAGCACACTCTCCACGACTATGGTTCGCAGTTTACCTGTGATTTGAAGTGGAAGATTTGGGACAACTTCATGTGGCAGACCCGTCTCTATGGCTATACCACGTATAAGCGTTCGGAGCTGGAGTGGGAGAACACGTTCACCTTTTCGTTCAACCGCTATATCTCGGCCAAGGTCTATGCTTATCCCCGCTTCGACGATGGTGTGAATCGCGACAAGAGCTTTGGCTATTGGATGCTCAACGAGTTTGTGTCCTTCGGCTTTTCCTATGATTTCTAATCGAATTATCGAAAGGATGCTTTGCTGAAACAACAGTTGGCTTTTATCCTTTCGTTATCAATAAGCATCGGGTGAGCAGCAATGATGGCGGCTCACCCGATGTTTGTTTTCAGGCCTTTGCTCTTCTGCTAAAATCTGTAGAGCAGTCCCAGTCTGGTTTCGAAGGTATGAGCCCTGACGCTGGGGTGATAGTTGTAATAGGTATATCTGCCATAGTAAGCCCCTTGCCACTCGATGCCGAAGTTGTTTCTCAGTTGGAATACAAAGCGAGGGTTGAAGACCAGCAACTGCGCGTCGCCTTTGTCGCCTTGCGCGTTGAGGTAGAGAGGATTGGTGTGCTCCAGGTCTTTACCCTCATATCCTTTCCATGTATAGATGTGGTAATAGTCCACAAGCAGCGAGAAATAGCCGAGGCGAGGGAAGACCATCTGGGTCTTGGACTTGAGGCTGAATCCCGATCCCATGTTATAGTCGCGGTCGATCACGTTGTAGTAGTCGCTCTTCGTACCGCCGAGCAGGATGAGATCGGCAAAGACCGCCTGTTCCAACCGCTTGAGATTACCCACTTGCGGGAATTGCCACATCATGCCGGGACCGAAGGAAGCTGCTTCTGATATGCGGTAGGGAGTCTTGTCGCTGCCGTTTTTTACAGGTTTCGAGTCGTAATAGTTGAAGTGCTGGAATATGCCGACGATCGTCTTTCCTTGTTTTCCGTCATATACGGTGTGGCTCCAGAGTTTACCTAGCAGGTGAAGGTTGTTGATGAGCGGCTGATTGCCGGTGAATCCCGCGCAGGCGTTCAGGGTGAAGAAGTCGTAGGGCTGCGTGTTGCTGTCGTCAAAGGCGTCGCCATAGTGCAGGTCGAACATCAGGTAAGGCTGGTTTTCTCCCCGAAAGATACCGCCTTGATCAGCAAGGTATCTGTCGCCGATGGTCATGGCAAACTCCACGGGGATGCGGCTGAAGTCGTGGTACATGTACTTGTCCTGCCGCACGTTCCACGCGTCACCGTCGATGATTCTGTTGAGCCCCTGCATGGGGTTGGTGACGAAAGCAACCGCCTCTCGCAGAAAGCGACGGAAGCCACGTGAGCGGTCGTTGAGCACGAGTGCCGATACGCGGTGCATGACTTCACCGATGCAAATGCCACCGAAGGTGGTAGCCAGCACATCGTTGATGGCCGGTGGCTCCACTTCACCGCAGAACTCCCACATCAGACTTCCTCCAAGAGCGTAAGGCGCACTCTGCCAGAAGTTCAGTCCGTTGCTGCGAGCCGAGTTGAAATAGAGGTTGCCGTGGTAAGGATGTGCAAAGAGGTTCGTCGAGAACTGATCGTTGTCCCACACGAAGGCGTGGTGCCAGTTGTGTGCGATGCTCTTGAAGGTGACTTGCGCAAAGTCTTCGTCCATGACGAATCGGTCGAAGCAATGCACGAAGACGTTGATGCCAGCCGCCTCTGCCGCTGCGCGCAGCCATCTTTTCTTGGTATAGTCAGGGTCGCTCCATCGGTAGAGGCTGTCTTCCGGTGTCAGTGCCAGCTTGCCGAGCATAAACTCTCGGTCGCGCTTTCTTTCCTCGTCCCAAAGAGCCTGATGGTCAGGATCGTGGTGATAGCGCAGTGCCAGTCCTGCCTCGATGATCGGGCGTGAACGGAAGTTGGTGTGCGATCCATAGTGTCTTGTGGTGCCGTATCCGGCGGCGACAAAGGCACCGAGATTGTCGTTGATGGCATAGTCGGCCGTCAGGCGTGCCTGCAGCGAGTACATACGCCGTGGCGTGTCGCCTTTGTTTTGGAAAGTTTCCACGTGTCCGAATCCTATGTCTCCACCGAGTGTCCATCGTGGTGCAATGCTCCAGTATCGCCCCATGCGGTAGAAGAGCTCGCCCGAGAAGTCCTCGTCGAGTCCCAGGAAGTGAGAGCCTATGCCGACCATCGTGTAGGTGTGGGGATTGCGGAAGCGAAGGGCGAGGTTCAGGCGGGTGGAGGTTCCGACATACGGCATCACATCGATGCGTGTCTGTGGGTTGATGTTGATGAGTCCGATCTTGCGTGCTTCCGGGTCTCGCGTGTAGTTGAACAGTCCTATCTGTACGCCCCTCGGATGGCTCTGCGCCACGTTGAGGATGCCGATCTGCGTTCCCCGCAGCGTATCGGCATAGTTATAGGTGCTGAGTTGCAGTCCTCTCATCTTTCCGGAGCTGATGTTTGCGATGGAAGAGAACTGCATTCCTTGTCTGACGCCCATGGCGATGTTGGTGATGGGGCTGATCTGAATGCCTTTCATCGGCGTGAAGACGATGTTGTTGAAACTGGCGATCTGTACCCCATTGAAGGCGTGAGCCACATTGGCAAGGGTTGCGAGCATGAAACCGTCGGCCCGCCCGCGCACAGCACCGAGAAACATGCCGTATTGGAAACCGTGAAGCGTGTCGACCTCGCTGAGAAGTCCTATATTCAGCGGGGAGCAGAGTGTAGAGTCGGGGTGATGGTGGTGAATGCCGACAGCCACGTTAGGCAGCCGGTGACCTTTGGGCGTCTGAGCCTGTGAAGGGCAGATCCAGAGCCAGCCGACGGCCAACAAAAGTCCCCATAACGCATGGTGGACCAATCGCTTTTTCTCTTTTCCGTAATCCATCTCTTATATTCTTTTATCTTACAATACAAATGTCGAAATCATCAAATCTTACCATATTCAATATAGTATCATTGCAAAGATACGTTTTTTTGTTGTAATCAACAGGTGTTGCAAGCGTTTTCTCATATAAATTTTGCCGTGAGCGTTTTTTTTTGTACTTTTGCCCCAAATAAGGAAATATAATCAATAAACAGCTATATGCTTACACTTAAACTCATCAGTGAGGAAACTGAACGCGTGATCAAGGGCTTGGAGAAGAAACATTTCGCCGGAGCCCGCGAAGCTATTGAAAAAGTATTGGAGTATGACAAGCTGCGCCGCGAGAGCCAGCAGAAGCTCGACAGCAACAAGCAGCACCAGAATCAACTGTCAAAGCAGATCGGCGGCCTGATGAAGGAAGGCAAGAAGGACGAGGCCGAGAAAGTCAAAGCAGAGGTGGCTGAGCTCAAGGCTGCCGATAAGGCACTGCAGGAGATCATGGACAAGGCCCAGACCGACATGACCAACGAACTGCTCCAGATCCCAAATATCCCCAACGATCTTGTACCTGAAGGCAAGGATGCCAACGACAATGTTGTCGTCAAGGAGGGCGGTCCAATGCCAAATCTCGGCGACGACGCACTGTGCCACTGGGATCTGCTCAAGAAATATCACCTTGTAGACTTCGACATGGGTGTGAAGATCACGGGTGCAGGCTTCCCGATCTACGTGGGCAAGATGGCGCGCTTCCAGCGTGCTTTGGAGGCTTTCTTCCTCGATGAGGCCCGCAAGGCCGGCTATCTCGAGGTGCAGCCGCCGTATGTTGTCAACGAGGCATCCGGTTACGGCACGGGTCAGCTGCCTGATAAGGAGGGACAGATGTATCATTGCAATCTCGACAACCTCTATCTCATTCCTACAGCAGAGGTTCCTGTGACCAATATCTTCCGCGATGAGATTCTCGACGAAAAGGATCTGCCTATCAAGCGTTGCGCTTATTCTGCTTGCTTCCGTCGTGAGGCTGGCTCCTATGGCAAGGATGTTCGTGGCTTGAACCGCCTGCATCAGTTCGACAAGGTAGAGATCGTTCGCATCGACACGCCGGAGCACTCTTACCAGAGTCTTGACGAGATGCTCGCTCATGTCGAGGGTCTCGTACAGAAACTCGAACTGCCTTATCATATCCTCCGCCTATGCGGTGGTGACATGAGTTTCACTTCCTCTATCTGCTACGACTTTGAGGTATGGAGTGGCGCACAGAAGCGTTGGCTCGAGGTCAGCTCTGTGTCTAACTTCGAGAGCTATCAGGCCAACCGTCTGCACTGCCGTTTCCGTCGTGCCGACACCAAGAAGACGGAGCTCTGCCACACGCTCAACGGTTCTGCCTTGGCTCTGCCGCGTATCGTAGCCGCCATCATCGAGAACAACCAGACACCGGAAGGCATCCGTGTGCCGAAGGCTCTCGTGCCTTATTGCGGCTTCGAGATGCTGGATGATAAGAACTTCGAGTAAGAAATGATATACTCACAATAGTGTGAGTACCGAACAAAGAATCCACAAGGAGATGAAGTAATTCTCTAAGACATTACTTCATTCACCAATCATAAAAGAGTCGTATCAACTCCAAGTTAAGAGTGATACGGCTCTTTTATTATATCCGAGCCCTTCCCTAGCCCTCCCAAAGACCCTCTCTAGCTCTCCCTAAAAGGGAGAGAAATGCTAAACCATGCAAAGATCAGTGCAATGGTAATTTACAGGTGTGTGTTTCCCTCCCTCTTAGGGAGGGTTAGGGAGTCTCTACTAGGGAGAGACTACCAAAAAAGCCCTTGAAAACATTG
>DLDU01000045.1 GCA_002481295.1 Prevotella sp. UBA7764 | reverse complement strand
CTCAATACCCTCCAAACATTTCCAAGATTTTTTTAAAGAAAAAGTGTAGGTTTTCCATAATGTTTACAAAAATAGAGCACAACACATTATTAAATTATATAGAGAGAAGAGAGCAAGGGGCAATAAGGACGCGCGTCGCTGCATAGCAGCAACCTACAGGACACAGCAAAACGAAAAAAGAACCCAGCACAACGAAAGTAGTGCAAGGCTACATCGGAGTCACGGCATATAAGAAAACAAAACGTGTACACTGATTCAGTCGTACTCATCTGACAATGTCATGCTTTTGCAGGAATACGACTCTACCATAGTGTTTCAGCCGGTCGATGTTGAGTTTCCGCTTGTCGCCCACGATGATATAGCTGGCGGACGCCGTTTGCACATGCGACCGATAGAAACGCGTGACATCTCCTATGCCCAAGGCTGGCAACAGACGGATCGTTGCAGAGTCAGGATCCTGAGTATAGCCTTTCAACCGGCAAGCGGCAACAAAGCTACCCAACGACCGGAAGACAGGATAACTGTTATTGACAACATTGACCAAACCCTGGCGTGCCGCACGGATATTGCCCTCGCGCATAGGCATATCGCGAAGAACAGAGTCGAGCACGCCAATGGCCGCCATCGTCTTGTCGGACTGACAGCCTAAGCGGGTGACATAGGCGCAGGGCGACAGAGGATGCACAAGCAGGTCGGGCTGGAGCCAGCGACCATAGGCATAGTAAGCATAGGAACGGAACTCACGAATATCTTGGAACAGCACCGATGACATGCCGCCGCCAAAATAGGTTCCCCACAAATGGAACGGTGCCCGCTGAGCCTCCGTAGACAACGTCCCCACCTGCTGATAAGAGCCGACAATAGTCTGCCGGGCCCGTGGATTGTCATAGACATAGACCGTAGGCACAGCAACCGGCTGCAAAGAACGAAGTACCGGACGCCAAGGACGGCTCACTCGGTAGAGCGGCAGGGCAGCCTCAGCAAGGCGGGCCACACTGTCCACGGGCAGTGTACCCGTGTAGATGATGTCGAGTTGGCTGCGTTGCACTTCGCGGAAGAGATCGACAAGTTCAGAGGCCTTCAGCCGCCGCGCTTCCTTGATGGTCATACGAGTAAGAAAAGAAGAACTGTCGCCGAAGGCTACCTTTTGATAGATGGCATCGGCGATGTTGGCATTCTCTTTCAAGAACGACCGATGGTCGAGCTTAAGCTCCTTACAACAGACACGTAGTTTGGCATTGTCTACCGCCGTGCTGTCTAGGAAGGATCGCAACAGGCGTAGGGCAGAAACGAATTGAGAATCAAAGCCCATCAGCTTCACCTCTACTCCACTGGCATCTACTGTCACGTCGAGCGTAGCCCCCAACTGTTGCAGCGCGCGGCCCAGTTGCTGTCGCGACATCGACGTGGTACCCACACGATTGAGGTAGTCTCCCAATATTTCTATGCGGTGATCAGAGGCAGATCCACGGCGATAGCAAAGCTGGAGCGAGAAGATATCATTGTCAGGATTCCTCACTCCATAGAACCGGACCAGAGGACGCAAGGAGCATTCAGTAACATCGTGCTTGAAATCTACGAGTTTCGGAGCCACCGAGTCCACGGGCTGCGCTTCGAGTTGCTTGGCATATTCGCTCTGCTCGCCGGCATGACGGGCCCGCACCGGCTGATAGCCGGGCTGCGCAACCCGCTCTTTGGGATAATGTCCAAAGGTCTTTTTCACCACGAGCGAGTCATCATTGAAATAAGTTCGCGCCACCCTGACGACATCATCATGGCTGACGCTGTCGATGCGTCCGGCCTGGGCAAGCACCGACTTCCAGCTAAGTCCATGCGAGAAAGCGTTGATCATAGCCGAGCTCCTCCCGCTGATAGTCTCCAAGCTAAGCAACTTCTGCCGGATGAGCGAGCGCTTCACTGCTTGCAGCTGCGCGTCAGTGAATTGTCCTGTACGCAAGCGGTCAATGGCCTGCCAGCAGCGGCGGCTTGCCTTCTTCTTAGAGCCAAAGGGCAGATTGGGCACGAAGCCAAAGCCGAAAGCACCGAAGTCCTTGAAGTAATAGCTTCCGGCCATAGCCGCCATCACCTTTCCGGCATTGTCAAGCGAGTCGAGCAGTCCGGTGTGGGAGGGATTGGACAGCATTGTCATCATCACCTGGAAGGGAGCCTCATCGCGACTGTCCTCCTGCGGCGCAAGGAAGGCATAGCCCTCAGCCTTGACAAAAGGTATCGGGAGTTTCAGTTTCAACGGCTTGGAACCGCGGAAGTCACGCAGCACCGCCTTGGGCGTCTGCGGAGCCTCACCCATCGGCAACTGTCCAAAGGTACGCTCTAGCAGCGGCACGATAGAGTCAGTGCGCAGGTCACCACAGAGGATAAGTCCCATGTTGCCCGCCACATAATAGCGATGGAAGAAGTGCATCATCTCGCTGAGCCTCGGATTTTTCAGGCTGTCAGTGGCCCCGATGATAGGATAGGCATAGGGGGTACCCGCCAGCGCATAGCGTTGGGCAGCCTCGGCGGCCTGCACGAGCATGTTGTCGGAGTACATATTCTTCTCCTCATACACCGTTTCCAATTCGCCCTGGAACAGACGGAAGACAGGGGAGAGGAAACGTTCGGCATAGAGTTCACACCACTGCGACAGATACGGCGGCGAGAACGTATTGTAGAAAACCGTCTCGTCAAACGATGTGTAGGCGTTGAGCCCCGTACCACCGAAACGGGTGATGAGATTCTGAAACTCGTTGGGGATAGCATAGTCAGCCACACGGACCGACAGCGCGTTGATATGTTTTTGGATAGCCAACCTGCGCGAAGGATCGCTCGTTGCGGCCAGCAGATCGTATTGATGCGAGATGCTGTCGAGCCACGGCTTCTCTTTTTCATAGTCCACCGTGCCGATTTTGTCCGTACCCTTGAACATCAAGTGCTCAAAATAGTGGGCAATGCCCGTGTTGGGGCAATCCTTGGCACCAGCCTTCACCACCACCGCGCCATAAACCTTGGGCTGACTGTGGTCGACATTGAGCCACACCGTAAAGCCATTGTGCAACCTCAGCGTCTGCACATCCCACGCGCCTTGCGCATAGACTACGGTCCAACCCAAGACTGCCAATAGGACACACAACCATCCCTTTGTCATATTATGATATCGTGTCATATTTTCTCTCTGATAATGAATAGAACACAAAATTACTGAAAAGGCATCAAAAGCCAACAAGCAGCAATACAAAAAACATTAAATCGCACACTGTTCTTGGCATATTTCTTGCTTTTCAGAAGGGAAAGCTATATATTTGCAGACAATAGTAAACGATAAACATAACTAAAGAACAACAACAATGGAAGTACAAGATTTGGAACAGATCGTCCGCCAACGCGAAGGTGCACTCTCCACCGCCTTTCCCGCGCTGATGCGAAAGGTATATGTATGGATGGCACTGGCACTGGTCATCACTGGCATTTGTGCCTTTGGCACGGCCAGCAGTCCTCACCTGATGACAGCCCTCTACAGCAGTCGGGCTGCCATCTGGATATTGTTGATCGCTGAGATCGGACTGGTATTCTACACTACCGCGCGTATCGACAAGCTGTCGCTGTCTACCGCCACCACGCTTTTCATCATCTACTCGGCACTGAACGGCGTGACGCTGTCGAGTATCTTCCTCGTCTACACAATGACGAGTATCACTCAGGTATTCTTCATCACCGCCGGTACTTTCGGTGCCATGGCTTTCTATGGCTATGTGACGAAGACCAATCTGGCCAAAATCGGGAATATCCTGTTTATGGCACTCATCGGTATCATCATTGCCTCGGTGGTGAACATGTTCCTGCGCAGCTCCGGTTTTGACCTCATCCTGAGCTATATTGGCGTACTGCTCTTCGTGGGGCTCACCGCTTGGGACAGCCAACGTATCAAGCAGGCATTGGCCATGCAGCCCGACATGAGCGAGGCTTCACAGAAGATCGCACTGCTCGGTGCCCTGGAGCTTTACCTCGACTTCATCAACCTCTTCCTCTATCTGCTGCGTATCTTCGGGAAGAGCGACAACTAAGAAAAGAATTGCTCTGATAAGCAATAGACTTCAAACTAACTATAAAGGCCTCCGCGGAATACCGTGGAGGCCTTTGTTGTTGATAACTATTAGCTGAACAAAAAACAGATCAAGACACTGCAATGAGGAAAGACTTCCCGTTGCTGTGAAGCAGCAATTAACATAACCAAGCAACACAAAGAGAGAATACACGTTTTCGACAATTTGCGGCTACAAATACTCCGTCCAAAGTCTTATCGGCAAAAAAGCGAAGCAAAAGTCCAATTCACTTGCCTGTATCGGCAAAAAACCGTATCTTTGCGCTATATCAACCAACAGAACTTGCCGATAACGGAAAATGAACATATTAACATCCTCACAATTCGCATCCCTCAACGGCATCTCAGACAGAACCGTCAGGAACTATTGCAGACAGGGAAAAATACCAGGAGCGTTCCTCTCTGGAAAGACATGGAACATCCCGGCCGATGCTGTGCTGCCCAGCCGTAGCCAAAACAAGAAGCTATCACCACTACTCAAAGCTTTGAAAGAACAGAAAGACGGGAAAATAAAAGGTGGAATCTATCATCGAGTCCAAGTAGACTTAAGTAGACTTAACATACAATTCCAATCACATTGAGGGTAGCAAACTGACCAAAGAACAGACCCGCATGATCTTTGAGACGCACACGATAGCCCTACAAGAAGGCCCGGCCGTAAAAGTGGACGACATCATCGAGACCGTCAACCATTTCCGCTGCGTAGACTATATCATAGATCACGCAACCTCTCCATTGACCGAAAGCCTCATCAAAGAGTTGCACAGGATCCTTAAAACAGGAAAGACGGACAGCACAAAAGACTGGTTTGCTGTTGGTAACTATAAACGCCTGCCCAACGAAGTTGGTGGCATCGAGACTACAGCACCCGAAAAAGTCAACGAAGACATGAAAGAACTGCTGAAATGGTATAGAAGTGTGAAAGACAAGAACGAGGAATGTATTATCACTTTCCATCAACAATTCGAGTCTATTCACCCGTTTCAAGACGGAAACGGACGTGTAGGGCGCCTCATCATGTTCAAAGAATGCCTGGCACATAACCTCATACCGTTCATCATCGACGAGGACTTGCGCTTCTTCTATTACCGAGGCTTGCGCGAATATCCCCACATCCGCGGCTATCTGATCGACACCTGCCTGGCCGCGCAAGACAAGTTTAAGATGTTGCTCGACTATTTCAGGATCAAGTATTAACCCCCACTTAAGCAGGATTGATGCATTCTTCTTAAGTGGGGGTGATACAATCGCGTCCTCTCTTCTTTGAATTACCTCAGTGGCTCAGGCCCTAACTCTATGACGAGATGTCCACCATTGGTCAGCATGTCGTGAGAAAGAGTGTAGCGGGTGTAAGGTTTTCCGTTCCACGTCATGCGCAGAACATAGCAGTTGCCATTGCCACCACCGCGCGTCTCTATCGTCAGACGTCCGATGCGTGCACGACGGAACGACAGTGTGCCGAAGACATACTCCGCAGAGCCCGGACAGACAGGATAGAAGCCGAGCATGGAGAACACCTGCCACGCACTCATCTGCCCGGCATCGTCATTGCCCGACAAGCCACCGGGGACATCGCGATACTCCGTGCGCAGAATATCGCTGACCACCCGCTGCGTCTTCCACGGCTCACCCGCCAAGGCATAGAGGTAGGCAATGTGGTGACAAGGCTCGTTGCCATGCCAATAATAGCAGACACTGTCGCGGCGCCCATCACGATGGAAGCCAAAGAGGGTGTCGAGCTTCTGGATGAACGCCCGCCGTCCGCCCATCGCCCCGATCAAACCGGGAATGTCGTGCGGGACATAGAAACTATAGTGCATGACAGCCCCCTCTGTGATAAACGGCAGGCGACTCGTCAGGTCGCGGTTCATCAGCCAACTGCCATTGGCATGGCGACCGTCTGCCCAACCCGTACGGGGATTCAGCACGTTCATCCAGTTGTGTGAACGTCGCATCAGCGTTTCATAGTCTTTCTCTTGGTTCAGCGCCTTGGCCACCTGCGCCACACAGTAGTCGTCGTAGGCATATTCCAAGGTTCGCGACACCTGCTCCTGGGTGTGGAAAGCCTCTTTCACACTGTCTTCCAGCGGGATGAAGCCATAGCGCAGCCAGCTCTTCAGCGCGCGCCGACCCATGCCATTGGCATAATCCTGATAGTTTTTCGGACTCTCGAAAGCATTCCTGCGCAGTCCTTCATAGACCGTTTTGAGGTCAAAGGGATGGGTGCGATCGAGTCCCTTTGCCACCGCGTCGGCCACGAGCGAGGCGGCATGGTCACCGATCATCGCACTCGTATAACTGTTCCAGCAAGGGAAGATCGGCATCCAACCGCCCTCGCGGTACATACCTCCGAGACTTTGTATCATGTCGGAAGCCATCTGCGGATGCGTCAAGAGCAGCAAAGGAGACTCTGCACGATAGATATCCCACATCGAGAAGTCCATATAGCGAGTGCGTCCCGCGTCGGTGCTGTCGGGCATCATCGGCTGTCCCGAGGCAAAGGCGGGATAGCGTCCGTCGACGTCACTGATAGCGTGCGGCTCGAAGGCAGTACGGTAGAGCGCGCCATAGAACTCGTTGACCTTCGCCTTGTCGCTGTCTTCCACGTCGATGGTCCGCAGTTCATCCTGCCAGATACGGTCCAACGCCAGCCGCGTACCGAGGAAATCCCAGCCTGGGAGCTCGGCGTGGAGGTTGCGCCACGCACCGTCGATGCCCGTGAAACTCGTGGCAGCCTTGACCAGCACCTGCTCTCCGCCTTTCACGTCGAGCGTAACGAAGGCCACGGAGTCTTTCACCCCACAGCGGCGGAAAGGTCGCTGAAACTGTACGACGAACCAACCGCTGAAGCCTGCCCGTTCGCCCCAGCCCTGATAGATGCGGTGCACGGGGTTGTAGCCCCAGATACACTGACGGGCGGCATCTACGGCGACGAAGCCCTCCCGATAGTCGTTGTTTGCTTGGACGACGATATGCATCTCACCACCCTCGTCGGGCATAAAGCGAAAGATGGCACAACGGCTCGTCGCCGTCATCTCGGTCATCAGCTTCTCCTTAGGCAGATAGACACCATAATAATAAGGATGGCTCAACTCATCGTTGTGATTGAATGGTGTGGCGCGCGCCTCCGGCTTCAACCGCAGACGTCCCGTCATCGGCATGAGCGTAAAGGAACCATAGTCCTGGGTGCAACCGCCTACGAGCCAGTGACTGGCCCGGAAGCCTTGAAACAGCGAGTCTCTATAATAGTAAGGAGCGCGACACTTCTGTTCCGTGTCTTGTGTCTGTGGTGCCCAGAAGTTCATGCCATGAGGCACGAGCACCGCGGGCAGCGTCTGTCCGTGCTCTTCCGATCCTTTGCCGTAGCGTCCGGCAAAGGCTGTCGTGGCGTAGTCGGTACCCACCATCGTGTTGATGGCGCGTGTGCGGTCCATCCATTGCTGGCGGTCGAGGAAATGCTGAAGATGACGCTTCAATGCCGCCCAGGAATAAAACGAGACATGACAAGAGTCCTGTACAAGGGCAGGATGTATACCGTGTAGCGTTATCGGCCGCTCGTTGAGGTAGAAAGCCACCACCACGCTGTCCTGCCGGTTACGGTAGAAAAGCATCTGCAGGTTGGCTGCCATAGGTACCAGTTCCGCAAGATTCAGACTGTCGTCTACCACGGGCGAGGCACCGAGGAGACTCAGCAGGCGGTAGAGTGCGGTGTCGTGACCGAAACGCAGCGTCACGCCCGGCTTGCCCGATGCCAGGACACTGTCAGCACAGAGCACGATATTGCCCCACAGATTGGCAGCGCACTGTGCCGGGATACCGTGATTGGCAGGATCCACCCCATTCTCATAGCGCATCTCACGGCACGCGCGCTGATAGCAATAGCGCATCTCGTCGAGGGTGAAAAGATCGTAGAGCGAGATGCCAGGCAGGTCAACATCCTGCAAGTCGGAAGCCACGGCATAGAGTTCAGAGAAGAGACGTGCCGTGTCGGCGATGGCCTCTGGGTGGCGGAAGAGTGAGGCAAGCAGGCGATGCGTGGGCAGCGTCCAGCTCTTGTCGGTCTGTAGTTTCAACAGCATCTCGTCAGGACTCTCGTGGCTCATCCACTGCATGTCGACCGAATCAGTGCGCATATCTATCCGTGCACCAAGACCAAGGGCTTTCATCTCTTCCACAAAGGCTTCCATGCTCTTACGGCAACGGCGCACCACACTCGACCTTGCGGTTACGTGACTATCCGAACCGAACATCTGCGGAAAACGGGATACCATGCGGGCGGCAAGTCCCTGCTGTTGCCACACTCCCACGGGCGACAGCTGTCCGCCATTGCCCCGTGCATTGTCACAGATCTTTTTCAGTCGGCGGCGCACGCTGCGTCCCCGTCGTGTCAGCAGCCTCTCGTCTTCGAACTGTTGCCACAACCATTCATAGCGTTTGTCACTCGTCATCCAACGTGAGCCATGGCGCCCATAATGACTGAGGCAGACCAGGCGATAGCCCTCCGGCGCAGGAGCGAAACAGTCGGTGGGTGGTGCGGAATAGGCATAGTAGATGCCTCCCATCTGCTGATAAGTCTTTTGAATATGAGTACTCAGCTCTCTACGCTTCTGGGCAGCAAGCGGCAAAGCGTGCAAGAAGATAGTGCATAGTAGTAAAGACGATATTGCTATCCAGCGGCATGGTTGCGGCCAGCGGGCAGCATAGGTTCTTGTTTTCATGTTCAGTCAAATGTTAGATCCCCTACAAAGTTACGATTATTTTCGCTATTTTAAGGCTCAAAGCACGATTATCTGTTGTTACTTTAATGAAATATGCGTATCTTTGCATGACTAAGAATTTAATGATGGAACAAAAGGAAAGACAAGATATTGCATACTTTATTTCGTTTTGCATAGAGCAGTACAAAACAGAAAAAGGCATGGAGGGTGAACAAGTCATGAATTTGTTCAACCGATATGGCGTCTTTGAATACTTGCAAGAGTTCTATGATGTACTTCACACCCAATCTGCCCAATGGATATTAGGTGATATCAATAAGTTCATCAAGAACAGAAAGGAGGCAGCAAATGGCAATCATTAATGTCTATCATGGGAGTCTGGAAGTTGTCACGCAACCAGAAATAAGAGAGCCCTATCGCCGGTTGGACTATGGAACTGGTTTCTACACCACCACTGCATATTGGCAAGCAGAAAGGTGGGTACAACGACGCATGCGGGAAAGTAAGATAGCAAAAGGATATGTAAACGTCTATGATTTCAACGATACAGCCCTTATCCAGCTGAAATCACTTATCTTTGAAAAGNNAGGTAACATTATGATTGGAGACATTACTCAACAAAATCTCTACTTAATTATTCCATCAAAAGTGAGTAGAATTGCAGATATTCTCACAACTAAAGAGAACATCAGTCTCATAGATGCTATAAAAAAAGTCTATGCTTCTTCCACCTATAAAAAGCTTTCACAGGAGAGCACAAAGATGTGGCATGAAAGTCCGGTGGATCTTTACTATGATATCGTAAAAGAATCAGCAAGACAACACTGAATAAAGATTTGACCAACATAAACCTACCAACATGACTACAACTATCAGAAAAGCAACCCTTGACGACATTCCTATCATCAGGGCGATGGCGGAGAAAGTATTCCCCGACACCTACCAGACCATCATCACACGGGAACAGTGCGAGTATATGATGAACATGATGTACTCCGAGGCATCGCTTCGTCGGCAGATGACTGTCGAGCATCATACCTATCTGCTGATCTTCATCGAAGACAAGCCGGCAGGATATGCATCGGTACAACCGACAGAAGCAGACCGATACGAACTGCAAAAGATGTACATTCTCCCGGTCTATCAGAGCCAGCATCTGGGCAGCCAACTCTTCAATGCTGCTGTCGCCTTTGTCAAGGAACAGCATCCCGAGCCTTGCACGCTCTTCCTGCATGTCAACCGCCACAACCGCGCCAAACACTTCTATACACACCAAGGCATGAAGGTGACTAGTCGAGGCGACTTCCCCATAGGCAATGGCTTCTTCATGAACGACTATATCATGGAGAAGAATATATAAGATACTTATGATTCAAGAATTTGAGATTTAGAGAATCCTTTATTTCGTAAATTCTTGAAAAGGAGTATCTATCTTCCAGTCTATCCCTAACTGATTGCCTTGTATTCTAACCACCCAGGGCAAAGACAAACTTGTTGAAATCCACATTTCCGTACCGTCTTCATCGGCACGCACATGGATGCACAGTCTGTTCTCGTCCATGCGTCGCCACGTGATGCCGTCGTAGACGAAGCGACCTGTGCGCCCAAGGCTGTCGAGGGCATCGCGCGAGATGAAAAGAAACGTTCCCTCAGCATCGTACTGTGCAACCGCCTTCTGCGGACTCTCCCAACAGAAACCTTTGGCATGGTCGACGACACGGCGCGGCATACGATACGTGCAGTCGTGGCAGGTCACCACCAGTGTGTCGCCCTGCCAACGCATGCTCAACGGCCAGTTGCGATACTGGCGGTTGAGCACAAAGTGCACCGTGGAAGCAGCATTGTCCGAAGTCGCAGTTTTCTCGGGGAAGCGTACCGGATCGATGGTGATGTATTTCCCTTGTCCCGCCACGGGGTAGCGGCCGAGCATCGCCCACAGCAACCACGCCGACATAGCCCCGCTGTCGTCATTGCCCGGCAGGCCATCGGCCTTGTCGGAGAAGCAACGGTGGACGATCTCCGCCACCCGCCGGCTGCTGAGATCGGAGCGGCCGATGTAGCTATATAAATAAGGTGTAAGAAACGACGGTTCGTTGCCTACATTGTAGTGACCCTCATCGAAGAAGGTATCCAGACGGCACCGGAAGGCGGAGTCACCGCCACAAAGTTGGATGAGTGTCGGCACGTCGTGAGGCACACTCAACGAGTATTCGGCCGACAGACCCTCGTAGAAAAACGTGTCCCACCAAGGGATATACCACGGTGTCACCTTGGTGTCGGGACGATAAGCGATCTTTGGACGGAATACTTTCGAACGTCCCCACTCCACCGAGTCAAGCCAGCGGCCCCTGGCATCCCGCGGCAGGATAAATCCCTTCATGCCCCGCCATTCATAGTTCTTGCGCCAGAGGTTCTGCCACGAACGGGACCGGCGCATATACCTGTTATAGATAGCATGCTTGCCAAGACCTTTCGCCACCTGCGCTATGCACCAGTCGTCGTAGCTGTACTCCACGGTGCGGGTGCCTGCCCGTGGTATGCCATAGGGCACATAGCCCAGCCGGATATACTCACGGAGTCCGCCGCGCCCTTCCTTCTCGTCGTTTGCGGGCGGCACATCGCCGTCCTTGAGCATTGCCTGCAACGCCTCGCGATAGTCAATGCCTTTCAGTCCGCGGGCATAGGCCTCAGCGATGACCACGTCGGCATGCGAGCCTCCCTGCGTGCGCCCGTTGCAATCGCCGCTGCGCGCGTCGGGCATGTAACCCTCATGATGGTAGATGGCCAAGAGCGCACGAACAATGTCTGTCGCCCGTTCGGGGTAGTACTCCATGAGCAGGGGCATCGACGTGCGGTAGGTATCCCACAGGGCATAGAAGTCATCATAGTAGGGCGTGCCCGACCATCTCGGGCACTCGCCGGTCTTGTCCACCGGCATGAGCAGTGTATGATAGAGTGCTGTATAGAAGATACGGCGCTCCCGGCTGTTCCCTTCATAAGGCACGCGCGCCAAGGTCTCGTCCCACTGCTGACGAAGCTGACGCAACTGCGTGTCGAAATCGTGAGCAACGATATTGCGGCGGGCCTGCTCCACAGACACATAAGAGATACCGACCTTCACCTCCACGACGCTGTCGCCCCACCAGACCGAGGCGGCACGACCGCCAAACAGCCGTGATTTCACAAACGGCGCACTGCTCTGCAAACAGAAAAAGACCGTATAGGGACCGCCGTTGTTCCATCCCCCACGCACCGTGGTGGAGCCGCTCACTTCCTTCTGCCCACTGACGCTGATGCTGGAAGCCACATATTGCTGGGTCTCACGCCTGTTGGGAATGGTGTCCATACCCAAGAACGACGCGGCATCAACAAGCAGTCCGTCGGCATGGCGGAAGCGATAGAGGGCACAGCGGGCCGAAGCGGTGATGTCCACACCGATGCCGTCCTCGAAACGACAGCTGTATTTTCCGAGCGTGATTTTCTCGTAGGTGCGGTGATGGAGGAAGCAAGGCACCACGCCCACCTTGCCATCGGGCAGCAACAAGCGTTGCGGCGTCATCGGCTCATGGCGGCGGAAAGGCTGGATAAGCACATTGCCATATTTCTGCCCGCCTCCCGTACCGCTGACATGAGTCTGCGAGAAGCCTTTCACCATCTCTGGCCGTGGTGCCCATCCGGCATTGGGCATCGTCAGACAGTCGGGACCTGGCTTCACCATCCCAAAAGGAGCAGCAGGACCCACAAACACCCTGCCCTCCCCCTCGCTGCCGATGAGCGGATTGACACTACGCCACAACTGGGCATGGACTACTGTCGTCAGAGACAGGAAAACGATCAGAAAGAAATTGCGTGACATAGAATGAAGGCTATAAAAGCAAAACATCCCGAAAGTGGGACACCATTTAGGTGCATGATTTAACTAAAATACTACGACGACAAAGATACGCATAATTAATTGATTATCCAAGAGTTTTGAAAATTATTTGGCTATTTGACGCAATTTTACTTGGCTATTTGACGCGATTTTGCTTGGCAGTTTGACGCGATTTTGCTTGGCAGTTTGACGTAAATTTGTTTGGCTGCTTGACGTGAAATCTTTAGAATTTATCTCACACAGAGCCACAGAGTCACAGAGACTGGGATGTTTTGTCTCTGAGTTGAAGCCATTCTGGCTTAAGAGACCACATAGACGCGCAGCCCCAACTCTCCATTTCCCGATGTCATTCCTTTCTTGCTTCTATTCGACTACCTGCTTCCACCCTACTCATATAGCACACAAGACTCTTATAGCTCTGTGATCTCCATCTGACGAAACCTGCCCGGTGGCTCTGTGTCTGTGTGTAAGACATACCTCCGCTATTGTTATAGAAACTGACATTTTTCCGCCCACGAGAATCTATTCTTTTGAAGCAAGACCATCATCAGCTCGATTTTCGCGAATTTCAGCGCATTTTTGGTCTTTTTAGACAATAGATATATAATTCATTGATTTATAATACGTTACATATATGTCCACTTCCTTTATACTTCAAAAAATAAGAATGAGCAGAAGAAAGTACCGAGATGATCCTGCCAAAGTACCTATTTCTCCGAAAATTCTCTAGAGAATTTTCGGAGAAAACAGTGCTTTGATAAAGTCATCTCAATTGTTTGATCGTGAAAAAGCGGCTTTTTGGAAAAGTAAAAAGCCAAAAATGGCAGTTTCAGAACGCTTTTGGCAATGAAAAAGCATGGAAAAGCTAAGAATTCATCAAAAGAGGATGATACCAACACAAAACCGCTCTCTAAAATGAAAGTTCAGAAAGAGGTGTTTTTGTCAAGTTGTTTATAATTATCAGATTCCTATATTTCCAACTTTGGCAAAAGAAAACGCCACATGACACAAGCATTCACACAACAGAGAATCCTGCCTGTGGACAGAGTCCATGAAAAAGCGGGCTACACCCAAATGAGTGTAGCCCGCTGAAAGATGCTTTATAGAAATTTCCTGACCGCTC
>DLDU01000006.1 GCA_002481295.1 Prevotella sp. UBA7764 | reverse complement strand
ACCACTTCGACATGAAGCATGCCCTGGCCGCTGCCAAAGCTTACAGCGGCATGACGCTGGCCGAGTTTGATGCCTACGTGAAGGCCTACGCCCAGCAGCCTGCCAACGGTTTTTCGGGCATGACCTACGGACAGAGTTTCTTTAAACCCATGCTTCAGGTATTCGACTACCTTCGCGACAACGGTTTTACGTATTACGTTGTCTCTGGCTCCGACCGCTTCATCTGCCGCGCTTTGACAGAGTCCATCGGCGTCCCGTCGAACCGCGTCATAGGCATGGACGTGAAACTGCATTCCACCAGTCAGGGCACCGAGGAGGGCGTCAACTACACGATGGGACGCGAGGAGGACCTTGTGCGCACCGACGAACTCATCATCAAGAACCTGAAGACGAACAAGGTGCTGCAGATCTCGCAGGAGATTGGCAAGGTGCCCGTCCTGTCGTTCGGCAACAGTGGTGGCGATGCCGCCATGCACAACTACGCATTAGGCAACCAGAAGTACAAGTCCGCCGCCTTCATGCTTATCGCCGACGATGATGCGCGCGACCACGCCAACCGCGAAAAGGCGCTCTCCTTAGGCGAGCAGTGGCGCACGGCCGGCTACCACGTCATCTCCATGCACGACGACTTCAAGACCATCTACGGCGATGGTGTCGTGAAGACAGATTTCACCTTTCCCGTTGACACTCGGGCCCTCACCGAGTGGCAGGCCGGGCGCACCGTCAGTCAGGCGGATGTCGATGCTTTTGGCGGCATAGACAAGTGCTTTGCCGCTGAGCCCATTCCCGATGGTGTATGGGCACGGATGCAGGGCAAGACCTACAAGGAGAACCCCTACATCGGCCGCGACGACCTGCGCCACATCCGCGCCCTGCACTGGGATTACGACAATCAGATGCACGTCGGCGAGATGGTCTGCAACGCTCAGATTGCCGACCGCGTCGTCAGCATCTTGCGTCAGCTCTTCGACGCCCAGTATCCCATCCAGCGGATGCTCCTGCCCGACGTATATGATGCAGATGACGAGACTCAGATGCGCGACAACAACTCGTCGTGCTTCTGCTACCGCGCTGTCGCTGGAACCACCGTCCTGTCGAAGCATGCCCGCGGTCTGGCCGTCGACATTAACACGCTCTACAATCCCTATTACAAAGACCGCACCGACGGCACCCGTTACATCCAGCCCGCCACGGCTACCGACTACTGCGACCGCACGTGGGACTTCCCCTACAAGATAGACCACGACGACCTCTGCTTCCGCCTCTTCACCGCCGCCGGCTTCGAGTGGGGCGGCGACTGGACATCGTGCAAGGACTACCAACATTTTGAGTTAATTGAATAAACTTTGAATAACTATGAAACAAATGAAACTATGGATGCACGCCGCCATCCTGATCATCTGCGGCACTGTAAGCATGCAGGCTGAGACCCTGCGCGGCACCGTGAAAGACGCTATCACTGGCGAACCGCTGATTGGCGCTACGGTGAGGGTTGTAGAGCTTCAGGGAGCAGCTGCTGTGACCGATATCGATGGTAACTATCTGATTAATATCAGTCAGGGTGGACGTTACACCATCGAATCGACCTACATCGGCTACGAACCGAGTATGATGAAGGAAATACTGATTTCCGGCGTCAAGGAGGTGGTCTTGGACATCGCTTTGCGTGAGAACAGTACCGAACTGAAGGAAGTGGTGGTGCGCCCCCGTGTGAACAAGGAGTCAACAGTCAATCCTGCCGTACTGACTGGTGGAGTGATGCTCTCTATGGAGGAAGCCAGCCGTTTTGCGGGTGGTGCCAACGACCCTGCCCGATTGGTGATGGCCTTCGCTGGTGTGTCGGGTGAAGCTGATGGTAGTGGTCTCTCCATTCATGGCAATGCTCCGGAGCGTATGCAGTATCGCATAGAGGGTGTGGAGGTGTTTACACCTAACCACTACAATGACATGTGGAATGCCGGCTACGGACTGATTAGCGGACTGAACTCTAACGTTATAGGCAACTCCGACTTCTTCACCTCCACCTTCAATGCCAACTACTCAAATGCGCTGAGTGGTGTGTTCGACGTAAAGATGCGACCGGGTAACAACTCCAAACACGAAAACATCCTACAGCTGGGTTCGGCATTCGAGGAACTGACATTAGAAGGTCCGCTCTCGAAGAAGAGCAATGCCAGCTATATCGTGAACTACCGCTATGGCTTCACTGCGCTCATCAGTCAGCTGGGGCTCGTTGATACCGAAGGCGACCAACTCAACTTCCAGGACTTCTCATGGAAACTGAACCTGCCCACTAAGAAAGCTGGAACATTCTCTATCTTTGGACTGGCACTATTGGACAAGACACATACCGACCGTATCGATTTGAAGGATGTGCACTCGGCTTACGATGCCTCTAATTTCAATGGTGATATGACACAGTTGCTGGCTGGTATCTCACACAAGATTCACCTGGGTAACAAGTGGTCGTGGAACACCACAGCGGCTTACAATATGCAACATATCGGTGTAGATAATCTATACTATGGTTTGGAACGCGATGCCAATGGAGTACTGAAGACCCCGCTGGCTTTTGAGGAGCCTGAGACGCAATACCTCTTCAGCAAGCAGAAGCAAAATGAAGACCGTCTGCTCTTCAATACAGAACTGTCGAAGCAGATAACAGGAAAATGGCTCACACAGTTCGGTGCCGAATACTCCCACCGTTTCTTCGACTTGAAATACAGCAGCGTGGATTATCTCTATGCCGACCCCTCAACGATGAAGACCTACACCGATATGAAGGACGACACGGGTCTCGCCAGCGCTTTCTGGCAGAACCTCCTCACACTGAGCGATAAGTTCAGTATGTCGCTGGGTGTAGCAGCCAACTACTTCGTACTCTCAGATGATGTTTCTGTTGAGCCACGCGCCAGCATGAAGTGGCAGCCCTACAACGGTGGCAGCTTCTCACTGGGCTACGGTCTGCACTCAATGGTTGAGAAACTCGACACCTATTTCTATCGCGATGAAACTGGCCGACTGGTGAACAAAGACCTCGGTCTGAGCAAGGCCCACCACCTGCAGTTTTCCTACTCCCATAAGTTCACAGACAACCTCAACCTGCGTCTGAACATGTTCTACCAGTATGGTTTCGACACGCCTGTGGGTATCAATGGTAGCACCTACTGCGTCACCAACCGCTTCTATGCTTACACCGATGAACCGCTTGTGAATAAGGGCAACACCCGTAACTACGGTGGAGACATCACGCTGGAGCACTATATGAGTCACGGCTTCTTTGGCCAAACCAACTTCTCGCTCTATAAATCACAGTACAGAGGCGTTGACAAGGTATGGCGCAACCAGCTCTACGACCGTGGCTTCATGTTCAAGATCCTGGGTGGTAAGGAGTGGATGATTGGTAAGAACGTGCTTAATGTCAGCGCTAAGTACTCTATTCAGGGCGGTTTGCGCTACACACCTATCGATGTGGAGGCCATGCGTGCCAACGTAGCAGCCGGTATCATCAATGATGATCCTATCTATAAGGAGAATGAGGCATTCTCTAAGCGCTTCAAGCCGACGAGCGTTGTCGACCTGACTGTGAGCTACAAAATCAACCGCCGCAAGGTGAGCCACACCATCGCCTTCGAGGGTCTGAACATCCTCGATGCTGAGGCTCCGCAATGGCAGCGCTACGACCTCGCCACTGGTGAGATCCGTACCGACAAGGCAGGTATCTCACTGCCTAACATCTTCTATCGTCTCGACTTCTAATAAATGAGAAAAACATTATGGCTTGCTGGTGCAGGGCGAACTGACCATCATCGGGCAGGACGGCAAGGAAAAAGTAGTGCATGAGGGCGAGGCCGTCGTCGAGATGGTGAACACCATCCACCACGGCGAGAACCGCGGCACGAAGCCCGTCATCCTCTACATGTTCTACCTCTCGCAGAAGGACATGCCGCTGGCTGTGCAGCATCCGGAGATACCGCTTGAGTAACGAATGCAGACCAAAGGACTGAGCGGCAATGCGCTGAAGGTTATCGCCATCATTGCCATGACGATAGACCATCTGGCCTGGGTGGGCATTGAGACCTACCAGCAGGCAGAGACGCCCATGCAGATTGGGCTGCACTGCATCGGACGGCTGACGGCTCCGATGATGATATTCTTCGTGGCCGAGGGCTACTACCACACGCACGACTTCCGGTGCTACCTGCGCCGTCTGCTGATGCTGGCCGTGGTGAGCCACTTCGCCTTCTGCTATTTCAACATGTCGGGCTTCAATCCGCTGGACAACCTGCTCTTCAATGCTACGAGCATCGCCTGGCCGCTCTTGTGGGGACTGATACTGCTGAAGGTGTGGGACATGCCGCAGTTGGTACACTGGCATAAGGTAGCCATCACGCTACTGGCCTGTGCGCTCACCTTTACGTCCGACTGGAGTTGCGCCGCCCCGCTGGCCATCCTTATGATTGGGCGTAGCCGTGGCAACTTCTGCAAGCAGATGCTGTGGATGATGGTCATCATCACGGGCTATGCCGTCGCCTTCTTTGTCGTCCACAGCCAGACCTACGGCATGGTGCACATGGCCTGCTGGCTGGCGGTGCCGTTGCTGTCGCTCTACAACGGACAGCGAGGCCGCTGCCGCTGGCTCGGCAAGTTCTTCTACTATTACTACCCCGCCCACATGGCCCTCATCGGCCTGCTGGCAAGAATCATTTAGGATATTAAACAAACAAAACTATGGATGCTGGCCGCGATCCGAGCATCGGACGGACCAAAAAGAATCGCTTCGGCAGTCAGTCGGGCTGCCCGACGGAGCAAAAGGTAAGCAATCGGGGATTTCGGGCGAGCCGACGCGCCACCGACATCCATTCTGGTCATCGGCGGCAGACGGAATTCTTTCCAGTGCGCCAGCAGCATCAGGTTCGACGTGAACGATTTACCGCCCGAAGCATCCAAGAAATGAGACAAAGGAATTTATTCCATGTTTTAGTTCATAATGGAAAGAAAAATGAGAAAGATTTTAATGATGGTTGCAGTCGCCATGATGACTGCAATGAGCGCCGTGGCGCAGAAGATTGAGGTGGTGGATGCCGACGGTCACGGCATCCCGCTGGTGAGCGTGTTGACCGAGGACGGAACCCTTATCGGCACCACCGACCTGAGCGGTGCGCTCAGCGACGTGAAGGGCAATGCGAAGGTGGCCCTGACCCACGTGGCCTACAAGCCGCAGATGGTCACCGTGGCCTCGCTCGTCGATGGAAAGGTGACGATGGAAGACTTGGACTACAGCCTCACCGAGGTGGTGGTCAAGCCCAAGCCCTACATCTACGTTGAGGCCCTCTATCGCGTTTATGTCTATCGCAACGACTCGCTCTGCTACTTCATGAGCGGCATCATGCCCAATGCCTACAACGTGCAGAAGAAGAAACTGGAGCACGGCAGTTACTATCAGGCCCGTGCCGAATACTGCGCCAACTGGGGTGCCTCTACCACATGGGGTGCCAGGGCACAGGTGTATCATGCAGGAATGATTACAACCTTTCCTCTTGACGTGGTGGAACAGAAGATGAAAGACAGATATTTCATGTCGACCACGGTGAACAGTCCATCACGCTCCACCTACAGCAACGCAAAGGGTGTCATCGGCTACCTCACCCGCAACAATGGACAGGTGCGCATGACCCTCGATGCAGGCAAGGAGCAGATGTATGCTAACGAGGTGAAGGGCGAGACAAAACTACTGGAAAAACGCCAGGAAATGGGCTATGAGTACCAGTTCGTCATAGCCTGGAAAGAGAACGAAGAGCGGACTACTGGCGTTGAGAACTTCCTGATGGACTCCAACCACTGGGAGTACAACGACAAGAAGGGTCACGTGAAATTCTTCGTCGAGACCTACGCCACCGACCACTACTATATGGACAAGGAGGAGTGGAACGCTCGCAAGAAGGCCATCAAGAAGGAGTACGGCGAGTCGATGACCCTCGACCAACTGGCCGAGTACGAGCGCCAGCACCACATCCCCTCCCTCTCGCCCGCCACGCTCCAAGCCATCGGCAAACTGAAGAGCCAGTGGGGAAAGTAAGGTTAATTGATTCAAGTAAAACGCAGAATAATGAGAAAGATTTTTGTATTGGCCGCAGTCGCCATGATGACTGCAATGAGTGCAATCGTGCTGACATCGTGCGGCAGCGACGATGACGATAACCAACTGAACAAGTGGCCTGCGGGCCAGTGGCTTTACGAAGGCCAGTGGCTCGACTACAAGAACATCGATGCCGTGGCACTCGATGTGACCACCTATTCCGACGGCAGCGAGAAGGGCATCGACATCTACGCCCGCTCCGTGGCCGACGGCCTTTGGTACTTGTATCCATCGACCGACACCTACCTCATCGATGGCACCACCGGCACCGTGCACTTCGGCGGCAAGAAGTTCACCTATAAACTGACCGACACGACGCTCACCCTGACCATCGACGGCCAGCAGTACCCCTTCCGGCGCACCAGCGGCATCAAACCCGACGTCAACAACTTCCCGCCCTCAGCGCCTCGCAGCTAACGGCCATCCAAGCATTGAAGAAGCATTACTAATCATATCATGTATAAGATGAGAAAGGAATTAGCATTTTTAATGATGATGCTGGCAGTCGTGCTGCCTGCTAGTTTCGTGAGCTGTTCCGATGCCGAGGACGGCGAAGACTGGGACGCATGGGTCATGCGCAACATGCTCGATAGCAAGTGGTCGCTCGACCGCGTGAAAGTGAATGGCGAATACGTGGATAAGTACGAGACCGACTGGGACCTGTGGTTCGACATGAACCTCAAAGCCTCTGGCCGCACATTTACCGCCCATCGCTCAGTTGGACGAGATGGTGATGCGACAGAGGTGAACAAGAGCGGCACTTACACCGTTGACGGGAAGAACAAGGCCATAGAGGCCACCGACAGCGATGGCAACAAGTTCTTCCGTCTGTCGAACATCGAGTTCGGAACAGGAAGCATGACGTGTACTCTCTTCTTCTACGACTTGAACAGGACCTGCGAGGTGATGTTCGCGCGTTCATATTAGCATCATTAAAAATTCCCCATAGTCGCCTGAGTATGGGGAATTTTTAGTAATTTTGCAGCCAGAATTAAAGATAACGGATTATGAACTTCTTGGAAGAAAAGATTATGGCAGACGGTGTGGTCAAGGCGGGCGACATCCTGAAAGTTGACAATTTTCTGAACCATCAGATAGACATCAACGTGATACGCCAGATAGCCCACGAACTGAAACGGCGCTTCGAGGGTGAGCGCATTGACAAGGTGGTCACCATCGAGGCCAGTGGCATCACCATCGCCACCCTGCTGGGCGACCTCTGCGGCGTGCCCGTGGTGTTTGCCAAGAAAGGCGAGACGGCCAACAGCACCGACGACAAGTATGTGTCTGAGGCTTACTCGTTCACCCACAAGCGGATGAATCAGGTGTTCATCTCGCGGCCCTACCTGCACGCTGGGGAGCGCATCCTCATCGTCGATGATTTCCTGGCCGACGGTCAGGCCGTCCACGCCCTCATCGACATCGTGCATCAGGCCGCCGCTGAGGTGGTTGGCATCGGCATCGCCATCGAAAAAGGCCAACAGCAGGGCGGGCGCATACTGCGCAGCGAGGGTTACCATCTGGAGTCCATCGCTATCGTAGAATCCATGGATCCCGAAACGCAAGCCATCCGTTTCCGTCAACAATAAAAACAGATATGAATCAAATGAAACGTACATGAAGGCTTTTCGCCAAAGGGAATGAAAATTTTCGTATCTTTGCCACAGATACAGTAACTTCAACCCTTTACAACTATGGCGAAACAACAGAAGAACGAAGTATCCTTCGAAGAAGTCGTAGCTCGCGGATGCGGTCTTGACGTTCACAAGAAGGAGATTGTGGCAACAGTCAGTGGGACGAACATCAAGAAAGAGACACGTACGTTCCAGTCGACAACGAGATCTTTGACACAATTGAAAGAATGGCTATTGGAACTTGGTGTTACCCATGTAGCAATGGAGAGCACCGGAGTTTACTGGAAGCCGGTGATGAACATCCTTGAACCTGGCGGTTTCACCATCATGGTGGTGAACGCACGCCACATCAAGTATGTCCCAGGTCACAAGACTGACAAGAAAGACTCTGCATGGATATGTAAGCTCTTGCGCGCCGGTCTGCTTAAAGGGAGTTTTATCCCCAGGCGTGACCAGCGTGATCTCCGTGACCTGACACGCTACCGCCGTAAGCTCGTGCAGCAACGGGCTGCAGAGCACAACCGAATGATACGCATCTTCGAGGATGCCAACCTTAAGTTGTCAAGCGTGTTCAGCAACGTACGCGGCAAGACATGCACAGCTGTGATAGACGAGGTTATAAACGGTGAGACCGACCCTCAGAAACTTGCAGAACTATGTACGCATCCGCGACTTAAGCACTCGCAGGAGGAAATCGCCGAGGCCGTTGAAGGGCACTTCACTGAACATCACAAGTTCATGATTAGGGCAATCCGCAAGAGTATCAGGAACATCGAGGACGAGATAGAAGTCCTCGACAAGGAGATAGACCGGCGGATGAAGCCCTTGCAGGGACGTATAGAACAACTCTGTGAAGTGCCTGGCATGCAAAACTCTTCGGTCAAGGAACTTCTTGCCGAGATAGGGGTTGACATGGAAGTGTTCCCTACCGAAGAGCATCTTACCTCGTGGGCTGGTCTGGCCCCTGGCAACAACGAGAGCGCAGGTAAAAAAAAAGTTCACACACCAACCACGGAAACAAGGCAACAAAGGCCATAATGACAGAATGTGCGTGGTGTGCAACAAGAACAAAGGGTACCTACTTCTCGGAACGCTACAAGAGACTTGCTGCAAGACGGGGAAAGAAACGCGCGCTGGTGGCAATCGCAGCGGAAATGCTCAAGGTCATCTATCATATGATCAAGGACGGCACTGCATATCAGGAGCTTGGACCTGACTACATGGACGACAAGCGTAAACAGGCACAAATCAAGTATTATCAGGACCAGATAAAGAAACTCACCGGAGAGGATTCGCCCGGTAAAGAAAGCGCATAGAGGCGCACGAACCCTAAGGCCGACTATTACTGGGACTCCAAGCCTGAAAATGAAACTGGCCTAAACGACTGAGAGGCAAAGATTGTTGCTAAGAGCACTCGAATGAAATTTCCTACTTTCCAGTCGTTTTAAAACTATAAAAGCCTTCCGATAGCCGCAGACGGCATCCGCAGTCTGCTAATTCTTTTGTTGTGTCAAATCAAATAAGTTAAACCCGAATGCCCGAATTATCGGGTGTTCACAATAAATCATTTTCGAATGAAATTATGGATGCTCGCCGCCATCCTTGTAATTATATGCGGCGCCTGTGTGATTACCTGCTGCAACAGTGAGGACGACAATCC
>DLDU01000051.1:65043-94192 GCA_002481295.1 Prevotella sp. UBA7764 | reverse complement strand
TTTCTCACAGATTTCACAGATCGACACGGATGCATAACCCTTTCAGCTGAAAGACATCGAGGAAGCAAAGAGCTGTGAGAAAAAAAATTATGAGAATCAAGCCTGTGGGGCATCAGAGCCCTTTGAGGAAACTCTCTATAGCATCGATGATCTTGTTGAGCCCCGATGCCGTAGTACTATCTGTGTTTTGGTTGATTTCCTTCTTGATCTCGTTGCTCACCTCCCGGCTGACACGGTGCACGACCGTGCGACCGACCTTGTTGCCCATCGACTTGAGGGTGTCGGTAACCTCCTGAGTGACGTCGCCACCATTGTCATCACCGTTGTTGTCACCACTGGTGAAGATAGTTGTAGATGTGGAGTCCTCTTCGTCGTCCTTGCCACCCGTAGCTTTCGCCACTGCCTCAGCGATGGTAGCCTCGTCAGAGGTGAACACCTTACCGAAGATACCCAAGGACGTACGCTGCTCGCCTGCGCCCGGAATGTCGATCGTGGTCGTGGACCAGAAGACATAGTTGTGGTATTGCAGCAGGTTGTCGATGGCACTGTTGATGACCGGAGCGGCTAATGCCGAGATCATAGAAGAGGCCAGTGAGGCCAACCCGCCGTTGTCGCCATCGTTCAGTCCGCGGTTAAATCCGGCAGTGATATGGTCTTTGATGACCTGACGGTGCTCATCCTTTGAGGGATTGGTAATCGCCATGATCAGAAGCAAGATGGCTACAGCGATACCCACATAGGTGAGCACCTTCTTGCGATTGCTCTTTTTCGGCTGATAAGGCGGTTGCATGGTATCGCCCGCATTGGTTCCCTGATAGTTGTCGTCCGGTGTATTGCCAGATTGAGCACCATTTTGTGTTCCGTATGGCGGAGGCGTCGGAATCTGCTGAGGAGCAGCGGTCTGAGAGGTCTGAGCGTCGGCATAGAAGAGCGGACGCAGTTCCTCGACCTGCCAGGCCGGTACCCATTGCGGCATTCCCTCGGCCCACACGAGCGTGTCGGAAGTGATATTGCGCTGACGCAGTTCGTCAATGCTGAACGGACCCTGCTGTACGTCGTTGATGACAATGAAATATTGCATATTCTATATTGCTTATATATAAATAAGGAGAGGCAACAGAGAGCTGCGCCACTCCCCTACTCTACGGTCACACTCTTGGCGAGGTTTCGCGGCTGGTCGACGTTCAGTCCCTTCTCCACAGCAATGTGGTAAGCGAGCAACTGCAAGGGGATCACGGTGAGCAGCGGTGCCAGTGGTGCCAATGTCGATGGGACATTGATCACCTCATCAGCGATCTTCTGCACCTCGGTATCGCCCTCAGTGACTACAGCAATGATGCGGCCGCCACGCGCCTTCACCTCTTGCATGTTGGAGACGACCTTTTCGTAGCCCTCATGATGTGTAGCCACAAAGAGCACCGGCATCATGTTGTCCACCAGTGCGATAGGACCATGCTTCATCTCCGCGGCGGGATAACCCTCAGCGTGGATATAGCTGATCTCCTTCAACTTCAACGCTCCCTCCAAGGCCACGGGATAGTTCCATCCGCGACCGAGGTATAGGAAGTTGGTAGCATAGGTATAGGTGCGAGCCAACTGCTTGATGCAATCGTTCTCCTTAAGCATCTTGTCGATCTTGTCAGGAATCTGCCCCAGTTCTTTCGTCAGGCAGATGAACTCATCATGACCGACGGTACCCTTTGCGTTGGCGAGTGCCAGGGCGAGCAGCGTCAGGCAGGTTAGCTGACCGGTAAAGGCTTTTGTCGAGGCCACACCGATCTCGGGACCTACGTGGATGTAGATACCTGTGTCGGTCTCACGTGCGATGCTGGAGCCCACGGCATTGACAATACCAAAGATAAACGCGCCGCGCTCCTTGGCCAACTTGATGGCAGCGAGCGTGTCAGCGGTCTCACCGCTCTGCGAGATGGCGATGACCACGTCGGTAGGCAGGATCACGGGGTCGCGATAACGAAACTCCGAAGCGTAGTCCACCTCCACGGGAATCTTGCAATAGTGTTCGATGAGCTGCTTGCCGATGAGACCGGCGTGCCAGCTCGTACCACAGGCCACGATGATGAAGCGCGTAGCAGAGAGCAGACGGGCACGGTTGTTGCGCACGGCCGAAAGGATGACCTTGTCGTCGAAGAGGCGGCCGCTCATGCAGTCACGCAGACAACGCGGCTGGTCAAAGATCTCCTTGAGCATGAAATGGGGGAACCCGCCACGGTCGAGCATGTCGAGATCCATGTCGATCTGCTTGACGCTAACATCCACCTTCTTGTTTTTCAGATCGATGATCTTCAATTCCTTGTCAGGATGGCACACGGCGATCTGCTCATCATCGAGGTACACAACGTTCTGAGTGTAGCCTGCGATTGGCGTAGCATCTGAGGCAATAAAGAACTCACTGTCGTCTTTGCCGATACCCACGACGAGCGGAGAGCCTTTGCGGGCTGCCACGAGGGTATTAGGGTCGCGTCGGTCGAGTACGGCAATGGCGTAAGCACCGATGCATTTGTTCAGCGCGTGGCGCACAGCTTCTGCCAGTGAGCATTTGTGCTTGTCCTGAGCATACTGTATGAGTTGCACGAGCACCTCGGTATCTGTGTCACTTTTGAAGGTGAAGCCCTTCGCGACCAGCTGTTTGCGCAGGATGGTGTAGTTCTCAATGATACCATTGTGCACGATGACGATGTTGCCGGAGTCTGACACGTGCGGGTGAGCGTTGCGTACCGAAGGCTCTCCGTGAGTAGCCCATCGGGTATGTGCGATACCCACCGTACCCGAGCAGTCCTTGCCGGCGGCAGCTGTCTCCAGGTCAGCGACCTTACCCTTGGCCTTATAAACATTGAGTTGGTCTTCGCCATTGATCAGTGCCACACCGGCAGAGTCGTAACCACGGTATTCCAGGCGGTGGAGTCCACCGATCAATATGTCATAGGCCTGACGCTGGCCAATGTATCCTACTATTCCACACATAGTAATTTCGAATTAAGAAATTGTTGAAATCATCAGTCCATCTCCTGTCGAGACATCATTCAGCTCTCTTTGAACTGCTTCTGACTCTCGTTCCATGAGAAGCCGTGCTCAGCGAGATAGCTCTTGAGATGGGCCGGTTCACAATTAAAAGTATAGCAAAGCTCAGACAGCGAGTCAAACTCTTCGTCGCGCAACAGCATGTTCACTGCCGAAACGAGCATTGCCGGGTCTTTAGGTAAATGATCCATGATCTATTCAAAATAATAGAGGAACTGAGCCTCACCCTGCAGCGCAGGCTTGCGCTGACCCTCAATTTCTATCTTAAAGCCGATATAAGCCTTGCAGATGCCGCGCAGGTTTTCGATCTTGTCGAGCTTGGCATTCAGTCTGATGCGGCTGCCGGTGATGACAGGCACGCCAAAGCGCATCTTGTCCATACCATAGTTGACCATCATCTTCAGATGGTTGACCTCGATGATCTGTCCCCACAGATGGGGCAGCAGCGAGAGGGTCAGATAGCCATGAGCAATCGTGCTCTTATAGGGGCTCTCCTGCTTGGCGCGCTCCACATCGACGTGGATCCACTGATGGTCGAGTGTGGCGTCGGCGAACTGATTGATGCGGTTCTGGTCCACCAGCAACCAGTCTGATATACCTAATTGTTGTCCCTCGTGAGAAGCAAACTCCTCAAAGGAGTTGATAACAAGTTTTTCCATGTATGTCCTAATCTAATGATATTACTCGCAAAATTACTGCTTTTTTCTTAAAGAAGCGTCGTTTTCATGTTATTTTCGACGAATATACATTCCTAAAGCGCTGTTTTCAGCCTTTGATGACACCAAAATGTATGAGGGCATTCTTCACGCCCTCGTCGTCGACAGCCGTGGTGACGTAGTCAGCCACAGCCTTGACGTTGTCGGTGGCATTGCCCATTGCCACGCCGATACCGGCCTGCCGGATGATGGGGATGTCGTTGCCACCGTCGCCAAAGGCCATCGTCTCGTCGAGGCCAAAGTGCTCACGAGCCGCCATGGCTATGAGTCCTTTGCCCTTGTCGGCGTTTTCCTGCGTGATGTCAACGAATTCCTTGGTCCAGCGACCACCGACACAATGGGGTATCGTGGGCATGAGCTGAGCCTCTTCCTCGTCAGTGATAAACGGCGTCACCTGCAGGATGTCCTGCCGGAGCACATTGCTGAGCTCGTCGAAGTGGAGGTCTGTCAGTCCCAGCCCCTCACCGAACGACTTCGCCACAATGGGCTGGCAGTTGTAGACGGCAATGGTCTTCTGTCCAACAACGACGGCAGCCCGATTGAAACGGTCGCAGGCATCAAGGATTTTCTGCACGTCAGCAGGATCGATAGCATGACGGCTGACCGTGTCGTCGCCAACAAAGCAATAAGCGCCATTGGTCGTGATGTAGCCGTCGATGAGATGCTCTATCTGCGAGAGGTTGGTGATGAACTGTATAGGCCGGCCCGTGGAGATGAAAACCTTCACGCCACGAGCCTTTGCCTCAGTGAGAGCGTCGACGGTAGCTTGTGGGATGCGATGCGTGCGAAAACTCACCAGCGTGCCGTCGATGTCGAAAAATAATGATCTAATCAATATGCTATATATATAATAAGGTGTAAGATACGTTATTCCTTCTCCTTGTTCTTGCGGCGCGCCATAAAGGCTCCTGCCGCAATCAGCAGTGCGAGGATGCCATAAGAGCAGTAGGCCAGTGTCTCGGTCGTGCGGATGGAAGCGGGATGGAAGTCAAGGACGACCTCGTGCTTGCCGGGCTTCACATTCAAGGCGCGGAGGATATAGTTCACGCGTCCCAGCTCAGCCTTCTGTCCGTCGACGGTTGCCGTCCACTCGGGATAGTAGATCTCGGAGAACACGAGCACGCCGCCCTTGTCGGAGTTCACCTCATAGGTCAGGTGGTTGGGCTCGTAGCTCTTGATGACCGCCATGGAGGTGCCGTCCTGCTTGACGGCTTTACCAAGTTGCTCGCTGAACTGCCTGTCAGCGACAGCCTCATGGTGCAAGTCGATCTTACCAACGCGGTCGATCTCCTGGTTGGCATTGTCGACATAGTCGACCTTGTCCACAAACCATGCGTTGCCCTGAACATAAGGATTCTGCAAGGGCACAGTCTGTCCGCTCTGCAAGGGCAGGATGAAGTATTTGGCGTTGAGCATGTTCAGCACCGGCCACTCTTTCGATCCGTCGACCTTGGTCATGTCACCACCGGCCTTCGAGATGGCAGGCATCATCTTCTGCATCTCGGGAGCGATATAGGCGTCGATCATCTCCTGATAACGGCGCAGCTTGGCAGGATGATAGCCGCCGATGCTCTTGTGATAGTACGAGGTCTCGTTCTCGTTGAACGTGTTCGACGCGAGGTTCAGCACCCGATAGTCCAGTCCTTTGTCCTTGAGGATCTGCCGGTCCGTGGCTGTCATCGGCTGGTCGCTGTTGCGCACGCTGGCCTCCACAAACATGCCGTCGTTGAGATAGCGCTTGTTGACCTGCCACATATCCACGAGGCAGAGCACCGTCACACAGCCTACGAGGAGCTTGGCATTGAGTTTCTTATACTTATAGAGCATGAGCAGTGCCATGCCGAGTGCCACGATGATGAACGAGCGCAGGGCATCGGAAGAGAAGATATACTCGCGGATCGCCGTCAGATTGGATTTCAGCGGACCGAGATATTCGGCCGGGATCTGTGCCAGGGCCTGGTTTTCCTGTGCCGAGATATAGTCGGGGAAGAACACCGTAGGCATCAGCCAGAAGAGCAGGGCAATGCCGCCGGTCAGCGCGAAGCTCACCCACACCCAGCGAATCTTGGTCTTGAGGATCTCCGGCTCGTCGATGATCTTCTTCAAAGCCATCATGGCGAGCAACGGTATCGTGAATTCGGCGATAACGAGGATGGAAGCCACCGTACGGAACTTGGCGTACATCGGGATGTAGTCGAGGAAGAAATTGGTGAAGCCCATGAAGTTACGGCCCCACGAGAGCAGGATGCTCAGGATGGTGGCACCTAACAAAGCCCACTTCATCGGGCCCTTCACGATGAACAATCCGAGGATGAAGAGCATCAGCACGAAGGCCCCGACATACACCGGACCGCTCGTTCCGGGCTGGTCGCCCCAGTACTGTCCCAACTGCTGATAGATCTGCATGAAGTTAGGATCGGCTTTCTCCATGGCCTTGGCGTTCTGCACCAGTGGCACGGAGGCACCGCCCTTGGTGTTGGGCACGAGCAGCGTCCACGTCTCTCCGATGCCGTAGCTCCACTGCGTGATATAGTCGCGGTCGAGGCCACTGTTGGTCTGGTTGCTGGAGTTCTTCTTCACCAGTTCACTCTTTCCACGCATACTCTCCTTGGTGTATTCCCACGTGTGATAGAGATTGGAGATGTTGATCAGCACGCCGAGCAGGGCACCGACGGCGCAGACCACCGAGCCCTTGACAAACTGCGGCAACTTCTTGTCGCGGATGGCCATGACGAGCCAGGCAATGACCATGAAGAGGATGATGAAGAGATAGTAGTAGGTCATCTGCACGTGATTGGCATTGATCTCAAAGGCGGTGAAGATGGCCGTGACGATCAAGCCCCACAGATATTTGCCGCGGTAGCTGAGCACCAGTCCGGCGATCATCGGCGGCAGATAGGCCAGCGCCATGACCTTCCAGATATGGCCTGCGGCAATGATGATGAAGAAATAGCTGGAGAAAGCCCACAGGATGGAGCCCAGCACAGCAAGGTACTGCTTGAAGTCGAAGGCGCGCAGCAGGATGTAGAAGCCCAAGAGATAGGCAAAGACATACCACACGTTTTCAGGCAGCCAGAGGTGGTAGGCATTCTCCATCTTGCCCAGGACGTTGGTCGAGGTATAAGACGGCGAGACCTGATAGGTGGGCATACCGCTGAAGGCGGAATTGGTCCAGCGGGTGCGCTCGCCGGTCTTTTCGAGATAGAGTTTGCTCTCCTGACCGAGTCCGCGACCTGCCGAGGAGTCTTCGCGGTAGAGGACTCTGCCGTCGATGTCAGCAGGCATGAAGTAGACAAAGCCGATGACGGCAAAGAGGATGACGGCCAGGATGTCCGGCAACCATTTCTTCAATGTTTCCATAACATAATATTCTATAAACGTTTATATTCTATGGGCAAAGTTACATATTTTTTCGCTGATAGTTAAAAAGCAGACGTTAAAAGTCGACATAATACCTTTTTTTTGTAACTTTGCATCGCATTTCTGTCCGTGCAAAAGAGTTTACGAGTACAGAAGAATAACAAAAATCATCGATAAGTGAGAAAGATTGGCATCATTGTCGCAATGGACAAGGAGTTCACACAACTCAAGACATTGCTCGACGAGACGCAGACCGAGCGTCATCATCACAAGGATTTCATCCGGGGATATATTGGTCAGACCGAGATCATCATGCAGCAGTGTGGCATAGGAAAGGTAAATGCTGCCATTGGTGCCGTGGAGATGATCGACAACTACGCGCCCGACCTGGTCATCTCCACGGGCTGCGCCGGCGGTGCCGACGTTGCCCTCAACCCGCTCGACGTGGTCGTCGCCTCGGAGTGTGTCTACCACGATGTCTACTGCGGCAACGACGTCGCCTATGGTCAGGTCATGGGCATGCCCACCAGTTTCAAGGCTCCCAAAGACCTCGTCGAGACGGCCTTGAGCATCAAGATGGCGAAGGGATCGAAAGTCGTCAGGGGACTCACCGTCAGCGGCGACTGGTTTGTCGACAAGCGCGAGAAGATGCAGGCCATCATGGAGCACTTCCCCAATGCCACTGCCGTGGACATGGAGAGCTGTGCCATCGCCCAGACGTGCTTCATCTATAAGACGCCGTTCATCTCGTTCCGCATCATCAGCGACGTGCCGCTCAAGGACACCAATGCCTCGCAGTACTTCGATTTCTGGAACCGCATGGCTGAGGGCAGCTTCGAGATGACGCGCGACTTCCTCAAGAAACTCGCTGACAACGGTGATAACACAAAAGTATAAACACATACAAAAACATGAATAAGATTCCATCCTTTACCATCAACCACGAGAAGCTCCTGCGCGGCATCTATGTCTCGCGCAAGGACGAGGTGGGCAACGAGGTGGTCACCACCTTCGACATACGCATGAAAGAACCCAACCGCGAGCCCGTTGTCCACGCCGGTGCCCTGCACACCATCGAGCATCTCGCCGCCACATTCCTCAGAAACGACGAGGAGTGGAAGGACCGCGTGATCTACTGGGGGCCGATGGGCTGCCTGACGGGCAACTATCTCTTGCTTCGCGGCGACCTCGAACCGAAAGACATCGTGCCGCTCATGCAGCGCACGTTCCGCTTCATCGCCGATTTCGAGGGCGAAATCCCCGGCGCTGCTCCGCGCGACTGCGGCAACTACCTGCTCCACGACCTGCCGATGGCACGCTGGGAAGCCCGCAAGTTCCTCGACGAGGTGCTCATGAAGATGACTGACGCCAATATGGTGTATCCGCAATAATTAATTACAGAAGTTCATCACCGCGACTGCTCCTTCCAGAAAGACCATCCGACTGAAAAACAGGAAAAACAAGCGAAAAGGGCTCATCAAGATGGAGCGGACGTGAGAAAGCACTGAGATGACTCGGTCATCTAACTGGTTTCTCGAGGTCAAAACACTGAGATGACCGGTAGAAACAACTGAGATGACAACAAGAAAAAGGTACTTTGACGCGAATTCTATATAAGAATTCCATCGTCAAAGTACCTTTTTTCATGCTCAAAAAACAGGAAGCGCACGTAATCGGCTATCCGTCAGTAATTTACAGAAAACCGCCTAAAATTGCGAAAATCAAGGCAAAGTATTGCTTGCTCCTAAAAAACGCAGCCACGAGGGCGGAAAATTGTCAGTTTATACAACAATTGACATAGCACGACTTTGCTTGCGCAAAGGTCTTGCTCGTGCCCAAGTCTTTTCCCACCTTTCTTTTTCGTCCCGTTCATCGTTATAGATTTTGTCAATTCCATTTATTTTTGTAACTTTACAAACGTAAAGATCCCATTACATGAACTGTTACCAACAACTGAGAACTATATGGATTTTAACGCTATTGCTGACCGGCTGCCTCCCTGCCCGCGCGCAGGACGAGGTGCCACACTTTTTCCGACTGACCTACAACAACGGACTGTCGGACAACAAGGTCAACTGTATCCTTAAAAGTCACGAAGGATACATTTGGGCAGGCACGCCACAAGGCCTCAACCGCTATGACGGCTTTCGCATACGAACCTTTTACGCCAACCCCAAAGACGCCCGCACGCTACCCGACAACAACATTCTCAACCTCTACGAGGATGCTGAGGGACAACTGTGGGCCAACACGCCGGCAGGACACTGCCGCTTCAATCCTAAGACAGAACAAGTCAACAGAAACACTGACCAATGGTTGCATCAGCACCATGTCGGCGGGCATTTGCTGATGATGGACACTGACAAAAAACATAATCTCTGGATTTTGGCGATCAATCCTAACAAGCTCTACTACTATGATTTTCAGCGGTGCCACGCAACGGCGATGAAGGTGAGCCCACGACAGCTCAAGAATATCAACTCCATCCATGCCGAGGAGAAAGGATTATGTCTGGTCTACAGCAGCGGCGCCATGGCGTGGGTCGACCGCAATAGCGGCACGATAGCATGGACTGACCACTACATTCCCAACCACGACGCCACACCCAACCAGCATTATCACACCATCTGCGACCGGCAGGGCAACCGATGGGCTTGGGCCGAAAACAAAGCCTACTGCTACCAACGCGGTACTCACGCATGGAGACTCGTCTACGACAGACCAGTCAACGACGTGGCCTTGGACCACGGGGGGCATGTGCTGCTCGCCACAGACCACAACGGACTGGTCATGCTCGACAAGAAGGGAAAGGAGTTGAATCATTGGCTCAACCTCCCTACCGACTCCCGCTCGTTGTCGGACAACACGCTGCAATGCCTCTATGTCGACGATCACGACGCCCTGTGGATCGGCTTCTACCGCATGGGCATGGCCGTGCGCGCCACACAGCACAGCCTCTTTAAACTCATTCCCCTGGGCGATATCTGCACGATGACACAGGGACGCGACGGCTATATCTGGCTCGGCACCAACGACAACGGCATCTGGAGATATGATCTGAAGAAAGACCTCCGGCACATCTCTCCCGCACAAAGCGGACTCTCATCCGAGGTCATCGTCGCAGCCCTGACCGACAAGGACGGCAGCCTATGGTTCGGATCCTATCAGGGCGGACTCGCCCACCTCAAAGACGGCAGATGGACCACCTACCGGCAACACAACTCCCAGCTTGCCATCAACAGCGTATGGGCGCTGGCACAACTGCATGATGGAAGTATCGCCATCGCCACACTCGGTGGCGGACTACAGATCCTGGACTGCCAAAGCGGTAAGTTCACCACCTACAACACCCGCAACAGCAACATCACCTCTGACTACCTCTCCAGTCTGTCGGTGGCTGCCGACGGCACCCTGGCCATCGGACACTCACAGGGCCTCTCGCTGCTCCGCCCGGGAAAGCACAGATTTCAGAACATCGGACAGTCAGGAGACCCGAAAGGCAACAAACTCACAAGTCTGTCTGTCAACCAAGTACTTTACGACACCAATGTCCGACTGTGGATTGCCAACACTTCCGGACTGAACGTTCTTGAGCCCAACGGACAACAGCTCAACGAGGTGAACCTGCAAAACCAAAATTCCCATACCGAGGTCTGTGCTCTCGCCGAGGACCACAACCATAACATATGGGCCAGCACGAGTAACGGCCTCATGCGCATCTCGGTCCAACAAAGTAAAGACGGCAGCCGGTACCTTGTCACACCTTACGGTCATGCAGGTGGCTTGCAAAACCGATTGTTCAACAAACGGTCCATTCTCTGCCTGCGCGACGGCCGCGTACTTGTGGGTGGCATCGACGGCATCAACATCGTACTGCCCTGGAAAGCCCGACAGCAACAAAGCAAAGCACATCTGATCTTCAGTGGTCTGACGCTCTTTGACCATGTCGTGGGCGTGGGTGACTCGATCAATGGACACGTAGTCCTCACGCAGTCGCTCAACAGCCTGCGCAAGCTGGTACTCAACCACGACGAAAACACATTTACCATACAACTGGCCACGACGCTCGCAGGACAGCAGACTCAGCCACAGATACTCTATCGCCTTCGTGGTGAGGAAAAACAGTGGTCTGCCGCGTCCGGCAATGATCCTTGTGTGCATCTGACCAATCTGTCCCCGGGAAAACACACGCTGGAAGTCAGACTGACCGATGCCAACGGTCTGCCCTCACAGCAGATTGAACAGATGAGCATTGTGATCCGACAACCATTTTACCTGCAGCCATGGGCACTGCTCATCTATCTGACGTTGGCAGCCTTGGCTGTTTGGAACGGACGCAGAAGGTGGAGACTACGCAGAACGAATGAGTTGGAGAAAATGGAACTCAAGAAGCAAAAAGAGATCGAAGAGGCCAAGATGGTCTTCTTCACCAATATCAGCCACGAGCTGCGCACTCCACTGACGCTCATCATTGCGCCCATAGAGAGCATGATGAAGCAAAACTACGACACGGCAACGCTCCATAAGCTTCACCTCATCAACCGCAATGCACACCAACTGCTGATGATGGTCAACAAAATGCTGGACCTCAGACGCATCATGCGAGGAAAAGAAAAGATTGCTCTCAGCACGGGCGACCTGATCACTTTCGTGCATGAGCTGTGCGAACCGTTTGCCTCGCTGTCAGAGAAAGCCATCACGCTGACGTTCCATACCGACGTGGCCCGACTCACACTGACGTTTGACAAAGGTAAAGTAGACAGGATGGTCACCAACCTGTTGTCAAATGCCTATAAGTTCACACCACAAGGTGGGCGCGTCGACGTCACCGTCAGCCTTGAGGACCATCGCCAGGTGATCATCAGCGTGGCGGACAACGGGCCGGGAATCAGCGACCAGGACAAGACACATCTCTTTGAGCGCTTCTATCAGGGAGAGGACGGCAAGGAACAGATGGGCAGCGGCATCGGACTCAACCTGTCATGGGAATATGCCAAAATGCTTGGCGGAACCATCAAGGTGGAGGACAACAAGGGAGGGGGCGCACGCTTCACCATCGTGCTGCCGGCAAAAGACTTGCAAGTGGAGAGAGACGGATATGTCCAGGCCTTGGGCAACGCCGGCATGTCGCAAGACTCTTTTGCTGTCTGCAACACTGCCGACGGTGAACGATCTGACACTAATGAGCATCAGCCCACACTGCTACTCGTCGACGACAATCCCGACTTTCTCAACTTTCTCAAAACAGAACTGCAAGCCTTCTATCGGATTCTCTGCTCTGTAAACGGCAAGCTGGCACTCGATGTCATCCATCTTGAGATGCCCGACCTGGTGATCACCGACGTGATGATGCCTGAGATGGACGGTAACGAACTCTGCCGGAGAATTAAGGGAAACGACCGGACACATCATCTGCCCGTGATGATGCTCACCGCAAGACTGGCCGACGAGAACGAGATAGAGAGCCGCGAATGCGGAGCCGACGACTATATCAAGAAGCCATTCAGCATGGACCTCTTCAGACTGCACATCGACCAGTTGCTCAAACAAGGACGCATCGTCGACAACGGCAAAGTAGATCCAAAGATCAGTAAACCAACGATCACACCACAGGATGAGGTTTTTATCGACAAGGCGACACTCTACGTCGAGGAACATCTCAGCGACTCGGAACTCACCGTGGAGCAGATGAGTGATGACCTGGCCATGAGCCGTGTGCAACTCTATCGGCGACTGGTCGGCGTGACGGGCAAGACACCAAGCGAATTCATACGCCTCGTACGACTGCGCCATGCTGAACGATTGCTGGTGCAAAGCCAGTTGAGCATCGCTGAGATCAGCTACAAGGTGGGCTTCTCTTCCACCCGCTACTTCTCCCGCTGCTTCAAAGAACTCTATGGCTACCTGCCTTCGAAGTACAAAAAAAATGCAGAGTGAGCAAATTCACGAACATGCATTGTTTGGAGTTTAACGCTCCGCTACGCGGAATAAAGAAGATCACCGAATATAAAGAATATAAATATGTAACATTCTATACGATCGACATGATATCAATAATATTCTTTATATTCGATGATATTCTTAATTCCATCGAAGATAGAACGTTAACAGCCCAAAAGATGCTCGTGAACTCTATACACGGATAAATACAAAAAGAGGAGAGTAACCCGTGGGCTGCTCTCCTCTATCTCTTTTCTTTGGCTTACCGCCAATCGTTTACTTTTCCAACAGTGCCTTGAACTTCTCCTCGAACTTATCCTTAGAGGCAGCACCGACAAACTTGTCGACGAGCTGACCGCCCTTGAAGAACAGCACGGTAGGGATGTTGCGCACGCCAAACTCCATGGCGATGTCGTCGTTCTCTTCAACGTCGCACTTGCCGACAACAAGCTTGCCGTCGTACTCCTGTGCCAGCTCTGAAATGATCGGAGCCACCATGCGGCAGGGACCGCACCATGTTGCCCAGAGATCTACTACCAATGGCAGCTCGCCATTTTTATAAGTCTCGAAATTCTTGGTTGTAATTTCTACTTCCATTGCTTTACCTTTCTATTTTGTAACGTGATTAATTTCTGCTTGCAAAATTAAACAATAAAGTTGAGAATCCCAAACTTTTCAAACAAAAGATAAAACGCCTCTAAAAACCTTAAAAGGCACATGCGGACAAAGAATCCGACAGACACTGCACGGAAGAAGACTGACGCGACACGAAAGAAGACTGACGCGGCAGTGACAGCTGCCATCTCTACGTTCGAACCCACGCAGAGATGACAGCAGTGGTCGCGCAAGCGCACACTTAGAAGGTGACGAGACGTGAGCCGTCGGGTTGCTCAGCGATCGTGACCTTCACGGCATCGCCGGGCAGGATGTCCTCGATGAGCTCCGGCCACTCCAGGAAGCAGAGCGCACCACTATAGAAGTAATCTTCGTAGCCCATGTCGTAGACCTCCTCCAATTTCTTGATGCGGTAGAAGTCGAAATGGTAGATGAGTTCGTCGGTCGTGGAAGAACGATACTCGTTGACAATGGCGAACGTAGGGGAAGTGATGACGTCCTCTACGCCCAACTCTTCACAGATGGCTTTGATGAAAGTGGTCTTTCCCGCTCCCATCTTGCCGTAGAAGGCAAACACAGTGTGCTCGCCCATGGCTTTGATAAACTCACGAGCCGCCTCGCGGATCGTGTCCAATGATTGAATCTTTATCTCCATAATGATAAATCTATGTTCTTTTCTTTGTTATATCATATATATAAGGTATGCGGCATGTATTGATAAGTTACACGGTATGTATATATAAAGGTATGCGGTAACATTTATACATTATTATTTATACACTCTACATTATACATTCCTCAGTTGAGCACCAGCGTCATGTCCTGCCGCCCGTCGACATACTCAACAAGTTGCTTGCCCACTTCCACGCGCTTGGTGGTAGCGCGAAGGAGCAACTTGGTGCCCGTCTCCTCGTCGTCGACATTGAAGTAGAGCTCTGTCCTGCCCGGCTTTTCATCGACCAGCGAGAGCAGGTCGCTGACCGTGGACTCATCGAGCGTCTTGCTCTTGACCGAGATCGTCAGCCGGTTGATGCGTGTGTCCTTGACTTTGGCGAGGAACTCCACGCTCACCACGTTGAAGCTGTAGTATTGGCTTGTCGGGAAACGCTTGAAGCACTTGGCAATGACATACACCGGCGAGCCCTCCTTGAACCATCCTTGCCAGCGCGCCCAATCGTCGCCGAAGAGAGCAAGCTCTCCCGGCCCCTCGAAATCCTCTATAGTTACTATACCGAAAGGCTCGCCACGCTTGTTGTAGCGTGTGTTGACTTTGGTGACCATACCACCGAAGGTCAGCTCACCACGCTGCGAGAGCTCCTCACGGTTGTCGCGGTCACCGACTTCGGCACAGCTGGTGTTGCACAGATGGCGCAGCACGATGGCATACTCGTCGAGCGGATGTGCACTGAGGTAAATGCCGACGAGCTCCTTCTCCTTGCCTAAACGCTCGATCGAACTCCACGGCTCGGCCTTCGGCAACGGCGGTGTGGCCACTGCAATGTCGCTTGCCATCGCGCCGAAGAGCGAGTTGGCAGCCTGGCTCTTATCCTCCTGATATTGCTGACCGAAGCGCACGATGAGGTCGAGAAATACCTCGCCCTTGGCGTTCGGCGCCAGATACTGCTCACGCTGATTACCAAAGCAGTCGAAGCCGCCACTCAGCGCCAGACTCTCAAAAGCCTTGCGGTTGACATCCTTCAGGCTGACACGCTCGGCAAAGTCGTAGATATCTTTATAAGGTCCGTTGGCTTCCCGCTCCCTGACGATGGCGGCGGCAGCGCCGGCACCCATGCCCTTGATGGCAGAGAGGCCAAAACGGATCTCTCCATTCTTGTTCACACCAAACTGCACATAGCTCTCGTTGACGTCAGGGCCCAGCGTCGGGATGTTCATCGACTTGCATTCCTCCATCAGCTTGGTGATCTCACCGATGTCGCTGTGACGGCGTGTCATCAGGGCAGCCATGTATTCTGCCGGGTAGTGAGCCTTGAGATAGGCGGTCTGGTAGGCCACCCAGGAGTAGCAGGTAGCATGAGATTTGTTGAAAGCATAGGAAGCGAACTTCTCCCAGTCTGACCATATCTTCTCCAGCACCTTCGGGTCGTGACCGTTTTTCTGACCGCCTTCGAGAAAGAGCGGCTTCATCTGGTCGACGATCTTTTTCTTTTTCTTACCCATGGCCTTACGCAAGGCATCGCTCTGTCCACGCGTGAAGTTGGCCAGCTGACGCGAGAGAAGCATCACCTGCTCCTGATAGACGGTGATACCATAGGTGTCCTTGAGGTATTTCTCCATGCAAGGAATGTCGTAGGTGATCGGCTCCTGACCGTTCTTGCGGGCAATGAACGAAGGGATATAGTCCATTGGTCCCGGACGGTAAAGAGCGTTCATAGCGATCAAGTCCTCAAAAACCGTCGGCTTAAGCTCACGCAGGTATTTCTGCATACCTGGCGACTCAAACTGGAAAGTACCGATGGTGCGTCCCTGCTGATAGAGTTTATAGGTGAGATCATCGTCGATGGGGATGTTGTCGAGGTCGATGACGTCGCCCGTCGTCTGCTTGATGACCTTACAAGCCTCCTTCAACTCAGAGAGCGTCTTCAGTCCGAGGAAGTCCATCTTGATCAGTCCGGTGGACTCGATGACGTGTCCGTCGTATTGCGTGACGGCGCATTTCAGTCCCGGGAAGTCGGGGTCGTCGGCTGTGGACACGGGAACCCAGTCACTGATCGGGTCCCGGCAGATGATGAAACCGCATGCATGAAGGCCGGTGCCACGGATGGTACCCTCGAGCTGACGGGCATATTTGATGGTGTTGCGCTCACGGGGATCGGGCGAAGCCATTGCCTCGCGCAGCTCCGGCGTGCACTTGATGGCATTCTCGAGATTCATCTTCATGCCGTCGGGCAGTCGGTCGGGGATAGCTTTCTTCAATGCGTTGGCCTTCTCCAAGGGAAGCTTCTCCACACGCGCCACGTCGGCGAGTGAGTTCTTCGTGGCCATACTGCCATAGGTGATGATGTGGGCACAGTTCTCGTGCCCGTATTTGTCCATGACCCAACGGAGCACCTTGCCACGCCCGTCGTCGTCGAAGTCGGTATCAATATCCGGTAAGTTGACACGATCAGGGTTGAGGAAACGCTCAAACAGCAAGTCGTATTTCAGCGGGTCTATCTTGGTGATGCCCAGACAATAGGCGACAACAGAACCGGCGGCAGAGCCACGTCCCGGTCCCACCCACACGCCGAGCTCGTTGCGGGCGGCATTGATGAAGTCCTGCACGATGAGGAAGTAGCCTGGGAAACCCATCGTCTTCATCACATGCAACTCGAAGTTGATATGCTCCTTGACGTTGTCGGGCAGCGGATCGCCGTAGCGTTTCTTCGCTCCGTCATAGGCGAGCTTGGCCAGATAGTCGGCCTCGAACTTGATGCGGTAGATCTTGTCGTAGCCGCCGAGTCGTTCGATGACGGCCTGTGCCTTGTCGGGAGGCAGAGGATTCTCGCCGTGCTCATCAGTAGTGAACTCTTTGAAGAGTTGCTCCTCGGTGAATTTCTTGTGCCATTCCTCTTCCGTACCGAAGCTCTCAGGGATGGGGAAGAACGGCATGATGGGCCCGTGGTCGATACTGTAGATCTCTACCTTGTTGAGAATCTCCTGCGTGTTGCGCAACGCCTCGGGCACATCGCTGAAGATGTCGTTCATCTCCTGCTGTGTCTTAAACCACTCCTGCTTGGTATAGAGCATACGGGTGGGATCATCAAGATCCTTTCCAGTGGCCAGACAGAGCAGGTGGTCGTGGGCCTCAGCGGTGTCTTTGTCCTCGAAGTGGCAGTCGTTGGTACATACGAGTTTGATGCCTTCTTCCTTAGCAATCTTCATCAGCACGGCATTGGCGCGCTGCTGCAAGGGGAAGGTATCGCGGTTGGCACGGATATTCGGGTCTTTGACCTCATGGCGCTGCAACTCAAGATAATAGTCTTCGCCGAAGACCCGGTGATACCATCGGGCTGCTTCCTTAGCGCCCTCGATGTCGCCTTTGAGTATCTTGGCAGGCACCTCGCCGGCAATACACGCCGAGCAGACGATCAGATCCTCGTGGTATTTCTCCAAGTCGTAGCGGTCGGTACGGGGCCGATAATAGTATCCGTCGGTCCAAGCACGGCTGACGAGCTTGATGAGATTCTTATATCCATGGTAGTTCTTTGCCAACACAATGAGGTGGTAGCCCGACTTGTCGCCGGCATCCTTGTTTTTGTCCTCCTTGCGATGGTGCGCCACATACATCTCACAGCCAAAGATAGGCTTGAACGGCTCCAGTCCGTCGGCCTTGCGCTGCTTGTTAACGCCTGCACAATAGTCCGAGAACTCCTTGATGCCATACATCACGCCGTGGTCGGTAATAGCCATACCCTTCATGCCATCCTTGATGGCTTTGTCGACCAGGTGGGGCACCTTGGACTGACCGTCAAGAATAGAGTAATGTGTATGTACGTGCAAATGAACGAAATCTTCCATCAATTCTTCTTTTAAACATCAAAAGCCTGTAATGAGCATAAAACCGAGTGTAAAGTTACGTCTAAAAAGCGAGACAACCAAAAGTAGCGTATAAAAAATTTGTAGGAGTGATAAAAAAGAATTAACTTTGCAAGCAACTGACAAGATAAAACCGAAACTCTCTTAGAGCAAACATGGGAAAAAAGATACAGAAACTAAAGAAAATACGCATACACCGTGAGGGCAATGACACATTGCTCTACGGACTCATCTTCATCATCGCCGCCGGAGCCGCACTATGGTACGGCTTCGACACGAAATGGCCGTTTTGGCTGTTCATCCTCGTCTTTGGTGTTGTCTATGGCATCGTCTTTAATTTCTACCAGTGTCCGGTGAGATACCTCAACGTGGAAGACACCGATAAAATCGTCGTGGCACCCGCTGACGGCAAGATCGTGGTGATCGAAGAGGTAGAGGAGAATGAGTATTTCCATGACAAGCGGTTGATGATCAGTATCTTCATGAGTCTCTTCAACGTACACGCCAACTGGTTTCCAGTCGACGGAAAGGTGAAGTTTGTCAAGCATCAGAACGGCAACTACCACAAGGCATGGCTTCCCAAGGCAAGTGAAGAGAACGAGCGCGCTGACACGATGATCACGACAGAGCACGGTGTCGACGTGCTGTGCCGCCAAATTGCCGGTGCTGTGGCCCGCCGCATCGTCACTTACGCCAAGGAGGGGGAAGACTGCTATATCGACGAGCACTTGGGATTCATCAAGCTCGGCTCACGTGTGGATGTCTTCCTGCCGTTGGACAGCAAAGTGATGGTGAAGATGGGACAGAAGACAACGGGCGACCAGACAATCCTCGCGACACTCGCGTAAGTAACAAACAATGCGCTGTGCATGAACGATCAGGCTGGCCGTGCACTTTCTTACCCTTTGCCTTTATGTCGCTGAAAGCCATTGCCTCCATGTATGGAAGGTATATGGATCGTGTGCGACACGCTTTGAGCATCGAAAAATATTCAGGAACTTCAATAGGATTATAATCAGTATTCACTATGAATATCAAGAAACATATTCCCAACACGCTGACTTGTTGCAACCTCATCTCGGGTTGCATCGCTACGTGCTTTGCTTTTTTCCACGACCCGGAACTGGCATTGCTGTGGATTATCATCGGGGCCGTTTTTGATTTCTTCGATGGTATGAGCGCGCGTCTGCTGCATGTGCCCTCACCAATCGGTAAGGAGTTGGACTCATTGGCCGACGATGTCACCTTCGGCGTGGCTCCCTCCACGATGCTGTTCTCCCAGTTGCTCGTAATGGACTATCCCTCTTGGCTTCAGCCAGTGAGCGACTATGTGGCTTTTGTGGCTTATATCATGGCAGCTTTTTCGGCACTCCGACTGGCCAAGTTCAACCTCGATGAGCGTCAGACCATGGGATTCATCGGACTGCCGACGCCTGCCAACGCTCTCTTCTGGGGTTCGCTGATCCTCAGTGCCAAACAGTGGGAGACGCTTTCGCCTTATATGTCCGTGGCACTCATTGCCCTCATGCTCGTCAGCTCATGGCTGCTCATCGCCGAGATACCGATGTTCGCACTGAAATTTAAGCATTGGGGATGGAAGGGCAACGAGCTTCGCTACTCTTTTCTCATCACTTGTGTGCCGCTGCTGATCATCTTCCAGGAATACGCTTTCGCCATTATCATCGCATGGTACGTGGTACTCTCTGTCATCAGCGATGCCAAGAGTGCCACAAACAACAAGTAAACGGTAAAGACAGTGTATCGGGGATTATCTACCATCGCATTGCTGCTGTGCAGCAATGTCTTTATGACGTTGGCCTGGTATGGCCATCTGAAACTGCAACAGGCACACATCAGTAACCACTGGCCACTGATCGGCGTCATCGTCTTTTCGTGGTGCATCGCCTTCTTTGAGTATTGTTGTCAGGTACCCGCCAACCGTATCGGCTTCCAAGGCGACGGCGGACCCTTCTCGCTCATACAGTTGAAAGTGATCCAGGAGTGTGTCTCGCTGATCGTCTTCGCCGTCATTGCGAACATGCTCTTTCAGGGACAGGGCCTTCACTGGAACCATCTTGCGGCCTTCGCCTGCCTGATAGCGGCGGTGTACTTCGTGTTTATGAAATAACGGACTTCTGTTTGAAGATAGACAATAACACAATAACACATTATTATTATGGAAATAGGAGACAAACTGCCGGAGTTCCTGGGACTTGACCAGGATGGCAACGAAGTGAAGTTGAGCGACTTCCAAGGCAAGAAGCTCGTACTCTATATCTATCCGCGCGATTCTACTCCGGGATGCACCAACGAGGCTTGCAACCTGCGGGACAACTATCAGTCGATGCTCGCAAAAGGCTATGCCGTCGTCGGCGTGAGCATTCAGAGTGCAGAGAGCCACAAGAAGTTCATCGCAAAATATAACCTGCCCTTCCCTCTCATCGCAGACACGGACAAGAAACTCGTGGAGGCTCTCGGTGTCTACGGTGAGAAGAAGATGTACGGAAAAACCACCATGGGTACGTTCCGCACAACTTTCGTGACCGACGAGAACGGTGTGATCACCGAGATCTTCCGGCCGAAGCAAATCAAGGTGAAGGAACATGCACAACAGATCTTAGACGCTGAAGCCTAAACAAAAGCAACGGGAGGGAACTTACCCTCCCGATATTTGTTTCTGACCGACAAAGAAAGGCAGCAAGAAAAGAGAAATGCGACACTCTTGCCCAACAAAAATGCTGATATGCCGACAGCAAGCGTCGCATGTCAACAAAGGAATGCCAACAAATAGATTGTAAGAGACACATCAGCTTATCAATAAATAGAGTCTGCAAGACAATGGAAGAGAACAGAACAAAAGAATTTGAGGATACCTTTCATAAAGACCTCGTCTCGTATCTGGAGGCCCACGATCTCATCGACAAGCACTTTCCCGAAGCTCCGGACATCGAGGCACTGTGGGCTACCCTGGGCGAAAGTTATCTGCCCGACGCACTGCGCGAGTGGAACCACTACCCCACCGTGGCACTCGGATGGATGATGTATATCGGCATGGCGATCGCCTACTATTGGGACGAGGATTGGGAACGCTACAGCCATGTTCCCGACCTCTACAAGATGATGATCCTCAACACAGACTTCGATCACCTCGACGACTACATCCGCGGGCAGGTTCTTCGTCTCACTCCCGAACAAGGCGAGAAGCTTCAGCAGACCGTCGGCGAGTGTGCCGCACGGACTTACAACACGATCGGCCACCTGCATGTGGAACCGGGTACGCCAGACGCTTTTCGGGTCTTCATCGCTGCACTCCACGAGATGTACCTGATGGGCGCCGCCATGGAACTGAAGTCTTTGGGCTACCACATGGAGAAGTGTTGAACGTTGAATGACTCATCACTCAACAGTCAACATTGGAATAACTCATCATTCAACACTCAACATTCAACATTCCATGAAGTACGTCCTTTCTCTCGTCCCTGTCGTCTTCCTGATGGCGTTTCTTGGCATTGTCATTCACGTCTACGGAACAGACGCACTTTCCGGTGGCAGTCAGCTAGCACTGATTCTCTCTACGGGTGTCTGCGGCCTGATCGCCGTGTTAGGCTTCCATATTCCATGGAAGACATTGGAGACAGAGATCAACAAGTCCATCGGCAGCGTGGGAACAGCTATCGTCATCCTGTTGCTCATCGGCCTGCTCTCCGGCACATGGACTGTCAGCGGTGTGGTCCCCACGCTGATCTACTGGGGCATGAAGATCATCAATCCTTACGTCTTCCTCCTCTGCTGTTGTGTCATCAGCGGCTTTGTCTCTGTGATGACGGGCAGCTCCTGGACCACCGTGGCAACCATTGGCATTGCTCTCATGGGCATTGGCAAGGCACTTGGATTCAGCGACGGCTGGACTGCCGGAGCCATACTCTCCGGTGCCTATTTTGGTGATAAGATGTCGCCACTCTCCGACACTACTGTACTGGCATCCAGTGTGGTGGGCACACCACTGTTCACACATATACGCTACATGACCATTACCACTGTGCCTGCCGTCGTCATCGCGCTGGTCGTATATGCCGTCGCCGGACTCTTCGTAGCCGGACATTCTGCCATCGACACCTCTGCTTTCACCATGGCTCTGCAAAGCAAATACGACCTCTCGCCGTGGTTGCTCATCGTACCCATTGCCACCGGACTGATGATCGCACGCAAACTTCCGGCGATCATCGTGCTCTTCGCCTCCTCGGTACTGGCCGGAGTCTTTGCCATCTTCTTCCAACCTCATATTCTCGCTGAGGTCATCGGTGCCCACGACACCACCGCGCTGACACTCTTCAAAGGCGTCATGCTCAGTGGTTTCGGCGCTACTGCCGTACACACAGGCAACACGGCTTGCGATGCCCTACTCGCCACACGCGGCATGCAGGGCATGATGGGCACGGTATGGCTCATTCTCTGTGCCATCTGCTTTGGCGGTGTCTTGAAGGCCAGTGGTATGCTTGCCAACATCATGCATCTGCTCCTGCCGCTGACGCGCACGCGTTTCGGGCTGGTCGCCTCCACCGTCATCTCGGGTATCTTCTTCAACACCACCGTCGCCGACCAGTATCTTTCTATCATGCTCAGCGCCAGTATGTACAAGAGCATCTATGACAGAGAAGGCTTCGAGCCGCGTCTGCTCAGCCGTAGCATCGAGGACTCCAGTACGGTGACCTCAGTGCTCGTACCGTGGAGTACGTGCGGCATGACACAGTCATCGGTACTCAATGTGCCAACGCTCACCTATCTGCCCTACACCGTCTTCTGCTATCTCTGCCCGCTGATGAGCATGACGATTGCCGCCCTCGGCTTTAAGATCTACCGCAACGTAAGCAATACGGCAAAATAAGCCCCAGCTTTCTTTGCGGACTCATTTCTTTGTTATACCTTTGCACCCACAAAGCTAAAGGTATGAACGAGAAAAGACCATTTGCCATCAGTGCACTGTTGCTCGCATCACTGCTGATCGTGATGCTGGCAGGTTGCCGGGGAAAGGGGAGCAAGTCCCAGCCCCGACGCTCCGTCTATTGCTGGCAGACGACCTTCTCGCCCGACGACTCGACCGTGGCGGCATTCATCCGGCACGAGCGCGTCACCCATATCTATCTGCGATACTTCGACGTAGTGCTGACCAACGGCACGCCGATGCCTAACGCCAGCGTCAATGTCACGGGCCGAGTACCAAAAGGCGTGACGGTAGTTCCCGTGGTCTACATCACCAACGACTGCATGAAGGCAATCGGGCAAAACCACACGGAGATAAAGGACTTGGCCGAAAAGATCCTGCAACGCGTCAGACAGATGACAAGCACGCTACAGCTCGGACCTGTCAACGAACTGCAGATCGACTGCGACTGGACCATCACCACACGACGCTCCTACTTCGATTTTCTCTCCACCCTGCGCAACTTGGCACACGATCAACGGCTACAGCTGTCGACCACCATCCGCTTTCATCAGCTCACACAGCCCGTACCGCCTGCCGACCGTGGCGTGCTGATGGCTTACAACACCGGCGATGTGCGTGACATCAACAACCGCTACCCCATCCTCGACATTGCCGACGTGAAGCCCTATCTGCGTTATCTATCCACTTATCAGTTGCCCTTATCCACCGCCTACCCCATCTTCTCCTGGCGTGTGCTCTTCCGTGGCGGCCATTTCGTCGGCATCCTCCACAGCGACGACGACTATCCGATATTGCCGGGCGACAAGATCATCAAGCGCGACACCGACCTGCGGCACATTCTCGAAGCGCATCAGACGATCAGCGAACTGCGTCCTGACGCGCACGACGAGATTATACTCTATGATTTGCAAACCAATAACATAAAAAGATTCCAAGCTTCTGATTATGAAAAGATTTATCATCGTTAGCCTCCTGCTGATGTCTGTCGGCAGATCATTGGCTTGCTTGTCCGAGAAACCTACGTACAACTATTACCTCATGTGCGTGGAGCCGACACAGCAACAGACCGAGAGCAAACAGCTCAAAGCCATCAACGACTTCTGGAAACAGTATACCAACGGCCGCGTCTCCGACTACAAAGACGGTTGGGACAGAAAGACCGATACCGACGCGCCCACCTTTATCATGAAGATGGCACGGCAGAAGAAGGACTATGAGATGGTGCGCTATCTCGGCTGGCTCAATAAATATCTCAAGATCAGCAGTGATCTCACTGACAAATGGAACTATCCTACACGGAAGCAACTGCTGCAACGCAAGCAGGTGCTCACGCAGATGCTCACTGCCGCAAAGGCTTACCATGGACGCAGGCTGTCGGCTCAATACCGTCTGCTCGCCATGCGCGCCAACATGCTCTTGGGCAACGATATCCAGAACATCCGTTACTGGAAAACCACGGCTAACCATATGCCGCAGAGCGTCTACCGCGACATGATGGAGAACATCTATGCCCGCGCACTGCTCAAGACCAGTAAGCAGCGTGACGCGCTGGAGATCTATGCCCGACAAAACGACCAGCAGAGCATGCGCTGGTGCGTGCGCCACTACCGCAATCTCAGTGGTATCAAAGCCATCTATGCCCGCAATGCCAACAGCCGTGTGCTGCCCTATCTCGTGCAGGACTTTGTCAATAACGTGCAGGAAACGCAGGATGTATATACCCGTCCGTCGGCTTTCATCCCGGATGCCGACAAGGCCCAGTGGACAAAAAAGGAATATACCGAGGCTATCGAGGAAGTGGGTGCCCGTGTCATCTATAAAGAGGAAGCGCAGGCTTTCATTGCCTTCGCCGCTCAAGTGCTGAAAGAAGGCAAGACCACGTCGCCGGCACTCTGGCACGAGGCCACGGGGGCACTGCAATTCCTCCTCGGCGACTATAGTGCAGCGAAGGCTTCGCTCGCCCAAGCCATCACCGCCGAAGGCACACAACGCATGCACGACAACGCCCGCGCCATCGCGGACATCAACAGCGTCTACACCGAAAAGATGGACGACCAGCAGCAAAGCCATCTTATCAAAGAGATCGAGTGGATGCGCAGCATGACCAAACTGGCAGAAACAAAGGACGATCAGGGCATCACCTATGTGGCGGATCCCTATTTCGCCTACATGCTGCAACGCATGGTCTACAACCATCTCGTGCCCGAACTGCAAAAGCAGGGCAATGGTTTCCTCGCTCTCTCCATGCTCGCCAACATGGACAACCACGACAATGCCGGCACACTGCCGAGCACAAGAAAGCATGTTCCTACTTACTTTCAAGAGACGAAAAGCTTCGACTATCTGCCGGACTGGACAGGTGACTACTACGATGCTTTGCAGCAACTCTCTGTTGACTCGCTCAAGCAGTTCGTCGCTTATCTCCACGCCCCGCACGCCGACAGTCCGCTCGCTGACGCTGCCTGCAAGAGCAGTTATCAGAATGACGACTACTTCAACGACCTCATCGGCACACGGCTCATGGCCATGGGACGCTTTGAAGAGGCGATACCTTATCTGAAAAAGGTGAGCACCAGCTTCATCTACAACTCAAATATCTGTGGATACACCGGTCGCCGCAACTATCAGCAGCCGCGCTGGTTCGTGCATCAGGTCATCGCCGACACGTTGCAAACCGGTCCTCGCTCCGTTGCCATCACCGGCAACCAGAAGCTCACATTCTGTCAGGACATCACCAACTTGCAACACCGCTACCAAAACGCAGGCAGCGACACACTGCGCGCCCACCTTGCTTACGATCTCGCCACACTGCTCTATCAGGCCAGCTACGAAGGCGACTGCTGGTATCTCACTCATTACGACTGGAGTTGCATGGACACCGTGCGCACCGGCGACCGTGATCTGATCCTCGACGCCATCAACTATTTAGGTGAGAGTTCACTCAAAGGCGACCAAGATCTGCAGTTCAACAGTCTCTACGCCCTGGCTTTCATCCGCCGCGACAACGCCGCCGAAGGCTATCCCTTCATCTATCCGGGTGAAAAAGTCAACTTCCAAAAGCAGACAAGACAGTACAAGGCACTGGCACAACTCAACAACTTCCTCGCGCTCAATCCCGCCTATCAGTCAAACCGTTACGTCTCGCACTGCGATGTACTGCGGATGTTTCGTGAGCAGTAACCTGCAATAGTCATTAACAATAGTTATGAAAGGTTAGTCGCATATTATTTGGCTATTCCGAAAAAGACGCTTAACTTTGCATTATAACAATATAAACACAACACGTGGCAATGCCACACAACCATTAACATCAAAAACATTATGAAAGAACTGAAAGGAACAAAGACAGAGAAGAACCTCCAAGAGGCTTTTGCTGGTGAGAGCCAGGCACGTAACAAATACACTTACTTCGCATCCAAGGCACGTAAGGATGGCTACGAACAGATCGCTGCTATCTTCGAGGAGACCGCTCAGAACGAGAAGGAGCACGCTAAGCTGTGGTTCAAGTATCTTGAAGGCGGCGATCTCAAGAGCACACGCGAGAACCTCAAGGCTGCCGCTGACGGCGAGAACTACGAGTGGACTGACATGTACGCCCACATGGCTAAGGAAGCTGAGGAGGAAGGCTTCACAGAGATCGCCTACAAGTTCCGCGCTGTCGCTGCCATCGAGAAGACTCACGAGGAGCGCTATCGCAAGCTGTTGAAGAACATCGAGGATGCTCTCGTCTTCAGCCGCGACGGTGATGCCATCTGGGTTTGCCGCAACTGCGGACACGTCGTTGTTGGTCCTAAGGCTCCCGAGGTTTGCCCCGTCTGCAAGCATCCGCAGAGCTTCTTCGAGCTCAAAGCTGAGAACTTCTAAGCAAAGAAAGTTCCTACTGAAAGATAATAATAAAGCAGTGACCCTCCCAGCGAGGGTCACTGCTTTTTTATTTCAATCCCCACACATCAGCGATAGGTTTGAACACCACCTTGCCTTCAACGATGTTCAGGCCTTTGCGCAGGGCCGGATTGTCTTCACATGCTTTGCGCCATCCCTTGTCAGCAAGCTGCAAAGCGTATTTCAACGTAGCGTTGGTCAGTGCCATGGTCGACGTGTTTGGCACTGCACCGGGGATGTTTGCCACGCAGTAATGCACGATGCCGTCTACGGTATAGACCGGTTCGGCATGTGTCGTCGGATGAGAAGTCTCAAAACAACCACCCTGGTCGATCGCCACATCGACCAATACCGTTCCGGGCTCCATCAGACTGAGCATGTCGCGTGTAATCAAATGGGGAGTCTTGTCACCGGGGATCAATACTGAGCCGATGACGATGTCTACATCGCGCAACTCCTGCCGGATGTTGTGCTCAGACGAGTAGAGTGTCGTCACATTAGCCGGCAACTCGATGCTCAACTGACGCAGACGGGGCAAAGAAATGTCCGTGATCACCACATCAGCACCCATACCTGCTGCCATGCGAGCGGCTGCCTCACCGACAGTACCACCGCCGAGGACGAGCACCTTCGTCGGTTTCACGCCGGGCACACCACTGATGAGCTTCCCCTTTCCGCCTTTTGTCTTCTGAAGATAATAGGCACCATTGAGAACAGCCATGCGTCCGGCCACCTCACTCATCGGGCGCAGCAACGGCAGACTGTGGTCTGCTTCCTCCACCGTCTCGTAGGCCAGGCACACTGCACCGCTCTTGATCATAGCCTCAGTCAACGGCCAGTCACTGGCAAAATGGAAATAGGTGTAGACCAACTGGTCTTTGCGAATCAGCGCATACTCCGGTTCGATCGGTTCCTTGACCTTGATGATCATATCCGACTGGGCATAGACATCCTCGATCGTCGGCAGTATCTCGGCACCTACGTGCTCGTATGCCTCATCGGAAAAGCCACTGCCTTCTCCAGCCGTATGCTGTACAAAGACATGATGACCGTGCTTAATCAACTCGGCGACACCGGCGGGAGTCATGCCTACACGACTCTCACCCTGCTTGATCTCTTTGGGAATTCCAATTTTCATCATAGCGAATTAGGCTTTAAGGAAAACGATTTGTTAAAAAACACATGCAATGACTTTCGTCACTTCACTTGCAAAAATAAGAGATTTGGAGATAGGATGTACCTTTGCCCACCCGCTTTTTTATTTATTTAACCAATAGGAACGGGCATTGCAACCAATAGAAATAAATCCTACAAAAAGTCCTCCACAGCAACTTGCATTATAGAGAAAGAAAAATCAAAAAACAAGGAGTTGAACGCCGGAAAAGTATTCCAAAAGTGAGAAATCAGTGATTTCATTGTGTCATCTCGGTGATTTTACCTCATCAAATCACCGCTTTGATGAGGTAAAGTCACCGAGATGATCGAAAAAACTCTATAGAATTTCGTGAGAAAGAGCTGCTTTTTAAGCAAGAAACGATGTAAAGGATATTCAAGTCATTGGCCGTCAGACAATTATATATCACTGACAAAAATCGGGAAATCAGGCCCAAGACCACACCTGCTCGCAAAAATCGCGTTCTCGCGCCCGTTTTTTTGTCAGTTTATCCAACAATCGCTATTCTCCTTTGCAACCGCCCCTGTTCATAACACCTCCATTACGCACAAAGCCCCACACTGACTCAGTCCGAAAACATCAGTGTGAGGCCCTGATTTCTATCGCCATGCGATGCTCGTTTCAGTCTCTTCTCATGTCCTTGATGAAAGTGACAGTTTGCGCGATCACTGCGACAGAAGCCGTTACGACAATCATAATCGTTACCATCTCTAAATTTTCCTTCCTATTATATCCTTTTTACTTTTTTACAATGCAAAGGTATTGCCAAATATTGAAAGGCGGTCTGTCTCCCCTTCCCTTTCTTGCTTTTACACTTGAAAAAGTTGACACACGTCAAGACCCCAGATTTACCTCAATCGTAAACATCAACAAACAAAAACGCCCGGGGCAAATAGCCTCGGGCGTATTCTCTCATTTTTCAGTTCGAGCTAACGATTACTT
>DLDU01000051.1:0-64987 GCA_002481295.1 Prevotella sp. UBA7764 | reverse complement strand
GCTGTTGTGTCAGAGTCAGTTGCAGGAGCAGCGCTCTGGTTCTTATTACCACAAGATGCGAAAGACATAGCTGCGATAGCTACGAACATAAAAACTAATTTCTTCATTTTCTTTGCTTTTTAAATCTGTAAAACAATCATTTGTTTATTAACAACGCTGCAAAGGTACGCATTTTTTCAATACGTTGTTCTTTTTTTAGCAACTTTTTTATGCGCCTCGTGTAACTTTTTTAAAACAAGCTGATAACCAGATACTTGCAGACTGCAAACAAAAGTTAACCTCAAAGCTTTCTTTCTTGGTCCTCCGCTCCTCCCGACTTTCCGCGCAGTCATTCGCTCGGCGTCTACCTGCTCCGGGGATGCCTACAGCCCAGCAGAACTCGCCGGCAGAGAGCCTCTTCCCCTGCCAGACTGCTGCTTCGCCGTGCGGCACTCTCAATCATAAGGCACCAGCGGCGCATTACAGGTAGTCTTTGGGCAGCACGTCGAACTGTTTCTTGAAGCAGCGCGAGAAGTATTTCGGCGTGTTGAAGCCTACGCGCGCCGCAAGGTCCACGATGGTGATCGAAGGTTCTGCACGCAGGAGCTTCGCAGCCTCATCGAGACGGATGCTGTTGACAAACTCCACGATGGTCTTGCCCGTGAGCGCGTGCACCTTATTATAGAGAGTCGACGAGCTGACGAGCATCTCCTTGGCGAAGGCCTCGCGGTCGAATGCCGTGTCATCGAGATGGTCCAGCACGATCTGCGTGGCCCGCACCATGAAAGCCTTGTCGGGATCGCTGCCCGAGGGCGCCTTTGTCTCGGCATGTTGTTGGAGTATGGCTTCCTGCCGGACGTTGTTTCTGACCTTTTGCCGGTTGGCGATGAGCATGTCGGCACGCAGCGTGAGTTCCTCAAACGAGAACGGCTTCGTGATGTAAGCGTCCGCACCGATGGCATAGCCCTCGTTCTCGTCTTCCTGCCGGTCCTTGGCGGTGAGCAGGATGACGGGCAGCTGCCAGAAGCTCTGGTCGTTTTTGATCCGTCGCGTGAGCTCAATGCCATCCATGACAGGCATCATCACGTCGGTGACCACAATGTCGAGCCGCTCTTTCTGTATCGTGTTCCACGCCTGCTTGCCGTTTTTCGCCGTGATCACCCGGTAGTGCTTGCTGAGCGCCTGCTTCATCAGCTCCAGCAGGTCGGCGTTGTCTTCCACGACGAGCATGGCGGGCACGTTGGCTTTGACCACGACACGCTCCTCGCGGATGCCTGGCCCGGTCTCGTTATTGTTCGTGAGATAGCGCATCGTCTCGCTGTCCACCTCCTTGCTGATCACCGAGCTGTCGATCTCCTGGGAGGGATATGCCTTTTTGTTTACGGGTATCGTCACGGTGAACGTTGTGCCCACGCCCTTGCTGCTCTTGCAGTGGATCGTGCCGTGATGGAGCGCCACGAGTTCGTGGACGAGCGCCAGGCCTATGCCCGTGCCTCCGGTGTTCTGTCGTCGGTAGTCGCCGTCGAAGAATCGGGTGTAGAGATGGTTGAGCTGTTGCCTGTCCATGCCGATGCCGTTGTCCTCCACGCTGATCATCGCCATGGAGTCCTTGACGACGAGCGAGAGCAGGATGTGGCCGCTGTCGCGGTTGTATTTGATGGCGTTGGAGAGCAGGTTGTAGAGGATCTTGTCGAGCTTGTCAGTATCGAACCATGCAGTAGCCTCCTTATCCGGCAGAGCAGTCTCAAGGCTGATGCGTTTCTGCTCAGCCATGGGCCTGATCTCTTCCACCACGTTGCCGATGAACGCGGCGAGGTCGCCACGGCTCACCTTCAGCCGCAGCTGTCCGGCCTGGCTCTTGCGTACCTCGAGTATCTGTGTCAAGAGGCGTTTGGTGCGCTGGATGTTGTTGTCGATGACTCCATATTCGTCCTCATATTGCGGTGCCATTGATCTCAGCTTGTAGATCGTGGCATAGATGACCGTCAGCGGCGTAAGCAGTTCGTGTGTGATATTGGTCAGCATCACGCCCATGCGCAGCCGGTTTTGCGTGCGCAGGTGCTCACGATACCAGTGTATCGTGGCGAAGGTAGCCGCACAGAGGAGTACTATATATATAAGGTATGCCCACCACGACGCATACCACGGCGGCAGCACTCTGACGGTGACGCGATAGTCCATCTCCTGCCATTGCCCGTTGCTGCCCGCGGCGCGCACGCGCAGGTGGTACGTGCCCGATGGCAGGTTTTGATACGTCGCACTGTGACTGCCGCCTGCACAGTATTTCCAATCGTCGTCATAGCCCTGAAGCATATACGAGTAGATGTTTTTCTTGGCATTGCCGTAGGAGAGCAGCGCGAAATCAAAGCTGATCTTCTTCACCGACGTGGGCAGTGTGACGCGACGCGTAAACGACGGCGACTCTCGGGAGATGCGCTGCCGCAGCGTGCTGTCGGTCATCTGTCGCCACGGCTCATCGTTGACGACGATGTCGGTGATGATCAGCCGGTAGTTCGTCTTTTGCTTCTTTGACATGGCGGACGGGTCAAAGGCGATGAAACCATGTCGGCTGCCGAGATAGATTTCCCTGCCGAAAGCAGCGATGCTGTTTTCCGAGAACAGCAGGTCGCCGAGTCCGTCCTCACGCGTGTAGTAGTTGACATCCGTCGGCTTGCAGTCCTTGTCGAGGCAAAGGCGGATGAGACCATGGTCGGACGTCAGCCACAGGTCACCCCCACCGTCCTGAGCGATGGCGAGGACACGGTCGCCAGCGAGGTGATAGTCGCGATTTTTAGCCTCAAAGCGGTCACCGGCAGCATTGTAGAGGAAGAGACCGCCGCTGTTGGAGATGGCCCACAGCCGTCCCTCGCGGTCTTGCAAGCAGTTGGTGGCGTCGTCGACGGCAAAGTTGCCCTGTTGCGGCGCGTACTGCCTCACGCTCATACGGGCATGGCGGCCGTCGGGCTTCACCACGCAGATGATGCCCTCGTTGTCGGTAGCCAGCCAGATGTTGCCCTGCCGGTCCTCGCTGATGCCACGGATGTCGCAGTTCGAAAGGTCGCGGCTGCCTTGCCGGAGCGTGACCTGGGAGCCGCGGCCGTCGGGCAGCACCATGCTCAGACCGCTGTGCTGTCCGATCCAAAGAACGTGTCGGCTTGACTCGAATATCGTGTTGACGAAATTCTCCTTCAACCATGGCGAGTTGCTCATGTCGAGCACCTCTGCCTCGCCCTGCGCCTTCTTGACGATAATGCCGTAGTTGTTGTCAGCAAACCACAGGTCACCGTTGCTCCGCCGGATGATACCCGAGAAGCTCGTGGTCAACGCGCTCGCCGGAATATTGCCGAAGCCGGGAATGTCGCGGTTGAGCCGTGTGGTGCCCGTCCGGCGGTCATAGCATGCAATGCCATAGGGATTGAGTCCGAGCCAGAACGTGTTGCCGTCGGGTGTGTAGAGCGAGCTGATGAAGTTGACGGGGAAGGACTGCTGCCCTATGTTCAGGTCATAGTTGAGAAACGGCGACCGGTCGAAGGTCGTCTGAATGATGCCATTGTTTTGTGTGAGCAGCCATACGTTGCCGCAGAGATCCGTGGCGATACCGTTGCTGTAGTTCAGGTTTGTGCCGTCGATGTTGGTGATCGGTTGCCACTGCGCATTGTCGTCGTTGGGGTTGATTGTGCAGATGCCCTCGCGCGTGGCCGCCCACAGGCAGTGAGTGACGGGATCTTCCACGATGCTGAGGAAGATGTCGAAGTTGCCGGTGGTGAAAGGATAAGCCTTCACCGCAGGATGGCGGACATCATCGGGATTGTCTACGCGCACCACGCCGCATCCCCAAGAGCCCACCCAAAGGCGTCCGCGGTGGTCATAGCAGAGCGAGTAGGCCGAGTGGACGGCGTTGAGGGCAGGATAGCGCAGAAAAGTATGCGTGCCACGGCGCAGGCGCAGGAGGTCTGCCGCCCACGTGCCGACGATCAGGTCGCCGTTGGGAGCCTGCACGATGCTCTTCACGCTGTAGCCTGTCATCCTCGTCTTTTTCCCGTCAGGTGTGATGAGCCACGAGTTCTTATTATTATAGGTGTGGAATCGCTGTGTCTTCTCGTCAAAGACCGACAGTCCGCCGTCGGTGCCCACCCACAGCCGTCCCTGCGGGTCGACATAGAGCGTGTAGATGATACGCTGGTTCTCGTCGGGCAGATGAAAGGTAGTGACCTGTCCGGTGCGCAGGTCGAAGCGCTGCAGCCCGTTGCGCGTGCCCACCCACAGCCTGTCGTGCTTGTCCTCGGCGAGAGATCGCACGGTGTTGTTGGGCAGCAGATGTGGTGAGTAGGCATCCGACCGGTAGGTCCTCACCTGATACCCGTCGTAGCTCTTGAGCCCATTGTTGGTACCGATCCACAGCACTCCTCTATGGTCAAACATCATGCAGAAGGCATTCTCCGAGGGAGAGAGCAAAATAGGAGGGAAGCTGCGGAGCCCCGTGGCGTACATCGCATAGTGCTGCCATAACAGCATTACGAGCCACAGCACCGCTCGCTTTATGTTTTTCAATCGTTTCATACTTATGCAAAGGTAAGCAAAAAAAAAATATCGAGCCAAGAATATCACGAATTATTATCCTACATGTGGACAATTTCTTACCCCGACACTCTTCTTTATGCGTTTTTTTCGACTTGTCTTGCATAAACATTATAAAAAGGTGAGAGCAGAATGGTCGATAAAGAATAAGTAAATCTGGTATCAGCATAGCAAGGATTAAAGCAAAATAACGATTTGTTGCCCGACATTCACATTCTGTGTCCCATCGCTTACACATTTCATACTATCTTTGCAATAGAAACATAACCGAATACAACCGGGTCAAAGACCAAATTTATTACACCTATCTATATGCACAGATTTTACTCATTCCTTCTTGCGGTGGCCCTGACGGTCGTCGGATGTGGATATGCCGCGGCATCTACAGCAAAAGTCCCATCCATAGAAATGACAGCCAGCTTGATCAGCACCAGTGTGAACAATGCAGGAAAGAAAACCGTAGCTTCCTACAATGGCTACGCCGTGACGGTCATGGGCAAGACCGACCTTCACATCACCAGCGGCACCGCACCTTTGGCGGGCGGGTCTACTGTAGACCTGCAGGGCGAAAACGCCTGGCTGTTCTTCGACAATGTACGCCCCAGCAATGTCGTTGCTAAGTATCTCAAGCAGGTGACTGTGGACGGAAAGGCCGTCGCCTTCAATGTCTCCAACCGCTCAAACAACAATGTGCGAGTGGCTATCTACGACAATGGCACGGTGGTCATCCCCTATGGCGAGGCTGCCTGCAAGAGTGCCATCACCGTCTACGACGGCAAGAACTTCACGGGAAACTCCATGACCATGGACGTGAACACCTATCACAACAACCTTGGTGAGTGGGACAACAAGATACGCTCGTTCAAGCTGCGCCGTGGTTTCATGGCCACACTGGCTAACAATGCCAACGGCACCGGATTCAGCAAAGTGTTTATCGCTGACGACGCAGACCTGGAGATGCCCGTGCTCCCTGAGGGCATGGAACGGTTTGTCAGCTTTGTGCGCTGCTTCAAATGGGAGTGGGTGTCGAAGAAAGGACGTGCCGGCAATCCCGGTGTCGGCGATGCCAACAAGCTCAACGTCACAGAATATTATAACTGGAGCGCAGACCGCATGGGCGGCGACCCGCAGCTCGACGTGGAGTTCTCTCCCCAGTTCCACCATGCCGGATGGCCTTCTGCCAACACCATCAACGCTCTGCAAAACACCACCCACGTGCTCGGATACAACGAGCCCGACAACACCAACGATAAGCGCGAACATCCCGCCACGGCCGTCGACGTCATCAAGATGTGGCCCAGCGTGATGCAGTCGGGCATGCGTGCCGGTTCGCCCGGTCCTACCTCGGTGTGGAGCTGGAACGACGCTTTCATCAAACTCGCCGACTCGCTCAACTATCGTGTCGACTTCATGGTGGCCCACATCTATGAGCCCAACCTCAATGCCGAGACGCTCAAGCAGCGCATCGACCATCTCTCCAGCGTTGGCGGGGGCCGTCCCGTGTGGATCACCGAGTGGAACAATGGTGCCAACTGGTCCAACGAGTGGTGGCCCGACCAGACCAAGAACGCCGGTGGCGGATATGACCGTCCTTACACGGCAGCCAATGGCGAGCGCCAGCGGAAGTTCATGGCCGAGTGCCTGCCTGCCCTCGACAAGATGGACAACCTCGAGCGCTACTATGAATATGACTGGGTGCAAGACGCGCGTGCCCTCGTGCTCGGCGACTCTCTCACACCCGCCGGCAAGGTCTATGCCGAACATAAGTCGCCGCTGGCTTACCGCAAGGCCAACGCCTACGACTTCAAATGGAAGATTGCTCCGCCGCTGCCCGAGATGGCCGTCTCGCCTTTCAGCAAGAAGGTCAACCTCTCATGGTATGATCATAACGGCGAGACCGGAAAGTACTATGTAGTGCAGCGACTCGTCGACAGCCGTGTGGCTTACGAGACCTGTGACACGCTCTTCCTTGGCAAGGACTATCAGGCCGGGGGCACAGTAACCTACTCCGAACCGATCGCCGGAAACGCCAAGACCGTCTACCGCGTCTTTGCCGTGAGCTATAAAGACACGAAGTCTATCTTCTCCCGACAGCTCACCCTCACACGTGACAAGGCTGTCGCCGCTCCCGTGCTCAAGACCGCTGAGGTGACCACGTCGAGCATACGTCTCACCTGGGATGCCGTCGACGGTGCACGCGGATACCGCATCGAACGCGCCGACAAGAAGGACGGGGACTATAATGTCGTGGCCGACAACCTCACAAGCACCTCATTCATCGACAACGGTCTGACCGACAATACCACCTATTATTATAGGGCCTATTCCCTGACCACCGCCGCCAAGGACAATGTGTCGGCCGTGCTCGCCGTGACCACCGTCAAGCGAGAGACTCCTACAGCGGTGGATAATATCCATATAGCAGCCGGCGACGGCAAGGTGTCGCTCTCGTGGGACTATAAGTCAGGATTCAGCTACAATGTCTACCGCGCAACGAAGGCTAAGGGGGACTATACCCTGATGAGCACTACCTTCTCCGGTTCTTACTCCGATGCCACGGTGACCAACGGCAACACCTATTATTATAAGGTGCAGATGGCTAAGGGCGACGATCTCGGTCCGCTGAGCGATGCTTTGGAGGCCCGCCCAGTGAAAGGGCACTATCTCCACTATGCTTTCGACGAGATGGCCGGCGGTATCGCCTATGACAATTGGGGCGGATTCAACGGCACGATCTTCAAGGACACCACTTGGGTGAACGCCACCTATGGCGGGGCTCTGGTCATGTCCAAGGACAAAGGCTCCTATCTGAAGATTGACAACGATGCCCTCTCTGATGTCGCTGACTACACCATCGCCGCCTGGGTGCGCCCGTCGGCTGAGCGTGGCACGCTCTGCACCTTTGGCAGCACTTCCTATTATCTTTCCCTCGTGTTGGGAACCAATGACCTCACTTTCACCTTTAAGACAGCCAAGGGCTTTGCCCAGCAAACCTTTGGCGGCCTCTCACTCGCCGACGACGAGTGGAGCCATATCGCCCTCACACAGCAGGGAACCAAGGTCGTGCTCTACGTCAACGGTGCGCCGGCCGGTGAATTTGCCATGGATGTGGCCATGACACCAGCCGACATGGGCAAGACGAAGAAAAACTATCTCGGTCATCCCCACTCCTACGACGAGGCTTATTGCAGCCATGCCTACGACGACTTCCGCGTCTACAGCGAGGCGCTCTCTGCTGACGATGTTGCTGCTCTCGCGAAAGGTGAAGACCCCACGGGTATCGTCGCCGTACACACGGGTTCTGCACCGGTTGCGGTCTACACCCTCGACGGCCGCAAGGTCTGCGACGACCTTTCAAAGTTCCAAGCCTTGCGCCCGGGAGTGTATATCATTGGTGGGAAAAAGCTTGTGGTGAGAAGATAAAAAACAGGCAATAATACACCAATTCACGATTTATAGCCCTATAAATCACAATTTGTTACCCATGATTTAATTCTTTTTCACTAATTTTGCGAGTACAATTTACACCTAATAATAAATTAAACTCTAATAAATTTATCCTACACTTATTAGCTTATGGACATTTCAAATTTACTTCTGACGAGTGCGCTGCTGATGGCAACGGCTCAGGTGAATGCAGAAATCACGCCGCGTGTGAAACCAGCACCTGCTAAGTCTCCTCTGGAGATGGGCAAGACCATGTACCTCTATAATAAGGATGCAAAGGGATTCCTGCTCGGAGCCAACGACTGGGGCACACGTGCCAGCTATGCTGACAACGGCTACAAGGTACGCATCACCCAGCACCTCGACGAGAATGGTGTGGCCGTAGACGGCGTGGTCGCTCTGAAGGATTCTGTCGAGTCAAAGAAGAAGTGGCTCAACACTTGGTTCGCCGCTAATGGTGATATTTGGGTAGACCTGAACAACCAGGCCGACACCCTTTTCACACTCTCTAAGCAGGGCGATGATGTCTATCGCCTTGGATCCAGTTCCCTCAACCCTGCAAACAAGCCCGATGAGGACGGCACTCAGTTTATCGGTGCCAAGAAGGACGGCAGCGACACCAAGCTCTATTGGAACCTGACTACTGACGATGGTTATGTCGACTGGTACTTCGTCTCTGAGGACGACTATGCCAAATATCTCGATGCCGACAGCATCTACAACGCAGCTGAGAATCTGCGTAGCCTGATGGTTACTGCTACAGCCGACGGCATGAACGTTGACAAGTATGTCGCTATCTACAACGACAACTCCAAGACCAAGGCTGAGTTGGAGCAGGCTCTCGCTGACCTGAAGGCTGAGTACTCTACTTATGTAGAGGAGAACACGAAGGCTGCTGCTCCTAAGGAAATGACTTCGCTCATTACCAATCCGAGCTTCGACAACAACAAGAAAGACGGATGGTCGGGAACCGCTCCTGGCTTCCAGTCTTATACCGACGCTGAGTTCTATGAGAAGACTTATGACTTCTATCAGAAGCTCACCGGTGGTCCTAAGGGCGTGTATGCCCTCACGGTGAAGGCTTTCTACCGTGCCGGATTCTCTGATGTCTCCTATACTAACTTTAAGAATAACGCAGAGCAGAACGCTAAGCTCTATGCCATCGCAGGCACTGACACTGTGCAGAGTAACATCAAGAATGCTTTTGCCGGTGCCATCACTGCCGCCAAGGGCATGAACGAGTCCAATGTGACTGATGATGACGGCAACACGCTCTATATTCCTAATAATATGGAGACGGCCGAGGCTTACTTCAATGACGGCGACGCTTACCTCAGCACACTCTTCTTTGCTACCGACGACGGTACGATGCAGGTAGGTCTGAAAAAGGATAAGACAATCAACGGCGACTGGACGCTCTTCGACGATTTTAAGCTGAAATACTACGGCAACGGTGCTGACGCTTATACCGCATGGCTCGACGATGTCAAGAGTCAGGTCAACGACTATACGACTTTGCCTTCTACCACACTGATCACACAGGGCATGACCAACGAGTTCAAGACGATGGTCAGCGGTCTGACTGCTACTGCCAAGGCCGGTGTGCTCGATGCCATCCAGAAGATCAAGGCCGGCGAGCAGGCCATCAAGGACAACATGGCGGCTTGGGCAGATTATAAGGAAATCTACGACAAGTGCAACGAGACCATCAACGACGACCAGGTCAACGGCGACGACAAGGATTTGCTCGGCGACCAGATGAAGGATGAGGAGGATTTTCTCAACAACCTCACAGCCACCACTGAGGAAGTGAAGGCTGAGACTGCCAAACTGAAGAAGATGAACGACGACGCTATCAAGAACGGCCTTTCCGAGGGTACCGACGTTACTGATAAGTTCATCGTCAACGCAGGCTTCGAGACCGACAACAAGGGCTGGACGGTGAAGAAGGTCAGTGGTAACGTCGCTTATGGTGGTCCTAAGGAGAACCGTTGCTTCGAGGCATTTAACGCCAAGAACTTCGATGTCTATCAGGAGGTGGCGGATGCTCCTGTCGGTGTGTACGCCATCACCGTCCAAGGCTTCTACCGCTACAAGAGAGGCAACGATGCCTACAATGCTTATAACGACGGTACGGCAGCTCAGTACAAGGATGCCGTGAAGGTCTATGTCAACGACAACTCCGGCAGCTTTGAGAGCGTCTTTGACGAGAAGGTAGCCAAAGGCGAACTCTACAAGGAGGATGCCAATCCTGCTCCTTATATTGATCCCGACGAAGCTAACTGGTATCCTAACGATATGGTCAATGCCGGTATCGCCTTCAGCAAGGGCATGTACACTGCTACTTCGTTCGGTGTGGTTGCCAAGAAGGGTGATGTGCTCCGTCTCGGCGTGAAGGGTAACTCTAACCAGGCAGGTGACAGCTGGTCGATCTGGGACAACTTCAAGATGACCTTCCAGGGCACTAAGGCAGATGTCGTCAAGCCGTTGCTCGAGCAGGAGATCACCAAACTCTCTGCTTCTTTGGAGAAGACAGATCCGACCGGCAAGTCGACGAAGGAATTGGCCAACAAGGCTCTCGATACTGCACAGAGCACTGTTGAAAGTACCGATGGCAAGACGCTGTTCAAGGCACTCTGCGGTGCTATTGCCGCCAATGATACGCTCTCTAAGTCTCGTGTCCTCTTCGCTCAGCTGAAGACCGACAACGACAACCTCAGCAGCGTGCGCGCTACATCGCCGGCTAAGCAGAGCGTCCTTGATGCCGCCTCGGAGCTCTTCAGCGAGATCGATGCAGCCATCACCAATGGTGAGCTCAACGATGAGGATGTCGCTGACTACGAGAAGCAGATCGCTGACCTGATCACCAAGTTGGGTATTCCTGCTGACGCTGACAATGCAAGCGATGACAATCCGGTCGATATGACGTGCTGCATCAAGACCCCGAACTTCGAAAAAGAGGGGGCCAACTCTGTGGAAGGTTGGACAACATCCGGCTATAACTTTGGTAATGACGACACACAGAAGAGCGCACTGTTGCTGGAGTACTTCAACAAGAACTTCGACCTCTCGCAGACACTGCATGGTCTGCCCGCCGGTACCTACGAGGTGAAGGTGCATGCCTTCTACCGCTACGGAACTACAGCAGAGGACCTCAAACACTTCAAGGCTGGTGAGAACAACCCCAACGCCATGATGTATACCGTGGCTGGCAGCGACAGCATCACCAAGCCAATCGCGCTGCTTGCTTCCGACGCTGCTACTGACGAGACCCGTGGTATCTCTGGTACCACATCAGTCACCGACAAGGACGGTACAGTGTACTATGTGCCTAACGATATGGTCACCGCCAACGCCTTCTTCACAGAGAACGAGAACGGCGGAACCGGCAACGAGTATCTCAACAGCATCATCGTCAAGGTGGGCGAGGATGGTGAGCTGACCATCGGTCTGAAGAAGACTAGTACCAACTACGGCAGTGATTGGGTGATCTGCGACAACTGGACACTGACCTACTACGGCAAGAACAGCAAGAAGGATCCTTCTACGGGTATCACCAACGCTGTTGCTGACCGCAAGTTCACCGTCAAAGAGGTCTACACCCTCGACGGACGTCGTGTCAACCGTCTGCAGAAGGGTCTGAACATTGTCAAGGTGGTAGACGCCAACGGCAATGTCAGCTTCAAGAAGATGATCGTTCGCTAACGCGAATATATACAAAGAATTGAATTAGCTTTTGGCGACGGTCCTGAGCCTCTGAGCTTCGGGACCGCCACCATGGCTTTTCTTCCTTGCCAATTGTTATAACTATCTATAATCCTACCCAATAACATCATACACCCAAGGGGAATGAGAACAATCACAAAAGCCCTCTCACTTGTCTTACTGGCTACCGCCTCACATGCGCAGGCACAAATCACGATGAACGTGGACGCCACGTTGCGTGGTCCTTTAACCAGTCCTTATCAATATGGCCTTTTCTTTGAGGAAATCAACCATGCCGGTGAGGGTGGACTCTATGCCGAGCTTGTGAAGAACCGCTCGTTTGAGGACGGCACGGAAGGCTGGCAGGCGATCAACGGAGCCACCATGAGTCTGACCGGTGCCGGGCTGCTCAACAAGTCTCAGGGTCATGCTCTGACTGTAACGGTCAAGGGATCTTCCGCTTCCGCGCCGAAGGGTATCGTCAACAACGGATACTGGGGCATGGCGTTGCGCAATGGCTCTACTTACACGCTCTCTCTTTGGGTCAAGGGCAGCAAAGCCCTCAACAACCATCTCGTGGCCCGATTGGTCGACGAGAAGGGAAAGACTGTCGGTGAAGCTGCCCTCGTCGGTGAGGTCAATGCGACCGACTGGACAAAACTGACGACAACGATTACCGCACATACTGACGCTGCCAAAGGCAGCCTGCAACTCCTCGCTACCGCCGACGGCACGATGACCGTCGACGTCGTCTCGCTTTTCCCCGCTACGTGGAAGGGGCGCGCCAATGGACTGCGTCCCGATCTGGCACAGCTGCTTGCCGACACCCATCCCTCTTTCCTGCGCTTTCCCGGCGGTTGCTATGTCGAGGGACAGGAAGGCTACGACAATGCTTTCCAGTGGAAGAAAACCATCGGTCCCATTGAGCAGCGACCAGGACACTGGAACCGCAATTGGGGCTACTGGTCATCCGACGGTCTCGGCTTCGACGAGTATCTGCAACTCTGCGAGGATCTCGGTGCCGCACCGCTCTTTGTCGTCAACGTTGGTCTCGGTCATGGCTTCACACTCTCGCTCGACGACACCAAGGCCCTTGTGCAGGACTGTCTCGACGCTATCGAGTATGCCAATGGCGACGCTTCCACAACATGGGGCGCCAAGCGTGTGGCCAACGGTCATGCCGCTCCTTACAACTTGAAATTTATTGAGATTGGTAATGAAAACTATCAAGCCGACGCCAACGCCCAGAGCAGTGAGTATGCCGAGCGCTATAAGATGTTCTATGATGCCATCAAAGCAAAATACCCGGATATCGTCTGCATCGGCAACGTCGAAGCTTGGGGCACCGACAACCCCTCGTGGCGCAATGCCAACCCTGTGGAACTCGTCGACGAGCACTATTACCGCACTGCCGACTGGATGATTGCCAACTATAACAAATACGACAACGTGTCGCGCTCCATCGGTGTCTACAATGGTGAGTATGCCGCCAACGGAGGCAGCTACGGCAAATATGGCAACCTCTCTGCCGCTCTCAGCGAGGCCGTCTATATGCTGGGCATGGAGCGTAACAGCGATGTGTGCCGCATGGCTTCCTTTGCTCCTATCTTCACTCACGAGAGCAATCCCACCTGGGCCTACGACATGATACACTTCAATGCCGATCAGAACTTTGTCACTCCGTCTTATTATGTGCAGAAGCTGATGGGCAACAACCTTGGCACGCAGAACTTGAAATGGACTGAGACGGGAAACACCTCCGCGCAAGCCGTGGCCGGACAAAAGGTCGGCGTGGGCGCCTGGAACACGCAGGTGAGCTACGACGATGCCCAGCTGCTCAATGCCGACGGTACTGCTTTGGGCAATGACGACTTCAACGGCGGACTGGCACAGTGGACTACCGGCTCCGGCTCATGGAGTGCTGACGGCGGCGTGCTCGCGCAGTCCGACAATGCCCAAGATTGTAAGGCCGTACTCAATATCCCCGTCAAGGGAGACTATATATATAAGGTACGCGCGCGTAAGGACAGCGGCAGTGAGGGCTTCCTCATCATCTTCAACTATCAGGACAGCAACAACTATTTCTGGTGGAATATCGGTGGATGGAACAATACCCAGGATGCCGTGGAGCGCTGTGTAAATGGCAACAAAACCACCATTGATCCGAAGGCGTTTACGGTCAACAATGGTCAGTGGTACGACTTGGAGGTGGATGTGCGCGACGGTCAGGTCATCTGCAAGCGCGACGGTGAGACGGTACATACCTTCTCTCTGCCGGTCGAGCGCAGCGTCTATCAGAGCGTACAGCTCGACACACTGAGCAACCAACTCATCGTCAAGCTCGTCAATCCTTACGCTTCGGCACGCACCGTGACCTTGAACCTGAAGAACATGGAGGCTACCGCAGGCACTGTGCAGCGTCTGCAATCGGCTTTCGGCACTGACGAGAACACGATGGACGAGCCCAACAAGGTCGTGCCCGCTAAGGAACAGACCGTCAGCGTCTCTCGCGACGGCGTGCTCACCCTCGATGCTCCCGCCTATTCGTTGAGTATCTATCGCTACGATGTGAAAGATGTGGCACCCGAGGCTGTCGTCACCTATTCTGCTTACGAGGCTGAGGATAAGGACAAGGCTGGTTATCTCTATGCCCACATGAGCTCCAAAGGCGAGTTTACAAGTTATTCGCTGAGCCGTACGGGGCAGTACTGGACCGACCTGCTCAGTGGCTCGGAGGTGTTCTCTACCAAGGACAACACCATCACCGGCGGCATGCGCGACGCTTATGTCACACGCCTTGAGGACGGTGGCTTCATGCTCGTGGGCACTGACATGACTTCACGGCTCGGCTGGACCAGCAACCACATCATGGATCTGATGCTCACTCCCGACCTCGTACACTGGACGAAGAACGTGAAGATCGACCTTGAGAGCAGCGACAACCTAAAGGCACTCGGCGGTATCACCGCCGACCAGATGACTGCCGCCTGGGCACCTCAAGTCATCTATGACCCGGTCACACGCCGCTATGTGCTCTACTACAGCGTTGGCTTTCCCGACCGTCATCGCATCTATTATCAGCTCATTGACAAAAATCTGAACATACTGACGGAGCCACGTCTCTATTTCGATCCCGGCTACGACATCATCGATGCCGACATCGTGTACAATGCTGTCGACAATGATTATCAGATGGTCTATAAATGTGAGAAGGCCAATGGCTTCAACCGTGCGACAGCACCGCATCTTGTGCCTGCTGACGGCGACGTTACCACCGGCACTACGGTGTGGACGATTACTGACGGATTCCATGTCAGCGACAACAACCAGGCCATCGAGGCTCCTACACAGTGGCGTGAGATCGGACAGACCAAGTGGAAGTTGAGCTTCATCAACTATGGTGGCGGTTACGGTTACAAGACGCTTGGCCTTGACGAGCACGGTCTCCACCCCTCTGCTCCCATGCGCATCGTCGGCAGCAACAATGCCCAGCATGGCAGCATCCTCAAGCTCACACAGCCGGAATACGACTATCTCCTCTCTTGGGACAGCGTGAAGACGCTCCTGTCCACCGTAGAGGCTATCTATAAGACCACCGACAACACATCTGTGAAGGCGGTCTTAGACCAGGCCAACGAGGCGCTCACGCTCTCCACTACCTTTGAGGAGAATGCCGCCCGCATGACCGCTGCTGCCAAGGCGTTGTCCAAGGTTGCGGGCGAAGTGGCGGGCTTTCTCCGCGACGAAGCCAATCAGGGGCGAGCTACAGACCTGACACCACTCATCGCCAATGCTGGCTTCTCCAAGGGCTCTGCCGCTTGGGAAGCTAACACATCGTTTACACAGGCCAACGGCCAGGTGGCTGAGTTCTACAACAAGAACTTCGATTTTCATCAGACCATCACCAATCTGCCTGCGGGCGATTATGAGATCGGTGTGCAGAGCTTCTTCCGCAATGGCAGCATCAACACTGCCTATTCTGCGCATCAGGAGGGAACAGAGAGTCTTGATGCCGTCTTTTATGCCAACGAGGCAGAGGCTGCCGTGATGAGTCTCTATGACAACTCCAGTTTACGCTACACCTTCTCACCCTATACTTATCCCGACAATGTGTCGCAGGCCAATGAGGCTTTCAACAACTATGGCCTTTACAAGAACACCATCAAGCTCACACTCGCCAAAGCCGGTGACATCACACTGGGCATCCGCAAGGACAGTTGGACATCGGCAGACTGGTGCTGCTTTGATAACTTCACCCTCCACTATCTCGGACAACTCTCCGGAATCCGTAACGTCCGCGATATAACGTCCACCGACAGCAGCGCCTACACGCTCACCGGACGCCGTGTCGATTTGAAGACGGCCGGACATGGCGTCTATATCCAAGGTGGAAAGAAAATCGTAAGATAAAGAATAATATAATAATATAACCACAATCACATGAAGTGTAAACACCTAACTTTTGGAATCACGAGATCTGCTTTCGCAATCGGTCTGGTGGTAGGTGCTCTCTCTCTCCAGTCGTGCAAGGACGACCTGCTGACCGGACAGCCCTCGTGGCTGGGCAACTCTATCTATGAGGAGTTGAAGAATCAGGGCAACTATCAGTACACGTTGAGGCTGATCGATGACCTCGGACTCACCGAGAAGATGAGTCACACGGGGTCGTTGACGATCTTCGTCGCTGATGATGCTACCTATGACAACTGGTTCAAGAACAACAAATGGGGCGCGCGTTCCTACGACAAGCTCTCCACCGCCCAGAAGAAACTCTTGCTCAACAACCAGGTCATCAACAATGCTTACCTCATCGAACTGATGAGCAACGTGTCTGCCACACCGCCGGAGAAAGGCCTCGCTATGCGTCGTCCGACCTCTGCCAGTGCTTTTGACTCGGTATATACCATGCCCTACACCAAGATGAGTCCTAACCAAAAGGCATGGACGTGGTATCGCAACAACCATAAGAACATCATTCTTTTCCGCGACGGACACACAGGCTTGGGCGACATCACCGCACCGATGATCCACTTCCTGCCGGAGTTTATGCAGAAGAACGGATTCACCAGTGAGGACGTGAAGATCCTCAGCAATGGCATCAGTACTTCTACGAGCGACGCACTCATCGGCGATCATAAGGTGGTGGAGCGCGACATCACCTGCAAGAACGGATACATCCAAAAGATGGATGATGTCGTGGAACCGTTTGAGAATATGGCACAGATCCTTCATGAGCATGCCAACACCAGTCTGTGGGCGCACCTCATCGACCGCTTCTCCGCTCCTTACTACGACAAAGCGAAGACGACAGAGTACAACCGACTCTATAACGCCAGTGTCGATTCCGTCTTCACGCTCCACTATTTCACTCCTAACGGCCGTGCCCTGCCTGTCACCGCCGGCAACCCTGCACCGGGTAACATGCCCAGCGATGCCACACTGAACTTCGATCCGGGATGGAATCAGTATATGTACGCCAACACCAGTGGCAAGGACTTGCACTATGATGCCGGCGTGATGTTTGTGCCGACCAACACGGTACTGGAAGACTGGTGGAACAATGGCGAGGGACAGATGCTCAAGGAGCGCTATGGCACATGGGACAATGTGCCCGACAACATCCTCGCCTCTCTCATCAATGTCAATATGGTGGGTAGTTTCGTAGACGCTATTCCCTCTAAGTTCTCCTCTATTGTCAACGATGCCAAAGAGGAGATGGGCGTGAAGCCGGCCGATGTGGACAGCACGTTCATTGGTTGCAACGGTGTCATCTATCTTACTAATAAGGTGTTCACCCCGATGGAGTATTACAGTGTCGCCTTCCCGGCTAAGAACAACTCTGAGACGATGAGCATCACCAACTGGGCCATCAATGAGCTTGAATTCAGACCCTATCTCAACTCCATGGCTGCCAAGGGTAAGGAGAATGAGTATCTTCACTACTCGCTCATCCTGCCTGACAATAACGCTTTGCTGTACTATGTTGACCCTGCCAACTTTGGTGATCGTCAGGAGACCGTGATCGTATTCTATTGGGACAATCTCAGCAACTCGGTGAAGGCTATGCGCTATGGCTGTGACATCGACGAGAATGGCAATATCGCCGTTGGTGATAAATTGCAGGCCAGCGTGCCCGAAAACATCATCAAGAACCGTTTGCAGGACTTGATTAACAACCTTATTATCGTCGGACCTATCAGTTCGAATTATAGTTACTACAAGACCAAGAGTGGTTCGCTCATCAAGGTCACTGACGGTGACAAGGCTGATATGACGGTCGCCGGTGGCTGGCAGATCGACCACGGCGCTTCCATACCTGTCTCTGCTATCTACGATTTGTCGAAGAACGGTAATGGTAAGACCTATACCGTCGACAAGATGATCCCGATGACCGGTCCGCGCTCTGTCTATCAGGTACTCAAGGATCACGAAGAGTACTCTGAGTTCCTCAAGCTCCTCATCGGTCCTGACGAGAAGCTCGGCAACGATGCTTTGCTGGTCAACTCCATGAAGTTGTCGAAGACGATGTACACTTGTGCCGGTCAGAGCAATGGTAACTTCAACATCAACCTCTTCAACAACTTCAACTACACGGTCTACGTACCTTCCAATGAAGCTATAAAGAAGCTTACTGCCGAGGGTATCCTGCCCACGTGGAGCGAGTATGACGAGTATTATAAGAAAGGTGAGGATGGTGACAAGAACGCTGCTGCTATGGCGAAAGCCATCAAGGAGCGCATCCTCAACTTCGTATGCTACCATATCCAGGACAACTCCATTGCTATTGGCGGCAACCCCACCAACTATGAGGAAGTCACCGATGCCAATGGTGCCGTGAGCCATCGCGCCATCACCACAAGCAACTACGAGACAATGCTTCTGGACCCGGACAACAATGTCTACTATCCCATCAATGTGACCCAAAAGGGCGGGCAACTCACCATCAAGGACGAGGCCGGCAACGTACGCCACGTGGAAAAGAAATCGGGATTGTACAACAACATCTGCCGCGAGTACTGGTTCAGCGGTACGGGCTATGCTAAGATGATCTATAGCAGTTCCGACGCTGTGGTCCATCTCATCGATGGTCCGCTGTTCTACAGTAAGAACGCTATGACCCCGTGGAAGAGTCTCGCAAAGAAATACATCCAACACAGAAGAAAGTAAGCCATGCGAAAACAATATTATAATATCATAGACCTACAGGCATTGCTGCGCAAGGCGATGTCGCACCGCCGCCTGACCATTCTCGCCGGTGCAATGCTCAGCTGTGCCACCGTGATGGCCCAGACGGGTAACGTCCATGGGACTGTCTCCGACGAGATGGGACCCTTGATGGGCGCCACCGTCGTGGAGATCGACGCCAGCGGACGTATCATCAACTCTACCGTATCCGACCTCAACGGTAACTTCTCCATGGCGGTGAAGAGTCCGAAAAACAAGATCCAGTTCAGTTTCGTCGGTATGAAGAAGCAGACTCTGCCCTTGGACCGCAGTGAGTATAAAATCATGCTCAAGACGGAGAACGAGATCAAGGAGGTCACCGTCACGGCTCGCCGCCGCACCACCGGTAACAACTTGAGCATTCCTGAGCGTGAGATCTCTTACGCATCACAGAGTCTGAACATGAAGGACCTTGCAGGACTGGGCGTGACGACCATCGATGAAGCCCTGCAGGGACGTATCGCCGGTCTGGACATCATTGCCAACTCCGGTGACTTGGGATCCGGTTCCAACCTTCGCCTGCGTGGTGCCTCGTCACTCTCTACGCTCACCGACTCCAACCCGCTGATCGTTATCAACGGCAACATCCGCAACGTCGATATGTCCAACTTCGATCTTGCCGGTGCCAACAACGAGAAGTTCGCTGAGTTGCTTAACATCAACCCTGAGGATATCGCCTCCATCAACGTTCTGAAGGATGCCGCCGCCACTGCCGTTTATGGTTCTCAAGGTGGTAACGGTGTCATCGAGATCACTACCAAACGTGGTGCCATGGGTAAGCCACGCGTGAGCTACTCTCTGAAACTCACCGGCACGCATCAGCCCCAAGGCTATGCACTGCTCAACGGTGATGACTACACGATGATGCTCAAGGAGAGCTACTTCAACCCCACACAGAGCGATATCCGTAGCCAGAACATCCGTGAGATCAACTATGATCCCTCGTTCTCGGAGTATGAACAATACAACAACAACACCGACTGGCGCAAAGCGGTCACACAAAACGGTCTGCGACAAAACCACTATGTCTCCGTGACGGGTGGTGGTGAGAAGGCTTCGTTCCGTATCGGTATGGGTTACGACCATGAGACTGGTACGATGATCATGCAGAAACTCAACCGTTTCTCCACCAATGTGGCCCTGGACTACTATGTCAGTGAGCGTATCAAGATCTCGACCAACTTCTCTCTGACCTACACCAAGAACGACATGAACTACGACAACCTGCTCGACATCGCCATGAAGAAGATGCCGAACATGGCTATCTACGAGCAGGATCCTGTGACCGGCGAGAACACCGACCGCTACTACGAGATGCTGCAAAGTGCGTCAGATGTTTTCAAGGATGACCAGAAGAAACTCGTCAACCCTGTGGCCAGTGCCCATCTCGCCAAGAAAGGGCGCAGCACTTACGACCTCAATCCAGAGCTCGTCATCAATTATCACCTCTTGGGTATGGATGCCTCACACACCCAGCTCAACTACCGTGGTAGTGTCTATGCCAGTGTCTTCAACCAGTACGACAATAGCTTCTATCCCTCTGAGCTCACCACGGTGGCCTGGAACAACGGTGTGAACCTTGCCAGTTCGGGCAGCAGCAAGAGCTTCGGTTTCAACACCAAGCACACGCTGACCTTCATCCCGCACTTCGCCAATGAGGACTACTCCCTGCAGATGATGGGACGTTTCGAACTCAACTCTGGTTCGTCAAGCGGACAGAGCAATGGCTCCAAGGGCCTGCCGGGTAAGGATTTCTCCAGTCCGGATGCCGGTGGTATCAACACGGGTCTGAGCTCATGGTACAACGAGTGGCGCTCGATGTACTTCACCTATTCGGGCCACTACGCTTACAAGAGCCGCTATATGTTTGACTTCACACTGCGTGCCGATGGTACTTCTAAGTTCGGTCCTAAGAAGCGCTGGGCTTATTTCCCCTCCGTCTCTCTGCGTTGGAACATTGTCGACGAGCCGTTCATGAAAGTCTTCCGCGACCACGGTCTCTCGATGCTTTCCTTGCGTCCGAGTTGGGGTGTTGTGGGCGTACAGCCCAATCAGGACTACCTCTACGTGCGTAAGTACGCTACCGGTAACCGCTATCTCGACATGAGCTCCATGCACCCGCAGAACATCCGGCTCACCGACCTGCGTATGCAAAAAAATACCAGCTACAACCTCGGTGTGGATCTCGGCCTCTTCGATGACCGCTTCTTCATCACCTTCGAGGCATATAGTACCACCATCACCGACATGTTGCTGAAGGACTACCGCATCCCGTCGAGCACCGGTTTTGCCACGCTCGCCTACCGCAACAACGGTAAGATGCGCAACACCGGTTGGGAGTTCCATATCAACACCAAGAAACTCGTTACGGCTGGTCACTTCACCTTTGACATGAATGCCAACTTCGGTAACAACCGCAATGAGCTCTTGGATATGGACAGCTACATGCTCAACTCGCTCAACTCCACGTTTAACTACTCCAACGGGCAGTATCTCCAACGTGTGCAGCTCCACAATCCGTTTGGTGCCATCTATGGATTCCGCAGCAAAGGGGTCTATCAGTACAACTTTGAGACCTTCAAGAATATGAATGCCGAAGAGCGTTCGGCCTTCCTTGCCGCAGGCAAGACAGCGCCTATCGCTTTCAATGCTGAGGGTAAACCTATCTTGGACGCTGATGGCAATCCTATCCAGATGCGCTACAACTACAACAACAATGGCACGGGTAAGAACTATGCCTTCGTAGGCGGTGATGCCATGTATGAGGACATTAACCACGACGGCAACATCGACGCGCTTGACATCGTCTACCTCGGTTCCTCTCTGCCTAAGCTTACGGGAGGTTTCGGTTTCACCTTCTCTTATAAGGAGTGGCGTCTGACAACACAGTTCACATATCGTTACGGCAACAAGATTCTCAACCTTGCCCGCCTCAATGCTGAGTCGATGAGCAGTAACTTCAACCAGAGTCAGGCAGTGAACTACCGCTGGCGCAAGGAGGGCGACGTGACCACGATCCCACGCGCCATGTACGGAACCAACACCAACTACAACACGTTGGTCAGCGATCGCTTCGTCGAGGATGGCTCTTACCTGCGTATGAGCTATGCCCAGCTGTCCTACGCTCTGACGGCCAAGCAGCTCAAGGCCCTTGGCTTCAACCGTATCGCCTTCTATGCGAGCATCAACAACCCGTTTGTCATCACGAAGTATTCAGGTGTAGACCCCGATATCGTTCAGAGCGGCTATGCGCCTGCTGTGGACCGTTCACAGACGCCGCGTTCGCGCTCAGTCACAATGGGTATCACCGTAGACTTCTAATCATACAATTACAGTCATGAAACGCAGAAATACAATATATAGCATTATCACAGCCGTTGCGGCCCTGCTGAGCCTTGTCTCGTGCAGTGACTTCCTTGAGGTGAAGCCTCAGAACGTGACGGTGGAAGATGAGTTCTGGAACGAGAAAGCCGATGTCGACCAGATGATGACCGGTCTGTACGCCAGCCTGCAGGATGCCGGCGTGGTGAAGCGCATGATGATCTGGGGCGAGTTCCGCAGCGACAATGTCACCTCGGGCAGCAATATCGAGAAGGACGTCTCGTTGCAGAAGATCTTCAAGGAGGACATAGATGCCTCCAACGGCTACACTACATGGACGCCGTTCTACTACATCATCAACAGTGCCAACACACTGATCGAGCACGCACCTGCCGTAGCAGCTACCGATCCTGCCTTCTCGCAGTCGGAGCTCAATGCCGACATCGCTGAGGCCAGCGCCATCCGCGACTTGTGTTACTTCTATCTGATCCGTACCTTCCGCGACGTGCCTTACACTACCGTATCCTTCGCCGACGACAACCAGGTGATGAACCTCCCGGCCACGAAGTTCGACGATGTACTTGACTCGCTTATTACCGATTTGGAGCATGTGCAGGACAACGCCGTGAAGAATTATCCTTCTTCCAGCTCTACCAAGGCTCTGTACCAGACAGGGCGCATCACGCAGGATGCCATCCACGCCATGCTTTGCGACATGTATCTGTGGAAGAAAGACTACAACAAGTGCATCCAGTATGCCGACATGATCATTGCTTCTATGCGTCAGCGTGCCAAGGACAAGGGTTTCTACAACAAGCTCTCTGCCGACGATGAGGCTCGCGTCAATGGCTATCCGCTTATCAGCGATGCCTTTACCAATACCGTCTATGGCAATGCCTACACTGAGATCTTTGGCTATGGCAACAGCATGGAAAGCATCTTCGAGCTCACCTATATGCGTGATGACAACATGCCGAGCAATGGAGCCGCCAACGACTTCTACATGTTCTCTAAGGGAGATATCGTCGCGGGGTATGCTGCTCCTTCCACCTATGTGAACGGCACCGAAGGACAGGACAATCAGGTATTCTCCAAGTACGACGGCCGCTACTACGAGAACATGAACAACGGCATGATCAGCAAGGGATGCTTCGCAACGGTGAACGTAGACTATTCCGGAGGTACAAAAAATGTAATTGCTTCACACTTTAGTCCTTATGCAGAGGGCAAGTGCAAGGCCAACTGGATCATCTATCGACTGTCCGACGTGATGCTGATGAAGGCAGAGGCTCTCACCGCCCTGATGAGCAATGCCAGCGAATTGAGCGATCAAGACAAGAACTACATGACGCAGGCCTTCTCTCTGGTCAACGCCGTGAACAAGCGTTCGGTGTGCGAAAGCGTTCTCAAGGACACCCTGAAAGCCGACGACTACGCTACAAAAGAGAAGATTGAGAACTTGGTGATGGCCGAGCGCCAGCGCGAGCTGATGTTCGAGGGCAAGCGTTGGTACGATCTCGTCTGCCGCTCTCGTCGCGACGGCAACACCGACTATCTGCGCCAGCAGACTTTGATGAAGTTCACCTCCAACACCAGTGCCATCAGCGGCAAGCTCGGTAAGATGGACTATATCTACTGGCCTTACAATATCGATGAGCTCAAGGTCAACGATAACCTCAAGCAGAACCCGGCCTTCGGCAGTGGTGTCGACGAGAGCATCGAACAGAACAAATAAACGCCAGCATTCAGCAAATACTCATTGTATTATATATATAAACGAACCAGCAATGAAAAAGATATTCAGCATCATCCTCTCTGTCTGTTGCCTTGTCGGAGGTCTGGGGCTCGCCTCGTGCTCCGATGAGCCGGACACTTCCAATTACTACACGTTCAAGGGCGAGATGATGAGCGACTACATCAACAACCGACCGGAATACAGCGACTTTGCCTATGTCGTCAAGCAGGCCGGACTGATGGACGTGCTTTCAGCCTATGGACACTACACTTGTTTCTTGCCGTCGAACTCGGTGATGGCGACCTATCTGAAAAAGCACGGTCTCAACTCGGTACAGGATCTCACCCAGGGTGAGTGCGACACCATCGCACGCTCCCACTTGGTGAATAATATCTATGCTACCATCGACATGAACGATGGCACGCTCAACACCGAGAACCTCAACAAGCGCTTCATCCAGGTCTCCCATGGTATGGACAAGGACAGCAACACTGTGGTGGAACTCAACCGTATGGCCTATATCTACAACGCCACTAAGGACGACTCCGTGCAGAACGGTATCGTGCAACCTATCAGTGCCGTGCTTGAGAACTCCAACAGCTCCATTGCCGACATCCTTGGTGCCAACGACCAGATCAGCATGTTCTTTGAGGCACTGAAGGCTACAGGCCTGCAGGACTCGCTCTATAAGGTCAAGGACAACAGCTACAACGCTGACAACTACGACTTATACTCCTACACATCTCACACTTGGCACGAGATAGCCTGTCCGCCTGCTGACAAGAAGTACGGTTTCACGGTCTTTGTAGAGAAGGACTCCTTGCTCAAGGCCAAGATCAAGGCCAACGGTATCTCCATGTCCAACGGTAATCTGCAAGCCCTCTACGACTTGGCCTGCAAGCTCTATGACCCCGTCTATGGCGATGACGCCGACTATCAGGCCGACAAGGGCATCGACAAGATCACTCGGCGCATGAACCCGCTCAACATGTTCATCGCCTACCATATCCTCACCCGCGACGTCATCGGATGGAACAAACTCACGCCGCTGGAGTATTCATGGACCAAACCAACGGCCAACACCGCCATCGGCATCAAGGTCGACCTCATGGATCCTACCGACTGGTACGAGACCATGATGCCTCATACCATGATGAAACTCGATCAGGCTACTATCGGTGGCAAGGTCAAGCAAGGATCCGACTACGGTCAGCGTTTCATCAACCGCCGTCAGGACAGCTACAGCAAATACCAGAACAACGACCTCATCCGTGGTGCCAAGGTGCTGCCTACGATCGAGGACCAGTATGTGCAGGACGCTCCTAACGGCCGCTACTTCTATATCGACGACATCATTGCCTTCGACAAGACCACACAGATGGGCGTGTTCAATGACCGCATCCGCATGGACTTCTCCACCGTCTTCCCTCAGTTGATGACCGAGAACATCCGTCTCAACGGTGACCCCGCCAAGGATGATAATGCAAACAAAGCCGACCAGACCTTTGCCAACGGCAAGAACTACTGGTTCCCCAAGGGCTATCTCGACCATGTGACCATGCGTGGCGGCTACCTTGTCTACCGTCGTCCTCACCGCAACTTCTGGAGCTACGAGGGAGATGAGTTCAACCTCTTCGGTGACTACGACATCTCTTTCCGCTTGCCGCCGGTGCCTTATGAGGGTGACTATCAGATTCGTCTCGGCTTCTGTGCCTTGGAAACCCGTGGTGTGGCTCAGATCTATTTCGACAACCGCCCGCAGGGCATCCCCTTGGACATGCGTAAGTTCCTCAACAATTCAACTATTCTTGGTGATAAGTGGACCAACAACTGGGCCAAGTTCACCGATGAGGAGAAGGCACAGGATCAGAAGATGCTGCGCAACCTCGGCCGTTACCGCGGACCTTATGGTGGCTATCATACTGATGGTAGTGTCATCAACGAATTCGTCAACAACGAGCGTACCCACCGTATCGTGCTCTGTACTGTACACATCAATCCGAAGACCGACCACTATCTGCGCATCCGCTGTACGTCGACCAGCAAGCTCGGTAACAACAACGAGTTTATGCTCGACTATCTCGAGATCGTGCCGAAGAGCATCTACGCTGTAGGTGCCGGACAGATGGAGACCGACCTGTAAACGAGAACCACGAAAGAAGAACCAATGATTATGAAAAGAAACATCTATAAGAAAATAGTCCTGGTGCTCACGGCCGTAGTCGCTCTGGCCAGTTGCACCGATGACTGGGACGACCACTATCACGCCAACGTCAGTGCTGATGGCAATCTGTGGGAGGCCATCGAAGCCAATCCCGACCTGAGCAACTTCGCCTCGGTGGTGAAGACTGTAGGCTATGACCGTGCGTTGGCCAGCAGCCAGATGTTCACGGTCTTCGCACCCACGAACGACAACTTCACCAAGGAGAGTGCCGACAAGCTCATCGAGGCTTATAATAATGAGAAGTCTCATGGTGTGCGTGACAAGGACAACAGCACGCTCAAGGAGTTTGTGCAGAACCACATCGCCCTGTACAACTACTCTACAGGCACGTCCGCACACGACTCCATCGTCATGCTCAACGGTAAGTATAAATTGCTCACAGCCTCGAAGTTTGGCGATGACGACATCACCAAAGGCAATCAGGTCTACGGCAACGGTGTGCTCTACACCGTTGCACGGCCGGCCGGCTATGTGCCAAATATCCTTGAAGGACTGAAAAAGGTGGAAGGTCTCGACTCTGTGGCCAACTTCGTCTATTCGTTCAACCGCTACGAGTTCGATCCTTCGAAAAGTGTGGCCGGTGACATCATCGACGGTAAGACTGTTTACCTTGACTCTGTGTCTACGTTGCAGAACACGCTCCTTGGTGCGATTGGGTATATCAATGCCGAGGACAGTACTTATTGGATGCTCGCTCCCACCAACGAGGTTTGGAACAAACTCGTGCCGAAGTACGAGAAGTATTTCAAGTACAACAACAGCGTCTATAGCAGCGATCCGCGTCTGCGCGACTCGCTGACTTGGGTAAATGCCCGCTGGGCAATCATCACCGGTACCGTGTTCAACCGTTCGGTGAACACTGTCAACAGCGATGTGTCGTTCCAGGACTCCGCTTTCTCCACCGATGCCCGCAAGCCCCAGAAGCGCGAGCTCTACTATGGCGATGCCCGTGAGCGCTACTGCATCTATGACAAGCCCTTCGCTGCTGACGGCGTGTTCAACGGTGCCTCCCAGCATACGTGCAGCAATGGTGTGCTCCTCAGCCAGGCCAACTGGCGTATCAAGGCCCGTGAGACCTTCATGTGGAACTATTACCTTGAGGGCGAGAAGTCCGTCAATGTCGATTCTGTGGATTATGAAAAGACCGTGTATCCATTGGAGGTGACGAAGGTGTCCACAGACAATCCCTTCTATAATAAGATCCACAACCACGCATATAGCACATTGTTGCCTTCTGGCACGTCAAACGATCCTATGGTTTACTTCAATCTGCCTAACTTGCTCTCCGATGTGCCCTATGACATCTATGTCATCACGGCACCGGCCATCGCCGGCGACGAGCTGGCCAGCGACATGCAGCGTCTGCCCACCGTATTCCGTGTGCGTCTGGCCCAGTGCGACAAAAGCGGCAAGATCTCTTCAAATTCTCGTTCTTGGACTACGTTGGGATCGAAGTTCACCACCACAGCCGACCAAGTCGACACTTTCTTGGTGGCCAAGGACTTTAAGTTCAACTATTGCGGCTACAACCAGAAGCCCACGGCGCAGCTCATCATCGATACCAACGTGAGAAATTCCCAAATACGCGAAGGACTGTATAACCGTTATCTGCATATCGACGCCATCATCCTCAAACCCCATGAGGAGGAGTAACCAGCAACCAACAACCCATCTTTAAACACACGAAACATGGAAATCAACACTATCATATCCTATCACACGATCAGCCGACGGTTGCCGATGGTTTTCCTGACCGCCGGTATGCTGGCCTTGCCTGTGGCCATTCATGCCCAGGACGACATGGAGGATGCTGAGCCCGTGAAGAAGACGGTCGTGGCACCGGTGAGGAAGCACTATGCTACGCGACATATCTCCGGACGCATCCTCAGCGCTGTCACCCACAAGCCGCTGCCCGGTGCCATCGTTGGTGCCGTTGGCGTGCAGGGCTATACGGCTCTGACCGACGACGACGGCTCGTTTGCCTTCGATGTACCAGTCTTCGCCTCCTCAATAATGGTGAAACTGCCTTCCCATAACCTGCTCTCCGCCGGACTTGTCAAGGGCGAAAAGCAGGGCGACCTGCTGCTCTATCCCTCCACGTTCACCGCAGACTACGACGCTGCCACCGACTTGCGCAACGACCGTTCGGCCAGTGATATGCAGTACTCCGGTGCACTTAATATCAAAGAAGAGATTGAAAAGCAGCTCGGCGCTTATGCTCACGTCATCACCCGCAACAACACGCCCGGTGTGGGTGCCAACATGTATGTGCAGGGCCTGAACAGTATCTATGCCAATGCCCAGCCGCTGATCGTCGTCGACGGTGTCGTCTTCGACCAGCAGTATGGTCACAGCATGCTCCACAGTGGCTTTGCCAATGACATTCTCACGGCTATCAACCCCGCCGACATCGACAAGGTCACCGTGCTGCGCAACGGTACTGCCCTTTACGGTTCCAAGGGTGCCAACGGTGTCATCCTCATCGAGACCAAGCGCTCGAAGAGCATGGCCACGCGCATCACCGCCTCTCTGTCTGCCGGAGTGACCTTTGAGCCAAAGTTCATCGACATGATGAACGCCGGCCAGTACCGCGGCTATGCCTCGGAACTGCTCAAGTCCACCAGTACGCCCATACGTGAATTCAAATGGCTCAACGCTGATCCCGACTACTACTATTATAAGCAGTATCACAACGACACCGACTGGAAAGACGAGGTCTACCGTTCCGCACTGACCCAAAACTACGGCATTCAAGTCGAGGGTGGTGACAAGGTGGCCAGCTATAACCTCTCCGTGGGCTACACGACCGCCAACAGCACGTTGAAGTACAACGGCATGAACCGTTTCAACATCCGCTTCAATACCGACATACATCTTATAGATCCACTCTCGATCCGCTTCGATGCCTCGTACTCCAATACGACTCGCAGCATCCGTGACGACGGTGCGCCTGCTGGTTACAGCGATGGTACGCCGACAGCACCCTCGTTCCTCGCTTATGTCAAGTCGCCTTTCTTGAGCCCGTATTCCTATGGACATGGTGAGCTCTCCACCTCTCATCTCGACATCACAGCTGAGGACTATCTCTCGGAGGCGCTTGCCGACTACAACAACTACAACTGGAAGCTCGCCAACCCTTGGGCGCTGAACACCTACGGCGACGGTGAGAACAAGAACCGCTTTGAAAACTCTATGCTCAACCTGAGCATCACGCCGGTATACACCATCAACCCGCACCTGCAGCTCAGCGAGCATTTCAGCTATACCCTCGTCAACGCCAATGAGAAGTACTACGTGCCTATCAACGGTGTGCCTGAGTACTATGTCTCCTCGGTCAACGGCTACCGTACCAATGAGGTGCGCTCGCTCTTTGCCAAGCAAAACTCCATGATGAGCGATACCCGTCTGACCTGGAACAACCGTTATGCAGGACACAGCGTGAGTGCTTTCGGCGGCGTGCGCGTCAACTGGGAAGAGTATCGTCCCAACTATCAGCTCGGCTACAACACCGGTTCCGACAAAACTCCGTTTATGAGCTCCAGCCTGATGAACGCCACCAGCTACGGTACCAACGAGAAGTGGCGCAACATCAACTGGTATGCCCAGGCACAGTATGACTATCAGCGCCGCTACTTCCTCACTGCCGACTTCTCTGCCGAGAGCTCCTCGCTCTTCGGCCGTGACGCTGACGGTGGCGCGAAGATCTGTGGTGTCGTCTGGGGACTGTTTCCCTCTGTGCAGGGCGCTTGGGTGATGACCAACGAGCCGTGGCTCGCCGGTAATCCCATCGTCAACTACCTGCGTCTGACTGCCGGCTACGATGTGAGCGGCAACGACAACATCGGTTACTATGCTGCTCATAGCTATCTGAGCTCTAAGCTCTTCATCAACGCCATCGCCGGCAAGACCATCGCCGGCATCGGCAATACCAAGGTGAAGTGGGAGACAACCGGCCGCGCCAACTTTGGCCTTGACGCCCGTCTGCTCAACAACCGTGTGAGCGTCGGCTTCAACGTCTACAAGAGCTGGACACGCAACCTGCTCATGCTCAAGAGCCTGAACTTCCTCTCTGGTCTTGACAGCAACTGGAGCAACGACGGCAAACTCGAAAACACGGGCTTCGACGTCAGTCTCAGCGGCAAGATCCTCGCTCTGAAAGACTTCCAGTGGGAGGCCGGAGCTACGTTGGGACACTATAAGAATAAGGTGACCGCTTTGGCCGACGGAGCGCAAGCCATGCAGCAGACTCTCTATGGAGCCACCATCCGTTCCGAGGTAGGCAAGGCCGCTAACCTTTTCTACGGCTACAAGACCTCCGGTGTGTTCGCCACAAGTGACGAAGCCCAGCAGGCCGGTCTTTACATCCTTGACGCCAACGGCGTCACGAAGCACTATTTCCAGGCCGGTGACATGCGCTTTGCCGACGCCGACGGCAACCATGAGATCAACGAGAAGGACATGACCGTCATCGGTGATCCCAATCCCGACATCTACGGCAACCTGTTCACCGCCGTGGCCTATAAGCGTTTCCGCCTGGAGGCGCGCTTCAACTACAGCGTGGGCAACGATGTGTACAACTACATGCGCTCGCAGCTTGAGGGTGGCTGCCGTTTCATGAACCAGACCACCGCGCTCAACAGCCGTTGGCAGGCCGAAGGCCAGCAGACCAGCGTGCCGCGCGCCACCTTCCAGGATCCGATGGGCAACAGCCGCTTCTCCGACCGATGGATCGAGGACGGCAGTTATCTGCGCCTGAAGACACTCACGCTGAGCTACGACCTGCCCGTGAACTCTACGTTCTTCCAGGGCTTCCAGTTTTGGATTCAGGCCAACAACCTCTTCACCGTCACCAAGTATCTTGGTTCCGACCCGGAGTTTTCAGCTACCTCGTCGGTTATCGGTCAGGGCATCGACCTCGGCGAACTGCCTCAGAGCCGCTCTGTGGTTGCCGGTGTGAAAATTAACCTTTAATCATCTCTTAGAGACCAACAAATATGAAAGCTAAATATATTGTGTGTTTGCTCCTGATGCAGGTCGCTGTGCTCTTTGGCTCGTGCACCGACTTCTTTGAGCAGGATTCTGACCATGTGCAGTACACTGATGACTACCGTCTCCACGAGCCGGGCGACTCCATCTATGCCCTCACCGGCATCATGAACAAGATGCAGGCGCTGGGCGACCGCACCATCCTTCTGGGTGAGCTGCGCGGCGACCTCGTCGATGTCACCGCCAACGCCAGCGCTGATCTGCGCGGCATTGCCGATTTCGATGTCAATGACGACAATGCCTTCAACAGCCCGAAGGACTACTATGCCGTCATCAACAACTGCAACCTCTATATCGCACGCTGCGACACCGCTGTGAAAAACAACCGTGGCGAGAAACTCTTCTATAAGGAGTATGCAGCCGTGAAAGCCTATCGTGCCTGGACCTATCTCCAGCTTGTGCTCAACTATGGCAAGGTGCCCTTTGTCACCACGCCGATCACCACGGAGGCTGAGGCCAATGCCGACTATGAGACCAAGGATCTGCAGGGCATCTGTCAGTACTTCATCGCCGACCTCACGCCGCTCGTCGACGTGGAGTATCCTGGACTCGGTGCTATCGGTTCCGTTGACTCGCGTCTGCTCTACTTCCCCATCAGCTGGCTCCTCGGTGACCTGAACCTCTGGGCCGGCAACTATAAGCAGGCTGCGCTCGACTACTATCATTTCATCTCTACGGCCAATGGCGCCAACAGCTATTTCCAGCTTGGTACCAACAGCGTGATGTTTGACAGCCCCAGTTGGAATCATCGCAATGCCACCTTGCCTTTGGGGAGTGAGACCTACAGCAGTGGCCGTAGTGTCGTGACGATGATCGCCGGTGACTCCATACCTTCTCAGGGCAACTACAGTCAGCTGCGCAATTACTTCAACACCAATGAAAACAACGACTACAAGGCCAGCATCACTCCGTCGAGAGGTATGCAAGCCCTCTCTGCCAGCCAGAAGTATTGCTATATGGATTCCAAACTCGGTGCCAAGGCCACACCAATCATAGCACCCGGCGACCTCAGTAACAACCTTGCGGGCGACTTGCGACTGTCCTATATCTGGTCAACAGGCAATGGCTCTTACAATGGCAAGCACATCACCACGCAGAGTATCCGCAAGTATATGACCCGCAATATCGCTATCTATACCCGTCCGATGGTCTACCTGCGACTGGCTGAGGCACTGAACCGTGCCGGCTATCCCCGCTTTGCCTTCCAAATCCTCGCGCGCGGCGTGAACAACGATGTCATCGGCGAGTATGTGTTGCCTTATTGTCACACGGCCTCTGACTCGGCCTTTGTGTCGCAGTTCAACTTCCCCTCCACGGCCAACACGGGCTACATCGTGCGCGACATCACGAGCAACACCAACTACAACACGATTGGTATCCACAGCCGCGGATGCGGTTGGACCGAGTTCAATCCTTACTATCAGTTCCCAACGGACAGCCTGGTCAGCGACACGCTGAACTATCAGATCGAGAAGGTCGAAGACCTCATCATGGATGAGAACGCCCTTGAGTGCTGCTTCCAGGGTACCCGCTTCTACGATCTCATGCGTGTGGCCTTGCGCCGCAACGATCCTGCCTACCTCGCCGACCGCGTCTATAAGCGCGACGGTCTTGATAACGTTGGCACCGTGAAGGGTACTATCAAGAAAGATCTCTACGACCCGAAGAACTGGTATTTCTCGTTCAAGGGCAAGATCGGACTTTAAGTACACGGCTTCGCAGCAGCCATATCGTTTTCCGATGAGGGTGTGTCAAAATACAAATCCACAACCTAACAACCTTCAATCTGTAAGTTGAGAGCCCTCTAAAAGCAAAGAATAAGCCATTTCTTGACTCGAAATGAGTTTTGAAATGGCTTTTTCTTATTGGAAAGTTTCAATCTGTAAGGTTTTCAAAATGGCATTTGTATTTTGATACACCCCCACTTATTACCCTATTAACCACCTAAATATATGAAGTATAAAGTTTTACTCATCAATATCCTGCTATGGGTATGTGCATTCCCTATCGCCACACACGCCCAGACCGACGTTTCCTATTACGACATCACGCCGTACTACTTGCAGAACGCCGGGTTCGATACGGGTTACAACTATAACAAGTCGGCCACAGGCGACCTCAGCAATGTCATTTCTGAGGTGGCAGGATGGAAAAACACGACTCGTGTGACCTATAACTCCACGGCCATTATCCAGTTGGGGGCCAAGAAGACTTTCAATGGTGTCAGCGTGCCTGCAACAGGCTACGACGGCACAGACAAGGGTGGCGTACTGGCGTTGAGCACGGGGTGGAACGACACTGTACGTTATGTGCAGACCGTGAAGCTCCCGGCCGGTACTTACCGGCTCACCGCCGCCTGGTATAATGCCGACGCTTCCAAGACGGCCGGGCAAAGTGTTCTCGCCTTTGTCGGGCAATACACTAAGAAATACTCTGCTCTTGACTCCTTCCCCTGTCTGAAGTGGGTGGGCGACACCGTGGTGTTTACGCTGCGACGTACCTACCAGGGTGACCTGATGGTCGGCTTCGCGGCACGGAATATTCAGACTCCCACCAACAGCACGGCTTATGCCAAGGTGGTCTGTGACTTCGTGAAGCTGGAGCGCACAACCGCATACGGCAAAGTTGATGTGGACGCCGTGAAAGAAGATTTGAAGAAAGCCATCACTCAGGCTACCAAACTCTATGGCAGTGGCACGGGCAACGAGGCCGCCGCATTGCAGGCTGCCATTGACAGGGCCAATGCGCTTTATGCCAATGATAAGGCCACGCACGAGGAGGTTTATGCATCCATCGACGAGCTCAACAGAGCTATTGAGGACTACCACTATGCCAACCCCACCGGCAAGGTTCCTACTGTGACCACGGGCAAGCGCATGGCAAGAGGTGCCACGATGGCGTTCGGACGTATGACGCTCAACAGCAATGGCGCCACAGTGACCGAGCGCGGCTTTTGCTATGCCACACATCCCAATCCCACCATCGGCGACATGCGCAGCACACAGACCATGCAGCAGAGTGGCATCATCTATGTCATCGACGGACTCACTCCGAGCACGCGCTACTACATGCGCCCCTATGCCATCACCTCGGGGTATCAGGTAGCTTATGGTGAGGACAAAAAGTTCTATACCCTGCCAAAAGGTAATATCAACTATTCTATACGTGAAGGCGACGACAACACCGGAGCCAAGGCCCGCATCACGGCAGCAACAAAGGACGCCGTGAACTATTGGAACAATCTGACCAGCATCAGGGGACTCAACCTCAGCGTAGGCTATGCGTCGGGTACGCCTACTGCTGACTGCAGCTATGGCGGTTGGATCCGCGTCGGCTCCAACTCCTCTTACCAGCGCACGGGCACCCTGCTTCACGAGATGCTCCACGGCGTAGGTGTGGGCACATGCGGCTTCTGGTACGACAACGACAACTTCCGAGAGAGACGCGATGGCAGCAACCGCTCGTCGGGACACTGGCTCGGTGACCGTGCCAACGACGTGGTGCGCTTCCTCAACAACAACGATACTGAACAGCTCAACGGCGACTACCAGCATCTGTGGCCTTTCGGCATCAATGGTGCCCAAGAGGACAAAGGTACGGCAGCACTCTACATCGCCAACTCGCTCGTTTGTCAGGCTCTCTGCGAGGACGGTCTGCCCGCCACCAGTTCCATTAATTTTGCGGCTCCCTACTATGCGCTTGACCAGGAAGATACGATCAAGTACTACTTGAAAAACGAGGATGAGACCTATGGACGCTATACTTCGTTCCTGAAAGAAAATGCCGACAAGACGCTGAAGTGGACAACCATGTCCACGGCAGAGGCTGAGCTCAACGATAGCGTGGCTTGGACGATAACGTTCAATCCCAAGACTTGCTACTACACGTTCACCAATGTGGCTACGGGTGACAACATCGCCTACACATCGGGTGTTTTTAAATGCAAAACCAAAGCAGCCACCACGGAATCGCGGCTGCAGCTCATACGTGGACGTGTGGCTGCCGTCTCCGGAAGCGACGTGCGCGGCTACTCCCTGGTACGTCCGGAAAACACGGCCAGCCCTCATTGCCTTGGCGCCTCTGCGCGCAGCACGGTATCGCCGCTGACATTCAACTATGCCAACTCACAGCATCGTCAGCGTTGGCTCATCCTCACCGCGGAAGAGTCTCGCGCCCTTGATGCTGTGGCACCGCCTACGGGCATCAAAGCGGTAGCGACACAAAATGAGAGTGAGCAACCCGCTGATATTTATAATCTCAGCGGACAGTGCGTGCGTCGCCATGCTGCTTCTACCGATGGTCTGCCACGTGGCATCTATATATTTAAGGGTAAGAAAGTGGTCGTCAAATAGGAACGGCTAAGGTTGTTATTTATAATATAAAGTAAGTTGATAAGGGGGATATGCCGATCGGCTTTGGCATATCCCCTTTTCCTTTCTCCTGACCGGCGTGGCATGGAGAAAGAGAGCTACACATTTTTATATATATAGCTACACATTATTATATATAGAATACTGATAACTCCATTGCGTATAGTCAGTACGAGTGCTTATACTATAGTGACCAAGGATACGACTTTGCTCTTTCATCCGAAAATGGTCAATAACTATTCTGGTGCTTATACTTTTGACGGAACTACCTGCCAGCTTAAGGATGGCAAGGTTCAGTCAGGCTCTGCAGCTCCTATCTCTACACTCCGCAATGCCACGGCCATAGATGCTAATACCATTCGCTTGTTCCAAAAAGTAGTGCTCGAAAAGGTATCTAACGTTGCTGCGAATACCTATACCGTTCGCATCAATAGTGACAACACACTAACTATTAAAGGATATGACAAAATGAACATTTCGGCGGGTGAAGGTAAATATGACCCAAAAACAAAGATTTTCTCTTTCTGGTATGACTATGCCGAGGGAGGAAAGCAGTATCGCACCATAGCGACACTAACTCCATCGAAGACGACCGAATAATTCATTCGTTCTAATGGTATCTTTTGGGGGAAGTATGTCTTGATGTAAGGTTGTACTTACAAAGTCATGCTCCCCCCCCCTTATTCTTGTATCAGATTTCTTGTATGATGATTAGATTACTTGCTATTCTGTAGATGCTTTTAGTTTGTTGTGTAGTTGACCCTTAGTTATGTCGTTTCCCGTCTTTTCTTTTATTACTGCAAATAGCAAGTGGAATCGTGGATAATTCACATTTTGTGCCCCTCATTTAACTATTTTATACCCCATGCGAACGCTGTGGGTATTATCTTTGCGTTTGAAGTCTTAACTTATCGTTGAAGATGACCTAAAGTAGAAAAGACACATCAATATACTTTATAACTAAAAAACTTGAATGTATGAAATCTAATCCTAAGAAATGCAGAGGATCTGTCTTGCTTGACTCCGCAATTGCTGCGACTGTCCTGCTGGGCATGGTTCCTCAATCGACATTTGCTGTACAGCGTCTTGACAACGTACAACAAAACGTATCCGTATTAAAGGGAACTGTCGTGGACGCTAATGGCGAGCCCATCATTGGTGCAAGTGTTACGGAAGACGGAACACAGAACGGGACAGTAACTGACCTTAACGGTAACTTCACACTCTCACATCTTTCTTCCGGCAATCTGACGATCTCCTATATAGGATTCCAGACGACCCACGTTTCAGCCAAAGGCAAGTCTTCGGTGAACATCGTGATGAAGGAAGACAACAAGACCCTCAACGAGGTGGTTGTTGTCGGTTTCGGAAAGCAGAAAAAGGTGAATCTGACCGGTGCCGTGGCCGTGGTCGATGGTAACGAGTTGGCTCAGCGCCCGGTGATGACCGCCACACAGGCTCTTCAAGGCGTGGTTCCTGGTTTGCAGATTGCGGCAACGAGTGGTAGCCTTGAGGCCAACTCCTCTATCAACGTGCGTGGTACCGGTACCATCGGTCAGGGTTCCAGTGGCTCTCCTCTGATTTTGATCGACGGTGTAGAGGGTGATCTCAATACCATCAACCCGCAGGATATCGCCAGTATCTCTGTCTTGAAGGATGCTGCTGCATCCTCTATCTACGGATCGCGCGCACCGTTTGGTGTGATCCTCGTCACCACAAAGGGCGGCGACAACAACGGAAAGGTAACGGTCAACTACAACAACAGCTTCCGTTTCAGCAATCTGATCCGCGAGAAACACATGATGAACTCTGTCGACTTCGCATCGTGGACTAACGATGCCTGCACCAATACCGGTTCCGGTACCTTCTTCGACGATCAGCGCATGAAGGACATCGTAGCTTACCACAACGCTTCTCCCTATTCTCCCGGCGTGCGCCGTGCTGCCGACGGCACCCTGCTCTATGCCCTTCCGGTCAGCCCGACCAACCAGTCGGTATGGGCCGATGGCTATGCTTACGGCATCGATGATGTCGACTGGTACGACGTGGTCTACAAAAATACGGCTTTTGCCATGGAGCACAACGCCAGCATCAGCGGAGGAAATAAGAAGTTCAACTACTATACGTCGCTCAACTATCTCGACAACAATGGCTTCATGAAGCTCAACAGCGACAAATACAATCGCTACAACGGCACGGCGAAGATCAATGCCGAGATCACTCCGTGGGCACGTATGTCCTATAACATGCGCTGGACACGGACCGACTATCAGCGCCCCGCAGGCTTGACCAACAGTCTCTACAGCGACATGGCACGTCAAGGCTGGCCGACACTGCCTCTGTACGACCGCAATGGCTACTACTATAGCTCGCCCTCTCCCGCACTCGGCCTTGCCACCGGCGGCAAAGACACCAAGCAGCGCGACATCACCAGCCATCAGATTGGATTCATCATCGAGCCTATCAAGAACTGGCAAACACATATCGACTTCAACTATAAGACCGACAATGCCACACGCCATTGGGACTCGCAGCGCACCTACAACCACAATGTGGCCGGCGAGGCTATTGTCTATAACACCGGATCGAACGTGCACGAGGATGAGTACAAGGAGAACTACCTCAACTTCCAGGCTTATTCTGAGTATTCGTGGTCTTTGGCTAAGAAGCACAACTTCCATGTGATGGGCGGTTTCCAGACTGAGCAACTCAAGCAACTGGCCTTTGGATTGCAACGTGACGGCATCCTCGACCCGAGCAAGCCAGAGGTGGATCTGACCAACGGACTGAGCTATACCGGTGAGGCTGTGACGCCTTCTGTCAACGGCTCCCGCAATCAGTGGCAGACAGCAGGCTTCTTCGGCCGTATCAACTACAACTATGCTGAGCGCTATCTCGCTGAGTTCAACATGCGTTACGACGGTACTTCCAAATTCCGCACCAACAAGATGTGGAAGTTTTTCCCCTCTGTCTCTCTTGGCTGGCGTATCTCTGAGGAGGCTTTCATGAAGAACACCCGCTCATGGCTCGACAACTTGAAGCTCCGCCTTTCCTACGGTTCTCTTGGAAACCAAAACCTCAACAACTGGTATCAGACTTATCAGACGATCTCCTACAACTCTGTCGCCGGCACATGGCTGCAGAATGGACAGAAGCCCAACATCACTACTGCTCCAAGCCTTGTCTCTGCTTTGCTGACATGGGAGAAGGTTGAGAGCTATAACATTGGTCTTGACTTCGGACTGCTCAACAACCGCTTGTCCGGAACTTTTGACTACTATGTGCGTAACACCAAGGATATGGTCGGCAACGCACCTGAGTTGCCTGCTATCCTGGGTACCGGTGTGCCTGTCACCAACAACACTGACTTGCGCACCAACGGCTGGGAACTTCAGATCTCTTGGCGCGACAAACTGCACAACGGACTGAGCTACAGTGCTACGTTTAACCTCTCTGACGCACGTACCAAGATCACACGCTATCCCAACAACCCGACCAACTCTATCGATACCTACATTGCCGGCCGATACCTCAATGAGATTTGGGGTTATCAGACAATAGGCATTGCCAAGAGCAATGACGAGATGAACAAGCATCTCACCGCTGTTGACCAGTCCTCGCTGGGCAACAACTGGGCTGCCGGCGACATCATGTATGCCGACCTCAACGGTGATAAGAAGATCACGCAGGGTGCCCGCACACTGGCAGACCACGGCGATCTAAAGGTCATCGGCAACTCCACACCCCGCTATCTCTTCGGTTTGGACCTGAATGCCAGCTGGAAAGGCTTTGACGTTCGTGCTTTCTTCCAGGGTGTGGCAAAGCGTGACGCTTGGCTCGGCGGCTCTTGGGGCTCACTGGAATATCTGTTCGGTGCTACCAATTCCGGACAGTGGTGGTCAGCAGGTATCACGGCTGTCCATGACTACTACCGCGATGCCAACACCTGGTCTGTGGCCAATGGCTATCAGCAGGCCAACACTAATGCTTGGCTGCCGCGCGCTACCTTCAGCGACAAGAACGAGAAGTGCCAGACACGCTACTTGATGAATGCTGCATATCTGCGTATGAAGAACTTGCAGGTGGGCTACACCATTCCTCGCTCCATCACTTCGAAGTGGTATATCCAGAATCTGCGTGTCTTCTTCTCGGCTGAGAACCTGTTCACCATCACGGATATGCCCGACCAGTTTGACCCTGAGCTGATTGGAACATCAGCTTATACTTCCAATGGTTATCCACTTTCAAAAACATTCTCCTTCGGCATTAACCTCACATTCTAAATCGTACAGCTATGAAACTATATAAGTTATTCCTTTTGGCTCTGCCAATCTTGGGGGCTACTTCTTGCAATGACTATCTGGAACAAGAGCCTCCTTCGTACTTGACACCGGAGAATTTCTACACTTCCGAGGATCAGGTACAGGCCGCCGCAAATAAGTTCTATCAGGACATCCTGCCCGGACACGGCGGTTGGGACTATGGTACCTATATTACTGACAACAACACAGACAACCAGATGTCGCTCTATCCCGACAATAAGTTCGGTACGGGGTTGTGGAAAGTCAGCAACACTAATGACGACTGGAGCTGGAGCAATGTGCGCAACGTCAATTACCAGCTCGGACAGATCGTGGAGAAATACAAAGCAGGAAAGATCAGTGGTTCGGACAACAACCTGCGCCAGTATATCGGCGAATTGTATTTCTTCCGTGCTTACGCCTACTTCACGCTTCTACAACGCTTTGGCGACCTGCCGATCATCACGAAGGCTCTACCCGACGACGAGGCTGTGCTGGTGGCTGCCGATAAGCGTGAGCCGTGCAACGAGGTGGCCCGATTCATCATCAGCGACTTGGACACGGCAATGACCTATATGCCTAAGTCGGGCTACGCCACGACACGTGTGACCTACGATGCCGCTAACCTGTTCAAGAGCCGTGTGGCGCTGTATGAAGGATCATGGCTGACCAACTTCGCCGGTACGCCTTTCGTGCCCAATGGCAAGGGATGGCCGGGAGCAGCAAAGAACGCTGACTATAAATATCCCTCCGGAAGCATCGAGGCTGAAGCTAAGTACTTCTTCACCACAGCTACCGAGGCTGCTGAGCAGGTAGCTGAGAAATATAAGGGTAATTTGTCTGTCAACACGTGCAAAGTGCCTCAGAGCCTCGACGATCCCGCCAATCCTTATCTGCGCATCTGGGGGTCTACCGACGACTCAAAGGTACCCGACGTGATTCTCTGGAGACAGTACAGCAAGTCTCTGGGCATCAGAAACGATGTCGAGGTGGCTGTTGAAAAGGGAAATATAGGCACGGGCTTCACACGCAGCCTCATCGAGAGCTACCTGATGAAGGACGGCAAGCCTGTCTACGCTTCGCAATATGAGTATGTAGACACCAGTCTGAACAAAGTGCGCACAAATCGTGATCCGCGACTGAGCGTGTTCCTGAAGGCTCCCGGCGACATCAACTGCTTCAAGAATGTCGACGACGTGTCGGGTGATCACTGGACACGGGTTGAAACCGTACCGGCCATTACCAATACCAACGCTGAGGACGGTTACGTTACAGGCTATACGATCCGCAAGGGCATGACTTTTGACCGCGCACTGACAGCCAATGGCGGCAGCTACAACGTGTGTGTTGTCTTCCGTGCAACAGAGGCTTTGCTCAACTATATGGAGGCTGAGTATATGCTGACAAAGAGTCTCTCCGGCAAAGTGCTGGAATATTGGGAGGACGTGCGCCGTGCGGCTGGCTTCACGGGCGAGGCTGTGAATCCGCTGACAACCATTAATGCTACCAACATGAGCAAAGAGACTCGCGATTGGGGCGCTTACTCTGCCGGTCAACTGTTGAGCGATAAGGTGCTGTACAACATTCGCCGTGAGCGTCGTTGCGAGCTGATCGCTGAAGGACTCCGTGGCATGGACCTGCAGCGTTGGCGCTCCTATGACCAGCTGATGAAGACGCCGGCTCATACCGAAGGTATTCATCTGTGGGGTACGCCAATGGAGAAATGGTACAACAATCTCGTGGCCAACGGATCCAATAGCTCCAATGTATCTTCGCCTGAGTTGAGTGCTTACCTGCGTCCTCATGAGAAGATCAAGGCCAACAACAGCTTCTTCAACGGTCTGACATGGCATATGGCCCACTATCTCGAGCCCCTGCCGATCCGACAGTTCCTGCTTACAGCCTCTGATCACGCTACCATCTCTGAAAGTCCCTTGTATCAGAATCCTTATTGGCCTACAACACCGGACTCTCCGGCAGAACAATAAACGACTGTAGCCGGTGATGCCATCAATAGATTACCTCTACTATGGCATGAAGGTTGTTGATTATAATATAAAGTAAGTTGATGAGGGGGATATGCCGATCGGCTTTGGCATATCCCCTTTTCTTTCTCCTGATCGGCGTGGCATGGGAAAAGAGAGCTACACATTATTATATATAGAACACTGATAACGATATTATCTATAGAAAGCAGATAAAGATGGCAAACAATCGACAAATATCTCTGCTCGCCATTTGCCTGTCCTTCTTCTTCTCTCTCTCCGCCGTGGGACAGAAAGCGATGGAAGGAGGACTGTGGAAAGACACGAGCGGGAAGCATATCAACGCGCATGGAGGAAATATCATCCAGTATCGCGGCACTTATTATTGGTATGGTGAGACACGCAGCAACAAAGGACCGGTCAGTTCACTCGGCGTGAGTTGCTACACTTCCAAGAATCTTCGCGACTGGACGTCACGCGGCTTGGTGCTCAGCGTGACCGACGATACCAACAGCGACATACAACGGGGATGCATCATTGAGCGGCCGAAGGTAGTATTCAACGCCCGGACGAGGAAGTTTGTGATGTGGTTTCATCTTGAGTTGAAAGGGCGGGGCTACGAAGCCGCCCGTGCTGCCGTGGCGGTCAGCGACAATTCTACGGGGCCTTTCCGCTTTGTGCGGTCGGGTCGCGTCAATGTGGGTTGCTATCCGATAGGCTTCTGTCTGCCCGACACTACCGACTTGCGCCATCAGCTACTCTTTCCCGAGTTGCAGACTTGGTGGACACCGGAATGGCGGAAACAGATTGAGCGTGGCATGTTTTTCATGCGTGATCTCGAAGGTGGACAGATGGCGCGTGACCAGACGGTGTTTGTCGATGACGACGGCAAGGCTTACCACATCTTCTCTTCTGAGGATAATATGACGCTCAACATCGCGCAACTCACTGACGACTACCTCGGTCACAACGGTTCGTTTGTACGTGTGGCTGCCGGTGGACAAAACGAGGCACCGACTATCTTCAAGCAGGATGGTACCTACTGGATGATCACCAGTGGCTGTACGGGTTGGGCTCCGAATGCCGCTCGTCTCTTTACTGCCAAGAACATCTTCGGTCCGTGGACAAAACTGCCCAATCCCTGTCGGGGCGATGGTGCTGAGACGACGTTTGGCGGACAGGGTGCTTATATATATAAGGTGTCGGACGCAAAGCTCCGCAGACAGTTCGGCGGCGCCGAATATCTGTTCATGGCCGACGTGTGGAAACCGAAAGAGCTCGGCAACAGCGGTCATCTGTGGATTCCTATCCACTTCGAGGACGGCAAGCCCGTGCTGAGGCGGTAACCAAAGAAAACGCAGAAAATCGACAAACGATTGTGGAAACGCGATCGTTTGTCGATTTTCTTTTTTAATTTTGCAGCGACAATAGCGTGACAAACGCCTTAGTATCACTGTTCTAAACCGATATTCTCATGAAAACAGAATTATACATTATCATCGCCGTGCTGTTTCTCCTGACCGTCATCATGATCTGGTGGGGTGTCAAAACCTTCCTCGACATACACAGGAGGCAGAAGGAATGGAAACAGCCTCACCAGCCTCACCCCCGTACCCCTCTCCAAAGGAGAGGGGAGTGATTACTCTGGCTATACCAAACTACCATAGGAAGGTACCAAGGATTAGGCTGTTTGGAGAGAGGCTGGGGGGTGAGGCTGTTAGGATGAGGTTTTTCTCTCCCTTTTAGAAAGCTAGAGAGGGTCTTCTTCTCAGATCTTTACTTCACATTTCTTTCCCGTGTATTCCACGGTCTGCTCTGCCTTCTTGCCGTTGGCGGTGACAGCGGTGATGCGGAAGTGACGGCGAGTGAGCATGCCCTTGTAAGCTCCCTTGCGGTTGCCAATGGTCAGCGTGTGCGTGGCTTCGTCATACTCAAAGGGGATGAGCGTGTAGCGCCCCCGCTCATAGTTGTAGTTGTTGCCCTCGTCCTCATAGAGTTCAAAGTGGCCGTTGGCTCCACAGTAGACTTTTACTTCCAAATCGTCCCACGGCTTCTCCGTGCTGTATTGCACGTCGGGTCCGAAAGGCAAGATGGCACCCGCCTTGACATATACCGGCATGATGTCGATAGGGCAGAGACGCTGGATCGTCTTGCCGCCGGCATGAGGCTGGTCGTTCCAGAAGTCATACCACAGCGTGCCTTTTGGCAGATAGACCGTCGTTGGCGCTGCGGCCTTGCTGACTTCGGGATAGATCAGATGTCCGCGTTTCAAGCTGTCCTTCCATGTGTACATCGGGTCTGTGACCGGCTTGACGAGCAGGTTGCGGCCGAAGAGATACTCGTTGTTGAGCGTTGCGGCATGGCGGTCATTGGCAAAGTCCATGACCAGCGCGCGCATCATCGTGCCGCTGTGGAGCGTGCAGTCAGCAGCAGAACTATAGGTATAGGGCAGCAAGCGGTAGCGCAGACGGATGTATTTCACGATAGCGTCGTAGCACCAGTCGCCGGCCTTGCCAAAACGATAGAGCTCGCTGACCATCGGCGACGAGCAGTGGTTGCGCATCAGCGGCATGAAGGCTCCCCATTCCATCCAACGTGTTTGCAGTTCCTGCAAGGCAGGATTGTGGGGATCCTGCTCAAACTCCCAATAGAAGAAACCGCCGAGGTCGGTATTCCAGTAGGGAATGCCGCAGAGTGAATAGTTCAGTCCTGATGGAATCTGCTGCTTCATCTCCTGCCACGAGGCGAGGATGTCGCCGCTCCAAGAGAATGTGCCGTAGTGCTGGATGCCGAAGGAAGCACTGCGCGTCATCATCAGTGCACGCTTAGCGTTGCCTTCTTTGGTGGCGCGCTGATGGTCGTAGATGCCCTTGTTGTGCACGAGTGGGAAAGCATTCTTCACGCTTCTCCACGATCCGTCGGCTGTCAACCAGTCGTCGTCACCGGGCTTTTCGAAGTGATCGGGCTCTGAGGAGTCGGTCCACCAAGCGTCGAATCCCATCTTCTGTAGGTTGGTCAGATACCTCCAATAGATGTCGCGAGCTTTCGGATTAAAGGCATCGTAGACTTTCACGCCTTGCTTCATGGGCCATGTGTCGAAAGGATAGAGGGCACCGATGGCGTTGAGCTCTTTATATTGCTCGGTCCACGGACCGAAGTTAGCCCAGATGGAGATCATCAGATGGCCGTTGTTGCGGTGGACATAGTCTACCATTTCCTGCGGACTCTTGATGCGCGGCTGTTGTGGTTTCAGGTTTTTCATGTCACCGGGCAGGTAGCGTTGCCAGGCAGGATCTCCCACCTTATTAATATAGTAAGGGTTCATGAAGCGCATGGCATTCCAGTTGGAGTCGCATCCCCAGTATTGCCAGTCCTGTACCATTGCGTCGACAGGAATCCTCAGCTCACGGTATTTGTCGAGCACGCCGACGAGTTCATCGCTGGTCTTATAGCGTTCGCGACACTGCCAGAAGCCCATGGCCCACAAGGGCGGCAGCGTAGCCTGTCCCGAGAGTTCACGTACGGAGGCGATGACGCCGTCGGCCGTGCCGTCGCGATAGAGAAAGTAGTAGTCGATAAACGGAGCCACCTCACTGCTCATCGTCGTCTCCGCAGCAGTGTCGTCGAACAGCGAGCGTCCGGCATTGTCCCAATAGAGCCCGTAGCCTTTGCCGCTGAGGAAGAAAGGAATCGATATATATGTGTTGTGGTTCCACATCTCCACCTTCTGTCCGCGGTGGCTCATGAGCGTGTCACGAAGCTGTCCGAGTCCATATACGGCCTCGTCGCTGGCCAGTCGGAAACCTTGTCTGACCTGGTACTTTCCGTGGTCCACCTCGTGGGTGCAAGGTGTGAAGAGACTACCGGTGGCTTGCAGCAGTTCCTTGCCTTTGTTGTCGGCAAAGGTGATATAGCCCGTCCGTAGGTCGAGGGTGGCGTTGAGCATCGACGAGCTAAGCTTGAGCTTGCCGTCACGCTCTTCCTCGGTGATGGGCTCCGTGACGTTCTGCCCGGGTTTCAGCAGCACCGAGTAGCTCTTTTTCTGAATGTTTGTGTCCGTACCGGGAAACACTCTCACGCGCACGATCGATGGCGAGCAGAAGTTCAACTCGGTGGCGTGTCCGTCGATCACGCGGCAGATGCCGGTAAGGTTTTTACGTTTGGCAGCATGAAGCGGCAGCAACAGTGCCAGCAACAGCGTCAGCAGGATTGTTTTTTGTTTTGTCATATCATTGATTTGTTTAGGAATAGCTTTTTCGATCGCAAAGATAAGACATTTTCTTCAATGTGCAAAAGAAAAGCCGGGGAATTGTGAACGAATCTCATGTCGCTCTTTCCCTAAAACTCTCACACAGGGTTATGGACACACAGAGAAGCCTTTGCCTTGTGAGAGAGCTTGGAGAATAGAGGATTATAGGCAGCGGGCACAGACTCAGCTAAGACTTCCGTCTGTGCCCCGCTGTTCTTTTGTGTTTAGTAGATCTTTCTGAGTGGATGATTCGTCCGTAGTCAGATCAATTTCCTGAATAACCTGGATTTTGTTTTAGGTTGCCGTTGGTGAGTAGTTGCTTATTGGGAATCGGGAAGAGATTCTTTGTTGCGTCGCTGGCATCGTGTGAGAACCATGAGCGGGTAGAGAAGACGCCGAAGCGGATCATATCTTGGCGGCGTCGTCCCTCCTGCGAGAATTCCCATCCGAGTTCATCGAGCATTCTACCATAGGTGATGGTTGCGTTGTCGTGAGTGGTTTTATTGATGTCGCGTCGTCCATAGTCGTAGCAACTGTTACCCAAAAGTTGTTCACCGGTGACAATGGCTTTCTCAGGATGACTCTTGAAGTTGCGTTGACGCACCTCTGTGACCAGTTTCGCAGCTTCATCAGCATGACCAGTACGGAGCAGTGCCTCTGCTTTCATCATCAACACGTCGGCATAGCGCAACAGCGGGAAGTCGTTGCTCAGTCGGTTGGTGCTGTTCTTGGCGTATTCAAATTTGCCCCAGCGCAGCCCTTGGTTCTCTTCCGAGCCGTCGATGCTGTTGACCTCATTGACATAAGCCAGCGGTTTGCCGACCATGCCACCCATAGTGCATTTGAGTACTTCGCCGTCGGCAGAATACTGGGTGCCAGAGATGAAGTCATCGGTCAGTCGTTGATCATCCTTGTCAAAGGTGTTGATATACTGTGGCATGACGCAAACGCCGCCCCACGGAGTAGCCTGAAAGTTATAGGTAGCCTGATTTTCCGGTTGTAAGGTGTACATATGAAAGTCGAAGGCGTTCCAGTCTGTAACATACGTCTCGTCGAAAGGCAGAGCAAAGATGATCTCTTTGGAATTCTCATTGTTGGTGGCAAAGACATTCTTGCGCGTAGCGTCCAACGAATAGTGATGGCTGTTGATGACCTTGTCACACATCTCTATACATTTGTCGTAGTCTTTGTGTGTACCGTTGGAGAATACTTCAGAGTTGAGATACATCTTGGCAAGCAGTGTGTATCCAGCCCATTTGTTGAATCGGCCATAATATTCACTGGTCACCTTCTCGGAAAGCAGAGGAATATTCTCTTCCAGTTCTTTGACGATAAACTCATAGACTTGCTGTCGGGAACTCTGTTCGGGCAGGAATCCCTCAGGCACGTCAAACTTGGTGATGATGGGAACATTGCCGAAAAGATCGTCGAGCAGATAGTAGTAGGAAGCACGCAGAACTTTGAGTTCTGCCATCACGTTCTCCTTGCTATCACCGAGTTCGACTTGTCCGGACTCAATCTGATAGAGCACGCGGTTGCACGCGTTGATACCGTCGTAGGTGCGCACCCAACTGTTGAGCGGTATTTCGTCCTCGCTGGTCCACTTGTGTTGGTGCATACGTTTATACACACCGCCATCAACCCACCCATTGGGTCTTGCCGGAATTACATCCTCGTCGGTGCAGAGCATCTCTGCTCTTGCCACACCATTCCACAGAAGCATCGTCTTGCGCCAGGAGACATAGGCCGACGAGAGCAGTGAGGCCACATCCTCATCGGTCGGCTTGAAGCCGTCAGCGATTACGCTATTGTAGCTGGTGTCCTCTAACTGGGTGCAAGAAGACATCATTGCGCAGGCAGCAAAAGCCGCCACACATATATTGAAAAGAGTGAATTTCATGATAAAAGTATTTTAGATGACGATTAGAAGGTAACCACAGTGCCGAAGGTAAACGAACGGGTATGAGGATAGATGTCACGGTTGTCGTAGCCAGGATTAAGTCCGGCTGTCGTCACCTCTGGGTCTATGCCTTTATAACCAGTGATGGTGATGGCGTTGTTGACCGTAGCGTACAGGCGCAAAGCCTTGATGTACTTGCCGATTTTCTTGAAGTTGTAACCCAACGTGATATTGTCGATCTTCCAATAATCACCGTCTTCGACATAGTAGCTGTTGAACTCTTCAGAGCACAGCGTGTTGAGCACAGCCTTTCCGAATACTTTGTCGTAGGCCGAGCGCAGGCGGTTCCAGTCTTGTCGGCTGCGGTTTTCATAGAACATTCTGACGCCGTTGATGATCTGGAAGCCAAAAGCTCCGCGCATATTGACGGCGAGATCCCAGTTCTTGTATTTCACCTGGTTATTGAAACCTAAGTACCACTTTGGCACACCGTTGCCCAAGATTTGCTTATCCTCAAAGGCGTGAGTAAAGTCGTCGTAGTTTACCTCTTTCCCTTCATGATTGAGGTAGATCCACTTGCCATTGTCGTCTACACCTACTACCTTGAAGCCGTAGATGTCACCAACGCGGTGTCCTATTCTGACAATATGTGATTCTGTCTTCACTGGCTCTTCGATCCAACCTGTCATGAAGTAGTCCGAAGAGGTCTTATACAGATCGTTAGACAGGCTCTTGAGCTTGTTGGAGTTTGTCGAGAAAGTCAGTGTGCTCGACCACGTAAGGTCGTGTGTCTTCACGGGTATGGCGTTGATCATCACTTCCAGTCCCTGGTTGCTCATCTCACCAACGTTGGCACGTGTGGTTGTGTAGAGGTTTGGAGGTGAAGGAACGGAATAGTCATAGAGCAAGCCCTTGATGAGACGGTAGTAGTAATCGATGGTACCATTGATGCGGTAGTTGAGAATACTGAAGTCCACACCAAGATCCACCTCGTGCTTTTCCTCCCATTTCAGTTTGCTGTTGGCATTTTGTGTAGGCTGCAAAGCACGGATCCACTTGCCGTTGTAGAGATAGTAGTCGCCATATCCCAACAGAGACTTGCCCAAGAAGGAGTCGCTGGGCTGTGAGCCTGTAACGCCGTAACCGGCACGCAACTTCAAATCGTCGAACACCTTTTGGTTGCGCATAAACGGCTCGTTGGTTACACGCCATCCTACAGAGACCGACGGAAAGTTACCCCACGGCTGATGTGTGCCTTCCAACTGGCTTGCAGCCTCGTGACGCAAGGCGGCCATCAGCAGATAACGGTCGCGATAGTTGTAGTTGATTCGGCCGAAGAAACCGATGAGGTTGGTGTCGAGCCAATAACTGTATTCCGTGGCAAGTCCTTTCTTCAAGGCTTGTCCCACTCCGATGTTATGCCAACTGAAGAGGTCGGTCGGGAAGTCGTAGTTTTGCTCGTACTGCCGGTTATAGTTCATCTGCTGATAGCTGTATCCAGCCAAAGCCTGAACCGTGTGCCCGTCAAATGTCTTATGGTACTGTGCGGTCAGCTCGATGAGTTTGGTCATGTTGTTGGCAGAGCCTGTGCTGGCATAGCCGTTGCGTCCGTCGCGAATGGTGGAGATGTGGTGCTTCGTTTCGTAGTATCCGCCTGTCTGGCTTATACGGTCGTAAGACAGCAGCGCATTGAGTGTCAGATCCTTGATGGGTCGATAGGCCACGTTGCCGCTGATACGTATCTGTTGCAAGTCTTGCTGACCGTCGGATTCATAGATACGTGCTATTGGGTTGTCGTAGTTGAAGATGCCTGTATTCTCGTACCATGTTCCGTCAGCGTTCTTGACGGGCTCCGTGGGATTGTGGATCATGGCTTGCCGCCAGCTGTAGGTGTCATAGCTGCCGCCATCCGTGGTTGATGTGTAGCCGGTCTTGTTGGCGAGAAGCTGCAATTTGATGTTGAGTTTGTCGTCAAACATACTGTGGTTGACTTCCGCACGGCCTTGGAATTCCTCTTTGTCTGATTTGTGGAAGATACCTTGCAGATTACGGTAGTTCATGTTCACGACATAGTTGGTCTTGGCTGTACCACCTTTGAACATGAGGTTATGGACATGGCTCACGCCCGTGCGCAGGATCTCGTCGATCCAGTTGGTGTTGTAGCCCAAATCCCACGATGCGCCGCGCAGTCCGTCTTTGATCTGCTGACGATAGTCTTCGGCAGTACAGAAGTCGGGCTTCTTGACGATATTCGACAGAGAAAGGTAACCACTGTACTGTACTTCATTGATACCGTCGCCTTTAGCCTTCTTGGTTGTAATCATCACTACGCCATTGGTGCCGCGGGAGCCATAGATAGCCGCGGCGGATCCGTCCTTGAGCACATCTATGCTTTCTATGTCCTCCGGTGCTACTGTGTAGAAGTCGCCTGGTATGCCGTCGATAAGAATCAGCGGTTTGGTTGTTGCACCCAGAATGGTGGTGTTGCCTCGCAAGGCCACTTCCGTTCCACCGACAGGATTGCCCGACGGATTGGTGATCGACAGACCGGCGATCTTGCCCTGAATAAGTTGTCCGGCATCATTCACAGCACCAACAGTGAAGTCTTCGCTTTTTACACTTCCCACGGAGCTGGTCACGTCGCCCTTGCGCTGTGTGCCGTAACCGATGACGACCACCTCGTTGAGCACCTTGTTGTCTTCCTGTAAACTGATTTGCAGGCTGCGCTTGTTGCCCACGACGACATCCTTGTTAGTGAATCCTATGTATGATACTTGCAGCGTGCTGCCAACGGGTACGTTGATCGTAAAGTTTCCGTCGAGATCACTTACTGTGCCGTTGGTGGTACCTTTTTCCATGATGGTTGCGCCGATGATGGGTTCTCCCTTCTCATCAGTAATGCGTCCTTTCACGACATGGTCTTTTGTCTGAGCACCGCTTCGCTTCTGTAGGGGAACAGCAGACTCTTTCTTGTGCAGAATGATATTCATGTCATGGATTTCATAATCGAGGTTGCTGCCACTGAGGATTTGGTCGATGGCCTGGGAAAGTGAGTTGGCATGTACGTTCACCTTTTTACTGGTGGAGATAGCGTCGGCATTGAACACAAACGAGTACCCGGTTTGCTGACGCAGTGCCGTCATGGCTTGTGCAACAGTGGCTGAATGGAGTTTCAGCCTTACCCTTTGCGCCTGGCCACTGATGCCGGTTCCTAATAGCAGTAGTGAAGCCAGCATGATCTTTTTGTTTAGCGTAGTCATAGCTTTTTAGTTAGATAATAGATTGAATGTATGTTGATAACAGGTTGAATCTGGTAGAGAGCACTTAGAAGGCTTGCTTAGTAGATATCTATATGCCTTCCTTTGGTGGAGTATCTCAGCGTACCGGTCTCTTTGAGCGCTTGCAGAATGTCGGTGTAGCTTTGTTCACGTGTAGAGAAAGTGCCATAGAATCTCTTGTTGGCCGTGGCTGGGTGGTGGATGCTGATGTCAATGTTGTAGGTACGTTCCAATCTCTTGGCAATGTCTGCAACTGTTGTATTGTGGAAGATCAGTTCGCCTTTGCTCCATGCATTGCCGTCAGATTGCTTGTTGAGAATAGTAATATGTCCCGACCGCTTGTCTATAATGGCTTCTTGCCCTGCCACGATGATGCTTGCCTGTGTGTCGTTTTCTGTTTTCAACTCTACGCTACCCTCGTCAATGACAATCCTTGCTTGACTATCTTCGGGATAGTTGGTGATGTTGAGCTTCGTACCGATATCGCGCACAGTCATTTTAGATGTAAGTATCTCTATGGGTTGGTCAGTATGATGGACGATGGTGAAATATGCCTCGCCCGAGAGTTTGACCTTGCGACTCTTCAATCCGAAACTCTGCGGATAACTGAGTGTAGAGCCTCCGTTAAGGTTGACCTGTGTGCCATCGGGCAGGCGGAGCGCCATTGTGGACCCCATCGGCACGTTCATGCTTGCGTCTGCCAGCTGTCCCATCCACGAATTTCTGCCTTGACGGTAGCAGAGCACGGCTGCCAGGGATACGGCGATAATCAATACAGCTGCATAGCGAACAAAACCGAAGATACGTCTTTGTTTTCTTGGCTCTACCGGGCGCAGCTGTTCCTGCTTTCGCTTGTTGAATTTGGCAAAACCTGCTTGCCAGTCATAGTTGGTTGCTTGGTGCTCAGCCTTGATGGTCATCCATATCTCGTGGCAGCGGCGCAGAATATCCCGGTTGGCAGGATTTTCTTGCAACCATGCATTTAATTGGCGGTTGTCCTCAGTGGAAATCGTTTCACTGAGATATGCGATAATCAAGTCTTCTATGTGTGGGTCGAGTTGCTCCATTGTTGTCTTTTACCTTGCAGACAACATTTATGATGGAGAGGGTAGTGAGAAAATGATTTTTTTCGTTGATTTCTCTGTATGATAGTTTCTTTATCTAAGTTATGGCAAACGGCCTCAACTTAGATAAGGAATCTCGCAAAATCTTTTTTAAAGATTTATCCCAAGAGTAAAAGCAATAGCAGGTAAGGCTCCAGTTGACTGTAGAGCAGGCGGATAGCATTTTTGATATGATATTTCACGGTGTTGACGGAAATGCCTAAGCGTTTGGCTATCTCATCGTAGGTCATGTCTTCGTAGCGGCTCAGCTCAAAGACTTGACGAGTCTCGTGGGGTAGGGTTTCTATGGCAGTGCGGATTTTCTCTTCTAATTCTTTTTCCAGCAAGTGCCCAAGGGGATAGGTTGAGTCCTGAGCTGTGATGAGTTCTTCCTTCGGAAAGGTGCAGGTGGCAAGTTCGTGCTGGTGCTGCTTGATCCTGTTGAGGCATCTCCTATGCACGCTTGTGATGAGAAAACTACGCAAGGAACGGTCGATCTGCAGTTGATCCCTGACTTCCCACAAATGGAAGATAGCGTCGTCAACGATGTTTTCAGCGTCAAAGTCATTGCCAACGATCTGCCGGGCGTAGGCGCAGAGTATGCCGTAGTGGAGCCGGTAGAGCGTTTGGTAGGCCGCATCATTGCCTGCCTTGAGCTGTTGAATGAGTATCGTTTCTGACTGTTCCATAGTTATGTTTCGCTGCAAAGTTAAGCAAAAATGTTGTAAATCAGTAGTTGGAGACTATGTTTTTTGTCTTAGACCATGGTTATTACGTCGGTAGTTTTGTTACTTATGGTTCCATTTACATTCAATTTTCTCAGAGCCTCGCATCTTCGTACTGTCAGTTTTAGATGTTACTTTGTCTCTTGTTATGTCTTATTCGTTTGTTAGCTTTTCTGACAAAAAACGGGCGCTGAGAATCGTTTCTTTTGCACGAAGACCTACCTTGGGCTGATTTTCGCGAAAATGGAGGCATTTTTGTATATCGCTGACAGTCAACGGAATATGCGTGTTCTTTCCTTTCACATAGATCAGCAAACCGGTTTCTCCGCAAAAAACGCATGAGTGTTTTAGGTCATCTCGGTGAGATCATCCCATCAAAACGCCACGATGACCATGCCATTCCGGCGGTTTGACAGAGTCATGCCACCGAGATGGCAGTGTCGACCCACCGATTTCATACCATGGCAAGGCAAAAAAGAGGTAAAAAAGGCTGCCTGGGTCGAGTTTGAAAACAGAAAAGCGACTGGGGATTCTCTACTTTGCGAGTAGGCGTGAAGGGGATTTTGTAATAAAAAAAGGCCCGAACTCCATCACTGGAAATCCGGGCAGAATGAAAGGAGGAGTGGTGCCTCTTGGAGTTGAACCAAGGACACATGGATTTTCAGTCCATTGCTCTACCACCTGAGCTAAGGCACCTTCTTTCTTTACTAACGGCAGAAACCGTCTGTACTTGGTTTTTGAAAGCGAGTGCAAAGATACACTTTTTTCTTCTATCTCACGAATATTCTTCCGTTGTTTAATAACTATTAACAAAAAATCGAAAGATTCCCACATTGAAACACAGAGCCACAGGCAATACTCTCCTAATCCTATAATCTTTTCACCCAACACAAATAATGATAGATATCGTAAAGCGTAAGAGGTAGATCCAGCCGAGCCGCAAAAAAGTTATCCACGAATCTTCACGAATCTACACGAATGTCTATCGACTTACATTAGTGAAGATTCGTGGAAGAATAAAGACTCGAATAGTTATCAAATAGCATTAGTGAAGATTCGTGTAGATTCGTGGAAGAATAAAGACTCGAATAGTTATCAACTAACATTAGTGAAGATTAGTGTAGATTAGTGGATGAATAAAGAGCCGAATCCGTCCATTGGTATCACCGAGTCTTATTGGTAAAGTATAGAAATTAGAAGCGTATTGTATCTATAATGCCATAGTTATGGTTAATATAGTTAAACTATCAAATAATCATTAACACTAAACTGTTAACCAATTAAGATTTTCCCTATCTTTGCCGGCATGAAGAAGAAATCCATTTGGACCATCGCCATCATCATGGGCGTGTCCTTTGTCATCTTGCTTGGCCTGCAGCTCACCTACATCCGTGAGATGGCCAACATGAAGAAGGAACAGTTCGACGAAAGCGTCAACCGCGCCCTCTATCAGGCTTCGCGCAATCTGGAGCTCAACGAGACGTTGCGCTATCTTGAGAAAGACGTCAACGAGACCGAGCGCCACGCTTACCGCAAGGACAGCGTAGGCACCAGAAGCGGAAAGCCCAACGATGGCAGCGTGCAATACTCTCACCAATATTCCGTGGCAGGCAAGGACGGCACCATCTACTCCTCGTTTGAGTTGAAGACGATGGCCGTGAAACCCACACAGATGCCGAAAGCCATGATTCTGCGCACCGACCGCAACTCCAACACCGCGGCCAGCAAGTCGCTGCAAGAGATCGTCAAGAACAGATATGTCTATCAGAAGGCACTCCTCGACGAAGTGATTATGAACATGCTCTACTCCGCCTCAGACAAACCTCTGAAAGAGCGTGTCAACTTCAAGATCCTCGATCAGGACATCAAAGCCGAGCTGATGAACAACGGCATCAATATTCCTTACCACTTCACCGTCTCGACACAGGACGGACGTGAGGTCTACCGTTGTCCCGACTACAGCGACGAGGGTAGTGAATATACCTACAGCCAGGTGCTCTTCCGCAATGATCCGGCATCGAACATGGGCGTGGTGCGCGTTCACTTCCCCGACATCAACAGCTATATCTTCTCCAGCATCCGGTTTATGATCCCGAGCGTGGTGTTCACCATCATCCTGCTCATCACGTTCATCTTCACCATTGTGGTCATCTTCCGGCAGAAGCGCTACAGCGAGATCAAGAACGACTTCATCAACAACATGACGCATGAGCTGAAGACACCTATTGCCAGCATCTCGCTCGCCGCGCAGATGCTCAACGACGACAGCGTGCCAAAGAGCGAGAAGATGATGAAACATCTCATCGGCGTGGTCACCGACGAGACCAAACGGCTGCGGTTCCTCGTGGAGAAAGTGCTGCAGATGTCGATGTTCGACCGCAAGCGATCGTCGTTCAAGAAAAAGCATCTCGACCTCAATGAGATGGTGGAGACCATCGCCAACTCGTTTACCCTGCGCGTGGAGCACACCGGTGGCAAGATCTATGTCGATGTGGAAGCTATCGAATCGGGTATCTATGTCGATGAGGTGCACTTCCAGAACGTGATCTTCAACCTGATGGACAACGCGGTGAAATACCGCAAGCCCGACCAGCCCATTGACATCTATCTGAAGACATGGAACGATGACAACCATCTCTATCTCTCCGTGCGCGACACGGGCATCGGTATGAAGAAAGAGAACCTGAAGAAGATCTTCGAGAAGTTCTACCGCGTACACACCGGCAACGTCCACGACGTGAAAGGCTTCGGACTCGGACTGGCTTATGTCAAGCGGGTTGTCGACCTGCACGACGGTGAGATCAAGGTCGACAGCGAGTACGGCAAGGGTACCTGCTTCACCATCAAGCTGCCGGTGATCAAGGATTAAACCTTGGAGCGGTACGGACATCCTATATATATAATAAGGTGTAGATACATATATAATAAGGTGTAGCCCCGCGCTTCAACCCAGATATAAGAACAATAATAAAACAATTAAAAATACAAACGACTATGGAAGAAAAAGTAAAGATTCTGCTTTGCGAGGATGACGAGAACCTCGGCACACTGCTCTGTGAGTATCTTATTGCCAAAGGCTACGACGCTACGCTCTGCCCCGACGGCGAAGCTGGCTTCAGAGAGTTCCAGAAGGAGAAGTTCGACATCTGCATCCTCGACGTGATGATGCCGAAGAAGGACGGCTTCACGCTTGCTCAGGACATCCGCCAGATGAACTCTCAGGTGCCAATCATCTTCCTCACCGCCCGTGTACAGAAGGAAGACGTGCTCGAAGGTTTCGACAAGGGTGCCGACGACTACATCACCAAGCCGTTCTCTATGGAGGAACTCGTGAAGCGTGTGGAGGCTATCCTGCGCCGTGTTCGTGGCAAGAAGAACCGTGAGAGCACAATGTACAAGATCGGTCGCTTCACCTTCGACACACAGAAGCAGCTGCTCACCATCGACGGCAAGTCGACGAAGCTCACCACCAAGGAGAACGAGCTGCTGGCTCTGCTCTGCTCTCACGCCAACGAGATCCTCAAGCGCAACGACGCTCTGCGCACAATCTGGATCGACGACAACTACTTCAACGCCCGCTCCATGGACGTGTACATCACCAAGCTGCGTAAGCATCTGAAGGCCGACGATCAGATCGAGATCATCAACATCCACGGTCAGGGCTATAAGCTCATCGTGCCGGAGGAGGACTAATTGAAAATATTAGTTTGTGGCAAGTCCCTTTCAAAAAGGACTGACGCCCATTAACCCCGAGTTGCCCATCACGAAAAGCCTATAAAGCAATAGACTTTTCAAGCAAGCAGCTCGGGGTTAAATGTTTGAATCGGCAAAATATAATATGCCATATCCTGCCGCAAAGAGCTAAAAAGAACATAAACGGCAAGACATTGCAATTACCTGTCAGCCGCTACCTTTCCGATGATGCCAAGGGCAATCAGCAACAGGGGCAGGAAGAGAAGGAGGTTGTAGTTGGTGAGATTGGTGAAATAAAAGACCACCATCAACACCACACCTATATATATAAGAGGCATACCAACCACGGGACGCACACGAGGCCATAAGCGGCCGATGAATCCCTTTGCCTTTGAGACGAGCCGATGCCTTACCGTTTTATTCTCTTGCTGCGATTGAGACATGATCTTTGTATTGCTAAGTTTTCTGTTTATCGCCTGCAAATTTACGAATTATTGTTGCAGCATCGTCGCGTGAGCAAGGCAATTAATGTTAAAAAGAAGAAAAAGGGCTCAGCCCTGTCACGTTATCACAAATAAAAGTAGTACCTTTGCAGTCGCATTTTGCAAAATAACATTTTAATTATCAACAAAGTAGTATGAATCAATACGAAACCGTTTTCATTTTGACTCCCGTTTTGTCTGATGAACAGATGAAGGAAACGGTCGCTAAGTTCAAGAAGCTGCTCACCGACAATGGTGCTGAGATTGTGAACGAAGAGGCCTGGGGACTGAAGAAGATGGCTTATGCAATTGACAAGAAGTCGACAGGTTTCTATTGCCTGTTGCAGTTCAAGGCTGAGCCCTCTGTTGTTAACACCCTCGAGACCGGCTATCGCCGCGATGAGAAGGTGATTCGTTTTATCACTGTGAAGCTTGACAAGTACGCTGTGGCTTATGCCGAAAAGCGCAAGGCAAAGTGGAACAACAAAGTGGAGGCATAAACTATGGCAGATCAGAAGAAATCAGAAATCCGTTATTTGAACGCCCCTTCTATCGACACCAAAAAGAAGAAGTACTGCCGTTTCAAGAAGAGTGGCATTAAGTATATCGACTACAAGGACCCCGAGTTCTTGAAGAAGTTCCTCAACGAGCAGGGCAAGATCCTTCCTCGCCGCATCACCGGTACTTCTCTGAAGTATCAGCGTCGTGTGGCTCAGGCCGTGAAGCGTGCACGCCAGATCGCGCTGCTGCCTTATGTAACCGATTTGATGAAGTAATTAAGGAGGAGCAGAAGATATGGAAATCATACTGAAAGAAGATATTATCGGACTTGGATACAAGAACGATATCGTAAAGGTTAAGGACGGCTACGGCCGTAACTATCTGATCCCGACAGGCAAGGGTGTCATCGCATCTGCAAGTGCCCGCAAGCAGCTCGCCGAGAATCTCAAGCAGCAGTCTGCTAAGCTCGCCGCTCTGAAGGCTGAGGCTGAGAAGCGTGCTGAGGCTCTGAAGGATGTTCAGCTCGTTATCACTGCCAAGGTTGCCGCTACCGGTCACCTCTATGGCTCTGTCGGTGCTGCTAAGGTTGCTGAAGAGCTCGCTAAGCTCGGCATCGAGATCGACCGCAAGATCATCACCATGCGTGAGGCTCGCAAGGTCGGTGACTTCGAGGCTACCGTTCACTTCCACAAGGAGGTTGAGGTAAAGGTGCCTGTGAAGGTCGTCGCTGAGAACCAGCCCGTTGCTCCCGCTGAGGAGGCAACAAAGGAAGAGGCTCCTAAGGCTGAGGAAGCTCCCGCCGCTGAGGCTGCTGAGGAGCAGGCTCCTGCTGCTGAGTAATCAACAGCTACACTTGGCTTGAAGTAATTTTTGCACTGTAAAGCATATTATATCGATCCCCGCCGCATCCACTTGCGGTGGGGATCTTTTTTATCATGCCATCCCAAAGGCTGATATACAGCAGCAGTGCCCCCACAAAACTATAAATACGGTTAAGCACCCTCACTTTTTGAGCGCTGAAGTTCACAGTCTTACTTTTTTTATGTAAATTTGCATATTACAGTAGAAACCGCCGTGAGTGGATAGTCTTTCGGCCGGGTTTCGTGCTGGAGATCATAACGTATCATTAATAAAGAATATACACTTAAGAAGATGAAAGCATTTGTTTTTCCCGGACAGGGTTCACAGTTCGTAGGCATGGGCAAGGACCTCTACGACAACAACGCATTGGCTAAGAAGCTCTTTGATCAGGCCGACGAGATCCTCGGCTTCAAGATCACCGACGTGATGTTTGCCGGTACAGACGAGCAGCTCAAGGAGACCAAGGTCACACAGCCTGCCGTTTTCCTCCACAGCGTCATCTCGGCACTGTGCCTCGGCGACGACTTCAAGCCCGCCATGGTCGCCGGTCACTCTCTCGGCGAGTTCTCTGCTCTCGTGGCTGCCGGCGCACTGAGTTTTGAGGACGGCCTTCGCCTCGTTGCTGCCCGTGCCAACGCCATGCAGAAAGCCTGCGAGGCCAATCCCGGCACAATGGCTGCCATCATCGCGCTCCCCGACGAGAAGGTGGAGGAGATCTGCGCTGAGGTCAGCAAGGAAGGCCACACCGTGGTGGCTGCCAACTACAACTGCCCGGGCCAGCTCGTCATCTCCGGCGACAAGGAGGGTATCCTCGCTGCTTGCGACAAGCTGAAGGCTGCCGGTGCCAAGCGTGCCCTGCCGTTGAAGGTCGGTGGCGCTTTCCACTCTCCTCTCATGCAGCCCGCCAAGGAAGAGCTGCAGGCTGCCATCGAGAAGACACAGTTCGCCAAGCCGGTATGCCCCGTCTATCAGAATGTCGACGCCATGCCGCACACCGATCCCGAGGAGATCAAGCAGAACCTTATCGCTCAGCTCACCAGCTCGGTGCGTTGGACCAAGTCTGTGCAGAACATGATCGCTGACGGCGCTGACGAGTTCGTAGAGTGCGGACCAGGCAAGGCGCTGCGCGGAATGATCGGCCGCATCGACAAGAATGTCAAGGCCACAGGCCTCGAATAAGCATCATTCAGTGTGAAACACCAATGATTGGATGAAGAGAAAGATCATCATTTACCAAGTCTTTACCCGTCTCTTTGGCAACCGCAACACGACCCGCGTTCCCAACGGCACGCTGCGCGTCAACGGGACGGGAAAGATGAGTGACTTCGACGCGGAACGGCTGCGCCGCATCCACGACATGGGCTTCACCCATGTGTGGTATACGGGTGTCATCCGCCACGCCACCGCTACCGACTACAGCAAGCATGGCATACCGCGACAGCATCCCTCCGTGGTGAAGGGTGTGGCGGGATCGCCCTATGCTATCACAGACTACTACGACATCGATCCGGATCTGGCTGACGACATCGACCGGCGCATGGACGAGTTCCAACAGCTCGTCGACCGCACCCATCAGGCCGGCATGAAGGTCGTCATCGACTTCGTGCCCAACCACGTGGCACGCGAGTACCACTCGATCATGAAGCCGGACGGCGTGCGCGACCTCGGTGAGGACGACGACACGGGCAAGCACTTCTCGCCCACCAACAACTTCTACTACTGTCCCGGTCAGCCTTTCGTCTCGCCGGTGCAGCCCAAGGAGGGTGAGGAACCTTATGTCGAAAATCCTGCAAAGTGTACCGGCAACGACCGCTTCGACAACTGTCCGGGGCGCAACGACTGGTACGAGACCGTGAAACTCAACTACGGCATCGACTACTGCGACGCTGGTGGACGCAGCTATCACTTCGATCCGGTGCCCAACACGTGGGTGAAGATGACTGACATCCTGCTCTATTGGGCTTCGAAAGACATCGACGGCTTCCGCTGCGACATGGCAGAGATGGTGCCGCCGGCTTTCTGGGCATACGCCACCCGCATCGTCAAGGAGCGCTATCCCCGCATCGTCTTCATCGGCGAGGCCTACGATACCAACCAGTATCACACCTACATACAGTCGGGTTTTGACTATCTCTACGACAAGGTGGGCATGTACGATTGCCTGCGCGACATCATTTGCGACCGCCGTCCGGCAAGCAGCATCACCTACTACTGGCAGCATGTCGACGACATCCGGCAGCACATGCTCTACTTCCTTGAGAACCACGACGAGCAGCGCATCGCCAGCGACTTCTTCTGTGGCAGTGGGGCAAAGGCCATACCGGCCGTCATCGTCGCCGCGCTGATGGACAACAATCCGTTTATGGTCTACGCCGGACAGGAGTTCGGCGAGCGCGGCATGGACGCCGAAGGATTCTCCGGACGCGACGGCCGCACGACTATCTTCGATTACTGGTGCGTCGACACCATCCGCCGCGGCTATTTCGACCGCCGTCATCTCACGCAGGACGAAATGCACCTGCAACTGAAATACCAGCAGATCCTGCATATCGCCAACCGTGAGGCAGCTGTGCGCGAGGGCGAGTTCTTCGATCTGATGTATGTCAACCCGCAGACGTGGAAGTTCAATCCCCGCCATGAGTATGCTTTCCTGCGTAAGTTCGAGGATGAAGTGCTGCTCGTGGTGGCAAACTTCGGACCCGACCGCGTCAACACCAGCGTGAACATCCCTGCCCACGCCTTCGACTTCCTCGGACTGCCTGAAAAGGAAGTTCGCGCCATCGACTTGCTTACCGGGCAGGAGATGAATATCGAGTTGAAGAGGGACGGTGCCGTGGACATGGATCTCAGGCCCTATACAGGACGTATCTATAAATTCAGCATCAAGATGGAAGAGACACCTTATCTGCTCAATGTGCATAACAAGGATGAGTTCCCGCCGGCACACACTGCCGAGCATCTGCTCAACCAGGTGATGATCCGCATGTTCGGCTGCGAACGCTCACGCAACGCGCATATCGAACGAAAGAAAAGCAAGATCAGCTATCACCTCGACCATAAGCCGTCGCGGCAGGAAGAGAAAGCCATCGGTGACAAGATGAACGAGCTCATCGAGGATGATCTCCCCGTGACCTACGAGGATGTGGACCGCAACCATGTGCCAGAGGGCATTAACCTCGACCGGTTGCCGGAAGACGCATCGCAGACAATCCGTCTCGTGCGCATCGGCGACTTCGATGTCTGTCCGTGCATCGGCAAGCATGTGCGCTCTACCTCACAGATCGGCCGCTTCGAGATCCTCGGCACCAACTGGGACGAGCAGACCCACACCTTCCGCATCCGCTTCAAGGTGATACCTTAACGATACCCCCGACGATAAGGTGACACTACACCTTATTACATATATATAGGGCGTGCCCAGTGTGGGCACGCCCTTTTTGTGCTGTCTTATATGTCACATCCTATGTTATGTTTCGTTTCAAAAACTTTTTCTTTTGTATCAACTCTTTGTAGTTACAAAGAAAAAGTGTATCTTTGTCACCGCATTGCGAAAAGACATCGCGAAACAAGCAAATCAATAGCAACAACTAATAACACCAAAATCAACTAAGCAAAAAGATTATGCAAAGCAACAACATTCCTCAGGTGAAGCTCGGCATCATTGCCGTCAGCCGTGACTGTTTCCCTATCGCCCTTTCCACACAGCGTCGCGAGAACATCGTGAAGGCTTATAAGGGCGAGATATATGACTGCCAGACGACTGTAGAGAACGAGCAGGATATGCTCAAGGCTATTAAAGAGGTACGCGAGGCAGGCTGCAACGCCCTCGTCGTGTTCCTTGGCAACTTCGGACCGGAGACGCCCGAGACGCTCATCGCCAAAAAGTTCCATGGCCCTTGCATGTTCGTCTCTGCCGCTGAGGGCGACGGCGACATGATCAACGGCCGTGGCGACGCTTATTGCGGTATGCTCAACTGCAGCTACAACCTCGCCATGCGTCACCTCAAGGGCTATATCCCCGCCTATCCTGTAGGTACTGCTGACGACATCGCCAAGATGATCGCTGACTTCGTGCCCGTGGCACGTGCCGTCATCGGCCTGAAGGGTTTGAAGATCATCACCTTCGGTCCGCGTCCTCAGGACTTCTTCGCCTGCAACGCTCCTATCAAGGGACTCTATGAGCTCGGCGTGGAGATCGAGGAGAACTCTGAGCTCGACCTGCTCGTGGCTTACAAGGCTCACGAGAACGACCCGCGCATCGACGATGTCTGCAAGGACATGGCTGCCGAGATGGGTGAGGGCAAGTACTATCCCGACCTCAGCCGCCGCATGGCACAGTTTGAGCTCACACTGCTCGACTGGGCTGAGCAGCACAAGGGATCACGCAAGTATGTGGCCTTCGCCGACAAGTGCTGGCCTGCCTTCCCAAGCCAGTTCGGCTTCGAGCCCTGCTATGTCAACTCACGCCTGGTGAGCCGTGGCATCCCCGTGGCCTGCGAGGTGGACATCTACGGCGCGCTCTCTGAGTATATTGGCATGTGCTTGAGCGATGACACCGTCACCCTGCTCGACATCAACAACTCGGTACCACAGTATATCTACGACGAGGACATCGTCGGCAAGTACAACTACAAGCTCACCGACACGTTCATGGGCTTCCACTGCGGCAACACGCCATCCTGCAAGATGTGCGCCGGTCGTGCCATCAAGTACCAACTCATCCAGAACCGTCTGCTGGAGAACGGCGGCAAGCCTGACTTCACACGTGGCACGCTGGAAGGCGACATCGCTCCGGGTGAGATTACATTCTACCGCGTACAGTGCGACTCCGAGGGCGTGCTCCGTGCATACATCGCTGAGGGTGAGGTGCTCAATGTGCCGACACGCTCCTTCGGTGGCATCGGTGTCTTCGCTATTCCGGAGATGGGCCGCTTCTATCGTCACGTACTCATCGAGAAGCACTATCCTCACCATGGTGCCGTCGCCTTCGCTCACGTCGGCAAGCATCTCTTCAACTTCCTGAAGTACATGGGCGTCCAGGATGTGGCTTACAATCAGCCTAAGAGCCTGCCCTACCCGACCGAAAATCCGTTTGAGTAATCATCAAAACTAAGACGGAGCCTGCCAGCCAACGACATTCACCGACAGGAATTCCGACAAAATAGTAAAGGGTTGACAAGACATGATGATCTTGTCAACCCTTTTTATTGTACTTGTATGCTGTGTTTCCCATTGCATAAGTCGTCATCAATTACTTACAAGGCAGTAAAGACAACTCCATGTCAAGGGACTGCTAACGAAAGTCAAAGCAAAAAGGTCAGTAGGCCTCGCTTTCTTCGTCTTTCACCTCTTCGACGGTAAGCTTCTTATGATCCATGGCGTGCCAGCAATAGGCGATGTAAGCCAGGACGAAGGGGATGAGGAGTGAGACGTAGAACATAGTCTTGAGCGTGAACAGGCTGCTGCTACTGTTGACAATCGTCAGCGAACTCTGCAGGTCAGCGTTGGAGGGATAGTAGGCCGTCGTGTTCCATCCCGCGATGAGGAAGAGAACGAGGACAACAAGCACCGTGCCGATGCCGGCCGGCCAGATGCCACTCGCATAATCTGCCTTCAGCCACGTGCGGAGGATGCCGTAGAGCAGGGCTGCCACACCGATGAGGAGCACGATAGCCAACGGCCACAACGTCAGCAGGTTGCTGAGATATTTGCTCGATACCATGCTCACCACACCCGTACCGGCGTCGTAGGCATAGCCGTCCTTGACGAGCAAGCGCACGAAGAAGGCAAGGAAGAAGACGAGGAAGAGTACTGTGTTGGGCAGCAGCTTGCGGCGGCAGCGCTCGCGCAGCGTCGGATCGTCGATGTTGTTGCGCATGTAGAGCAGGCCAAGGATGCGGGCCAGGAAGAGTACGGCCACGCCGAGCACGACGTTCCACGGGTCGAGGAGGGCGTCAAGGCCGCAGGAAGCGTTGGCCCAGTGACTGATGACGGGCTGCGAGAGTGCCGTGACATGGGTTTTGTCCACGATGAAGTTACTGCCGTCGAAGAAGGTGGCAACAGCTCCACCGAGGAGCAGCGGACCCACAATGCCGTTGATGATCAGGCAAACTTGGAAGGTACGAGCTCCGAGGAAGTTGCCGAGCTTGTTTTGGAACTCGTAGCTCACAGCCTGGATGACGAACGAGAAGAGGATGATCATCCAAAGCCAGTAAGCTCCGCCAAAGCTCGTGCTGTAGAACAGTGGGAAGGCAGCGAAGAACGCACCGCCGAAGGTGAC
>DLDU01000066.1 GCA_002481295.1 Prevotella sp. UBA7764 | reverse complement strand
TGCTGGCGCTATGAGCAAAACGCGATGCTGAGCTATATGGAAGGCTGGTGCCCCTACGAGTTGCGCGACCTGCACGACGACGGGCGGAGGGCGGAGGTATGCGGCGTGCCCAAGGAACAGGTGCGGCCTGAGGTGAAGGCCATCATGCTGAAGGAACCTCTCGACGTTTCAAGGGAAAAAGCACAAGCCGTGTACAACCGGGGACAGTGGCCGAGATTCTATTTCACAAGTGGAGGAAAGGGAGGCATCCGTCGAAAGACATATCTTAGTAATGTAGAGGGGAAACTGCCTACTAATCTTTGGCTTCATACTGAAGTAGGCCATACAGACGAAGCAAAGAAAGAACTGAAGGAATATTTCGGCGGCAAGTCTCCATTCGACACGCCCAAGCCTACACGGCTCGTGGAACACATTCTCCAGATAGCGACCCATGAGGACAGTATCATCTTAGATGCCTTTGCCGGAAGTGGAACCACCATGCACGCCGCCCTCCGGCTGAACAAGCGCGATCATGGCATGCGCAAGACCATCCTCGTGGAACTGATGGACTATGCTGAACGCATCACCGCCGGGCGCGTGCGCAAGGTAATGACGGGCTACGACTACCAAGGCACAAAGAAGGAGACGCTCTATGCTAAGAAACTCACTGTAACCGCACTGAAGAAAATGGATAGATGGCTCGGCGAGGCCAACAACGTGATGGAGATGTTTCGGTCTGACTATGACAGCGTGAAGATGCAGCTTTCTGACAACACACTCTCTGTGGTCGGCAGCAAGGCTATCAAAGGACATCGCGATGGATTGGGCGGACAGTTCGACTTTTATGAACTGGGGCAGCGGCTCTTCACCGATGACGGCAACATCAACGAGGAGGTGGGCGAAGAGAAAATCCGACAATACATCTATTACACAGAGACCCACGACCCGCTCACACGCCGACGCGACGCAGAGTATCCTTATCTTCTCGACTATAAAGACGGCACAGGATATTTTTTCTTCTATGAGCAAGACCGACAGACTTGTCTGTCGCTGGAGACTTTGGATAAAGTCGTGAAGAAGGCCGACAGCTATGTAATCTATGCCGACACCTGCTCACTGTCGCAAGAGATGCTGCGGAGGCTGAATATCGTGTTCAAGAAAATACCGAGAGACATCAACCGATTCTAACCACACTTGTCTATGGAACTGAAAAGCTATCAACAGCGCACCCTGCGCGACTTGGAAGATTATATCGACGTGCTGAACAATTCAAAGAGTCTGTCAACAGCATACGCCAACTACTGGATGAACAAAGGCCTGGACCTCAACGCAGGGGTCACCGACGCATTACGCCCTTACGTGAACACGGTGCCCCGTTCACCGCGTGTGACGCTGAAGGTACCCACTGCCGGCGGCAAGACGTTCATTGCCTGCAATGCTCTGAGCACCATCATGGAGCGACAGAAGACAGATATGGTGAACAAGGTGGTATGCTGGTTTGTACCGAGCGACATCATTCTGAAACAGACCTTGGAAAAACTGCAAGACACAAACCATCCCTATCGTCAGCGCATTGATGCCTTGTTCGGACATAGGGTGAACGTGATTGACAAGACGGCGGCTTTGGCCGGACAAGGCCTCCACTTGCATGAGGTGCGTGACAACCTTACTATCCTCGTGCTCAGTGCGGCCTCTTTTATAGAGAACATCAAAGTCAAGAAGAACGCAAGCGACGAGCAAAGCAAGCCATTGGCCTACCGGGAGAACGGCAATTTCCTAGAATATCGCGATAAGGTCAATGCTACCAGAATAGACGGAGTGGCTCCTACAGCCCTTATTCAAGTGCTTGCCTGTCTTCATCCTGTGGTGATTGTTGACGAAAGCCACAACTTCAAGGCTGACCTGCGTGTGGAGATGCTCCGCAACCTCTCACCCCGCTTCATACTGGAATTGACAGCTACACCCCGCGACAACAGCAATGTCATATCGTTTGTGGATGCCATGGAATTGAAGGTGGCCAACATGGTGAAACTGCCCGTGATCGTGGAAAACCGCCACAGCACCGGCGACGTGATTGCCAGTGCCATCCATTTGCGCAATAGTCTTGAGCGCCACGCTCAAATCATGGAGCAGGCCGGAGGACGCTACATCCGTCCCATCGTATTGTTTCAGTCACAGCCACGTAACGATGACGACAGCGTGACTTTCGAGAAGATAAAAGCACAACTCATAGAACTCAAAATCCCCGAGGAGCAGGTAAAAATCAAGACAGCCAATATTGACGAGCTGCAGGGCATAGACTTGATGTCGCGTGATTGTGAAGTGCGCTACATCATCACGGTGAATGCGCTGAAAGAAGGATGGGACTGTCCGTTTGCCTATATCCTCGCCTCACTGGCCAACCGCACCAGTCAAGTGGATGTGGAGCAGGTGCTGGGCCGCATCCTGCGCTTGCCCTACACGGAGAACCATGCGGAAAAGCTGCTCAACTTAAGCTATGTGTTCACCAACAGCAGTGAGTTTCAAGACACAGTGACGCGCATCATACAGTCGTTGGAGAGGTGTGGCTATAGTCGCAAGGACTATCGCGAGGTAACAGCCGACGAGATAATCAGAAAGCAACAACCAGAAGAAGCACCAGACTTATTCTCTACGATGAATGAAGCGAAGGATATGAATGAGCCGGGCGCATCGGAATCAATCGACAATCAGCAAAAGGAAGATGAAGAGAACGACGGCTCGCTCCATCTGACGCCAGATGAGGCCGATGCCATCAAGCAATCGGTTAATACAGCAAGTGATGATGACAGCGAAACCAACCAATTTGAGCAGGAGAGTCTGAGGCAAAGTGATGATTTTGACAAAGAGACAGAAAAACAAGAGCAAGATGCTTCTCATGACCCATTGTCATCGATAGGAGGAGATAATATGTATAGTGTAATAAATGACGACTACTCCGATGTTGCTTTTGAAATGAACATACCAATGTTCATCAAGTATGTAAAAAAGCCAATCGGCATTTTTAATCAAAAATCTAGTGATGATGATAACGACCCTATGCTGCTTGACAAGAGCATGCTTAACGAAGGGTTCAACTTGGAATTGCAAGATGCCAACATCAAATTCGATTTCAGCAATCCGGAGGATACCACTATTGATCTTAAGAAAAGTGGTAA
>DLDU01000047.1 GCA_002481295.1 Prevotella sp. UBA7764 | reverse complement strand
TGAGGGCATTGAGTGTACGCGGATAGCCGATGAAGGGGAGGTTACTGGAGATGACAGCGATGAGCAGGTCTTTGTCGTTGCCTACGTGGTAGTTGCCGGCAATATGTCCTTTCAACTGCGGCTCGCAACCACCTTGGGCAGCAAGGAAACAGAACGTAATGAGCTCGCGCATCTTCAGGTCAAGTCCCGTGCGGGTGTAGTAATCGCCAAAGCAGTTGTCAGCCAGCCATTTGTTGATGTGTCGGCTGTCCTCTGGCCCCGACTTCCAGAAGTCACGCATTGAGTCGCCGAAACAACCGACCTGTGCCTCTGTGCCAGCCTCACGACGGGTCTCCATCGTGGTGGTCTGCTGTGAAGCCAATGGCAGGGTGATGCCACGGGCGGTCAGTACCTCGTTGGTGGCCGAGAGGAAGGGACGGACGCGTCCCATGCCTAAATAGGCCGTAGCCTGATAGACGATTTCCTTCACCTCAACAGGTGTCACGCCTTTGGCGAGAGCTTCGGACAGCAGTTCGCGGTATTCGCTGATGCCCTGACAGCCAAGGAGCGTGGCGAGATAGCATATATAGCGGGTACGATCGTCGAGACGTGTCTTCACCTGTTCCACCACCTCGCCGAAAGCAAAGGCCTTGAAGCGTTGGTTGTATTCAGCGTCGGCGACGCCGAGTATCGCTGAACTTGCAGGCAGCTTGTCGTACTCTGCATCCGTGACAGGCTCCAGCCACTCGTTGGAGGCGCCTTCTTCTACCTTAGTCATATAGGTGATGTGTTGCATCCACGAGTCTTTAGCGGCCCCATGCCAGTGCTTAGCCTCGGCAGGGATGGCCACGACCACACCCGGGCGCAGGACGACAGGTTCCTTGCCTTCCTCGACATACCAGCCACAGCCAGAGACGCAGATGAGTACCTGCACCGACTTGTGGTGGATGTGCCAGTTGTTGCGGCAACGGAGCTCGAAGGTGACGTTCACGGGACCTCCATTCTCGGCATCGAGGGGAGCCAGATAGCTGTTGCCTGTGAAATACTGGGCATAGGCACTGTTCAACTCTCCTTTCGGCCATACACTGAAATCAACATTTTCTTTCATATTCTTTTGCGCATTTATAGTTGCCACTGCCAAGAGCAGTGCGATGACGGTGGTAATGATTTTCATTCTTTATCTTTGTTTCTCGAATATCAGTTTCATTGTCTTTGGGTCGAGCGGCTTCATCGTGGGGAGTTTCAAACTCTTCACCATGTGCAGCGTACCCTGCTTATACTTCTGGAAGTGCTCGGTCTTCAGGTGCTGCTGATAGGCTTCCTCTGAGGCATAGATTTCGAGGATGCGAATCCGTGTCGAGTCTTCGGCACTCTGCATCGGGAAGAGACAGACGACCCCCGGCTCACGCTCCACACTCAATCGGTCTACCTCGTTGGCATACGACAAGTATTCCGTAAGATACTTGGGATAGACTTCAATTTCAGCCAGCCGGCAAATCATCTTACCGTTATAGTTGTCTGCGACTGGCTTTGTCTGCGACAAGCCCTGCAGCCACTCTGCGTTTTTATGAAGGATCATCTCACGGAAAGGCCGAAGGTCAGGCTCCGTCGTGAGATACTGCTTCATACGTTGGAGACTCTGGGTGAGCATCTGCGGAGCCACGTAGGGATAATCAGAACCATAGAGCAGATGGTCGGGTGTGGTGATAGTAAGCAGCATGCGGATCACCTCCGGAGAGTGCGCACCAGCAAGATCGTAGTAAAGGGCTGCAAGGTTCGCCTCCCAGTCTATTTCGCCAACCATCTTGTTTTTCTGCATCACGGGAGTCAATGATTTCATGCGAGGAATGCTCAGTGGCAGGTAGGCACCGCAATGTGGCACTACCACTTTGATATTCTTATAGCGGGCCAGTACATTGTGGCTGATCATGTTCGAAACGGCACGGGTGGTTTCTGAGAGATATTCCTGCATGGCGAGCGGTGTCTGCTGCATTACCTGCTTGTTTACAGGCTCAGGCCGATGGGGATGCAGGATGATGACAGCCTTCCGCTCGTTGAGGAACGAGAAGAGTGTGTCAAGCTCTGGCGCACCGAGATACTGCCCGTTGGCATTGGTGGCCAACTTAATGCCGTCAGCTTTCAACGTATCGAGTGCATAGACGGCCTCACGGATAGCAGCATCGACATCGGGAAGGGGAAGAGCTGCAAAGAATAGAAACCTCCCGGGATGTTTCCGCTTAAGTTCTGCAGCGACTTCGTTTGTCCTACGTACTACTTTTGCCGATGTCGGCTGGGGTGCCGCCAATGTCAGCACCGAAGTCTGAACACCTGCTTCGTCCATCCACTTCAGATGGGCATCCGCATCATATTTCGGCAAGGGGAAACCTTCGTCCATCAGCCGGCCTTCGCTTTCAAGAGCCGACAGAAACTCAGAAGTGATGATGTGGCTATGCACATCTATTACACCCTGAGCCATTACCGTTATGGCCATTGCCAATAATGCTATGATTAACTTGATTCTCATATTTGTTTGTTTCCGGTTGCAAAGTTACGAGTTTCCTGTCAACAAGCTGTTACCCCGATTAAGGCTGCTATAACCCTTTTTGCTGAAATTGCAGCTTCCCTCTTGCGTGAATAGAAAAATTCAACTAATTTTGTGCGAAGAAACATAAAGATAGATAGATATGAGCGACACAACGATTACCCCTATTGACAGTATCGATAACTATAATAAGATGTATGGCTTCGAGACCCTGCATCCCTTAGTGAGCGTGGTAGACTTGGCGGAAGCCACGAAGATTCCCAACCACGTCACCTTCCGTTATGGCGTCTATGCGCTGTGGCTGAAGGACGGTATACAGTGTGCGCTGCATTATGGGCGCCAGCAATACGACTATCAGGACGGTACCATCGTGAGCTTCGCGCCGGGACAGATGGTGCGCGTGGATATGACAGAAGAACAGCTCCATACGCCGTCGCACACCTTAGGTCTGCTCTTTCATCCCGACCTGCTCTTCGGCACGCCCTTGGGGAAGGCTATCGGCGGCTATCACTTCTTCGACTACGCCTCGGCCGAATCGCTCCATCTCAGCGAGCGCGAGCGGCAGATGTACACCGACACGCTCAACACCATCCGCTTTGAGATGGAGCAGCCCGTAGACAAACATTCGCAGACCATTCTCACCGACCGCATCAAGCTCATCCTAGACTACTGCCAGCGCTTCTACGACCGACAGTTCGTTATCCGTCACAAGGAAAACTCCGATATTCTCTCGGCCTTTGAGCGCAACATTAAGGATTATTTCGAGCAGGGCTCAGCCGTGCGCGGCGGACTGCCCTCAGTGGCTTACTTCGCTGATAAGGCCTGTCTGTCACCGGGCTACTTTGGCGACCTCATTCGTAAGGAGACGGGAATGACGGCACAGTACTATATTCAACAGCACATTCTCGCGCTGAGCAAGCAACTGCTCCTCGACCCTTCGCAGAGCATCTCGCAGATTTCCGACCGCCTCGGCTTCCAGTATCCCCAGCACTTCTCACGCTTCTTCAAAAAGCTTGCGGGAATGACACCAAAAGAATACAGAGAGAAGTAAAATAAGAAGAAAAGTATTCATTAAAAGGCACCACTAATGACCATTATTGTTTACGAAATGTACACAGAGTCAACCAAAATAGGGTTTAAGAACAAACAGTCAACATTACTCATAACAATATATGAACATGTAATCGCGTAGATATATGAAAGCAATAATCCCAAATATGTGCCTACAGCGAACAAGTCTCTTAGTGATGCGGTTGATAGCCAGTAAATATAATCTCTTATATCTAAAATTATAAAATAGTACAATAGAAAAGGTGATGGAAACGGACAACAAATGACTGTTCGACGACCATGCTGACTCATCCGCAGGCAAGATCACTCAATGATCTTGAACTCGTAACCTTGATCCTTGAGCCATTGCAGTGATAAAGGCAAAGCGATCTTCAGCTTGTCAATACTCTTCAGCGAGTCGTGAAAGGTGATGATGGAACCATTGCGTGCATAGCGCTTCACGTTGTTAATAACATCCTGAGCCGTCAGCCATTTGGAATAGTCTCTGGTAACCAAGTCCCACATCACAATCTTGTATTTCCTTTGCAGCCACCAGTATTCTGAATGACGCATCCATCCGTGCGGCGGACGGAAGAGATGTGACTTGATCAGTTCGTTGGCCTGTGCCGTGTTGATGGCATAGGTGATCGTCCAGTGCTTGAAGGCTCCAATATGATTAAACGTGTGGTTGCCAACCTGGTGGCCTTCTTCGACAATGCGGTTGTAGAGGTCGTGATTTCGCAAAACGTTCTCACCGACCATAAAGAAAGTAGCCTTGGCACCAAACTTTCGTAAGGTGTCAAGGATAAATGGTGTCGACTCCGGTATCGGACCGTCGTCGAACGTGAGATATACAGCCCGCTCGCTCTGATCCATTCGCCACAGGGCGTTTGGATAGAGCCAGCGGAGCCATTTAGCGGGTTGTTCTATAAACATGGCGAGGTTACTGTCCTAATTGCTGACCGCCTTTGCCTACATACATGCGATAGTAGGCGTCGATTTGGCTGTTTTGCTTCTTGGCCAGAACAGGGTCAACCAGTTCGGTGATCTTTGTCATCTCTGTCATAATCGACAGCTGCATCAGGCAGTCACGCTGAGAGCCTTGGAACTGAATGCCTTCCTCACTCAGATAGTACTGCTCGTATTGGCTGGCATTCTTCCATACTTGGTTGATAACTTCCAACGCCTTCTTCTTCTGTCCCAACAGGGCGTAGGCATGGGCAATGTCATTGCCGCCACTCATGTAGTTCATCGGAATGTTGTATGTCGGGAGTTCTTTCTCAGCCTTCTGCAACACTTTCAGTGCCTTGGCCTTTTGTCCCTCGGCGATAAGGTGTAGGGCAAGCTGACCGAAGAGACGGCGATGAGTGTAACACATGCGCATGACGGTCTCATCAATATACAGCCCAGGCTTGCTCAGACCACCGTAGCGGTAGCGGTACATCAGGTTGTTGTAGACCTTCTGCGTGTCGTAGTTCTTGGCGCCCAGAGCATTCGTGGTGAACGGCGAGATGCGGTTGGCAAGACCTTCCTGAATGAAGTTGTCACCGAGATTCATATAGTTTTCCTGACCCACCGTCAAGGCGACATAGATAGGCCGCGTCCAGTTGCAGTGCGCAATCATCTCCAGCATCATCAAGTCGTTCTTGTAAAGAGCGTTCTTGCCTTTGAGCGAGATGACCATACGGTCGGGGATTGTGTCGCTGGCCATCATCATGCCACTGTGCTTAACAGCGTTCTTGTCGATGGTGACGTAGAGCGTATCGGTCGGTATGACATGCATGTCTGCGTCTTTAGAGCGTACCCAGTACTTCATCACGTTGGCCAGTTCGAATGGATTGTCACCGAACTGAGCCTTAGCGGCCATCGGATTCTTCTTGTAGAAGTCAAGAACCTGTGACTTCAGACTTGGGTTGACCTCAACATATTCGTTGGTTCCCGAACAGTAGTCGAGACGCGGCCAGGTGATCGGCACGGATGGCGAACCATACGCCGGACGCTTCATCTGGTCGATATACCAGTCGGTTTGCAGATAGCTGAGGTTGCAGACACGTGCATCAGTACGTACGCCCTCTGTCTCCTGGTTGTACCAGAGTGGGAAGGTATCGTTGTCACCGTTGGTGAAGATGATCGGATTGCCCTTGTCCTGGAGCGTCATCAGATAGTTGCGGCCGAAGTCGCGGCAGGTGTAACGGCCTGAACGGTCGTGGTCATCCCACGTCTGGCTGACCATCTGAATCGGTACGAGCAAGCACACGAGACTGAGGGCTCCGATAGCGATCGGGCTTTCGACCTTGAGATATTTCTTCATCAGGTCGACCAAGGCGGCCACACCCATACCACACCAAATGGCGAACGCATAGAACGAACCGGCGTAAGCATAGTCACGCTCACGTGGCTGTACCGGCGTCTGATTGAGGTAGACAACGATGGCAAGACCTGTCATGAAGAACAGGAAGCAGACTACCCAGAACTGACGGATGCCGCGACGACCACGGAATGCCTGCCAGAAAAGTCCAATGAGCCCCAACAGCAAGGGCAGACAATAGAAGACGTTGTGACCTTTGTTCATCTTCAGATCGTCAGGCAGTTTGCTCTGATCACCTAGGCGGGCGTTGTCGAGGAAAGAGATACCCGTGATCCAGTTGCCGTGCTCAGGCTCGCCATTGCCCTGAATGTCGTTTTGGCGACCTGCAAAGTTCCACATGAAGTAGCGCCAGTACATGAAGTTGCACTGGTAGGACAGGAAGAACTTGATATTGTCGATCTGTGATGGCATCTTCACGGTCATCTGCTCGCCGCAACGGTCATAGGGAACTTCAGTACCATCTACGCCACCCATCCAACTCTCGTAGTCCTGTGCATGGTTGCTGTCCCACATACGGGGGAAGAGCATGTTCTGCGCATAGATATAGTTGTTGCGGTGAGAGACGATGAAGTAAGAGTCCTTCTCATCCTTGGAAGCCTTTTCCTTGCGGCTGTAGATAGGAGCACCCTCGGTCATCTTAGGCTTGCACATATCGCCATCCTGCTCCAAAGCGACCTGCGAAGTGTAAGCCTGACCATAGAGTAGGGGATAGCTTCCATACTGATCACGGCTGAGATAAGAGCCCAGCGTGAAGATATCCTCCGGTGAGTTCTGATCCATCGGCGGGTTGGCAACCGAGCGGATGACGATGAGCGCATAGCTTGAGTAGCCGATCATCAGCATCAGCATACACAGCAGCACGGTATTTTTCAGATGTGAACTGACGAGATATACCGGTTTCTTTTCCACAATCTTCTTGCGGTTGAACAGCCACCATACGATCGCGAGGATGACGATGCCGCAGACGACGGCGCGCCAGCCATAGCCGATGAACGGAACACCGATCAGCGCGAAAGCCAAGAGGGTAGAGATGTTCTCCAGTTTCCTGTTGCGTCCGACATAGCTTTCATAGATGGCCCAAAGCGTGGAAGCCACCAGCAAAGCAATGTAGATGACCAGTCCCGTGTTGAAAGGCAGGCCCAACACATTGACAAAGAGCAGCTCAAACCAGCCGCCCACAGTGACAATTCCCGGGATGACGCCATAGAGCACGGCGGCCACCAGCACAAAAGATACCAAGAGGGCGATCAGAGAACCCTTCAGCTCGATGTTGGGGAAACGGCGATAGCAGTAGACCAGCACGATGGCAGGCAGACACAGCAAGTTGAGCAGGTGCACGCCGATGCTGAGTCCTGTCATATAGAAAATGAGTACCAGCCACCGGTCGGAATGGGGCTCGTCGGCATGGTCTTCCCATTTCAGTATCAGCCAAAACACAATAGCGGTGAACGCAGAAGAGTAGGCATAGACCTCACCTTCCACGGCAGAGAACCAGAAGGTGTCACTCCATGTGTAGATCAGTGCGCCCACGACGCCACTGGCTTCTATGGCGATGGTCTTGCCCAAGGTCAGCGATGCCCAATCCTTAACAATCAGTTTGCGTGTCAGGTGTGTGATCGTCCAGAACAGAAACAAGATTGTGGTGGCTGAGAGCAACGCGCTCATCGTGTTCACCATGCGTGCGACCTGGCTGGGATCACTGGCAAAATGACTGAAGAGATTGGCCGTGAGCATGAAGAACGGTGCCCCGGGCGGGTGACCGATTTCAAGTTTATAGCCTGTGGTAATAAACTCTGGACAGTCCCAAAAAGAGGCTGTCGGCTCGATGGTGGAGCAATAGGTAAAGGCCGCTATGGCAAACACAAGCCATCCCAGCACATTGTCCACTAATCTGTACTGCTTCATTATTTTATTAACCTATAATTGTGTTATTGCAATAAAAACTTTGCAAAGATAGCAAAAAGCAAGGAGAATAGACGATCTTTCAGAACTTTATTTAATATTTTTATCTTAAGAATGAGAGAAAACTAATTTCATGGTATCTGTCTCTGATGTTTTATGATGTTTTTACCAATGTTTTGATGAAGCAAAGCCAAGAGGCCTTGGGAACGAAGCTATGTTATGTTGGGGACGAAGCTGTGTGTTCGAGGGGTCAAAGCTGTGTGTTCGAGGGGTCAAAAACATGTGACTGATATTGTAACCTACCTAGAAAAAGATCTTTTCCTACGCAGGGAAAGGTGTTTTCCTACGTAGTGAACTATCTTTTTTTCCCCTTTTTGAGGCTTAGAAACCAGTTTTGCGCATAATGGCTGTTATGATAAATAACATCCAGCAGCCTATTCCTATTCAAAAAAAACAAAAAAGCCCTTCATTCTCACGAACAAAGGGCTCATAAAAGAAATTAAAAAATAAATCGTATTATTATTGTAAGAGAGATTCTATTTATGAAAATAAGATGTATTTAGTCTGACTTTAGTATCTTGAGAACTATGGTCTTCTATTACTGGAGCAACTCTTGGATCTCGCTCAGTGGGCGTTTCTCCTGAGTGCCGTCAGGCATGGTAACCATGAAGTAGTTGTACTTCGACTTACCGTTGTTGTATTCTACCACAGCGACACCACCGTTGCGGAGCTGCAATGTGAAGTAGCCTTGACGCTTGCCATTGACATAGTTGCCATGGAGCTTCTCCTTGCCGTTGATGTAGTATGTAGTGACCTCGCCGTTGAGGACGGTGTTCTTGTCATTACCGAGATCGATGAAGCTGTATCCACCCTCGGCCTTGAGGTTCCCGTTCATATAGAAGTCCTGGAAGACATCTTCCTTGTTGAGTCCTTTACCATCCTGCTTGAGCAGACGATAGTAAGCAGCCTGGCCACGATCCTGTACGTTCTGCTGATTTGCAGCGTAGTAGATAGTGTCTGCAACGACAGTTGCACTCTCGCTCACATGCTTACGAGCTGAAGCACTCAGAACTGCGAGAAACATCATTGATAAAATCATCAACTTTTTCATATCGGTTTCCTTTCTTAGTTTTACTTTTTCTTTTTGACACTGCAAAGGTATGCATTTTATATTGAATCTCCAAATTCCTTTAACACAATTTTATCATTATTTTTAGCTCAAATTTTGATTATAATTTAAAAGAGACTTTTGTTTTTATTCTGAAAGAATTTCGAGTCAAAACAAGCAAAGTGTAAGCTTTGGTATCTGTCATGCAATACTTAGTTGGCTCAAACATGACATTATGTAAGTGCTCGCACACAATTTTCAGTTTACAGACGAGACTCCTATGCATTTAACTACAATATAAAAAACCATATTTATAAGTAACATTTACCACATAAGCAAATTGATATATATCAAGAATTAAAGCTTACGATTCGAAAGTACAGATACAGAAAAACGTTGTTTTTTGATAGATTATGAATCAAAAAACAATGTTTCAATTTCAATTTATCAAAGTGTCTATCTTCTGAGAGTACGTTCAGATCTAATAGAACAGGTATTCAATCAACCAACCCAAACATTGCTACGATGCTAGCTATAAGAGGAAATAGTATAAACTATACTATATATATAATGTGTATAGCCCATATATATAATAAGTATAGCCTATATATAATGTGTATAAGTCAGTTATCCTTTGTCACTTTATTGAAATCTGAATCCCCGTATCAACCGTGTGGGGACGGGTCTGCCAGCTTTCAGGGCTGGTTGCAAAGGAGGCATACCTCTCACAACGGACACGGCCCAACGGTCTGCGGAAGGTGAGACAGGGTTGACAACCGTCAAATCAGTCGGGCGGCCGTCACGGTCGACAACATAAGAAACGAGCACCGTGCCGGTACCTTGGTAGCTTGAGATGGTCTGAGCTGCCATATAACGTTTGGCTAAATCATGGTCTTTTTCTGTCGGCAGTTGATCGGGATCATAGCAGAGCGTGTCTTTCACAAGGCTCAGTGGCAGAGAGGCATAAACAGTTTGATGGGCAATTGCCGGTTTCAGAAGGTTGCGGTATTGCTTGGTCAATACTGATTTGGCATAGTCATAGCGCATCTTCAACTCTGAAGTATAGCCGCCATTGTCAAGACCATATCTGACGCGCATACCTACAAGAGAGTCTTCCGGCCACACAGCCAACACCTCCACGGATTGCAGACGATTATATTCATTGTCGTTGAGCACGCTTGTCAGCAGTGTGATCAAGGGGCTGTCGGCTGATGATTGCAGTTGATAGGTCTTCATCAAATCACCGAGTTGCAGGATCTTCTGGGTATGGAGATCATAGACGCAGATAAAATGGTCATCCGCAACTTGCTGTGAACTCAGTGACTGCGGCGCCACTTTGCGGTCAAGTTGATAGACGATGTATTTGCCAGGACTGTAACTTTTGATCGTGGCAGAGGCGGTGACATAGCAGAAGTGACGGTCATCGGGCAGACTGTCGAGCTTTCCTGATACCGGTGTGCCATAGTGCGCGAGGAAGTCGTGCACTGATTTGTCATAGTCCACGCCATCGGACATCAATACCGTAGAGGCAATCTGCTGCTGCAGGGCACCGACCTGTGTAGAGCCTATTACCACGGGCCACTCTATATCCAAGTCCACGACATTGAAGTCTGTACCTTGACGCATGAGCGTGTGGCTCTTGTCATATCTGACGATATAGGCATAGCTGCGGGGCAAGTCAACCACCTGAGCATACAAAGAAATGCAGGGAGACAACATCAAGAGACAAAGTCCGAAGCACAATAATATGGTCTTTTTCATGCGAAAAACTTTCTATCATTTGTCCAAAAGTAGAGATATGCGTCTTGACGCACCTATCTCAATCTTCAAAAGAAGCCTCACTCCTCTGTTGTAGAGGCGTCTGGTCGCGTCGGCTGTTGGATATCGGTTTAGCCTTCAGCCTACCGACACTCTCCTCCTTGGTGACGTATTTCTTCCAATAGGTGATAAGCAGTGTCGTCAACGGCAAAGCAACGATCAATCCGATGAATCCCAGAATAGCACCCCACACAGAAAGAGAGAGCAGAAGAATGGCCGGGTTGAGTCCCATCGCCTTGCCCATGATGTGCGGCGTGACGATCATGTCAGTGATCACCTGTACCAAAGCAAAGAGACCAACAGCCAAGCCGAAGACCATCCAGAAATTCTGACCGGTGTCGGCAGCCTTGAGCATGGCAAGGAAAGCCGTAGGGATGAGGGCGAAGGTGTGAAGATAAGGTACTAAATCCAGCACTCCGATGAGGATACCTAAGCCAATAGCCATCGGAAAATCCATGATGGTAAAGCCTATGCAGAACATGACGCCCATGCAAAGAGCCACGAGGCCTTGACCGCGGATGTAGTTGTTCAACTCCCGTTCCACGTCTCCGGCAAGCTCATGCCAGAACGGACGGTTCTTCACAGGGAAGATACGAATCCAGTTGTTGGTAAGGAACTCGTAGTCCATCAGGATGAAGAACATATATAATAAGGTGATCAGCGATGCCACGATGCTCATCACGATGCTCGCAGTCTGACTCACTACTGAGAACAGCTTTGGGGCTACATTCTTCAGGATATTGGTAAAGTCGGGGCTCTTAAAGAAGTGTTCCACCGTGTGCTGGTTATGGATGAGCCAGTTGGAAATCCACCCGCTGATGTTGTTAGTGTGCGCTGCTCCATGCACCCAATGGGTGAGGATGACATACAACCGCTGGAACTGTTCGATCATTGGCGGAATGATGAAATAGAGCATACCGCCGATGACGGCAAAGACCACGATCATGGTGATGATAATCGACAGGGCACGCACCCGCACATGAAGTTTGTTCTCCACAAACTTCACCATCGGATAGAGCAGATAGGCGAAGAGCCACGCGATGAAGAAAGGCAGCAGCACACTGCTCAGATAGTCCACCAGCAGGAATACGGCCAAGACGATGGCTCCGATTCCTACCCAACGTATGAAACGATCAAATGTGATTTCCTTTGGCATAATACGATAATTGACTAATGAATTCATTGCGCACAGTTGCCCATGCGCTATTTTTCGAAGAGATTGCGGCTTTGTGCGTTACGCTTGTCGTCCAGGAGTGCTTTCTGGAAACAATCGCGGCACAAGGGTTCATACTCCTGCTTCTCGCCGAGCATCACCTGCTCCTTGTCGTTGACCAACCGATGACTGGCATAAGCCAGCGATCCACACTTGACACAAATGGCGTGTACTTTGGTCACCTCGTCGGCCACCGCCATCAGCGCAGGCATCGGTCCGAAAGGATTGCCAAGGAAGTCCATGTCCAATCCGGCAATGATAACGCGTACCCCCTGATAGGCCAGTTTGTTGCACACAGCGACAAGATGGTCGTCAAAGAACTGTGCCTCGTCGATACCAACCACATCACATCCTCCCGACAACTTCAGTATCTCGTCGGACTGATGCACGGGGATGGATCTCAAAGCTGTATGGTCGTGACTCACCACATCGCGGGGCGAATAACGCACGTCCATCGTCGGCTTGAAGATCGCAACGTGCTGCTTGGCAAAGCGGGCACGGCGCAGACGGCGTATCAGCTCTTCTGTCTTGCCGGAGAACATGCTGCCACAGACCACCTCGATGCGGCCGGGACGGCGGCTCTCCCCTATCAGATTCTCTGTCATCTATTCTTTTTCTTTTTATTTGCAAAGATAATAAGAAAAGACGAATAGACATCATTTGTATATCTACATTTCTGCTTACCAAAGAAAAAAGCAAATAAAATTTGGGCGTAGCGATTATTTTGCTTATATTTGCAAATGATTATGGGTACATTGTATATCATCCCCACTCCAGTGGGAAATATGGAAGACATCACACTGCGAGCCTTGAGAACACTCAAAGAGGCTGATCTGGTGTTGGCTGAGGACACACGAACCTCAGGCAACCTCCTTCGCCACTATGAGATCAACAATCATCTCATGGCCCATCACAAGTTCAACGAGCACGGGACAACGTCGGGTATCATCGAACGACTCAAGGCCGGACAGAACATTGCGCTGGTCAGTGACGCAGGCACGCCGGGCATCAGCGACCCGGGATTCTTCCTTGCCCGTGAGGCAGCACGCAACGACATCGAGGTGATCACATTGCCCGGTGCCACAGCCTGCATCCCTGCCATTGTGTCATCGGGGCTGCCCTGCGACCGTTTCTGCTTCGAGGGCTTCCTGCCACAAAAGAAAGGACGGCAGACGAGACTGGAGAGTTTGAAGGACGAGACACGTACCATGGTCTTCTATGAGTCGCCCTATAGATTGCTGAAGACGCTCAAGCAGTTTGCCGAGGTGTTCGGCGCAGACAGGCAGGTCAGCGTGGCCCGGGAGATCTCTAAGATACATGAAGAACACGTCCGAGGCACACTCGAAGAGGTTATCGCTCATTTCGAGGCTACAGAACCGCGAGGCGAGATCGTCATCGTGCTGGCTGGCAAAGATACGAAAAAGCATCAGGTATGACATTACGCTTGCTCCATACTTCTTTCTTGTGCGTGTTTCTCACATGCATAGCGCTTCTTGTAACTGGTTGCAAGGGAAAGAAGCAAGCACCCGTCATGCTCCAAAATATCCAGACTTCTGATTCGCTCAATAAAATCATCGCCCAACGCGACAACGAGATCAATGACATGATGGCGACCCTCAACCAGATTGAGGATGGCTTCGAGGTCATCAACATAGCCGAGAACCGTGTCAATGTGGCACAGACCGGCGAGGGAGATGCTACGGATAAAGCCAAGGAGATCGCCAAGAACATAAAGGTCATCACTGACAAGATGCAAGAGAACCGCGCTCTTATCAGCAAACTGCAAAAACAACTCAGGCAGAGCAGCTTCAAAAGTCAGGAGTTCAAGCGCACCATCGAGGGGCTGATGAGACGCATGAGCGAGAAAGATCAACAGTTGCAAGAGCTCAGAGCTGAGCTCGATGCCAAGGACATCCATATCTCGGAACTTGACGAGACCATTGACAATCTCAATAACAACATCACTGACCTGCAGAACGAGAGTGAGCAGAAAACACAGACGATCAATAGTCAGGACATGCAGCTCAACACGGCATGGTATGTCTTTGGTACGAAGAGCGAGCTGAAAGAGCAGAATATCCTCGTTGGCGGAAAGGTGCTGCAGGCGTCTTTCAACCATAACTACTTCATGAAGATCGACATCAGAGTGGAGAAGGACATCAAGCTTTACTCCAAATATGCCAAGATTCTCACCACGCACCCGGCAAGCAGCTATACGCTTCAGCGTGACAACTTCAACCAATACGTCCTGCACATCACCAATCCGCAGCTATTCTGGAGTACAAGCAAGTATCTGGTGATACTGGTGAAGTAGACATTATATATATAAGGTATGATGACCGACGAAGACTATATGCGACTGGCATTGAGCGAGGCTCAGGCAGCCTTCGACGAGGGAGAGATCCCCGTGGGCGCTGTCGTAGTGAACAAGGGCCGCGTCATTGCACGGGCACACAACCAGACCGAGACGCTCCACGATGTCACCGCTCATGCCGAGATGCTGGCCATCACATCGGCCGCCAACCTCTTAGGCGGTAAGTATCTGACCGACTGTACGCTCTATGTCACCGTGGAGCCGTGTACGATGTGCGCCGGAGCACTGGGTTGGGCGCAGGTGGCACGTGTCGTCTATGGGGCTTCTGATCCCAAACGGGGCTATACCTGCTATGCGCCACACGCCTTGCACCCTAAGGCATCCACCACTTCTGGTGTACTCGAAAAGGAGTGCTCCACGCTGATGCAGGAATTCTTTCGTCAAAGAAGATAAACAGCGACCATGGCTACTCACAACGATGTCGGCAAGTGGGGCGAGGAATATGCCGCCCAATATCTCAAAGGCAAGGACTATCTCATCCTTGATCGCGATTGGAGACCGGGAAAAGGGCTGGTCGATCTCGACATTGTGTGCCTCTCACCAGACCGCCGGACGGTGGTCTTCGTGGAGGTGAAGACGCGAAGCAAGGAGGAGATCACCGACCCGGAAGATGCCGTCGATATACGTAAAATGAGACATCTCGGACGCGCTGCCGACACGTATGTCAAGATCAGAGACATCGTGGAAGAGCTCCGTTTCGACATCATAACTATCATCGGAGAGGAAAATGATCCTCATCCGCAATTAGAACATATACAAGATGCTTTCAATCCGCTCCTTATTTAAAAGGAAAAACAACAGTGGGAATAGCTTCCGGATCACACGTCTGGACGAAACCGACAGCACCAATGCCTATATCCGTCGCATGCTCTCTGCCCCGCAGCAGGGCGAGGTAAACACTGCGGCTGACCAAGCACGCTATTGGGTCGTCACCACAGAGTTCCAGTCTTCCGGACGCGGACAGGGGACTAATACGTGGGAAAGCGAGAGAGGCAAGAACCTACTCTTCTCTATTCTCTGTCATCCGGCGTGGATTCCTATTACCAGTCAGTTTATTCTCTCAGAGGCTATAGCCTTGGCGATCCGTGATGCATTGGCTGTCTACAACGACCATTTCACCATCAAGTGGCCCAACGACATCTATTGGAAAGACAAGAAGATCTGCGGCATTCTCATAGAGAACACGTTGAGCGGCGGACACATCAAGAACTGCATCATCGGTCCGGGCATTAATGTCAACCAGCAGGTCTTCCATAGCGACGCGCCAAATCCCGTCTCGCTCTATCAGATCTTAGGTCACGAAGTAGATCGCGAAGCCCTGTTGCAGGACATCCTCAAGCGCTTCGACGCTAACATCCAAGCGACAATCAACGGTGACTACGCCACAATCATCGGCAACTACACGTCATGGCTCTACCGACTCCACGGCTTCTATCCCTATCGTGATGCCGACGGTGACTTCGAAGCAGCACTCGTTGAGGTGGAGGACGACGGCCATCTCGTTCTTCGTGACCGTGAGGACCGCATCCGCCGCTATGCTTTCAAGGAGGTGGAGTTCATTATCAAAGCGTGAGCCACGCTCCATTCTGAATTCCATAATCCTCGTTGCAGCAATTCAACATTCATCATTCAACATTCCATTCATTCAACATTTAACAAACAACACTCAACATTCAATATATGAGATTTAAACGTATTCTGCTCAAGCTCTCCGGTGAGAGTCTGATGGGCAAACAAGGTTATGGCATAGACCCAGAGCGACTGAGTGATTATGCCGCACAGATTAAGGAAATCCATGACATGGGCGTACAGATAGGTATCGTCATCGGTGGTGGCAACATCTTCCGCGGTCTCAGCGGCTCGCAGAAAGGCTTCGACCGCGTCAAGGGCGATCAGATGGGTATGTGTGCCACGGTCATCAACTCACTGGCTTTGAGTTCCGCCTTAGGCGCTATCGGTGTGAAAAACAAGGTGATGACAGCCATCCGCATGGAGCCGATCGGTGAGTTCTACAACAAGTGGAAAGCCATCGAAGCCCTGGAGGCTGGCTACATCTGCATCTTCTCTGCCGGTACAGGCAATCCTTATTTCACCACCGACACAGGTTCTTCACTCCGTGGCATTGAGATTGAGGCCGACGTGATGCTCAAGGGTACACGTGTCGACGGCGTCTACACCACCGACCCCGAAAAGGATCCTACGGCTAAGAAGTTCAAGGACATCAGCTACAAAGAGGTGCTCGACCGCGGCCTGCGCGTCATGGACCTGACCGCCATCTGCATGTGCCAGGACAACAACCTGCCGATCTACGTCTTCAATATGGACGAGAAGGGCAACCTCAAGAAGGTTATGGATGGTGAGGAAATCGGCACGCTCGTACATCCATAATAAGACATAGACTCTCTCCCCGCAAGACATATATGAAATCCGCCACGGATAATACAAAAATGTATTGCGGAGAAAGAGAATTTTTCTTGGTTCCTGCCTTTCTTGTATTTCTTCGCAGAATCTTTTGGAAAATATGAGTGAGCGACAGAATCAAATATAATATTCCGCCGCATCGACGAGTCCTGCGCGAAGAGCATATTTCGTAGCCTCGTGAACATTGTTCACACCGAGCTTGCGGAAGATGTTTTTGCGATGAGTGTTGACGGTGTGGAAACTGGAGAAGCGCTTGGCTGCTATTTCCTTGGTGGTCATGCCAAGGGCAATGTCTTTGAGGATTTCCTGCTCTGTCTTGGTGAGGTTGACCATCTCGGGATGGCTATCTGAGGACTGCTCTTCAAGGAGCATCTCCATGGCATGTTGGCAGATAAAGCGCTTACCGTGCATCACAAAACGAAGGGCCTCACGAATCTCGGACAGCGGCGAGTCCTTCATTATGATACTGAACTGCTGTCCGTTGAGCATCACCATCTTCATGAATTCTACACTGAGTTCCTCACTGAAGAGCAGCCAGAGAGTCTTGGAAAAGCGTTGGCTGAGGATGAACATCTCGTTGGCATCATAGAAATCAAAAAGATTGTAGTCGAGGATGATAATCTCTGCGGGGCACTCCTTCAGTCTTTCTATCAGTCCGGCTTTGTCTTCTACATAACGCGGACTATCCTGCCCCATTTCGTGAAGCAGATACATGAGTCCCATGCGTGTAATGCCTTGCGGGTCTGCCAATACCATTTCCATTGCTATTCTCTCCGTTATTTCATTTCTTACGCTACGCTTACTTTCTTGTACAAATTTAGCAATAATAATTAAAAACGCAAAGAAAAACAAGTGATTTTTATTATTGTTCTCAACAGAGAATCACTTTGCTTTATGAGCCAAGCCTGTCTTACTCCCCCACTTCACTGTCATCTGTTTTGTAGTATCGGAAAGAGCGATTAACTTTGCCATCGTAATCGAAGATATTTTTTAATTTTTACACACATACATATCAAGGTATAATCGCCGCAATCAGAAATATAGGCGAAGGATGCAGAGGTAAAGGAAGCTATACTTGGAATGGATCTGAAAAAAGGCGATGTAAGGTGCAAAGACAAGGCAAATGGAGTCAGGCTCATTGTTTCGATGAGCGACAAGCGGGCTGCGAAGGACGAGGCAATGAGAAAAAAAGGACTTCAGAGACTGGAGAAACGCTTTCAAAGTGGCAAACTGACAAAAGCGAACGTTAACAACCATGGCTACAACAAGTACTTGAAGATGGATGGTGATGTGAGTGTTTCGATTGACATGGACAAGTTTAACGCTGATGCCGCATGGGACGGAATCAAGGGATATGTCACGAACACGAAAGTCCGACCGGTTTAACGGAAAAGCCCGCAAATCCTTTGATTGGAAGGGTCTACGGGCATTTTAGTTGCGGAGGCAGGATTTTCAAAAATGGATACATAGCTCTGAGAATCAATAAGTTATGATTTACAGAGAGTGTAAAGCGGATGATCTACTGTCCCACATCTGTCCGAGAATAAAAAGTTGAATAAATGAGGTATTGGTCTGAAAATATGCGGATTACGACACATACGTGAAGAACTTTCCGCATAATTAGTGTCCCTTATTTGTCCGAATGCATCTCTTTCATGAGCTTGATATGGTCATTAATCCGCTCTTTTAGCGTAGAAATGATCACATCTTTAGAGGCTATTAGCTCTTTATCAGACTGAATGATTTCTTCCTGGAGCTTGATTACTTTATTCAAATGCTCAATCTTTTGTAACGCATCATTTGCGTTAGGGGAATTCACAATATTATTGTCCCCATAGACGTGTGGATTGATGCTGGAAGTCGTCTGAGAAGGACGTTGGTAATCAAGGAAATACTCTACTGATTTCCCTGTACCGATGGCAATCTTCTCGAGTTTGTCGATGGTAAGGTTGACACCGTCTTTATAATAACGTTCAATACCTTTGTTCTTAGAGAACATTTCTCTTGAGAGTTTGGCGCCAAGGCCTCTCTCATTCTGGGTTAATTCCCGTAAGCGTGAACCTTTATACATAGTGTATTCCTTAAAATGAGTTAAAGTACGCACCAAAGCGGAAATAAGTACCGCATATATTTGGAACATACTGCATATTTTACTAACTTTGCTCACAAATTTAATAATTAATATTGGAAAAGAAGATGAATAAACGTAGAAAAATTAATGCTGATGGAATTTCTTCTTACTATAAGAGTTTGCCTTTCGGAGAAAAAGACAAATTCGTAACGAGGATAGCAGAAGCATTAGAAATGTCTACGCCAAATGTAAGACGTAAGATCTATAGGGGAACCTGGAAAGGCTACGAGCTAAAGTTCGTGGATGATATAATCAACAGTTAAAACTTAAGCCTATGAAAGCGACTGGAAAGAAGATTGAGTTCACCTCTCTCCCAGATGGAAGAGTTGCGGTGATGGAGGGTGAAGAAATCTCAGTTCTTAAAGTAGAGGACAGAGAATTCATCGACATGATGGCGGAGCTCATCAAGAAGCAGTATCCTGGAGCGTGGAAGGCCCTCTGTCTGAATTACAAGGGCAGTGAGTACAATCCTGGTTACTTCAAGTTTAAATGCGTCTGCCGTTTCATCTCATGCAATATGGGAAAACTGGATGCTCTAAAGTACGATGTCGATAATGGAGTATTGCATCTCGAGGATATTAGCTGCCCCATTCGCAAGGAATGTCCATTCTGTGATATTGTCTGCCATCCTCAACTCTACGGGATGACCAAACGTGAGCAGAAGATACTGAAGATGCGGGCAGAGGGTCAGACCTACAAGGATATCGAGCAGGAGATGGGTACAAGCCAATCGAGTATCAAGAATGCAATTCAAAATGTTACTCACAAACTAAAATTGTGCTCGTCCAAAGACCTGATGAAGATAGCTGCCGCAATGTTATGACCGATACATTAGACAAATACTTTCACGATCCACAAGAGGAGCCAGAGCAGAAAAAAGAACTGCTTATATATGATGAATATGGATGGTATATAAGCAGCTATTATTTCCCTATCGATGGAGACTGGACAGATTTTGCATCGAAGCAAGGTATTGTGGGATGGATATATCTGAAAGACATTACTAATTCTATAACTAAACTAAAAAAATGAAGATTGCAGAAATTGAACCGTACATTGATTCACTTCAGTTGAAGAAGCTCGAGGTGAAGTTAGAGCAAGGAAGAGAGGTAAGGATGTTTATCTGTGCCGACAACGTCGCTGAATACAGCGAGAGAGTATATGGTGACATCGTCGTGTTCGACAGCGAAGGCCATGCATGGAAGCTTGACAATCAATGCTGGCAGAAAGAAAGCGGTATAGATGTCCAAAAGGTAGCCGTCATAGTCGACCAGGCAGCCTATACCCTCAGAGCCAATAACATTTTTATGAAGCGGGTGAAAAGCCTCGACTACAAAAGCGATTGGAGATGACGTATAGAAAGATTAAGAAGGCCTTTGTAAAGAGATTCGGTGTTATAATGACGATTAAGCTATATCGCAAGAAGGACAGGAAATGTAACATCAAGGCATCGAAGAAAGTAACAGCCTCCAATATGAGAAGAATACTCATTGGGAAGGCTAAAGGAAGTCTGTCGTATTTTGCAACAGATAAATAGTCAGCTAATTTTGCCAAGCGACTTTCAAACATTTATCATGATCAGCAACAGAACCATAGAACAAGTACTCAACCGGGCCAACATCGTCGATGTGGTTTCGGAATATGTTCATCCGCTGAACAAATCCGGAGTGAACTATAAAGGATTGTGTCCGTTCCACTCCGATCACAATCCCAGCTTTATCATTTCTCCAAGCAAGAATATCTGTCATTGCTTTGTCTGTGGCAAGGGTGGAACGCCTGTAAATTTCATCATGCAGGAAGAGGGCATGACCTTCCCGGAGGCCATCCGGTTCTTGGCCAAGAAGTATGACATCGAGGTCGAGGAAGATAAGACACAATATACCGATGATCAGATCAAGGAACGCAAGAAGAAGGAGGCGATGTACATCATCTATGATGCCGTCGCCAAGTTCTACAGAGAACAGATAAAGGCCAATACTCCCAAGGCTAAAGCAGCACTGGCGTATGTCAACAAGCGATGGAACAGCCGTGTCGAGACAACAGAAGGACACGGCAAACTCAAGAAAATCGTCAAGCGAGAAGATGAAGACCGTGACTTCACTGAGATTAAAGAGATTGGCTATGCTCCGGACTCATGGGACACTCTCGTACAGTTTGCCAAGGCAAAGGGTTACGATCTGAAGCTGATGGAAGAAGCCGGCCTGATACAGATGTCGAAGCGCGGCAACTATATCGACTTCTTCCGTGACCGCATCATGATACCGGTGACAGACCGCTGGGGACGTGTGATTGCATTCACCGCTCGGACCATGGTAGAAGAGCCTGGCATGATGAAGTACCTTAATAACAAGGACTCCTTCATGTTTCATAAAGGCGCAGAGATCTTCGGACTCGATATCGCACGAACGGTAGCACTCCGTGAGGGAAAGGTCTATTGCGTCGAGGGAGCTCCTGATGCAATGAAGCTACAGTCACTCGGCATTGATAACACCATCGCAGCCCTCGGAACGGCATGGACGCAGGAACATTTTGCCAAGCTCAAACAGCTCTTTGGCCATACGGCCAATGCAACGATCTGCTGGATCCCCGACTCTGACCAGACACCGCTCAATCCTATAGGCCCCGGTTTCGCCGCTGTGATGAAAAACGGCAGGACGGCCATGGAGAACGGGTTCCGCGTCACCGTGAAAGAGATCAAGCAGAAGAGCAAGGGCGTAAAGGCAGATGCTGACTCTGCCATCACATCCAAGGCTGCACTTAAGGAGATCGAGGAGGAAGATTTCCCAGTGTGGTATGCGGAGAAGGTATTGGAAAAGGACGACAATACAACAGAGCGGACAGAGAAGATTAAAGATGTCTGCTCACTCGTGATACTGGTAGAAGATGAGTACACGCAGAATGCACTCATCGAGAAGCTGGGCAACAAGTATGGGGGCAAGAATATCTGGAGATCGGCGCAGAAACAGGCCATCAAGGACAGAGAGCGCAGGAAGGCAGAAGCCATCAGTAAGCGTGGCGACATCGACCTGCTAAAAAACTATGGATTCTATGAGGAGCACAACTGCTGCTATTCGTCCAAGGGTGACCAGTGGAGCAACTTCACCATGAAGCCTCTCTTCCACATCAAGGACCCATATAACTCGAAACGTATCTACAAACTTGTCAACATCAACCACGAGGAAGCCTTGGTTGAGATGAAAGAGGCAGAGATGAACTCTCTGCAGAACTTTCGGGAGCGGGTCGGATCAATGGGAAACTTTCGATGGAAGGCCGGCCCTGTGGAACTCTCGGCACTCGGTGACTATCTCTATGACAATACCGAGACGGCAACAGAGATCAAGCAGCTGGGATGGAACCAGTCCGGATTCTTTGTCTGGGGTAATGGTATCTTCAAGGACGGCAAGTTTATGAAAGTCGACGACTATGGCATCTGCCGTATCGACCGCTATGACGATAATGGCAACATCAAAGGCACAGACAACTACTATCTACCAGCCATGTCGAAGATATACACAGAGCGCAAGGATATGTTCAAGTTCGAGCGGCTCTTCATCTTCGATGACAACCACTCGAGCATTTCTCTGCCAGACTATTCGAGGATGATGGCCACGGTATTTGGCGACAATGCTAAAGTTGGCCTGATGTTCCTCTTTGCGACGCTGTTCCGTGATATCATCGTGAGCTACACCAAAAACTTCCCTATCCTCAATCTCTTTGGTCCGAAGGGTAGCGGAAAGTCTGAGCTCGGACACACGCTGATGTCCTTCTTCATCAAAAACAATACGCCGCTCAACATTCAGAATGCCACCATTGCTGCATTGGCCGATGCCATTGCCCAATGTTCTGATGCCTTGGTCCATATTGATGAGTACAAAAACAACATCGACCCGGTGAAGATAGAGTTTCTCAAGGGGCTCTACGATGGTACTGGCCGTAGTCGTATGAATATGGATCTCGATAAGAAGAGGGAGATAACGTCAGTAGACTCAGCCGTGATCCTCTCAGGGCAGGAGATGCCGACAGTGGATATCGCGCTTTTCAGCCGTACCATCTATCTGACCTTCGACACGACAGTACACGACCGGGAAGCCAAGCAGAGGTTCAACGAGCTCGCTGTCATCCGGAAGATGGGCGTGAGCCATCTGACCAACGAGATTCTATCCCACAGAACAGAATTCGAGAATGAGTTCTATCAGACATACAACGAGGTAAGCAGTGATATTGCAGCCGGACTACAAAGCAATGAGGTGGAAGACCGTATATGGCGCGACTGGTCGGTGCTGCTGGCCACATACAAAGTCCTCGGTGATAAACTCAATATGCCATGGTCATACAATGAGATGAAGACCATCACCATCGACGGCATAGTAAGACAGAACAAGGAGTGCGCAGCTTCAAATGAGATGGGCACGTTCTGGGATGTCTTCCAATATATGAAGGAGATTGGATATATCTACGAGGGCAGTGACTACAAGATCAAATACATAGACTCTTTGTCTACCAATCTTATCAAAGACCGCAAGTTCCCGACGACAACGGCCATATTGATGATCAGACCTAAGAAGATCATACTGCAATACAAGCGGGCCGCAAAGCTGACTGACTCCAAGGCCATGAACGAGCGAAGCATCAGGTTCTATCTGCAGACATCTCCGGGCTTCCTTGGCAGTAAGTATGGGGCTGAGCGTTTCAAGATCATCACGGACGGAGTGACCAAGAAAAAAGAAATAGCAGCGGGGAAGTGGATTGACATCGAGCAGACAGACCATCCGTTCTGCTTCTACTACGATACGCTGAAAGATAAATTCGGTCTCAACCTTGAAACTACAACTGAAGGCGTCGATGACGACGACACTCCTTTTTAAAGGGGTAGATTAACCAGATAAATGTTTGAAAAGCTGACGCATGAGGGTGCTGCACCGTGAGGTGCGGCACCCTTTTTTCGTAAATTAGAGTCAAAAACGGCTTTTCCGCGCGTATACCATTTTTGCGCAGACACGTCAGACACATTCAGACACAAAATTATATATATCTAATAATCAATAAGATACGAAATAAAAAATATTGCACACCCCTATTTTTGTGTCAGACACATTCAGACACATTCAGACACAAACTGACACAAAACCCCTCTTTAGACACGATTCAGACACAAATCAGACACATTAGACACAATTCAGACACAAGAAATTTGGCAAAAGATAGTTGATAATCAGAGAGTTATAACTTTGTGGAAATTTGTGTCTGATGTGTCTGACCAGAAAACACGTTCATGCCTAAAAACGCGTTTTTCGGCAAAAAACAGATAACGCTATGATAATCAGACAATTAAAATGATTCAATACAGATAATAACTCTCAATAGTCTACATAAAAACAGAAGAAATACCGAATATATGCGGAATTTTCCCTAAATTTGCCATTAAAAACTAAAAGTCATGAGCAATATACAGATCTACATCAAGCTCCCGGAATACGAACGTCAATGGTGCAGACACCATTTCGGTGAACCATGCACCTTCCCGAATCAATCGAATATCAACAGCGTCATCCGCTACTTCACGAAGAAGCGTCCGGAGGGGGCAGAGGTAGAGACAAAAAAGGAAGGAGAGCTTGCCATATGCATTCCGGATTCGCAAAGCAAGGATCCATATTATTACAACTATTTGACGGCACCAGGCAAGAAGGCCATTGCCGAAGCCATCAACGACATATTCACCAAACAGATGTTCGAGGATCTGTCCGCTATCCAGTTTCGGGCCATACCGCTCACGCTCATCATTCGTGACTGGATGGCTACAAACGGAATCAGCTACGAACAAGAGCACAACATCATACAAAAATACACGCGCATAAAAGATGCGTACCGAAAATGCGGGGTGAACATCAGTAGAGGCTATAAACATGAGGATATCGGCATGAACCGCAGAAAGCGGGTGAATAAACGTTAAATAAAAAGCGATTTGCCATCCACAAAAATACCTTATTTTTGTTAGGCAGAGATAGCGCGTGATACCCCGTGATAGGCAGAGATAAGAAAAGAATCGATAAATTGTATAATTTACAAGTAATAAGTCTATGATCCAGAATTTGATTAAAATTGAGGAGTGTGACTGTAGCGAGCTCTTCAATGCCGGCATTTTTTCAGAGCAGAAATGTTTTCTGACCGCGAATGTTAATTTTGAAGAAATTAACACTGTTGGGAACATACAGGTGTCTGATGAGAGCAGCTACGAAAACAACGAGCTCATATGGACGACCACCATTACTTATAAGGTGAAGACAAAGGCACCACAGGCATGGCGGCGCAAGGCCTTCCGGATGACGGCCATCGATGGGAAGAAGTATCTGGTAGGCACCGGCGAGCGCCCCTTCCCAGTCATCAAGGAGAGCAACCCATATCCCGATAAGCCAACAGGCACCACACTGATGAGTGTCACTGTCACGTGGAAATCGCGACATGGCTTGATGGAAATAATTGGGTAAGACGTATTTTCTGTAATTACACCTCGCTTGTAACTTTGTGGAAAACAACAAATAGAGGCAATCTGTTTATGAAATACGATTACTATATAACCGGTGTCATAGGTGAGGAGTATGACTGGTGGACCGGTGAGAGAGGCACTACTGCCGACATGGTGAAGGATTTCCTCGACAGCCACAAGGACAAGGAAGTCAACATCCTCGTCAGTTCTCCGGGCGGTCTCCTAGATCAAGGAATGACCATCGGTGAGTTGATAGCGGCTCATGGCCAGTGCAACATGTACATCGTGGGTATGACGGCCAGTGCCGCCACTCTCCTTTGTATGAAGGCCAAGACCGTCAACATCGCTACAGGCTCTTTGATGCTCATCCACAACAGCAGCCTTGACATCGGCTTCTATGGCTCGGCCAACAAGCAGGCTATCGATAAGCTCGTGAGCAAGTTCCAGTCAAAACGTGACGAACTCGACACCTATGACAAGGCCATCGCTTCGCTCTACTCCTATCGGAACCATAAATCCATCGAGGAGAACATGAAGAAGATGGATGAGGAGAAATGGATGCTTGCCGACGAAGCCAAAGACTTTGGCATCGTGGATTCCGTTTTCGACGATGAGCAATCGACTGCTGCTGCCAAGAACGTCAGAAACCGCGCTGCTGCGAAGGCTGGATTCACCGAGCACTTCGCCCTTCCCAACATTCCAGTCTCCAAAGACAGCAATGAGGGATTCTGGAAACGGTTCCGCCGTGACCTCGGCGGCATCGTGGGACTCGTGAACAACATCGCTCCAATCGAAGATAATGATAATAACAATCAGACAAAAACTCAGACAATGAAGAAAATCGTAAAGAATTGCATGTGTGCCATCTTGGGCGTCACGGATTTCGAGGCTACTGACGACGGTAAGGTGACGCTTACCGATGAGCAGCTGCAGAAGGTTGAGGACGGGCTGAAGACGAAAGACTCCACCATCGGCAACCTCACCAAGGAACGGGACGAAGCCAAGAACGCACTCACCACAGCCGAGAACGCAAAGGCACAGGCTGAGAAAGACAAGAAGACAGCCGAGGACAAGCTGGCTGATCTTCAGAAGGAGTTCGACGCTTACAAGAATGAGCAGGGCGACTCATCGAAGGCCCATGCTAAGGTAGAGGATGGTGACACTCCGAAGAATGCCAAGGAGCTTCTCGATGATGTCAATGACCTCCTCTAATGAATAACATCATAGACTATTTTTTTGTAAATGGCTAAAATCACTACAATGACACCTGACGAGATGGTGTCTAAAATCACCCCTGAGCTTCTGGAAGAGAGCTGTCAGCAGTTCCAGTCTGAACTCATCCAGATGCCCATCGTAACGATGCAGCAGTCAGGTACTGCGCAATACATCACCATCGTTCCCGGTGTCCGCAACCAGCTGACATGGGGCGAGCTCGACGGTGATGCTCAACTTGCGCCATGGAGCGACAGTAACGAGGACGACGACAACTCCAAGATCGTAGGCCGTACGCTCGTCGTCTATCCCGGCAACTGCGCAAAGAACTTCAACCCGATGCCTTACTTCCACAGCATCTATGGACAGAGCATCGCCCTCGGTCAGGCCATGACCGCCAACACCATCGCCCGCAAGGTAGCCACCATGCTGTCAGCCAAGATTGGACAGCACCTCGACCGAGACGCAGTTTGGTTTGGCAAACGCGACCCCAAGGGCAAGACGACAAAGGATCTCTTCGACGGCTTTGATACCATCATCCTCGCGGGTATCACGTCCGGTGACATCTCCGTAGAAAAGGGCAACCTCCTTGAGGTGGCTGCCATCAACGAGACCAATGCCGTTGACACGCTGAAGAAGATCTGGCGCGCTGCAGACCCGTCCATCAAGGCCAACGGCGCCTTCATGTATCTGTCCCCAGAGATCTATGACTTCTACGTCGACGACTATCAGACCCGCCATGGCAATGTGCCTTACAACACATCTTTTGACAAGGATACGTTGGAGGGCTCACGCGGCAAGTGCAAGTTTGCCGTCCTCGATAACATGGCTGGTTCCAACCTGATCAAGGTCACCAAGAAAGAAAACTTCCTTCTCGGTACCGACATCAACGCTCAGGAGAATCAGGTCAACATCGCCAAGTATAAGTCATGGAGACTGACCTTCGAGTATGCCGGAGTCTACGGCGCTCAGGTGCGTACCTTCTCCAAGCAGGCATTCCTTACCGCCCGTGTGGCCAAGGCTGCTGCTGGTGCCGGCGCATAAACGATCACGGTGGCTGACACGCTCAGCCACCGTTCAATAATAACACTATAGACAATTTCCAAAAATGAGTGATTGCACAGTAAATAAAATGTACGAATCCATCGATGCTTGCCCCGGTAAGAAGGTCATCGCAGGAATCAAGCGGCGCGTGTACTTTATTCCGAAGAGTGACATCGCCAATTGGCCGAAACTACCGGACGTAGGTAGCGAGGATGCAAAGAAGATGGGGGACCTCGCTACGTATGTCGGAAACTTCACGCTGAAAGCCGAAGCTTATTGGAGGCACTTCGACTTGAAGGACAACTCCTCAGGCGTGACATGGGAGACTGCCGGTGAGGTCGGATCTCAGATCGTCAACAACCAGGCTACGTTGGTCATGGTAGGACCTTCTAAGGAGATAATCGGATTCCAGCGTCAGTGCAAGAACGATGACCTTGTGTATGTCGTTCAGGAGAAAGACGGTGGTTTCCATGTGCTCGGCAACAAGGACATCTATGCCACAGACAGCAAGCCGAGTGGTGACCTCGGTACGGAGATCACAGGCGCTAAGACCTGTACCGTTGCCATTCAGGTCTACGACGATTGCCCCGCACCTTACTATGAGGGCGACCTGCTCCTGTCCAAGGACACGAAGCTCAACTGCCTCACAGGCGAGGAGGAAGCAGTCCCAGCGGCATAAGAGAGAAAATGACTGGTTTTTCTTTTTCCATAACAGATTAGATAGAAAGTGTATTGGGTGGCCGCGGCAGTGATGCCACGGCCATTTTTTTATTAAACGAATAAAAGTGAAGATATGGACAACAACTTGACCATGAGGATGGGTGCCTTCTTGAAAAAGGAGCAGCCCACGGATAAAGAGATTATCGACGCTGCCGAGATACTCTTGCAGCTCGATCCCGGACGCGAGCGGGGAATCTATAACTCTGCCTGTCAGCGTCCGCAATCATTACTGCCATGGGTGCGCGCTGACCTACAGAAGTTCTACAAGATCCGCATGGATGGTATCACCAACGCCGAGGTCGGACAATATGTCGATGAAACGGAGAAGGTGGTCATCGAGGACCTGCAGCAAAAACCGGAAGGCATCGAGAGCGTCGCCATACCGGATAATCCTGCCATCATATCTGTGCGTGGCAAGCGTGCCGACCATGACTCGCTGCCTGACGACATCAAGGCTCTATGGGAGGACAACGCCAAGCGCTGGCAGAAGATGCGCGAGCTACACAATCAGCTGGCGTTGATGGTGGCCAAGCCAGACTATCAGAAATGCGATGGCTATGAGCTCTGCTATACCTTGCGACAGACCGACAACGCACTGCGTAGTGCCTACAAGCAATATGACGAATATAAAGAGCCTGACCATCCTGAGACGCCCGAGGAAAAGGCACAGCGTATTGTCAAGGAAGTAGGAGCGGCTCGCACCTGCATCAGCCGGACGCTTGCAAAAGAGACACTGGCTGATAAGGATGTCGACAAACTGCAGGAGGCTGTCAACACGCTCATCGAGAATAAGGCTAACATCAAGCCAGAGACGATAGAGAAGTTGAAGGCCGCCGGAGTAAACATTTCGGAAGACAATGAGCAAGGGGCAACCGATTGATGAGATGCTGAAACCGTTGTCGGATAATCCCATACAGGCTTATCTCGGCAACGGACTTCATACGCTCGGACTGCTCCACTGGATATTGGGGCAGACTGGGAAGGCCGATGTATGGGTGTCTTCATACTCAACGTCTGAGCCTTTCTTGAATGGTTTCGCGCTGATGAAGTTACAGGGGAAAGTGGGACGGTCTATGATATTGCTCGATGCCAGGGCGGTGAAGAAGACCTTGAAGCTGGTGGCTGAGATGAAATACGGCTTCGACCACGTCTTTTTCGGACAGAACCATTCTAAGATTGTTCTTGTAAAGAATGACATGTGGCAGGTGGCGGTGGTGACCTCGCAAAACCAAACTTATGGCGCACGTGCGGAGAGTACCATCATTACAACCGATAGGGGCGTGTTCGACGTTATCATGCGCCAGTTCGTGGAACTTGCCGGGAAAAATTCTGTTGAACTCATAGATAAGCGCGATGATGAAAACCGAAAAGAATTTGGAAGATTGTTTTTCGACCGGTACGTCCCGGCATGCGATCCATGTGCAGGAGATGCCGCAGGAATCAGTCGAGAAGAAAGTGGAGCGGTTGGCGATGCTGCTCATGACACCCGAACAGATTGGCAGCCTTTTGGAGTTTGATGAGGAAAAGGTGTCGGAGTTCCGCAATCCGTTCTCTCCCATGGGCAGACTCTATCGCCAGTGCATCGCCAGACAGGCAGAGATGCTGCATGAGCAAACAATGAAGCTGGCCATGGTCGGATCGCCGACTGCCATGGAGGCGGCCGTCGACTGGCTAAGGCAGGCTCAGACCAGTATTGAATGAGAAACGACATTGACATCTATGCTGACAACATGATGTTGTCAGAAAAGGAACTGAAAGCCAAGAAGCTGCAGCAGTCGGTCATCGACCGCATACTGCGGCTTCGGGACATACATGCCTACATGCTCCGCAATCCGCTGAAGAAAGACCGCGAGTATGTAGACTATATCGTGTATAACTCCGCTAAGCTGGGAAATGGCGGTGAAGTCACGCGACGGACGGCCTACAGCGACCTGGAGATTCTTCATGCACTCGTGGGGACGCTGGAGAAGTGCACAAAGGAATGGCACCGGTGGCGGCTCAACAACATGATCATGGAGGGATACAGCATTGCCGTAAAGAAAGAGGATGCTGCAGCCATGGCCAAGCTGATCAATGTCTATGGCAAGTACAATCAGCTCGACAAAAACGATGAGAAGGATGCGAGGTATGATGAGATTCCTAAGATTACCTTCACCTTCGATCCGACCGTGCTTGGATTCAAGCCTATCCCCAACGTGGCCAGTGTCATCGACAAACTCGTCAAAAAATACAGCGGTTCTAATTACGAGAATATCGAAGCTGATGCCGAGGTCATCGAGGTCTCGACCAATAATGTACCGAACGATAAAACTAAGAAACTGGAGGTGAAGGATGCAGAGTGAGCAGCAGCAGTATCTCAACAGGGGGCAGGCCTATGTCCTCGCAATGAATACCAAAGATATCACCTGTGTGGCTGGCCGTGGATTTGGCAAGGGACTGATATGTGCCTCGCTCCTGCGTCGTAATTTCGAGCAGATGCCCGGCAGCAACACAGGACTCGTAGGACCTAACTCTAAGAGACTTTTTACGAATATCATCCCGTCGTGGGATGAGCATCTCCGACGCTGGGGCTTCGTGCCTGATGTTCACTACACCTGGGGCAAAAAGCCTGCAAAGGCGTGGGAATGGAAAGAGCCTATCATCGCACCGATGAACTGGGAGAATACATTGAGCTTCTGGAATGGCTCAATAGCTACAATTATATCGCAAGACAGGAAGGGAACATCTAACTCAAAGTCGTTTGATTTTCTTCTGATAGATGAAGCAAAGTTCGTCAACTTTGAGCAATTCAAAGATGAAACCCTTCCTGCCAATCGTGGTAATAACAATGTATTCGGTCATCTCTATTTTCATCACGGCATCGCTAAGTTCTCTGACATGCCGACGACCAAGAAGGGCTCGTGGTTCCTCAACGACCGCGAGAAATGTGATCCTGCAAAGGTGCAGCTGCTTGAAGGCTTACTGGCCTCGTATGCGGAGCTGCGCAGGCAGGTCAATGACATGATCAGTGAGGGGAAGAAGCCGGACGCGCAGACTGCCTTCCGGCTGCGACGGCTTTCAAAGGTCATCAACCAGCTGAGGGCCGACACGCTGCTCTACAAGGAATTCTCATCTATCGAGAACCTGGAGATCCTCGGTGAGGACTTCATACGTCAATGTAAGCGCGACATGCCGCCTGCCACCTTCCGCACTACCATCCTCTGCAAGCGCGTCGAGCACTCTGAGGACAGCTTCTACAATGCCAAGACCGATGCCAATCTATACCAGGCAGCCAATAACTCTTACATTGATTCCATTGGCTTCAACATGGAGAAGCTCCGACATGCAGACTGCCGGTTCGACGGTGATCTGGACTGGACGGCTCCGCTATGGGTGGCATTCGATGCCAATGCTAACATCAACTGGATGGTGGTGGGACAGCCCGGCAAGGACATGAAGCTGCGCGTGGTCAAGTCGTTCTTTGTCAAGTACGAACGCCGACTCCCCGAACTGGTCGATGACTTCTGTACATATTACGAAAGCTTCAAAAAGAAAGAGGTGGTTTTCGCATACGATGCCACCTTTGTCGGCAACGACTATGGCCGGAGTGCCGAGGGATTTGCCGACACAATCAAATACTGCTTCATCAAGCATGGGTGGGTCGTGCAGGAGGTGTATATCGGTTCTCCGTGGCGTCATCCTGTCAAGCAGAGCCTGATCAACCGTATGTTCCGAGGTGCTGATACCAAATATCAGATTCTCTTCAATGAGGAGAATAACCCGGATCTGCTCAACAGTATCGACGGGGCCATGTCGGTCAATGGATCCAACAACAAGGATAAGTCTGAGGAGAAAGGACCGGAGACGGAGGAGTCGCCGCTTGAGAGCAGAACCGACGGCTCCGATGCCTTCGATACTCTCTGTATCGCTGTAGAGGCCGGACCCATGCCGTCGTTTGTCGGTGGCGGGGATGCTGGAGTTGTATAAATGTTAAAAGCCCTGACACGGCTCAGTGTCGGGGCTTTTTTCATGTCAGCCTGCCACCGACCGCAAATGTGGCGGGGGATATGTAATTGCATCGTCACACTGTCATGCTGTAATCGGTAATTGCTGCTACATATACCGCTGCTGCAGACCTCTGTAATTACGGTTAAGGCGTAGGGCGGTGCGGGGTCAATTCCGACGGAGTCGCTTTTTGAAAAAGCGACGGAAAACAAAAGACGCTGAAAATGGCTGATTTAGGCTATTTGGGGTGTTCACAAGATTATCTCGGGCGGCGGGGTGAGAATCTCTAAGGCTCTCGAACGGATCTCGAACGGCTATCGAAGAAATTGTTGAAAAATGCCGTGAATGAGATGGAATTTGCTAATGTTGGAATGATTTGCAGCCGTTGGTGGAGAAAATGGAGGTGGAAATGGTGGCGAGAAGAGGGGAAATGTGGAATTTGTTCTGCAAAACACCTCGTTTATGCGGAATTTTAGCTATCTTTGCAGCAGATACCAAGATAACGTAGGATCCCTTTCATGGTATCCGATCATATATAGAAGGTGTCGGGGGCGGATGCAAAGATGTCAGGGCCCAGCAAGCCGCCCCCATTTGCATTGAATCAGTTACTAAGCCATTCATAACGTAGTTGTGTTTATCAGTGTCCTCAATAGGTATAAAATTAAAACACATAGGAATCTCCTTTCCGTGATTTAGTGAAGTTCATAACGTCAAATTAGATTAAGCAAGTGATTTGAGTAACAGGAAGGCCGGTTTTCGTGAGAAAGCCGGCCTTTGGCATTGGTGAAATGTTAAATCTTTCATTTACTATCAAAATAAATAGTTTATTTCTTGCGTAGTATCTAAAAAGATAGTATCTTTGCAGTGTTCAAAAGAAATACAGTAACAATGAAGGAAAAGCAGAAATTCAAGATGGAGCTCTCCTTTGAGGAGAAAGAGCTGATTGAGTCAATCAGAAACTATTGCAACAGTTACCCCAACGGCTATCCGCAATTACTGGAGTATGCGCAAGACCTCTTCGACAGAATAACGGATATGCCAAAAGACGAATGACAAACAACGGCTCTCCTTCCGGGGAGAGCCTTAAAAGGAATAATTATGGAAGTAGCAGTAAAACAAGCAGAGAAGATTACCGACATGAAGCAGCGGATGAGTGACATCTATCTCGCCGTGTCATGGAGAGAGATAGCACGCACTTACTTTGACAAGTCGGTGCCATGGTTCCAGCATAAGATGTATGGCATCGACGGCAATGGCGGCGTAGGCGGCTTCACCGAGCAGGAAGCCGGACAGCTCAAGGGAGCGCTCTTCGACTTGAGCGAGCGCATCCGCCGTGCCGCTGAAAGTATTCCAGCCCCGGCCACTGTATAGCCGTTTTGAACAAAAGCCGCCGCCGGGCTGGCGGCGCAACAATAATTGAATGCTTCATGAAGAAGTAGACAATTACATGTAAAAGAACTTTTGGAGCCTCCTGCGCGTGATGCGTGGGAGGCTTTTTACCACTAAAAACAGAATGTTATGCAACTGACAGGAAAGAATGCTGAATATGCCGATCTCATCCTCTCTAAACTCATGGACAACGGAGGATGGATTAGCAAGGAAACGTGGCTGAAATTGCTGAATTAATAGGGTTCACGGCTTCTTCTTACTGCTATTTTTGAGCAAATTAACGATAATTTTGCTCAAAGTTTTGCATGATTCGAGAAAAATGCCTTACTTTGCAGTTGTAGAAATCAATTATATCCATATTTGTTATGTGCACTATATCAAAAGAAACTATACGCAGGGCTTGTGAGCGGACTATTGCTAACAAGGCTGCAGAACGCACTCCTATCCATATGGGGGATGCCATTCATTTGTCGGTTCGTTATAGTGGTGGGGAATATCATGGACGAATTTCTGCGGAAAAGGTTAGGGAGGCTTATGCCAAGGCTTGGGAGGCTAATGTAGGAAGATAATGGCTCGTAAATATAGTTCTATGAATAAAGAAAGTATAGTCAATAACATAAGAAAATCATGCGAAGACATGATTTCGTACCTTGAAAGGAATAAGGAAATACTCATTGACAACAATGAGAATGCATTGTTTCAATACGCAATACTTGACCTAACTCATTTGGCCGGTGAGATCAGTAAAGATATCAACGGATTGAAAGGCTTTAAATATGTTCTTTATGAGCAAAACAGGTTGAAGGCAGAGACCAAGAAACCGCTCAGCGATGAAGATATACTCCGGAAAGACACTATTTTCTATAAGAAAAAAGTAGTATTCACAGGAATACTTGAAAAGTTCCCTGACAGAGATAAAATAGCTTCTGTCCTTCGCCAATATGGGGCTGATGTCAATGGCTCAATCTCGAAAAAGACAGATATTGTGATAAAAGGAGCTGGAGCTGGTCCATCAAAGATGAAAAAGATAGCAGAACTGAAAGAGCAGGGTGTAGATATCAAGGTGTGGAATGAAGCCGAATTCCTTCATGTTCTCAAAGAAGAAGGTATCAAATAACAAAAATGTTGAGGGCAGGACGCTGATGAGCGACCTGCCCTCAACTTTTTTGCAGGAAAAATGAAAATTTCTCGCAAAATATTTGTTTCTAATATTAGAAATGCTTATCTTTGCCAACGGTTTACGATAGTAGTTGTATCTACTCCGCAGAGCGTCGGTTATCGCTCGGCCTGATGGCAGGGCTTTTTTTATGGAATATAGGGTAATGCCTAATTATATGACGGCTGCCTTCCCGTGATTTTGCCACTCTTCGGAGTTACAGCACTATCGTAAACCAGCGGGGAGAGCAGCCGTCACCCGTATTAAGGCGGTTGCAAGGTTTACGATAGTGCTATGCAACAGACAAGCATTAACTTCGAGGGTTATGCACTCAACCCTTCTGCTTCGAGTGAGAAGATCACTCTGAAGGAGAGAATCCAGAGCGCAAAGTCAAGTGTTAACAACTGGCTCGACACCAAGAGCGTGTTCTACAGCCGTATCGCAGAGTTCGAGGTGACACGGCGTGCGGCCATCCGCATCGGCATCGTGCTTCCCCTGGCCATGGGCATGACCGTGGCATGCGTGGAGCAGGCCCCGCTGGTGAGCATAGCCGCCATGTGCGTGAGCGGCTGGATTGTTTATCGAATGAACCAAGGCGAGAAAGGAGGCGAGCGATGAACGAGGGAATAAATAAGATCTTGCACGAGATCATGGAGACAGAGTTGAAGCCTGGTACGAAAATCAGCGTGGAGGTGGACGAAGTTTTGGGCAAGGACATCTTTTCATTGCGAGGAGACGTAAAAGGTGACAACTATGCGATTACAAAAATGCTCGTATCAGAGATGACACATAATAAAGACGTTCGTGATATCATTCGCTGGGCTGCGATGGCAAGTTACATGGTCCGTGTGGACGCTGTCGCTATACCGCGGTTGAACAAGGATGAGGAAGGAGGCAGCCATGAGTGATTGGAATCTGCAAGAGCATGTGTCTCAGGACATGAACGCCATAGAGTTGATGGTGGTAGACAGCTACTATCCATCGTATCTCGTGGTGCTGGTAGACGAAGAGGGCAACGAGCATGTGATCCGCAAGATCGACGATGCCAAGCTGCGTGAAGTGTTGAACAGAGCAAAAGGAAAGGAGGTGGAGCATGGCTAAGCGAATCGAATTTGTCCACTACGACAAGGAGAAGCCGACAAAGGATGCACCCATTGCAGAGGACTCGCAGGTGGAAATGGCGCTCGATGCCTACTTCTGCAATGAGAGCGACAGCGGGCGGTTCACGTCGGAGGAGATCGCTGCCAACGTGCGTGAGACGCTCAAAGTCACGAAGGCACAGGTCTTTGACTACATGAGCTCACACGGCTACCGCCTCGAAAGAGTCGATGACCGCCTGGTGTGGGTAATAGATTAGAGAAGTTTTAAAAAACAAATAGCACATTTTTTTTGAGGGCGCATGCGTCGTGAGACGTGTGCGCCTTTTTGCGTATTTTCATTTAATGTGTACGTGCGTTATCTTTGCCGATGAAACATCTTAAAAGATAGACTTATGTATAAAGCTTATTACGAAACCCGCCGCACGATGCTACAGTATGACAACGGGCACATCATCGGATATCTAAATGAGACAGTGGTCGATGACTACGTCCCCGAACACTATGAGGGCGACAAAGCCCCGGAACCACGCAAGGCATACTGCTATGAAGGCACGGAGAAGGACGGCGGCACCATCATGCCGTGCGAGGACATGACCAACTATCACGACGTGGCCAATGCCATCATCCGATCGAAGTACAGCGAGAGTGAGGAGCTGAGCATCGTCCGCCATAAGATCAATGGCGACGACGGCAGCGACAGCGCCAATAACACCGAATTCACCGAGTTCAACGCCTGGTGCGAGCAAGCCAAGGTGATCGCAAAGGACTGGTGCGGTATCAATGAGTAGCCTATGTCGACGGTCATCAGTAAACCCGGTCCGCTGAGCTTTACGGGCACGATGGAGGACCTCGTGCTCAAAAGCCCGTCCGCGCAAGTGCGTGTGTCCATCAAAGTGACCTCGGCCTATGGCACACATGAGGTGCTCAACGAGGTGTATTACCCCGATGAGAGCAGCTCTGTGACCATCTACCATCCCGGAGATCTCTGCGAGCCCTACGCGCGCCAGTATGGTTCCGTGAAAGCTGCGGCCTCCGTCTATGACATCACGGGCTCTGGTGTGCAGGCCGCTGCCCTGGACGTGGATCTTGGCACCGTGCTCTTCGGCAATGTCGACCCTCAGATAGACGCCGCCACGTTCTGCCAGCGGCACTTCCTTAACATCCTCATGGGCACGAAAGTGACCGCCATGGGGCGCAAAGAGAGCCTGAGCGCCTACGATGCGGGAGATCTGACTGTATCAGCCTGCTTTGTGACCGCTGATGGCTCGCTCAAAGAGATGTCCGGCACTTTGGCACCTGTCAACACGACGGGCAAGGTGCAGGATTATGATGTGTCGCCATCGAAGATCCTGGCAGCCGTCAATGCCGATGATGGAGCTCGCCTCGTGGGCTACGTCTGCAAGTCAGGAGAGCGGGAACAGCCCTATGAGCTGGTGGTGGATAAAGTTCCACCAGCCCCGTCCCTGGCCTTCCTCAACTCCTTTGGCTGTTGGGAGTATATCCACTGTACCGGTACGCACAAGAAGTCGAGCAAGTTCACCTATTCCACGGCTGTGGTGGGTGATAAGACCCGCAACTATGCCATCCAGGAACAACGCCAGCTGACCGCCAATACCGGCTCCCTCTCCTATGCGATGGCCGAGTGGGCGGATGAGCTCTTCCGCTCTCAGCAGGTCTATCTCTATAACGGCGGCAAGATGGGCAAGGAGGTCGTCGTCTCTGATGTCAAGGACGAGGTGACCAACGAGGACGACAATATGCCGTCGTATGAGTTCTCGTGGATGTATGCGCAGAAGCTCCATAATGTCATCGACACCGAGACAAAGCGTCTGCGTGTCTTCGATGGAACTTTTGATTACACATTTGAGTAAAGGAGGCAGAAATATGGAAAAAGTTCTCAAACCCATCAGCCTGCAGGAGGTCAAGGCATTCCTCGACGAATGTGCAGAGAAGCATGAGGCTGTCAGCCTCGTGGCGCTGGCCCACGACGGGCATAAGATCGTGCTGAAGGGCTGGACGGTGACCTCCGGCAACTCGGTAGGCCGTACGCATAACTACCGCAACAACGAGAACGGCGAGGTAAGGAAAATCATCGACGTGCTGCTGTTCTACGTGAACGGGCACCCAGTATATATATAGAGACATGGAAAAAATTACATTAGCACCCGATGTACTCGACATTCCGGTGAACCGTGTGAGCCCGGTCGAATCGAAGGATATCTACACGCAAAAGGAGAAGCAGTACACCACGTCCATATCGGTCGGCAACCGAAATTATCAGATTGTCCTTTATGGGGCGTCGAACCAGATCCCCTACCGGCTCACAGAGCTTGTGGAGAAGAATTCGGTGATGATGCAAAACAAGTACTTCAACCTGCTGACGTGCTACGGCCGCGGGGTGGAGTACATGGACGCGTCCACACGTCAGGACAAAGAGCCCAAGCCGACCATGGATCCGGAGATAAGGCGCTGGATGATCCGCAACAATGTCAAGAAGTTCTTTGCGGAGCAGATCGTCGACATGAAGTATTTTGCCTTTGCCGTGACTGTGGTCATCCTCGACCGCGACCGGAAGAAGATCGTGCGGCTGGTGCACAAGGACGCTTGCAACGTGCGCTTTGAGCTGCCGGACGAGGACGGGAAGGTCAACAACATCTTCTTTGCCGACTGGGAAGACAACGCACAGCCAAAGGACATCGAGGTGATACCGCTGCTCGACGAGGACGATCCCGTCGGCGACCTGCTCGCCCGCACGGGTAAGGAGCGCGATGAATTGGGCGTTTTCCGCACGGACTCACCCAAAAATCACAAGTATGCCATCGTCACGCGTATACCGACACCCAACTGCCGACTGTATCCTACTCCATACTGGACGGGCGTGCTGCGTGACGGCTGGTACAACATCTATGGGCAGCTCACTGCCGCGAAGCTGGCCAAGCTTAAGAATGGCTCGAACATCCGCTATCATGTCGAGGTGGCTCAGGAGTTTTGGGCGAGTCGTGCCCACTCCATGGGCATCAGTGAGGGGACGCAGGCATACCAGGACATGAAGAAAGACTTCCTTGAGAATATCAAGAAATGCCTGACGGGCTCGGAAAACAGCGACAAAATGGTGTGGAGCGACTTTGCCACTACCATCGACGGAAAGGAACGCCACAACCTGAAAATTACGCTTGTGGACACGTCGAAGGCCGGCAACGAATATAACGACGATATCGCTGAGGTGAGCAACATGCTCTGCTATGACGACAATGTGCATCCCAATCTTGCCGGTGCCAATCCGGGTAAGAGTCAGATGAACAACAGCGGATCGGACAAGCGGGAGCTCTTCACGATGAAGCAGGCCCTGGAGACGATGACCCACGACCTGCTCCTTCTGCCACATCAGGTGGCCATCCTCTTCAACGAGTGGGAGGATAAGGTCTATCCCGATGTGCCGATGATCCTGCTTACCACACTTGATAAGAATACCGATGCCAAGCAGACGACAATAAATAGTGCTTCCAACATAAACGAAGAAAAATAACCATGGACGTAACGAAAGAAATTACCAAAGAGATTTTTGAGCAGTATGTGCCCGCGGCAAAAATGCCGGAGCGCAATACGAGCGTATTCAACCGCATGGTGCCGTATTTCAGCCGCTCTTATCAGCATCTACAGGATCTGCTCTTCAAGGACATCCCCACTCTGATGGATGCTGATGATCTGAAAAACGCCATCCTGCAGTTCGTGTGCATCCATGCCTTCTTCCGTGCCATTCCATCGCTCGACCTTGTGTTGACAGGCACTGGCTTTGGAGTCGTATCGACTAATGACACGGCCCCGGCCTCGCAGACACGCGTCAAGGCGCTGCGTGACGAAATGGAGTGGCAGTCACTTATGAGCATCTCGGCGCTGCTGGCAGCTCTTGTGAAAACAGACAAATGGGGAGACTCTGTGGCGGGTAAGAATGCGATCCGAAGCCTATACTACGATCCGTGCCAAATAAACGAGTACGGGCCAATCGACAGGAACCTGTCCATGGCCGAGAACTGGCGGCGGGTGTGCCAGTACCGCGCCACGGCCGAGCAGATGGTCAGACGGGAAATCTCACAGGAGTACTACGACGCGCTGCTTTGCCGACTGCGTACCGGCAAGATGACAAATGCAGACATCGGCATCTACCAAAGTGCGGTGAACTATATCGCCCGCAGCATTGGTGATATGGAATCTGGGAAGCCTTGCATGGTGCCAGCGCAATGGGAACTGCGTGACTACATGGAAAGGTATGCCGATATGCTGCCGGAATACAAACAATCCAAACTATATGCTTCAATCCATGGAGACAGATACGAAAACCAGCCGGAAGACCCGACGTTCTTCTTTGTTAACTAAGCAGATGGAGTTCCGCATACCGAAAGGGTGGCAGGAGCTTACGCAAGGACAGCTGCGCTATGTTATCAGCCTGTATAATATCTACGACGGGCGTGAGGACATGATGCAGATGATTACCATGGCGGCACTGTTCCATTTCATGGGGTGCCGCGTTGACAGCGAGACAAAAGACGGAATTCTCTGCTACCGAGTTGCTACAGGCGAGACGTTTCTGCTCAATCCCGAGTTCCTGCCAATGATGGCCGACACGGTGGAATGGGTAAAAAAGCCCAATGAGATGCGCTGCCGTCTGGCCGTGCTCCACCACTGCGAGGCGGTGAGCTTCGATTTGCGCGACCTGATGTTTGGCAACTATCTCGTGTGCGAGAACTATTACCAGGCTTGGATGCTTTCGCACGACTGGACAAAGCTCAGCCCGATGCTGGACATCCTCTACCATGTTCCCGACGGCGGGAAAATGGTCAAGACACAATTCGATTATGTCTCCGTGGCCATGTGGTGGACGGCCGTCAAGGACTATTTCGGCCAGCTGTTTCCCCATTTCTACCGCCGGACGGGCGAGGGAGAAGAAATCACGCAAGACGTGCTGCGGGAATATACCGACGCGCAAATCCGCCTGTTGACCAAGGGCGATGTCACCAAGGAGGAATATATACTCAACAAGACCACAACCCTGCGTGCGCTTACCGAGCTGGATGCTCAGGCACGCGAGAGCGAGGAGCTGAAACGTATCATGCAAAAAAACAAGTAGACCATGTTCGACGCTATCAAATACTTTACCAGGATGACAGAGATGAATAAGCTCTGCCAGCAGGAGAAATTCAAGCCAGTGGTAATCAGCACACCACAAGATCTAGAAGGACTGATTGAACACTACCGTGATGGAAGTAGGTTTGTCTGTATCAGTGATACTAATACTGAAAACCTTACATCTGATGACGGTACGTATGGTTTTACCAAACGTCGTGCATTTACAGTCCTTATCCTTTCAGCTTATGAATATGCTGATATGGATGCAAGACAAAAGGAACTTGACCTTTGTCGAGAAGTGTTCAGGCAATTCGTCAGCCGTATAATCAATGACAAATACACATACGAGGAGCAGTTCGTTCAGTTTGAGACACGCTCCATACCTACACAGGAATTTGGAAGGTATCAGATTAATGGAATGGCTGGGCTTTATTTCACATTATATACACAAGAACCTATAGAAGTGGAGTATAAACAAGATGAGTGGACATAAAGGACATAAGTTTGATAAAGGGATTTGGACAAAATCAAATGAATACTTCGACCTGGATAAAAGTAAGGAAGAGTATGAGGATTGGGTGCAAGGATGGGTGAAGATGATGATAGACATTTGGAAAGAGAAAATCCTAAAGCTTAATATCTTCGACACCAAGAAACTCTACAACGACATTACGGGGCATATTAGTGGGAGCGACCAGATGACTATAGTCCATGAGTTTATGAAATATGGTATCTATGTCGCTGCAGGTGTAGGTAATGGCTACAACAAGGAGAATGGAGGTAACCTCGATATCCTCGACCCGGCGCTGCGCAAGGCGGCACGGCTGGACAAGCCTCGCAGCCGCGGCCCTCGCTGGAGTACAAAACACATGACAACAGGAAAACCACGTGAGAGAAGAGATTGGTTTGCATACAAATATCTTCAAAGTATCTTCAAGCTTGGAGAGGTAAGCAGGGACTTCTATGGCGAAGCATATCTCGGTACGTTATCAAATGTCGTAAACCAGTTGTTCACCGCCATGAAACGAAATAGCAGCGTACTGCGGAACCTGTAAATACGTATTTTCAAAGCAAGGCAAGATAACGTAAATTTGCGATATGAGTTTAGAGGCGAAAGACATAGAGAAGCACATCGAGCAGATACGTGATGAGCGTCGTGAGGCTGCCAATACCGCAAAGCGGGTGGGCAGCACAATGATGGAGATCTTCAAGTATGTGGCCGCGAGCGTGGAGACTGCGCTGGCAGATATCTCGAATTGGTATCTCTCGAAGGAGAAAGATGACGTGGCCAAGGGCCTTATCACCTTCCTGAAAGGTATCAAGATCGATGATATCTTTCAGTTCGATAAGGACGGCAACATCATAGCTTATACCATTGCTTCGCCAGAATTCAGCGAGAAGATTAAGACTGGTTTTGCCATTGCCGTAGTTGACACACTGACGGGGAAGTACAAGCTCTGCGTCGACCAAATTGTAGCCTGGGCCAAGGCCACGGTAGGCTCGTTGCTCGTAGAGGGCAACAGCGTTTTTGGCGGGGATCTGTCCTCTCCTAAGTATCAGTCGGGCTTCCTAGATGGATTCGGCTGGAGACTGTGGGGAGAGGCCGTGCCAAATGCCGCTGGGAAGACAGAACAGCGCTACACGGCCGAGCTAGACAATCTCATCGTTCGCGGAACCATGCGTGTCTATGAGATGATCATCTCGCAGCTGCTCGGGGAAAATGACAACCGCATCTTCACAGGCATGCTTGAGGTCGACCACTATGACGCTGAGAGTGGCAAGGTGTATCTCGACACCAAGGAAGGGCGGATGTATAATCCCTTCCGCAAGGATGATGTCATCATGGTACAGCAATACAACGGCTCGCCATCGGCAGCCAATGGCTACTACGTCACCAAGCGCTATGAGCTCATCGTGACGGAGGTAGGTTCTGAGGGGACAGGGGAGGACATGCTGGCCTGGGTGAAGTTTCGCAACTTCACTTCATCCATGGAAGGCGCCACTCCGGAGAAGCTCATCAAAAAGAAGGATACCTTCGTACGTGTCGACAACCTTACGGATGAGGACCGCAAGGGTATCGTCAGCATCACGACGGTGGGGCCAAAAACGCCCTACATGGATATCATCTATGGGCTGAAGACGGATCCTGATAGTGCATTGAAGGGGCGGCTCGGCAACCTGCAAGGTATCACCCATCCCAGCTTTGGCCAGCTGAAAGGGTTCGGTGAGCTGCTACAGAATCTCTATGCCGTCGGCGACCTGGTGCTACGTCGGACGGGTGAGAATATCGACACGAAATTTCAAATATTGACCGACATCTTCTCTTCCAACTTCACCAAGACGCAATATGAGCTGACAGACGATACCAACTATCTCCACAATGGTCAGTTCCTTACCGCAGTGGGTGAGGAGACGTTCATTGACGGGTGGACTATCGACGACACGGACGATACATCCTTCTGGATGGACCCCGCGACCTCACTCCCGGTAATGGTCAATGGGCATGCCACGGCCGGCGGCAATCACCGTATAGAGATAGAAAGATCGGAGGGGCGCCAGGTTCTGAGGGTGCTCAACTGTGGGCTGACCCAAAAGAATGCACTCATCGACCCGCCCAAGACGCACAAGGAATACAGTAAGCCAACTGGCCAAACTTCTACGAAGACAGACGCCAAGGGCAATAATGCTGTCGAGCTGCGCAAGGCTACGGACGGAGCCATGGAGGATGTCCAGGACACACTCTATGTGTCTCTGCGAATATATGCGCTCACAGCCGGGCAGCTGACCATTGGCTTCACTGACTGCACCGATGTGGAAGGTAAGACCAATGACTTGTCTGTGCGAACCATAGACGTACCCTATACGGGCGAGTGGACAACAATCAACTTCAACGGTAAATGGAATGGCACCGGCAACTTCGTCATCCGTTACACGGGTGAGTGTCGTATTGCCTTTGTGGCCATCACGGACACTGCGCTGAGCAATCTGGCACGCACTGTCAGCACTTCTATCGATCAGACAGCAGAGGCTATAAAATTGCTTGGTCAGAACGATGATGCCATAGCAGGGAAATTCACATCACTGGGATTGGTAGTCGATGCACTGAACACACAGGTAGATTTATTCGTCAACACCACTTATCCTGCAGATAAGTCGGCTATCGACAACCGGATCAAGGTGAACGCAGCCGGGATTTCGGCATTGAGCACAAAAATTGATACTGCCAACAACAATATCAAACAGCTGGGCGTGAATATCGATGCTGTGAACAATCGCGTTGATACTTTTGTCAATCAGACGTATCCTAATGATCAAAAAGAGATACGCCGTCTCATATCGGTCAACGCAGACGGTATCAGCATCAATGCAAAGAATATCGACTCGCTCAACGGGAAGGTGAGTGAACTTGGTACGAATTATGACATGCTGAACAACAGCGTGACAACATATGTGAATGACTACACAAATGGATACAATAAACTGAATTCTCGTCTCACTACGGCCGAAGGCCAAATCAGTGCGCATAACACGAAAATAGGGGACTTGACGACGGAATACTCAACGCTGTATACCGACTTTACGAAGGTACAGTCACGTGTCACGCAGATCGGAGTATACTATGACGAAAATGGCAATCCGATCGGTGCCAAATGGACAGAAGCGGGGATCCTCACGACCGCCGATGGCAATGTGCTCTATGCCGGTAAGGGCGAGGCCTCAGACAACCTGCTCGTAGGCACCGGATCAGGGCAGCTCTGGACGTTGGAACAGGACCGAGAGACGGCAACGCTTGACTTTACGGTCGATGAAAGAGAGTTCGTAGTGCGCAATGCCTTTCCGATAGGTGACGTGAGCTTCTCGAACAGCAGCTCATCAAGCCTCGCAGCTTTGTGCTCGCCAGTGTCCAAGACAGAAAAGGGGAAATATTATATATTGTCATTCAGCACACTCGTATCAGATGAAAGCGTATCTGACTTCTATGTGCTGATCGGGTCTGCATCGTCGAAGGATGGGGCCTATACCTACTCTGAGGGGATCAACTACAGCAGCAGGGACGATGATGAGACTGCGCATACAACCATGAGAATGTTGCGGTACCGCAAGCTGGATGACGGAATCGAAAAACGCTATTACATCATCTTCCAGGCCACAGGGAAATATACGCGCTTCAAATTCGTCAATCGCAGCTATCGCTCACAGGTGACGTCGTCGACAGTAACGAACTACTCAACGCAGTCTGGCATCCCCGGCAACGTTACCGTCTCGCAGGACAGCGGGAGGGTGCGTGTGACACGCAACTACACCGGGACAAAGCGGTCAGACGGGCAATACGACATAACCGAGACCGTGACAACCATAACGGCAACAAAGGGCTACTTCTATGCGAAGAAGATACAGCTGGAGCCTGCCGTCAACACAGATCTGGCTAATGTCGCCCCGTCTTCCTACAAGGAGGGACAGAACACCATCGAGAGTTTGATTAAGCAGACGGTGGACAGCATAGAACTTCGTGCGAGCAAGATCATCTTTAAAGGTGAGACCATCATTAACGATAAGTTTTGGGTCGACACCAACGGGAAAGTCCACATGAATGAAGCGTATGTAAGCGGGACAATCAATGCCAACACCGGCAAGATCGGTGGACTGAATATCTCGGAGAACTCATTGTCTGCCGGTGCCGATGGGTATGGAGTGACCGTTACCCCACAGCATATCTATCTGCAAAGATATGATAACGAAGCGTCGTACAATTACACGGGCAAATATATTCATATGGATGCGGAAGCAGACAATATGATAGACGTGCAGTTGAACGGCGGTAACATGCAGAAGACATACACGGGTATTAAAATAAACGGAGCCCCCTCTGAGGCTTATGGTAATTTCGTGGGACTCGACATAGATAGTGATATAGTCGGTGTTTATGGAGAGAGAATCGCGGCGAAGCTACATAACGGCATAGTCGATGGAGTGCGAACACAATGGTATACACTGGATTCAGCATCAGGGGTAACGGTAGAAAACGATTGCTTCAAGGTAGGTGGGGAAGAAGCACTATCCGGGACAGTATTCTACATGCTGAACACGTCACCGCTCACAATCCATTTCCCCATAGATGCGCCTCCCAACGCGCATTACACATTCATAAAAGTGGGGAATGGCAATTTAACGTTCAAGGCAGATGGTGGCGCCATAAGGTACGGTAGCGGATCAAAAACTGAATTTAATTCGGCGTCGGATTATGAAATCCTGAATTTTTACGCGTATGATGGTAATTGGTACCTAGACGCTTCAAACCGATAAAAATAATAGAATATGAAAAGAAACTTCAACAGGCCGGTAATGAACTACAGCGGGAAACCACTGATAGGTGAAGACCAAAAACAACAGAGTATGGGTAATCTCATCGCCATGCAGCTCTATTCCGTCGGGATCAACGATGGAGCTACGCCAGAAAAGAAGTTGCAAGCTTACAAATTGCTGAACAAACTGGCTGGAGCAGATAAAGAGATAGAGATTACTACAGAAGAAGGAGCACTCATCAAAGAGGTAGCAGGACGGGTATTCGCCGCCGGCCTATACGGGCAAATATACGACTTCATAGAGAATGGTTAGTTATGATTGGTGTAAGTAATATCACAAGTGAGGAGGAGCTGCAGGCGTTTGTTACAGCCTTTGCACCATACTTCTTTAAGTACCTTTCCAAGCAGTCGAAGAATATCTTTGACTGCGAGGTGGCAACGAGTATTGATCATATCAAGACGATGCCAGCCCTCTACGATGACGGCAACGGCGTTCGCAAGCAGGTCGTGGCACCGCTACAGCTGCTTACCAAAGACGTCGACAAGCAGATCGCTGCTGCCAAGGATGCCGCCTCGAAGGCTAACGCATCATCGCAGAACGCCGACACGGCTGCCAACAGCGCCAATGCCGCCGCCAAGAAGGTGACGGACGCCATCACGGACATCACACAGGAGAAACAAGCAGCGCTTGATGCCGCTGCCTCTGCCAACAGTGAAGCCGCGAAGGCAAAGACAGTCACTATCAATGCCACTTCCGCTACAGCATCCGCCAACGATGCCGCTGCCTCTGCCAATGCGCAGGCTGCATCGGCACAGGCTGCTGCCAAGGCAACCAATGATGCCGCTGCAACGTCAAAAACTCAGACGGCGGCCTGCAAAGTGCAAACAGATCGCAGCAAGGAGCTCAACGACCACCCGACTATACAGGGAGATAACGGCAACTGGTGGAAATGGGATGAAGCGACGAAAGCGTATGTCGACACGCACAAGATAGCCAAAGGCGGAATGATGTACCCTAGCTTCATCTTCAAGCGCAACAGACTGTATGTGCGAGATAACAGTTCGCTGATTGCAGAGCGTGTGAGGATCAGAAGAAACAAACTCTACATAAAAATATAAGGATATGGCAGAACAGACAGATATCTATGTCGGAACAACCGTGTTTACCGACAAAGGCGACTGGGTGGACGGGTACAAGTTCACTTATACCGACCCGGACACGCAGGCGACGGAAGAGATTACCGGCTATGATGAGCATGACATCGCCCATACGGCCAATGGCGTACACCTGTCACTCAAAGACGGCAACACATCGAATCCAGACACAGACAAAAAGAACTGGCGTACATGGGTGGATCTTACCGCACTCGTGGCAGCCATAGCGGCTGAGGAGATAAGAAAAAAGAGTGAGGCGGAACGCATAGCCAACGAGACTGCAAGAAAGAAAAGCTTCTCGGAGATGGTGGACGCGGCTAAGACCGCTACAGACTCGTCCACAGCTGCTGCTACCTCTGCAACATCAGCTGCTGCCTCGGCAACAACGAAGATAGCGGAGATGGAAGCTCTCGCCAAGAAAATTGCGGCAAAGGAGGTGCTTAAGCCGGAGGAGATGTATGTCGAATATCCGGTAGATATTTCCATCCGTAACAAAGTCCCGCAAAGAATCAATGCGAGGTTGGTACCAGCCTACTACCCGCAGAACGTGATTTTCCAAAAGGCGCGTGGCAACGCTATGAATGTGGATCCGGGAGGAAGGCTGACCATCAACGGTACCGGAGATACCTGGTTCTATGTTATCCCGACAAACAACACTGCACTCTATGTGGAAATCAAGATTACAGTCAGACAACCTTATATGCGTTTGTCGGGCAACGGCACCATCAGAATGACTAATAGTGGTTTCAGAATCGTATAACTCATAAATCAATATATTATGGCATTAACAACAGACGAAGAAGCAAAAGTGAAGCTGATCATACAAGCTTTTGATAACGCGAAACAGATCGGAGACCTCGACCTGGCGAGTATGGACACGGCTGGGCAGTATGTGGAACTCTACGACTCTCTGACAGGTAAGGCAAGCCGTATGCTGCTGAGCGACGCCGTCAGCCAGGCTGGCGCAGAATGGTGCGGCATCCGGTATAAGGACGCGAAAACTGAGACGGAAGTCGTCGGCTCCCTGTCGATGCTCAGACAACTGCCTACCCTGCTCAATCTCGGTGGATACCTGGTGCAGAACGATCACTCACGTCGTAAGCTATCGCCCAAGACGCACCTGCTGCTGGAGACCGGAGAGGAAGCGGTCCTTGACGGCAGTATGGGACATTATCAGTGGGGATGGGACAAACCGTTCTATTATCAGAACTTCAAGCTTGCCGGTTATACCTACGAGACGATGTCTTTCAGCAAACGTAAGGGATTTTGGAACTACTATATCCCTGTAGGCTCGCGCTCAGCTTCCGGTTACGCCGCATACGACAGTGCTACACAGTCGTTGAAGAGTGTAGGCACGGCAACGGTTCCAGTTTTTAACAAGTCAATATTAACTTTGCAGACTGCCGCCCACAAAAATGGTGACCTGTGGTTTGCAAATGAGCGCGTGATGAACTTCGTGACCGGTATGCTCAAGCGGTTGATCTTCCATAATAGGTGTATTCAGGCCGGCTTCAATGCTAATCTAACCACGGACGGTCTGCACCAGGGTGGAACGGGCATGGGATGCTCAGAATCATATCCATGGGATAATGGCTATTTGCCACTTAATGCGCTTGTGGAGGATGGAGACGCGCTGGAAGTAGGATCGTTCAAAGGTAGTACGACGAATAAAGATGGTACGGCCAAGGACATAGAGTATAGCGCCATCCCGAACTTCTATGGATTGAAGAACGACTATAAAGCGCTCTGGTGCATGAGCGAGAACATGCTCATCAATTGCAACGAAGATGGCAGTCAGAGCCTATATATCGATGATAGCGTTGGCAAGACTCTCTTCAATCTGAATTCGTTAGATGGGCATGTATTGCATAGCAGGGCACCATATAATACCGAAGGATGGAAATACCCGAAGTCATACAATATGTCACATCTTGCATTTTGGCCGTCTGAAGATGGCGGAAGCCAGTCAACGTACTTTGGAGACGGATATTATAATCCGGGATCTAAGAGCGGCCTCCGTGGTGTCGCTTTGTTGGGCTTCGGTAGCTATGGTGACTTTGCCGGCTCGATGTGCGCCGATGGCGGCGATGGTGTCGGTGATGCCAGTGTGGGCTGGTCCGCGTTCCTCTGCGAGTGGGCAGAGGCATTCAGCACGAATCCAGTGCTGGCGGAGTAAACAAGAACACTAGAGCACGAGAGGGCAAGGGGGCGCAGGAAGCGGGGATCAAGAGAACAAGGGACCCCGGCGCGAAGCGCCCCGCCCTGCAAGGGCGCCTAGTACCGCGCAGCGGTCGATTTTTTTTGATTCCTGAGGAATTTTGATTATTTTGCTCAAAATTCCGCAGGAATCATTTTGAATTCTGATATTTATGCTGTACCTTTGCACCCACTTCTGCATTTCTGCGGAAGAGGTGGACTCTCCTGGAGCGGCCTCCGTGGTGTCAAATTGTTGGGCAACGGTAACAATGGTGACAATGCCGGCTCGATGTACGCCAATGGCAACAATGGTGTCGGTGATGCCAATGTGAACTGGTCCGCGTTCCTCAACAAATTATTAAAAGGAGACGAGCCTTCCCCATTGGGAAAACATATCGAAAGATGACACTGAGACAAGTAGCCGGAAGCGCGAACCTCATACGTGCCGGAAGGAATTTGCAGACTTCCAATCAAACCATCGAGACCCCGCCGAAATTTCGGAACAATAAAGACCCCGCAAGATCCCGTCCATTAAAGTAAATATGAAAAGAATCAAAGATAAAGCCAGCGAGGTCGAGAACATGGAGAATGCGCGTGCTGCTTATGATACATATTCGTATCAAAAGCATCACCGAGACTATGTGGAAAGATTTGATAAGAATCTTGAAAAGAATCTGCAGACAATTCTTGAATTTTTATCATCCGAGGAATGGACTCCAAAGGGCTACAAGCGCAAAATCATTTTTGAGAAGAAAAAACGAATCCTTGCCAAGGCACCCATCGAGGACCATGTGGCAGAAGCCATTTCCATCAGGCCCTACGAGAAGGAGCTGTATGATTACTCTACATACAGAGCTCCAGCCGTAAAACCAGGCCTCGGTACGCACGCATTTGTGAGGATACTTCGGAATGAGCTATTCAAGGAAGACCAGGAAGAAAATATGTATTATGTACCGCTCGATGCTCATCATTATTTCCCAAGGATGGACCATGGAATTCTCAAAAAAGAGATAGAGCGGAAAGTGAAGCCTGGAAAGCTCAGGAGAAATCTTTTCAAGGTTATCGACAGTTATCCTCAAGGAACACCACTTGGCATTAAGGTGAGCCAAATTCTTGGTCAGATTTATCTCGCACGCTTTGATAGGCTGGCCATGAGATTCTTTGACATAGGAGAGAATAAGGAAAAACTCGATTTCTGGACATCAAAATATATCGAAGGCAGAGTAGCGACTGCAACAGCGGATGACTATACGGATCTCTGCAAAGGCCCACAATACTTGTCACATGTATTCCGAGGCTATATCGATGAGGGCATACCGCATTATTTAAGATTTGTGGACAATATCATTATCCGGCACAAAGATAAGACTGCGCTGCATATCATCACACAATTATGTATCATGCACTTGTCACGTGATTGGCATATAGAAGTCAATAAAGACTATAATATCCGTCCGACATGGATGGGGATAAGGGTATGCGGATATGTATTCTATCATGACAGAGTGCTGGTAGCCAAGCGCAACAAACAGAAACTTGCAAGGAAAGTGCATCAACTTCAAAAGAAAGGATACGATGAAGAAAGCATCAGGCGGAAATGCGCCTCACAATTAGGCTATATCAAACATGTAAACTCAATACATCTCATCAAATCGTTAGGAATGGAAAAGACATTAGGTAAGATCATCCGCCGGCGGCGGGTGAAGGCTCCCTTTGAGGGATTAACAGCTGAAGACAAAATTAAATTCTCCTCAATCTGTAATTACGCAAGTGAAAAAACGGGGGGGGTATTTCTGTCAACAAGATTTTGTTAATTGATTATAAGGTAGTCAAAAGTAAAATCGAGAAGGAAAAGGTAACGACTAAAATTAAGGATGGTGAAGGGAATATGCAGGACGTAGTAAAGGAGGAAGCCAAAGACGCACTCACCATCCGATTCAAGAAGATCTTAAAGACATACACAGACCAGGATACAGGAGAAGAGGTCTATGTGTGCGTTAAGAAGAAAGACGCTGAAGGACGTGACACAGCAGTTGATGCAGAGTACTACGCCTTCACCGGGTCAAAGATCCTTATCGACCAGGCCCTCAATGACTTCACGAAAGAGGATCTACCATGTCCGACCGTCATACAACAGTTTGCGACGTCCAAAGGACAGACTTTTTTTAAATTCACATAAACAAATCCCCGGCACGAATCCGTGTCGGGGATTTTTATCTATCAAACGAGGACTTATTCAGGACTAATTGCGTATTTTCAAGAACTTAGCACCTACATTATCTTTGCGTAAAAAACGAAGATAATGACCGAATCCATGTACGACATAGTTAAGAACACGATGATAAGCATCTTCCTTGCCGTGATTGCTTATCTCCGCCCACTACAAGGAGAACTGAGCTCCCTATTCTTGATTTTTTTTGCAAACTTCATTTTTGGCTATCTATCCGGAATGATAGCAAATAAGGAGGATTTTGAGTTTAAGAAAGCCGCTCGGTGCATTGGAGAGGCGACGGTATTCTTCGTCTTCTGTACATGCATCTACGCAATAGGGAAATTCAAAAGTCAAGAGCAAGGCGCTTTACAGTGCGTGAGTTATGTAACGTATGTGGTGATATACTTCTATGGGCTGAATATCATCAAGAACTGCAAGAAGATCTTCAAGAAGGGCTCTACGCCTTGGATGATTTTCGCATTCCTCTATTACGTACTGAGGTTTGAGTTCATCGAGAGAATTCCATATCTAAAATCTTATCTGAATACACAAGGCAATGAAGAAAGCATCAAAACAGCTGCTGGAGCATGTCAGACAGGCCGAGGGCCTGAGTCTGACAGCGTACAAAAAAAGTGATGACACGTGGACAATAGGTTATGGCCACACCAAAGGCGTGAGGCAATATGACCGAATCAGTAAGAGTGAGGCGGAGCGCTACCTGCTGAGTGACCTCGCTCCCATCGAGAAATTCCTGTCAGCGGTTCCACAGGTGAAGACGCAAGGGCAGTTCGACGCCCTCGCTGACTTCGCCTTTAACCTCGGTCTCGGTAGGTTGAAGGGCTCTACGCTCTTCAAATACGTCAAGGCGGGGCGTCCGGTGGTAGAGGTACAGACTCAGTTCCGGCGATGGATATATTGTAACAACAAAGTCCTCGACGGACTTGTGAAACGTAGAGAGTGGGAGGCCCAGAGATATGCGCAGTAGATTTCACTTTGATATATGGGAGGCTTATGACAAAGTGGTCATCGTCCTGTTCCTCATAGGACTGATAGCGCTGCTCTTCTCCTCATGCGCCTCGAAGAAGGTCCTCGTTCCGGAGGTGCACGAGCGCATCGTTCATCAGCGCGACACCATATATCGTGTTGATAGCTTCTTGACGAGTACCACGACCATCATCCGTCAGGCTGACTCGACGATGATGGCCGACTATGGCATCCGTATCGGGAAGGAAAAAGCATGGCTCGTGAAGCAGAGCCAGACGGCGAACAGCAAAAGCGCCGTCAGGTTCATCATGCGAAAAGACAGCATCGTACATGATTCCATCCCGCAGTATGTGCCAAAGAATGTATATGTCGAGAAGGAGGAGCCATGGTACGAGAAGGTGCTGGTTTTCCTTGGGATATGCGACGTGGCGGTTGCGCTGATTTGGGCTTATGGTAAATTATCTGAAAGAGCAAGAAAAATAAAATAAATTATGCCTGGTAATACTGAGAAATTCCGTGCGGAGATTGAGCTGAACTCACGTCAGGCTCAATCTGAGTTGAAGAAGCTGGAGGAGCAGCAGAAGCGATTGAAGGAGCAGCAGAAGGCTCTTTATGCATCGTCCTCTGCTAAGAACCATCAGCTGGCCGCTGACATGCAGAAGGACATTGATAGCGTTTCCTCGAAGATTAGGGAGCAGAAGAAGTATATCAATGGGCTTTCGACGTCAGTCAAAGACCTCTCGCAGGCGAGTTATAAAGAGCTCGCCCAAACGGTGCGTGCGCTCAACAAAGAGCTGCGCTCTGGCAACGTGGCACGGAACTCAAAGGAATACAAGGCACTTGCCGACCGTGTCAAGGCCTGCCGCACCGAAATGCAGAGAATGAACGAGGCAACAAGGGAGCAGCCAAGTGCCTTCGGCAAGATCGCTGATAAGCTCAACCGCTACCAGACGGCACTCGCGGGTGTGGCGGCAAGTATCGCTGGCATCACTATGACCATCCGAAACTCGGTGCAGGACTATGCAGAGATGGACGAACAAATGGTGGACGTGCAGAAATACACGGGGATGGCGAAAGACCAGGTGGTGGCTCTCAACGAGGAGTTCAAGAAGATGAACACGCGCACTGGACGGGACCAGCTGAACCAGCTGGCAGGTGCTGCCGGCCGGCTCGGTATCAGCTCGCAGAAAGGGGCTAAAGACTTTGTCGACGCAGCCGACAAGATCAATGTAGCCCTCGGCGATGACCTCGGTGACGATGCCGTGGCTCAGATAGGTAAGATGGCCATGGCCTTTGGCGAGGATGACAAACATGGATTGAACAAGGCTATGCTGATGACAGGCTCGTGCATCAACGAGCTGTCGCAGTCGTCGTCAGCCAGTGGCGGTTATCTCGTGGAGTTCGCTGCCCGTATGGCGGGCGTGGCCAAACAGGCAGGGATGACAATACCACAGATTATGAGCTTCGGTTCCGTCCTTGACCAGAACATGCAGGAGGTGGAGGTGTCGGCCACTTCGCTCAACCAGCTAATTACGGCCATGTTCAAGGAACCGGCAAAATTCGCACAGATCGCAGGCGTGGACGTGAAGAAGTTCACGACCATGCTGAAAACCGATGCCAACCAAGCCCTGCTCCAGTTCTTTGCCACGATGAAGGGGAAGGGCGGATTTGATAAACTCGCTCCTATGTTCGACGAGATGGGACTTAGCGGAAGCCGTGCCGTGCAGGTGTTGTCGGTATTGGCCAATAAGCTCGGTGACGTGGTGACCGCAGAGAACACGGCAAATGCGGCATACGCATCCGGGAAGTCGGTGATGGATGAGTTTAACCGTGCAAACGAGAGCGCGCAGGCACAGCTGGACAAGGCAAAGAAACACTTCAAGGACCTGAGCATAGAGCTCGGCGAGCAGCTCATGCCAGTGGTGAAATATACCATCACGGGGGCATCGGCACTTGTGCACACCCTCGCTGTAATTGTGCCATGGTTGAAAAATAACATCGGACTGATTGCCAAACTGGCCATCGTCATAGGCTCATACTCTGTGGCCACAAAGATAGCGACCAACTGGACGAAGATCATGACCGTATGGCAGGCACGCAAGACCATCCTCGACAAAGCGGAGGTGGCATGGAACAAAGCCAAAACCATTGCTATCGGACTATATACACTGGCCGTAGGTGCTCTGCAGAAGGATACAGTGGCACTGACTGTGGCGCAGACGGAGCTTAATGCAGTGACCAAGGCCAATCCATGGGGATTGTTGGCCTCGGTACTTGCAACAGTAGCCGTCGGCATCGTTAGCCTGATTGGATATTTCAGCAACCTGAGCAAAGAGGAGAAAGCAGCTGCCAATGCTGCCAATCTGTATAATCAGAAAAAGCAGATAATGGCGGAAATCGACAAACAGGCAAATGAAGACACGGCAGAGCAGATAACAAAGCTGAAGCAATTGGAGCGCATCGTCGAGGACAACAACCTGAAGCTGGAAGACCGGCAAAAGGCGCTCACTCAGTTGAAGAAGATGGTGCCATCGTACCATGGTACGCTGACACGAGAAGGCAAGCTCATCAACAATAATGTGTCGGCGCTGCAAGCCTATTGCAACAACCTCATAGCAGCGGCAAGCGCACAGGCTGCCTTTAACAAGATGGTAGCCTTGCAGAGCCGTACGCAGAACCATCAGACACTGTTGAAAGCTCGCCAAGGCAATATGCAGTTCTATCAGCAGCAGATGGCCGCCAACGGTTTCAATGATGAGACCGACCAAATCATGGGTTCTACATTCCGAGGACAATATTGGATCAGACGTAGGAACAAGAATGGCACTATCTCGGACGTGGAGATCACCAAGAAGCAATACGAGCAGATTAAGCAGGCGCAGGAGATGGTGGCTTGGAACAAGACACGTATCAACCAGGAGCAGACAATCATAAAAAATAATGAGACGATCTCCAAAGAGTTGGAAAAGCAGGTAAGAAAGAATTCTAATCTGCTGGACTCTCCGGGGAAGACAGATATCAAGGAGCCCAAGGGTGGGACATCGACATATACAGACCCAAAGAAGACAAAAGCAGCCGCAAGAGCAGCTGCCAAAGCTGAGCGTGAGCAGCGGCAAAGACAGCGTGCCGCTGAGAAGGCACGCAAGGAGGCCTTAAGGAAAGAAGTTGACGAGGTCAAGGCGAACTACTCCGAACAGCTCGCTATCGCCATGACAGCCTACTCGAAAGGTGACATCGCTTACTCTGACTATATCAAGACAAGGCATGATGCTGCTGTCGCCTACTACGACAAGCTGAAAGTGATATATGGAGCAAACTCAGATGATTACAAGAAGCTGCTCGATGGGCGTGCCAAAGCTGATCAGGATTATCAGGAACAGCTCAATGATATCCAACGTCAGGACATGGAACTCGACCATTTGCGCCGTGAAGAGTCATTCCGTAAGCAATATTACGATAAGACGAATGCCATGGCCTATCAGAACGAACGACTCTTAGATGAGAACCTCTTCCAGGAGAAGATAAGGTATATCAAACAGCAGCAGGCGCTCTATAATGCCGGTTCGAAGGAATGGCACAGCCTGGAACTGCAGCGAACCAAGGAAGAGTCAGAACATCAGATGCAGTTGCAGGAAGACTATGAGAAGCAATTGCTGGAATACCGCAAGGAGATGGGGAAGACTAACCTCGCCGAGCAGGAAATCCTCGAGAAGGAAGGTATCACGCGGATGTTTGATGTGCTGAAAGAGACCGGGCAGATGACACAAGAGGAATATGATGCCATCATAGAGCACATAAAAGAGAAGTACAAGGACTTGCGAGCCGAGCAGAACTCCCCCGCTGCCACACGTCAGCAGGGGACTGATGCATTGAACAAGGCCAAGAACCGCGCGGGTGTTGATGACAGTAATGCTGGATATAACAGCGATAATCCTGCTATTTCTTCCTTCTCTGCTTTTGACGCCGTAAAGCAACAGAAGGCCGTCAATGAGAAGTTGACGGAGCTGTACAATAATGATGAAATCACATTCGCACAATATCAGGAGGCCAAGAAGCAGCTCAGCCAGGAGACGACGGACAAAATCATTGCCGCTGCTCAAGCCGCCTTCAGCGGAATCAGCAACCTCATGGGCACGGCTTCCTCATATGCGCAGGCCTGCAGCGACCTGGAGACGGCAAGAATCAGTGCCAACTATCAGAAGCAGATAGACGCCGCCGGGAACAACTCGAAGAAGAAGGAACGCCTCGAAAAGAAGCGGGATAAGGAGCTGGCTAAGGTCAAGACGAAAGCCAACAAAAAAGCCATGAAGATAGAGATAGCGCAGGCACTTGCTTCTACGGCGCTCGCCGCCATCAACGCCTATGCGTCAGGATCGAAGATCAACGTGTGGCTCGGTCCCGTAGCAGCTGCCATGGCCACTGCTGCCGGCATGATGCAGATAGCCACTATCAAGAAGCAGCACCAGGCAGAGGAAGCCGGATATTATGTCGGCGGATTCACAGGCGGCAAGGACTATCGCAAGAAGGCCGGCGTCGTTCATGAGGGGGAGTTTGTGGCCAACCATGAGGCGGTGAACAACAGCAATATCCAGCCCGTCTTCTCACTCATCGACGAGGCGCAGAAAAACAACCGCGTGGCATCGCTCACCGCTGATGACGTGACACGGACGCTGGGGAATGGTGGCAGCACTGCCATTGCCTATGCACCGCAGGTCAATGTCACGACTGACAACAGCGACATCGCCGGGACGCTCCAAAAGACCAACGAGACGCTCAGCAAGCTCGGGCAGGCCATTGATGACGGCATTGACGTGTCGATGGAGAAATTCAAGAGGGCTGAGAGACATTGGAACCATCTGCAAAACAATAAATAAGATACGCTATGATAGTATGTACACTCAATGGCAAGAAGGCCTATCCCCTTACCACGCAGAATATAAAGATTACCATGGAGAACGAATACGTGAAGTCGTCAGGGTCCTACACCTACGACATCACGTTCCCCCTGGCCATTGCCGCGAACCGGGAGGTATTCGGCAACGTGCAGCGCCTCGACGTGAAAAAGACCATTGCCGACTTCGAGACATGCCGACTGTATGCCGGCAACCGTCTCGCTATGTCAGGCAAGGGCACTGTCACTTCCATCACCCCGGAGAAAGTGAAGGTGCAGATAGTTGGGGGAAAGAGCCGTATCAAGTACAACTCGAAATTCGAGAAGCACTTCATCGATGAAATCGAGTACCCCACGGTCATCCTCGACAGCGGCGTTGATACGGCCTCCCTGCCAAAGTTCGGTTACTCCGTGCCTTTCTCGATGGATAACAAGAATGCGTTTCTTCCCATCGACCTCACTAATTCCAATTTCGTGGGGCAGAAAGGCGTAGCGGTGCTTGCACCTGTCAATGATGAGACAAACGACGTACAGGCCAACCGCGTGATGGCCATGAAGGGGGTAACGTTGAAAAGAAATGGCCATAAGCTGAAGGGCAATTTCCACGTCATGATTAATCTTGCGCTGCAGCCATATCTCTTCTATATCCTCAAAAAGGTGATGGAAGATGAAGGTTATGCTATCGTGAGGAATGACTTCGATAAGGATCCGTGGAACCGCCTCGTCATTGTCTCTGCTTGCAAGTCGGGGAAGATTAAGGACGCTCTGCCCCACTGGACGGTGTATAAGTTCCTCGATGAACTGCGCAAGTTCTTCAATGCCTCTTTCGTATTCGACGAAGTGGCGAAGACCGTGAGCATCTCTGCCACCAACGAACTGCTGACCAACGATACGGTTTCGTATGAGTGCGAGGATGACTTTTCGGTGGAGCATGATGACGACGGACTGGACAACCTTGCCACGTCGAATATAGAGTATAACTTCGACAGTGCCGCCAACCGTGACTGGCGTGAGTATATCTCGCAGTCGGTATTCAAACAATACAAGACGAAGGAATATGATACCGTCGCCGAGCTTAACACAGCAGCTGAGAAGATGACCGACCGGGAGCGCCGTACAACCATCTTCAAGGTTGGACATATCTACTTTGTCTGGGCCGAGCTGCCGAAAGACGGCAACCCGGACAACGAGGAGACTGAATGGCGAAGGACAACATGCGGCTACTTCAACCCTATCATCCGCGACATCAACAGCGACAACTCACAACAGCTGAATATTTGCCCGGCGGCCATGTACCAGCGGCATAACCTTGACGGCGATGATAAAAAAGAGAAGTTCATAGAGTCAATGTTTGACAGCATGGGCGATAGATGGATTGTAGTGCCATCGGTTACCAACGATAAAGAGGCATCCATCGAAGACATGGAGGAAGATGATGAAGGCAACTATTACATCACCGTACAGGACGCGATGCAAGGGTCATCGGATGACAGCACATCATCAGAGGAAAGCGACGACACACGAATGCCGGTAGCTTTTCAGGCCAATTGTGTGGTCAACAGGGCGAGTCATGCAGCCGTTAAGTGTGATGACCGACTTGACAACGAGGACACCGATTATCGTGCGCCTGTGCTCTACACCGACTATAGGATGTACCCGGATTACATCGTGTCAGCGGAAAGAGCGTCATTGTCGCTCGAATACACGCCTGCTAATACCGGCCGGACGTTCGGTAAAGGCAACCGGACGTTTGGGAACTTAGGCAGGGATGACAACAACAGCCGCTTTAAGACAACTACTGTAGATGCACACGACCTCATATCATTCAAGTTCATCACAGACGACATCCCAGACCCTTCGAAGATATTCATCTTCCACAATAAGCGGTATATCTGCCAGAAGATAGAGATGAACGTCACTGATGACGGCATTGACAAAGAGAAAACCGGTTACTTCTACGAGATACTTTGAACTACTTTTTCTGTTATATGTAATTTTTTCAAGGGGAGCGGTGAGAGATTCATAGCTCCCCTTTGAAGTGCTTGGTCTCGTCATGTGCATAACGGGTATTCTTCAGATATTTATTGGTGACGCTGACATCGGTATGCCGTGCCTGGTCTCTGGCCATTACAATCCCTTCGGCATTGGCAAGGTCCCGTATTCCGGAGTCTTTAAGACTGTAGAACTGATAGGACATAGGCCAGCCCAAAGCTTTGCGAACTTTCGACCACTCATATCTATATTGGTTGATGTAGGACTGCTCAGGTCCGGGAGTGAGGTCGCGGGATATCAGATAGTGGTGGGAAGGATGGTCAAAGACACGCTGGTCAAGCATGATCTTTATCACCTGGTCATTGAGGGCGACATACTGACCCTTGCGGTTCTTGGCGAACTCTGGGTGGACGTAGACAGTCTGGTCCTTGATGCTAATATCCCCGATCTTCACATAGCGCAACTCATCCGGGCGGATGAAACAGTAATACTCCATCATACAGGCCAGATAGAAAGCAGGATTATGCTTCAGGCAATATTCACGCAACCGGCGAAGTTCCTTCTGTGGGATAGGGTCACGCTTCTTGTCATCTTCCTTCAACATGTGTATTTCTTCGACAAAATTATTTTCTATATACTGCCTGTCCTTTAGCCATGTGGCGACAGTGGACAGCCAAGTGCGGTAGTTGTTGCGCGTCTTGGCAGACACGTCCTTGTCGAGAATGAGGTAGTCGAGGAAGTCGATCACGAAAGCTTTGTCAAACTGATAGACGAACTGGATTTTCACATCCGCCTCTTTGAGATAGATCCGAAGCTGCTTGAGGCGGCTACGATAGTCAACGGCCGTCTTATGCTTAAGTATCATTTTCTCTTCAGCAGAGAAGGTATAGTCCTCATATTTTTGTAAGACATCAGAGAACGAAGCCTGTGGCCGAGTAATGATAGTGGAGGCAAAAGGATTCCAGCCTTTTTTAAGCTTTTCAACAAGATTACTGATGAGAATAGCTGCCATCGTGTCACGTTCACGCTTGGACGTAAACCTTCCAAGCATGTACTTTTTTCTACGCATAGAATCGCTGAGAGAATCGTAGAAAAAGAAGTCTACATAAGATAACTTCCCCTTATGCAGCTTCGGATAGGTAAAACCGAGAATCTTGTTATTAGATAAAAGTTCTTTTTTTATGGAGCACATTTTTTTAACATTGTCTGCACAGATGCAGCCAATGCCATCCATATTACTGTCCCATTTTTGTCCCGCTACTAACGGCAATGCCCGTAAGTCCTTTGATTATAAGACTTTACGGGCATTTTAGTTGCGGAGGCAGGACTCGAACGTGCGACCTCCAGGTTATGAGCCTGGCGAGCTACCAACTGCTCCACTCCGCGATGTAAGCTAACCGAGATAATGTTCATTTCTCAATTGCGACTGCAAAGGTACGAGGATTATCCGAAACTACCAAATGTTTCTGAGAAAAACTGCTAATAATTATCACTTATTAACAAATAAAGAGATACTTGTACTTATCCTTTCTGTCCATTTTGCACGCAGTCAGCGATGATGTCGGCGCAACGGCTAATGCCGAGCTTACTGGTATTGAGCACAAGATCATAGTCGTGGGCGTCTGTCCACCGCCGCCCCGTATATTGGAAGTAGTGGTTGCTGCGTCCCTTGTTCACTTGTTCAATACGCTTTGTGGCAGCGGCGGCATCGAGATGGTCTTTGTCCATCACCCGCTTCACGGCATCGTCCTTGTCCGACGTCACGAAGACACGGAAGGCTTTGGCATCACCACGCAGCACCCAGTTGGCACAACGCCCGATGATCACGCAGGGCTTCTTCACAGCCAGCGTGCGGATCATGCGGCTCTCGCTCACGAAGATGGCATCGTCATGCGAGGGATTCATCGACATCGGGATACTCTTGTCGGAGAAGATGAGTTCCCATAACTTGGCATTGCTGATGTTCTGCTCATTCTCCCGCACAAACTCAGAGGAGTAGCCCAACCGCTCTGCCGTCTCGTCGATGATCGCATGGTCGTAGTAGTCCACGCCAAGCCGCTGGGCGAGCATCTTGCCCAGTGTCAAGCCACCACTGCCATACTCGCGCGCAATGGTGACGACAAACGGCACGGCGTCTTCCTCTGCCTCTTCTTCGTGTTTCTCCGCAGCTTTCTCCTGACGCTCATCAACCGGGATGAAGATGATGTCGAGCCAGGCAATGTGTGGAGCAAAGATGCGAACCATGAAACCGACATAGAACATGCTCACGAGGGTACCCACACCGACCATCTTCCAGTCCCAATGCCCAAAAAAATGAAACATCAATACCACGGCAATGGCCACGAGCCCTGTGTCGGAGCACATCTTCACCTTGCCGAAATCACCATGCACAGCTTTGGAGATAGCCAGCGGCAGTCCCTCACCGGCAAGCATCAACGAGTCGCAGCGCACCTCGCAAGCTATACCGAAAGCCAGCAACGCGCCACCGATGAGCAACTCCACGAATTGCAGCGGATAGCCCACAGCATAAGGCAGCGACGCCGGCACTTGCATGAAGCCCGTGAGCCACATGGTCAGGTCGGTATAGAAGCCAAAGAGAAACGACACCAATATCTGGGAGAGTTGCCGCAACTCATAGTTACGGCGGAGCAACAAAATCTGTATGAGAATAAACAGCACGTGCATACAGATGACGATGACACCCATCGTCAGCGGTATGCCGGGGATGAGCGACAGCACATAAGGTGGTGCCGAGATGGGGGACGACCCCAGATTAGCCCGTATCGACAGCGAAGTGCCAAAGGCGATAACAAACAGGATAAAGACGAAGCTCACATAACGCCGCATCCACTCTCTCTTACTTCTTTTTACCTTTTCCATGTACCTAAAGTTGTTGGCGCGGCTGCTCTGCAGAAAGGAGACGAGCGTCGGTTCTTACAAATATACTGCAAAATTAGCAAAAAAGTAGCAAATACACAAACAATGACACACATTTTATAACACATATAACATTTACAGCATCAATACAACGGGCATGTTGTTATCCATGTTCTTTGTTGAGTAAACTGACAATTTTCGGCCGATTTCTATGCGATTTTCTGAACCAACCACTATGCTGCTCTCAATTTTGCGAATTTTGAGATCCTTTCCATAAACAACTGATACACAACGCAATACAAATATAGAGTACTTATTTCATTAAGAAAAACATAATTTTACATTATCAGAAAGCCTTTCTGATGCTGTCATCTCGGTGATTTCACAAGGTCAGAAAGGCGTTTTGACCTGGTCGTCTCTACCATCTCCCAGCCGGGCATCTACATTGTCAACGGCAAGAATTTGCAAACTTACGCAATTTATTTGGATTTGGCAACAAAGCAAGCGAATAAATACTGAGTATAAAACCATAAGGAGGAAGAAAGAAGAAGCCAAGACAAGCCGACAAAACTTTTAACAAACCTATGTCAACATTTCCAGTCATTCTAGAGAGAAACGTGAGGTGAAAATCAAGGAAAACGAGGATGAAGACACCAAAAAACGGTCGGCTCAGAGAGAAAACAGTGAGCTGGCTTGGTCAAAAAGGCCTTTTGATGCGATCAAAAAGGTGAGATGACCGTGTCAAACAACCGAGATGACAGAAAATTCTCTAGAGAATTTTTGGTCAGAAAGGCTTTCTGATAAAGAGCCAAAAGCGTCATTTCCCATATCTTATTGTGTATCTGAACTTTATAAAAACCGCTCAAAATTCGCAAAAATCGGAACAAAAGACGATTTGCTGGAAAAGAACGCCTTCTCAGAGCCCGTTTTTTGTCAGAAAAACCAACAAGTACCATACTACAATATGCAAGAAGCAAGGAAACACAAAACAAAAAAGTGACTATCATTACGTAGATTCGAGACTTTATACGTTATATTAATAAAAAACGAAACGCATGAAACATACAGTCCTTTATCTTATCCTGCTGACGATGTTGCTGTTCCCTCTCAGCGCATCGGCCAAAGCCAAAGCAAAGGAAAACGCTGACCTCGCCCGATGGAAAGCCAACACCGAGCGCTATCTCGCGAAAGTGTCGGCCGACTCCACCTGGCTGCACAATGCCGTGAAGAAATGCGCAGAGCATAAGCTGATGGTGGACATTCACGACGAATACCGTCCGACGGGATGGAGCCGCACCTATCCCAACCTGATGACGCGAGAGGGTATTGGTAGCAACGAAGAGATGCCCGATGCCCGCCACAACACCACGCTGCCCTTCACACGCTTCCTCGCCGGACCCGCCGACTACACGCTCTGCTACTTCAACGGACGGGTGAAGAACACCAAGGCTCATCAACTCGCCATGTCGGTGGTCTACTACAGTCCCATCCAGTTCCTCTTCTGGTATGACCTGCCGACCGCCTACAAAGGTGAGCAGGAACTGAACTTCTGGAAGGACTGCCCCACGGTGTGGGACGAGTCAAAGGCACTCGACGGCGTGCCGGGAGAGTATATCGTGCAAGCCCGCCGTTCCGGCTCGTCATGGTTCGTCGGTGTGCTCAACGGCTTGGAGCCACGCACGATCACCGTCAACACGGCTGACTTCCTGCCAAAGAAAGGCAAGTACGCCATGGGCCTCTATCAGGACGACCCGAAGCTCAACACCCGCGCGAAGGTATCGACGACCCTGCACACCATCAAGTCGGGTGAGCGCATCACCCTGCCACTGCTCAAGAACGGTGGAGCGGCCATAAAGTTTAATAAAGTAAAATAGTGTATCATAACCTTATCAACGGCGTAACTTACTTTTGTTATCGCACGCAGTGACTTGATTTAGATTAAGAAAGACGGGAAAAAAGATAGTTCTTACAGAAAATATTCGAGGGTACGAAGAATTCGTCGTACCTTTGCAGTGTCAAAAGGTTAATAGATTGTTTAGGTTAGTAATAGATTTAGGTTTTTAGTTATTAGGTTTAAGATTGTAATCAGTAAGGTATTAGTAAAAGGTAAAGAACAAAGATTGTAGGATAACCAAAGAGAGCGAATCGTCGCTCTACATTGAAAATTACAAATTTCAGATACGAGACAGCTTGGAAGTGATTTCAGGCTGTCTTTTTTTTATAAGTATTCTCCAAGGTTCTTTCGTACTCTATTAAAGACACATCGTTACCACTTTCTACGCGGAGGCTACACAATATCATGGAATGGCCATACGTTAAGTGAGTAGCCAAACGACTTCTGCAAGTTATCCTATTTGATAAGAAACCCAAAAAGACAGACCAATGAAAAAGAATTCTCTTTTCCTCGCACTCCTGTTATGTGCCGGTATGGGACAGCTCCCAGCCTCAGCACAACACCACTCCAAGGTCTGGGATCCGGACTTGGGCAACGGCATGTATAAAAATCCCGTGCTCTTTGCCGACTATAGTGATCCTGATGCCATCGCCGTCGGTGACGACTATTATCTGACGGCGAGCAGCTTCAACTGCATTCCCGGACTGCCCATCCTGCACTCCAAAGACCTCGTCAACTGGGAGATCTTCGGCTATGCGCTCAACCGGCAACAGCCCGACTCGCTTTTCAGTAAGCCGCAGCACGGCAAAGGCGTGTGGGCTCCGGCGATCCGCTATCACAATGGGGAATACTTTATCTATTGGGGAGATCCCGATCAAGGCATCATGCGCGTGAGAGTCCGGCAGCCTCAGGGACCTTGGAGCGAACCGGAATGTGTCATTCCCGGGAAAGGTCTCATCGACTCCTGCCCGCTATGGGACGATGACGGACACTGCTATCTCGTCAATGGGTGGGCCGGAAGCAGAGCCGGATTCAACAGTGTGCTCACCATGTGGGAGCTCTCCGCCGACGGCAGTCACGCCATCAGCGCGCCGCGCATCGTATACGATGGTGGACAGCTCAACCATACCACAGAGGGTCCAAAACTCTACAAACACAACGGATGGTACTGGATTCTATGCCCGGCCGGTGGCGTAGAGCACGGCTGGCAACTGGCCATGCGAGCACGGTCGCCTTTCGGACCCTACGAAGCACGCACGGTGATGCACCAGGGACAGACCGACATCAACGGTCCTCACCAGGGCGCATGGGTGCATACGGCACTGGGCGAGGACTGGTTTCTCCACTTCAACGACCGCAACGCCTATGGACGGGTCGTCTATTTGCAACCGATGGCATGGAAAGGAGGGTGGCCGGTGATCGGCAACGACAAGGACGGTGACGGATGCGGAGAGCCCTACGCTACCTACCGCAAACCCAAGAGCAACTCCAAGACAAGGGTCAATCCACAGGAAACCGATGAGTTCAACACCGGGGAACTCGGACTGCAATGGCAGTGGCAGGCTAACTACAACCCATTGTGGGGTATGCCGACAGCCAATGGTACCATGAGGCTCTACAATGCCGACGAACAGCCGGGCACCGGTCTATGGCAAGCAGGCAACCTGCTTTTGCAAAAGCTGCCAGCACCTACGCTCACCGCGACGGCAAAGGCGCGCGTCACGGCCAAAAGCGACGGGCAGTATGGTGGCGTCGTGGTCATGGGCATGAACTATCAGGCTCTTGTATGCCGACGGAAGGGAAACATGTTTGAACTGCTGCAGATCAGCTGCAAGGATGCTGACCGACAAGGGAAAGAGACGGAGAAGATTCTGGTTACCTTGAAGCCTACCGAAGTAGACACCATCCCCTACTCGCCCGCCATCCACGAGGACATCTATCTGCGGATCAGCATCGACAAGGGACAGGCCCGTTTCGCCTACAGTCTCGACAACAAGCACTATCGCGCTGCCGGTGACACCTTCACACTCAGAAAAGGCAAGTGGATCGGTGCCAAGATGGGCTTCGCCAGCATGCGTCCCGGCACCACGGGCAACCGAGGATGGATGGATGGATGGATGTCGACAGGTTCAGAGTGGAATAACATTTTCCTCGCGCTGAGTTGAAAAGTACTTAACGCAAAGAGGGTTGACAACATAGATATTCCGTATCTATGTTGTCAACCCTTTCAAATATAGTCAAATGTATTTGCAGATTGAATTCTTTGTATTAGAGATATTTCTTCTTCCCTTGAATATAATTACTTCCCTTCCCCCGCGGAGAAGGGTAAGGGGAGAGTCTGCAGGGTAAAGGATTAAGACGGACTCATCCTACCATCTTGAACAGACTGCCCATCGGGCAGACGAAGCGGCAGTAGGGTCGCATGACGATGGCAGAGAGAAGGGCAAAGGCCAGCGCAATGGCGATGACGACCCAAGAGGCGGACTCCACCATAAACGCGGAGAACGGCTCGTAGTTGACCCAGTCAAACCACAGCCCTGTCCACAGGCATACCATAAGCGCACCCCACAACACCTTACGGAAAGTGTTGAGACGCCTGATAGTCTTACCACTGATCTTCACCTTGTAGTGAACGGTCTTGCCCATCAGCTCCTGCAAGCTGCCGTAGGGACAGACATGATTGCAGTAGTAGTTTTTCTTGCCGAACATCGGATAGATGAAAGCGATGATGAGCAGTACACAAGGCAACAGCAAGGAAACTACATTCATACCATTGGACATATAGCCAATGATCGCACTATAGGACACCATCGTGCCGCACCAGAAACCCAGCACAACGATGTTGAGCACCTGCTGCGCGATGCGATAGCGCCGGTTCTTGACGAAGAGCGGGATGATGGCAGCCATCAGAGCTACGATGAGTCCGGCTATATTCTTCGCACTGAAGTCGAACTGCATACTCGTCTGAGCCTTTGCACTGGCCTTGTCGGCGTATTGCAGTCCGCGTTGCATATTGGCAATGATGGCTTTAGACGAGTAGGTAGCTCCCGAGACAGCGTCGACTTGCGTAGCTTCGGCTTCCTTCAGGCTCTTGCCTTTCCACGCATTGAATAATGCGCTCGCCCGACCAAAGAACTCAGGAGTCTCACCATTGGGCAATGCCTTCACCTGTGTGACGATTCCCTTCTTATCGACAGAGATCTCCAACGGCACCGCTCCGCCATAGCCCGAGATGTCCTTTCCCAGACTGGTGGTGTTGATGACCATAGTGCCGTCGGGCTCCATACGCAGAGTATCGTTCTTCACAGAGGTCTCGGCCTTTTGCTTGGCACGAAAATCATGTCCCAGCAGCTTGCCGTCACGACGCAGGGAGACGGCAGCCACCATCAGCAAACAAACAACGAGACTAAGGATTTGTGATAGTTTCTTCTTCATTATTTCTTTCTATTGAGAGCGCAAAGGTACTCAATAAAAACAGAATTCCGGAAAAAAGAAACATCTTTTAGCAATGCTTCATTGGGTAGTAACCATTCAGCGAATGAAGTCGAGACCTTACTACTTGCTATCTTTTTTTATCAAGAATTTGAGAATTATAGAATATCCGTATATCATTGAGAATTGATAAGAATTGGAGAATATAAGCAGTTTTGCCGCTTATCCTTCTCTAATTCTCATCAAATCCTAATCAAAACGCAGGAAATTCTATAATTCTCAAATTCTTGATAAAAGGAGAACATCAGCATTAAGAATACCATAACGCACCGCTATCCCTTGACAAACTTCATCACGAGACTTTGGCACTTGAGCAAGTAGATACCCGTGGTAAGATGGCCGATGTCTACAGAAAGAATAGGACTGTCGACCGTGCGGGTGGCCAGACAATTACCCATTAAGTCATAAAGAGAGTAGGTGGAGCCCAGCGCCAGACCTTCCACACGCATCTTGGAGGTTTGTACGCCACTGACAGAAAGAATGCGAGCCTCGTCGACACAGTCGCGGCAAGCAAGGGTGATCATCACATCAGCCAACCGCCCCCGCATGACTGTATTGTCGTTCCACCGCAGTGACATCATATTACCCTCCATCTCTATGGACGTCACATGCTTGCTCACCTCGAAGCCGTTGACCCTCACAAATGGTCTTTTCGCTTCGAGACTACCCACTGCCATCAACAAGCAGACTACAGCGACAGCAATTCTCCTAATGATGTCCATAGGCTTAATTCTAAGAGATGTTCATATCAACTGCAAATATAGCCGTTTTCCCGATTCGTTGTTATTTCGACCTAAAGAAATTAATAATTATTAAGTGACAAGTTGCTCAACATTCAACATTGAGCAACTCATCATTCATCATTCAACATTCAACATTGTTATCGCTCCTTCTTGCTTGGTTCCGTCCATAAGTATTCTCAGAGGACGCTTGAAGCGGACGTGACGCACATACTGTGTTTCCTCCACGGCAGGCATGGCATCGAGAAGATCCTTGCGCACCATCCCACCCTGATCCGCACTCTGGTTGGTGTCGATCGTGAAATAGCCCACGCCAAACGAGGTGAGATTCTGGAAGAAATGAGTACCCTGGCTGGGATCCACACGATAGTTTTTCAGTGCTACCTCCACGATCACCTTGGCCGCAGAGATATGCGGCCACTTCACAGGCACGCCGAGCCACGGGTCGCTGGAGCCCCATCGCCCGGGACCGATGAGCACATAGCCACGCCCCTCATCGATCATCTGCCGGTTGATATGCTCTATTTCAGAGGCCACTGCAGGATTATTCATCGCCGTGAAGTGGTCGTCGTATTTCACATAGACCACGTCGGTCACATCGTCAACGATGCCATGACCCAAGGAGCGGTGGCTGCGCAACAGACATTCATCATCGGGCAATGCCGCCACGTCCTCCACGAGTGTTTGCTTACTGTCGACGATGGGGCGTATCTGTAACAGGTAGAAGTCGCCCGTGCGGTCAGCGTTGAGGTTACAGGCAAACTCTATTTCCACTGGGCGCCGCATGGCCTCAGCACCATACTTCATCGACATCTGCATGATCTCAGGCAGAGGAAACACATCCTGCTGGAGCACGCCACAGAACGAGATCACCTTGCGGCCACCCTCATAGACACCGTCGCGAATGATCTGGTCATAAGGATCGTAGGTCGACGCGATATATTGCAGCGTACCGTCCTTCTCGGCTTCCTTGACACGCAGGTTGAGGATATTGAATCCGTCGTCCACCTTGAAGTCACTGCCCACATCGCGCTTCATGTCGAGAGCATAGAAGCGTGTCTGGGTCTCGCGCAGTGCCGTCTCCATCTCAGAGAGCTGCATGACCTGATGGGGATGCCAAGGCGAGACGCGCAAAGTCTGCCCGCCGTCGACGATATACTTGCCCAGTCCGAGTGCCAGCGAGGCAATGCCTTCCTCTGCTTTCTCCTCACCCACGGGATAGTAGTTGAGCGAGCGCAGCACACCCGACATGGTCGGATAGTAGCGGTCGCCATGGTTTTGTCCGACCACTTCCTGCAACACGACAGCCATCTTCTCCTGGTCGATGACATTGGATGTCGCCGTCATGTAAGCTTTAGAGTCGCGGTAATAGACCGAAGCATAGACGCTCTTGATAGCCGCGGCGAGCATACGCAGCATCTCGTACTTGTCGTCGAGGTTGGGAATCATATACGTAGAATAGATACCGGCGAAAGGCTGGTAGTGGCTGTCCTCAAGCAACGAGCTGGAACGTATGGCGATGGGACTGTGCGTAGCCTCAAAGAAGGTGAAGAAGTCGGCAATATAACTGTCGGGCAACTGCGCCTCCAGGAAGTGCTGAAGGATGACTTCGTCAGGCGCATCACTAAGCGCAATGTCATAGAGATTGTTCTGCTCCATAAACTGATCGAAGACATCGGTGCAGAGCACCACGGTCTTGGGGATCTGCACGGTAGCACCACTGAAGCGGTTGAAGTCGGGATGCGTCTTGATGATGTTGTCGAGAAAGGCCAGACCACGTCCTTTGCCACCAAGCGAACCGTCGCCGATACGCGCAAAGTGGGCGTAGCGGTCGAACTTGCCACGGTCGAAGACAGCCACGACACCGAGGTTTTTCATGTGACGATACTGCACGATGGCATCGAAGATGATCTGTCTGTGGGCATCCACATCCTGGAGCTTATGCCACGTGACATGCTTGAGGAAGTTGCTCACGGGGAAGATGGCACGGGCACAGAGCCAGCGACTCATGTGGTTGCGCGAGATATGGTAAAGCATGGAGTCGCGCGGTATCTTGAAGATATTGTCCTGCAACTCCTTTAGGGTATGGATGCGCATAATCTCCTGGTGGGTCTTCGGATCGCGGAAGATGAAGTCGCCAAAGCCCATGTGTTCCTCCATGAGGTGGCGCAAGTCCACGCTGAGCATCTTGGAATTCTTGTCGACGAACTTAAAGCCTTCTCTTTCGGCCCGCTCACGGTTGGCCGACTCGGCGCTCTCCATGATAAGCGGCACATACTCGTCCTCGCGTCGGATGGCCTCCAAGAGCTTGAAGCCAGCCTCAGGATCTTTCTCCTCCTTGTTGCCGCCCATGGCTCCCTGATGTTCGGGATGGGCATGGATGGGAAAGCGCACGTCGCTGATGACACCCAAGCAGTTGTCCTTGTATTTCTCATAGAGCTGCATGGCCTCATCGTAGGTACGGGCCAGCAACACCTTTGGACGACCACGCATACGCAGTGTGGCGGCATGACGGTTGAGCGCCTCGGTAGCGAAATTCTGACTCTGTTGCAGGATATAGTTATAGAGATTGGGCAGGATGCTGGAGTAGAACCGTATGGAATCCTCCACAAGCAGGATCATCTGCACGCCGGCAGCCTGAATATCGTGATCGATATTCATGCGGTCCTCGATGAGCTTGACAATGGAGAGAATAAGGTTGGTGTTGCCCAGCCAGCAGAAGACATAGTCGAAGATACTCAGATCCTCGTTCTCCATACGTTTACTGATGCCGTGTGAGAAAGGTGTGAGCACCACGCAGTGGATGTCGGGGAACTTCTGCTTGATGCTTCGTGCCACGGTGAAAGCATCGTTGTCGGCGTTGCCGGGCATACAGATGACAAGATCGATCTTTGTGGAATTGAGAATTTTCTCGGCTTCCTCGATGGTCGACACCTGGGTGAAGGTGGGCGGATAGCGCAGTCCGAGCTGCGCATACTCGTTATATATCTTTTCCTCCACGCGCCCATCGTCTTCAAGCATGAAGGCGTCGTAAGGGTTGGCAACGATGAGCACATTATATATATGTCGCATCATCAGGTTGACGAAGGTCACATCCTTAAGGATGAACCGTGTCCACTCCTGTGGTATCTGTGTTGGCATAAGCTTTCGGTCTTTAGTCTACTGCAAACTTACGCAATTTTTCCGAAAAGAAGAAAAATCGCAAGTACAAAATGTTTTATTCGTTATTATCCTTAGCCATCAAGTACGTTGCAAAGATCTTTGCGGCACACTCTACCTTTGCCGCACACGGACGGGTCTTGTAATACTCGGCGGTACGGGGAGAGGCTACATAACTGGTCATCGCCTTATCATGGCCTTTCAGTCCTAACAGCTCAGCGCAGATAACAGAGCCATTCTGCTCCTTGAACTCCGCCAACAGCTGCTGTACCACTTGATAGCAATGTGACTTGCCCATGCGGTCGCTGCCCTCAGTTTGTCCACAGTCCAGGCCTACCAGTATGACAATTCCCGACACGGCCCCGCACATCATTCGCAACCGCCCTACTCCACCGCCAAAACCGGCAGCCACACGCTTGGCCATCGTGTCGTCCAAGCCATAGAGGTCAGCAAAAGCAGCCACCACGCTCTGACAACAGCCATAGCCCTGCATGAAGTTATCTACCGCACGCTGCACACGAGCGTTTATTTCCTGTTCATCAATTTTCTTCTCCATACTGCGTATCTCTTACGTTGTTTTTATTTACAAAGTTACAATACTTCTACGATAACGACAGCAGCTTTAACCAGAGTTAACGCAAAATAGCAGCAACATAACTGCTCAGCTTAAAAGCCGGATATACCATCCAACAGACATAGACAGCAGTATCCTAAAAAATAAGGATTGCAAAGAAAAAAGAAAAGCCGTAACTTTGTACTACGAAAATAAACAGGGAGGCATTCCTGTCAACGAACTGCCTTCCCGTTAACACACCTTATCCAATGGACAAAGAATTGATAGAAAAGTACAACGTGTCTGTACCACGCTACACGAGTTATCCGCCCGCCAACTATTTCACGACTTTTGACCAGGAAATGTATTTGGAGGCAATAGCAGAAAGCAACCGGGCCCGACAGAACAACATTTCATTCTACATCCACATGCCATTCTGCCGACAGCTGTGCCACTATTGCGGCTGCAACTCGTATCCCATGCAGCGAGATGAGCAGGTGAATACATATATCGAAGCCCTGCATCACGAGATAGACCTTGTGGCCACACATATCGACAGCCACCGCAAGATCTCACAGATACACTATGGTGGCGGAAGTCCTACTGCCATGCCGGTGAAAGTGTTGCACGAGCTGAACGACCATTTGCTCTCCCTGTTCCCCACAATAGACAAACCCGAGATTGCCATCGAATGCCATCCTGGATACCTGTCGCACCGGGACTGGGAAGGACTGGTGAAGGCTGGCTTCAACCGCTTCAGCCTGGGCATACAAGACTTCGATGAGACGGTGCTGAAAGTGGTCAACCGGGTGCCTGCCATGCTGCCGATAGAAGAGATTATGGCTATCCTGCGGGAAGCCGGTGCCAACATCAACATGGACTTCCTCTTCGGTCTGCCCCGGCAAACCCCAGACAGTTTCAACCAGTCCATCGAACGGGCTGCAACACTTCGTCCTGACCGTGTAACTACATTCAGCTACGGACATTGTCCCTGGATCTTCAAGCGTCAGTTCATTCTCGAAAAGGCTGGACTGCCCACACCGGAAGACAAGGCACTCATGTTCCAAAACGCTAAGCAGACTTTGCATGAGGCCGGATATGTCAGTGTGGGACTTGACCACTTCGTGCTCCCGGGCGACGAACTGGCCACAGCACTCACGGCTCATCAACTGCATCGCAACTTTCAAGGATACTGCACTCGCCGCACCACAGGTCAGGTCTACGCCTTCGGTGTCACTGGCATCAGCCAACTCGACACGGCCTACGCCCAAAACACGAAATCGATCGAGGAGTATGTGTCGACCATAGCTCAAGGACGGCTACCCGTAAGCAGGGGCTACAGGCTGTCGCATCAGGAGCGTGTGGTGCGCGAGGTCATCGAGATGCTGATGTGCAACTATCGCATTGATTGGAACGTGCTTGCCGCAGAGCTGAAGATGAATGCTGAAGAGATAAAGCAAACCGTACGCTACGACGAGGCAATACTGGCTGACATGCAGGCCGACGGCGTGCTACACTACACTGCCGACAGCATCGTCATGACCGGCGAGGGCAATCCTTTCGTGCGCAACGTGGCGGCAGCTCTCGACCCGCTGATGTCACACACTACAAAGAAATTCTCAAAACCAATATAGTATGCAACGAAATCGAGAGGTCATCGTCATTGGCGGTGGACTGACGGGACTGACCTGTGCCTGGCAACTAAAGAAAAATGGGCACGACGTGGAGATTCTGGAACGCGACAACCGCATTGGCGGACTCATGCAGACGGTAGAGGCCGACGGCTTCATCATGGAACAGGGGCCAAGTACGGGCACAGTGAAATATCCAGAGGTGGCCGAACTGTTCGACGACCTCCGCGGTCACTGCGAGATGGAAGAAGCAGCCGAGGCAAGCAAGTGCCGCCTTATCTGGAAGGGCTCTCGCTTCCACGCACTGCCGGCCGGCCCGCTGAGCGCACTGACGACACCTTTGTTCACAATGTCAGACAAGCTACGCATTCTCTTCGAACCGTTTCGCAAACGAGGCTCCAACCCCAACGAGACCGTAGGAGAACTGGCCGAACGACGCCTCGGGAAGTCGTTTGTTGACTATGCCGTAGACCCTTTTCTATCGGGAGTGTATGCCGGAGATCCCTACCGGTTGCCTACCCGACTGGCCCTGCCGAAACTCTATCAGCTCGAACAACGCTATGGCAGTTTCATACGGGGCTCGCTGGCTCTGGCCCGCAAACCAAAGACTGCCAGGGAGCGACGCGCCACCAAGGCCGTGTTCTCGGTGAAAGGAGGTTTCGGTCAACTCATAGAAGCTTTAGGAACGTGCATCGGCACCGAACGTATCACCCTTGGATGCCACAACATACGCGTGGAGCCGATGGCAGGCAGATGGAAGGTCAGCTGGGGAACAAACGAGATCATTGCCAACCATGTGGTGACAACATGTCCTGCCTATGCGCTTCCGTCGCTACTGTCCTTTCTCCCGGACAAGCAGCTGAAGACACTCTCCAATCTCTACTACGCACCGGTAGTAGAAATCGCAGTAGGACTCCGCGACACCGGCGGCGTACAATGGAATGCCTTTGGCGGTTTGATACCTTCGTTGGAGCACAAAGATCTGCTCGGCATCCTCATGCCGTCGGCCTGCTTTACCGGCCGTGCACCACAGGGAGGCTCTCTTTTCGCTTGTTTCTTAGGGGGCGTTCGCCATCCGGAAATCATACAGAAGACCGATGAGGAACTGACCGAGATTGCCAATAAAGCCCTCCATGACATGCTGAAATTCCCAAAAGGCAAACAAGCAGACCTCATCCGCATCTTCCGACATCCGCATGCCATCCCCCAATACATGGAAAATACCGACGACCGTCTGACCGCCATTGATACTGTTCAAGCACAATATCCCACACTGCATATCGCCGGCAATATCAAGGATGGCATCGGCATGGGCGACAGAATCAAGCAAGCGGTCGATGTTGCCAACGCCATCTGCCAGAAATAGCATGAAGAAAAAGATACTGATAACAGCACCCGAAGGGTATGCCCGCCGCTTTCGCGACGCACTGCTGACCGTGTCGGGGCCGACGGGGTCAAGTTTCTCCCCTGTCTCCGCGTCCCTGATAAAGACAGAACTTGACACGGCAGCCGAGGCACACAAGAGTTTGCCGACCATAGGCGATGACGACATAGTGGTCTTTACGAGCAGAAAAGCTATAGAAGCCACTGCGCTGTGGCGCCAAAGGCAGGGCCTCGTACTCCCGCCGGCTGCCACATACGTAGCCATCGGCAAAGACGCGTCATGGATGTCAGCGTTGTTGAGCCTGCCACAAGGACTCTCAGGCTGTGAGCCGAGTCTGATGGGTATCGTTAAGGCACTGGGAGAGAGGCCCGATGCCAACAAGAAGCGGGTGTGGGTTCTTGGCCCCCGCGTAGTAGGGATGCGCGAGCCCCCTACCGTACCCGACTTTCTTACGGCCTTAGGCAACCGTGTCGGCGAAGTGTGCTACGTGCCGGCCTATACCACACGCCCTGCCGACAGCGCAACACGGCATACCGCGTACACGCTGATCCGGCAGGGCATAGACTGTGTGGCACTAACCAGTGGTGGCGAGGCCCAGGTGCTCAGAAAAGTTGTAGAGACCTCACCCGAAGGCATGGCTCTTATTAGCTCCACGCCAATAGCCTGCTTCGGTCCCTACACAGCCAAGTGTGCGAAAAGCGAAGGACTACCGGTCGATATCATCTCCGACCGTTATCACTCATTCACAGAGTTTGCCGCATATCTGAAAGACCATCTTTCTTGGGTCTGAACAGTATCAGAACATAGAAGAAACTAAGCAAGGCGATAGCGGTCTCGGTCACGTACACTCCCTGATAGTCGAAATATTTGCCGATACTGCCAGAAGCAACAGCAATGAGCAGTCCGCTGAGATGGGTGATAACCACCTGTATAGTGAAGTCGGTGCCCTCACGTCCCGGGCGTACCATCTGCATGGCAGAGGTATAGACCACCACCGTGGCCAGTCCGTAACAGGCCTTGACATAAAGCATACCGATGACATATACTACGATATTAAACGGCAGAAAACTGGTGACAAGAAAGTAGAGAGGGCCAAAGACAATGAGGGCCGCAATCGTCAGACGCACTTTTGCAATCCCTACCCTGCGCACCAACACGCCGGAGAACCAGGCCATGACAAAAGAAACCGAAGTGCCCAGAATGCCCGTGAGGAAACCGATCTCCTTCATATCGTAGCCCTGGTCAACAAGAAAGGGACGGACAGTAGAGAGTATGCCGATGATTCCCATATAGAAAAGCAGAAGAAAGCCTAGTTGCGGCAGAATGCTGCGACGGGAGAAAAACCATATAAAGTCCGAAGGACGTGCACGCTCCTTGGTCTTTTGTCCTTCCTCTATCCTGATATGCTTGTTGAGCACCAACGGGATGAACATACAGACAACAAACATGCCCAGACAGGGCACCACCACATGCCAGCCATAATGGTGCAGCACCATCAGCAGCAGACCGCCACCAACCAGCGTGCCGCCAAAGCTTCCCATCGACTGCATACTGTTGACCAAGCTCTGATCCCGTCTTTTGAATGAGAGGATAGCCAGTGCGTCGGTAGCAATGTCTTGCGTGGCCGACGCCATCATAGAGATGAAGACGAGAACAAGGACGAGCATCAGATTTGTCTTCACATCGAAAAAGCCTGCGCAGCCCAGCGCGAGGGCATATACCAGTTCGGTGGAGATGATGGTCTTCTTGTAGTCGGCCACCGTCAGACAGTGATGGTCGATATAGGGCGACCATAGAAACTTGAGCAGCCAGGGCAGCCTCACTAAGTGGAGCAGGCCGATGGTCTGCAGATCATAATGCCCTTGCCGCATGGTGACTTGCAAAGTTGTCATGAGGAACGACTGTGGTACGAACTGGGAAATATACAGACACAGGAACGTAGAGAGATTGAGCGTTCTGGCATCAGATCCTTTGGCCGGTGCCATCGTACAGACAGTTTGGTCTTCTATATGTTTCATGTGAGATAAGCGAAGAAAAGTCTGTGTTTGATTAGAAATTGACGCTGACCGACGTGCCGAAAGTCAGTGGCTTACCCTTTTGAGCATAGTTGCCCTTTGAAGACTTGAAGCCGTAGGCCATATAACGGGTATCGGTGAGGTTTTTCCCCCAGAAGTCCCAAGTGACGATACCCTTTGTGAGACTCACCTTAGCATTGACCGTGGCGTAGAAGTTCTGGCTCACCACATTGTCGTCGGCCCAGTAGATGCGTCCCAATCCCGTCATGCCGGCACTGATTGTCACTCTGTCGAGACATCCAGCCGGCTCCAGTGTATAACTGCCATTTGCGGCCAGTGTGTGGCTGGGCACCATGGGCAGCCGGTTGCCGGTGTAGTCTTGCTTCTCACTTTTCTTATAGTCGAGGTATGTGGCGTAGGTGTAGCCATAGTTCAGGTTGAACAGCAATCCCTTCAGCGGCCGATAGGCCACCGCCAGTTCCGCGCCCTTGCTGTTGGCATGCGCCGCGTTGGTGATGAGGTTGCCCTGTCCCAGAATGGTATAGGTAGCCTGCATGTCACGCCAGTCGATATAGAAGATGTCAAACTCAGCCGTCAGCCGTCCATTGAGAAAAACGGTACGTGCGCCAACCTCATAGTTCCAGCTGTACTCCGGATCATAGGAACGCTCATTAGCTTCCTTGGCACTCTCGTTGAATCCACCGGGCTTGTAGCCGCGTGTGATGCTTGCATAGTAGAGAAAGCGATGGGTTGTGAGGTATTGCAAGGTGAATTTCGGGGTGAACTGCCGGAAGTTGGCGGTGCTGTGAAAATCGAGCATCGGTGAGGAAGCACCTGTGCCGAGGTTGAGTTTCTCGCGGTGATAGTCCGACTTGGAGTGTTCATAATCAAAACGCACGCCGGCAGTGGCCGACAGTCCCCGCCAAATGTTATAAGAGCTCTGGTGGTAGAATGCCAGCGATGATTTGGGATTGACATTGTCGGTGGGAGTGGCGGTGCCGGCCGAGAAGGCATTGTTCTGTATGAACTGGTCGACCTGCATCGTCATGCCAAAAAGGCCAGTGATCCACTGGTAACGGGAGTCGTTGTTAGACTTCAATGTGAACTCCTGCGAATACATGCGCTCGTGATAGTTGTTCTCGACAAATGACTTATCCTCGATGGTGAAGTCCTGATCGATAGCCTGGTGCGACTTGATATATTGGAAACAGCTTTGGCTGTTGAAGCTGATACGGTCGTTGGTGTAGCGCGCGTTGAATCCCGTGGAAGAGATGAGTCGCCGGAAGAGGCTGTAACGGTTGTAGTTGATATCCTCCAGTCTGTTTCTCTCCACGTTGTAAGGAGCGTATGGGTATCCGCCCTGATCGCTATACGACAGCGTACTGTTCAGTCGGAGGTACCAACGGTCAGTCGGTTTCCAGTAAAGGCCGATGCGTCCTTCTCCCTCGTCTATGTCGTCAGCCTTATCTTTAAGGTATGCGTTGTAGAACATGCCGTCGTTGTGATGGTACGATCCAGCTACGCTGAAGCCGAAATGAGGATTCAATTTCGTATAGTTGGACATCTGCGCGGTCACGTCGTTGTACTTGCCGTATCCCACTTTGACGCGTGTGTTCTGGTATTCGAGTGGATTGTGGGTATATACGTTGATGATGCCGGCTATGGCGTTGCGTCCGTAGAGTGTGCCTTGAGGGCCGCGGAGCACGTCAATGGCGGCAATGTCGCTCAGGTCTATATCGAAAGCTGACGACTCATAGTGCGGCACGCCATCCACATAGAAGCCTACAGCAGAGCCTTTTGACTTGGCACCGATGCCTCGGATATAGACAGGTGTGTTGGCACGCGAGCCATAATCGGGCATAAAGAAGTTGGGCACGACAGCCGACAGTTCCTTAATACTGACCACCTGCTGGTCTTGCAGCAGCCGGCTGTCAACGCGCGACATGGCTGTCGTCGTGAGGTTTCTGCGGTTTTGCTTGTAATCTGTGACCACTACCTCGCCCAGATCCACCTTTTTATATGTAGTGGTGTCTACCGGCGTGTCGGGTGTAGCATCTAGTGAAAGTGATAATAAAAGTATCTCGTTGAACATCGTGTATGGTTTTGTTAGTTCATTTCGTTGTGTGGCTGCAAAGATACTTGAAAGATATTTCCCATACAATCCTAATTTATAAGGAAATTGCAAGACAGTCAGTATGAAAATCCTTATAAGTGAGGATTGTATGTCTCCAGGGAAGTCATTATTTTTGTGGTTCGATGGAAAAACTAAGAAATACACTATTGCTCGACACGCTTTGCGGTCGGGAGGTGTCGCGTCCGCCCGTGTGGCTCATGCGACAAGCAGGACGTGTGCTGCCCCGCTACCGGGAGCTTTCAGCCCAGTACGGATTTAAGAAACTCATGGCTAATGCCGACTTGGCCGCCACGGTGACACTACTGCCCGTAGACACGTGGGGAGTGGATGCTGCTATTCTTTTCAGCGACATACTGATAGTCCCCATGGCAATGGGCTTGCAAGTAGAATGGACGAGACAAGGGCCACAGATGCCTCGCCCATTGCTAAGCTACGACGACCCTTGCAGCAGGTTAAAAACCGACACCTCTATATTGGAGCAGTCGTTCCGCACCATAGACAGCTTCCAGAAAAAGCGGCACGGGGTGGTGCCCCTCATCGGTTTCTGCGGAGGTCCGCTCACCTGCCTTTGCTACATGCTTCAGGGTAATGGCAGCAAAGACGGATTTACGGAGGCCGTGAAATATTTCTATACCCATCGCCGGACTACCGAGCTCCTTGTGGATGCTTTCACCGAGATGAGCATCATCTACGCCACAGGTCAGGTTCAGCATGGCATAGAAGTCTTCCAACTCTTCGAGTCTTTTGCCGGAGTAGTGCCCGACAATCTCTATCGCGAACTCTTCCTTCCCTCGGTCAGACGTATTCTGTCGGCTGTCCGCTCATTAGGAGTGCCCACCATTTTCTTTCCCAAAGGCATTGGTGCCGGTCTGCCGATGATCACTCCCGATGTCTGCGATACCGTCAGCATAGACTGGCAGACATCCCTCGACGAGGCCTGCTCCCTGCTCCATCCCTCCATGGGCTTGCAGGGCAACATGGATCCACGTCTGCTGCACGCGTCCAAACCTGTCATAGCCCGTCACCTCGAACAATACATTTCCTTTTTCCGCCGGCATCCACGCTGGATATTCAATCTCGGACATGGACTGACAAAGGACATTCCAGCGGAGAACGTGGCGTTTGTCGTCAATTGGGTCAAACAGGCCCATTGGTGACAAACCGCCATGCGGCTTTGGCATCACATGATGCTTCTGGATGCTTACTCATAAATATCTCCTGCTCCTCTTATGTCGTTTTTGATTACAAAGTTGCGATACTTCAATGGTTATAGCCTGTGACCTGACCACCGTTAACGTTTCAAAATACAGACAGCGTGATTTCGCGATTATCCGTGGCGGTCGCTACGGTTATCTGTGGCGGTCGCTCTGCATATCCTCGGCATTCGCCACGTATAACCAAAACGACCGTCACGGATAATAAGAGAAGCCTTCTCGCGTCAACAAGTCTCTTTTTTAAGCATATCACTTTTGTTTCTCACCAAGTTTGATTATCTTTGCGCCAAATAATCGTCAAAGATACAAATGGAAATCAATTACGAGATACACACTATTGCCAACTCCCAAGGTACCGGCCAGGAAAGAGCTTACATACAACTAAGAAGCAAGGCGGCAATGACTGCCGAGCAACTGGAGAAAGAGATCCAAAGCCCTTGCCCAGCATCGTTACATCACGCGCCAGACGATGTGCACCCTGTTCGGCCTGAGCGAGTACAAAACCAAGTAATGGATAACGCAGTTTCTGGGGGGAAGGCAGACTCGTCAAGGAGGGTACTGAGCGTCATCCGCTGTACCTCCCCGCATAATTAAGGAAGAGCAAAATGGCATCACGCAATGAATATTCAGATTGCCGGAAAACGATTATCATCCGCTATGTACTCGCCCTCGCAGTCATCTCGGTAATGGGAGTCGCCGCCACGTCGCTTCAAGACCGCGCGGTGATCTATCCGTCTGCCGCAGCGCTGGCATTAGGGTTGATCGTCAAGAAACAGCGTCCTTGGCACGTGTCGCTTTGGCTGATACCAGGGCTGCTGGCCTTGTCGGCTCTCATGGGCACATTGCTATTCACATGGCTGAGCGCCTACCCCGTCACTGTGCTCTCGCTGGGTTTTCTCTTCACCGGTGCGCTTTTGCTATTGACCCGTGCCACGCTATTTCCCAGTCTTGCCACTTGTCTGTTGCCCATCGTACTGCACACCACGTCGTGGAGCTACCCCTTGAGCGTGCTGATGCTGTCGCTTGTCGTCACACTGCTCTCTTCCCTCATAAACCGTGAAAAATGGAGATTTCCTTCGGCACCCCTACCTTCTTCCCGCCACAGTTTCTCCATCGCCCGCGCACGTCACTGGCTGCTGATGTGGATGGGAGCGTTGCCGCTGCTGGCCTTGGCAGAATCTCTCCACAAGAGCGCGCTCATCGCTCCTCCCCTACTCGTCGTCTTCGTCTCGCTCTGTCAGCCCGGTGACCGCCTGCACCGCCATCCCCGTCGTGTGCTCACCACCATCATTCTCTCAGCATGCTGTGGTGTTTTTGGTCGCATAGTTCTGTCCGACTATGCGGGTCTGCCGCTCTTCATTGTCTTACCGCTGACACTACTGCTGTCACTCTTTGTCATGAGCCGCCTGCATATTATCATGCCACCCATCGCCGCCATCAGCCTGCTGCCTTTTGTCATACCCGGCAACGTGCTGCTTTTTCCCGTCTTTGCCTCGACCGGCGCCGCTTACCTGCTGATCTGCGCAAGAACCGATGTCAGGCACTTCCTCGTGCACCGCATGGCACTGCTGTGGCAAAGAACACCATTCAGATAAAGATCTCCATTTCATATCAAGCATTTGAAAAGATGGGCGAACAAGAATGAATTGTTGTGATGAAAAAAAAGATGAACAAGAATGTGATGCATTGAAAAATATTTCTTATCTTTGCAACAACTATATAATATAAGGAGAACGCTTATGCCGCAACAAGTTATAAAATTCAATCAAGCTCAGCGCGACGTACTAAACGTTGTGTCCTTGCTCAAATCCGACGAAGACGTCAAGGCCTTGCGCAAAGTTCTGATCGATTTCGTCAACAATCGCCTACAACAGGAATTGGACAAATTATGGGATTCCGACGAATGGAGCGAGGAGAAACTTCAGCAGATGAGCAAAGAAAATCTACGAACTCATTACGAAGAACCATGAGCCAAAGAAATATTGTTCTGGATACAAATTGCTACAAGAACAACTACTAAACAAACTTCTCCCCTAATGCTTATTGATACAAAGACAAAGTCTCATGTAACTCTCGCAGGAGAGTCATGCAGTCAAGAATGAACTCACTTCGCTTCTCTCTGCTTTCTTTTCTCTTCCTTCTTGTCCTGAATGTGGAAGTATAGTGTCCAAGCTCCTATCATCGCCAACACAGCAAGCAAAAATAAATCAGTCCCTACCATAATATTCTACTTTTCATTCTACGTTTTCCTTTTGTTATTCATATTGCAAAGATAAGGAAATATCAGTTACCAAGCAACATAATTACGGTTTTGTTTATAAAATATTTCCTATCCCTCTGCGTTAGCATAGCAAAAAGGGATTTCTCTATGAATAAAGTAAATCAAGATAACGCACCAGCCACTCAGAACATCGTAAAGAACCGACGACAGCTCGTGCTGTGGATAGGAGCCCTCGCCGTGGGTGCCGTGCTCGGCACACTGGGCCTGCACGGATTAGACGCCTTGATGACGTTCGTCGCTACTGTCTACACCCGCCTGTTCCAGTTTCTCGCCGTGCCCACCATCGTGCTGGCCATCACCACCACACTGGCCTCCATCGGCACACAGAAAGATACGGGACGCATCTTCCGCCACGCCGTGACCTACACACTGCTCACCACCATTGCCGCCGCTGCCGTAGGTCTCATCCTCTACCTGCTCATCCGACCGGGTAACCTGCCCGCGCAGATGGTGGCAGGAGGACAAGGAGCCATCCCGAAGACGTTGGGCGGAGAAACCTACTACGACCATATCCTCGCTGTGGTACCCAACAACCTCGTGCAGCCTTTCCTTGAAGCCAACGTGCTCTCACTGCTTCTCGTCGCAACCGCAGTGGGCATCGCCTTGGCCAAGATGCCGGTGAGTCCACGCCGCGACACGGTGATGAACCTATTGCTGGGTTTGCAGGATATCCTCTTCATGCTCATCCGCGCACTTATCTGGGCTCTGCCGCTGGGCATCCTCGCCTTTGCCGCACAGCTCAGCGCACAAGTGTCGGCCGGTGTTGTCGCCGACTCTCTGGGCCGTTATATCGCCGTCATCCTTGGCGGCAACGTGTTGCAGTTCTTCGTTGTACTACCTCTCTTCCTATTGGCCCGCGGCATCAATCCCGTGCGCCATTTAGGCCGTATGCTGCCCGCCGTGCTCATGGCGTTCTTCACGAAGAGTTCGGCTGCCACACTGCCCGTGACCATGGACACAGCGGAGAAGCGTGCCGGCGTTGCGCCAAAGGTCTCGCGCTTCGTATTGCCCATCTGCACCACCATCAACATGAACGGCTGTGCGGCGTTTATCCTTGTCACCTCGCTCTTTGTCATGCAGAACGGCGGCACTCACTTCACCCTTCCGATGATGCTGCTGTGGCTCGTCATCGCCGTGATCTCCGCCATCGGCAATGCCGGTGTGCCCATGGGCTGCTATTTCCTCACCCTCTCGCTGATGACCGGCCAGGGTGCTCCCGTCGGCATCATGGGCATCATCCTGCCTATCTATACCATCATCGACATGGTGGAGACTGCCGAGAATGTATGGTCAGACTCCTGCGTAACAGCCATGACGGACAAAGACCTCCGACGTGTTACTCACTGAGGCACAACAAGGCTTGAATATTATTCGCAATAGTAACTCTGCAAATAGAAAAACTAAACTATAACTACTTTCCCATATTTTTTGTATCTTTGTATTGAAAAATAGAATACCATGAGCCCTTTCCCATGTCAACATGAATGAGATGACCATAGACGTTTTCGAACAGCTGTACCGTGAATACCATTCACGGCTCTATCACTATGCGCTCCATCTCACCCATGATGCCGAGGCTGCCAGCGATGTGGTGGCAGAGGTTTTCGCCATTGCGTGGAAGCGACGGGATGCGCTGGATGCGGAACGTGTACAAGGCTATCTCTACGCCGCTGTGCACAACCAAAGCCTCAACTGGCTGCGCCGGCAAGAGCGGCTCGCACCCATGCCCGACAGCTCACAACACGACTGGACCGACGAAGATCTGGAAGAAGTGCTGGCCCGAGAGGCTCGCATCAAAGAGATAGAAAAGGTCATCGCCAGCATGACGGAACGCACGCGCTATGTGTTCATACAATGCTATTATCAAAAGCGCAGCTACCGCGACGTAGCCGAACAACTAAGCATCACCACCGACGGAGTGAAAAAACACGTAATGAAGGCACTTTCTACCCTGCGACAACATTTTCACAAAGAAAATGCCATTGACGAAGTGCCCGAAAGATCAGATTCGAAGTAATATATATAGCAACCACTATCAACAAGAAACTTATGACAGACAACGAGCACAACATATCCATTAACGGCAAAGAGGACTTCCCCAACCGCCAAGAGCACGACGAGATCCTCGCGGCTCTGGAAAGTCTCTGCCACGCTGAGCCTGACGAGGAGCAGTCGTGGCAGGCACTGCGTGCACGCCTTGAGGCCCAGCCGTCTCCCTTGCGTTCGCGTTGGAAAAGGCTGTGGCCGGTGATAGCTGTTGCCTCAGCAGCCGCTGCCGTTGCCCTGCTGTTGTTGCTTCCCATCCGTCAGAGTCGTCAAGAACAGCAGGTGGCCTCTCATGTTTCTCAGCAGCAACGCATCAGTCCGACAACACAGTCAGCGGCAAAGCCAGCAAGCGACGCGACGCAAACTGTCGCCAACACAACGATCACAGCCGAGACCATCACTATGGACACAGTGACGAGCGGCATAGCACAAGCACTCAACATTGTCCTGCCCGACGAGAGCCATGTATGGTTAGGCGCCAACTCCAAAATCATCTATCCCCACACGTTCCAAGGTCAGACGCGCGAGGTGGCAATGTCGGGCCAGGCTTATTTCCGCGTACACCACGATCCCACCCATCCCTTCATCGTTCATGCCGGCGCACTCACCACCCGCGTGTTGGGTACTACCTTTTATATTAATGTCTACAAAGCGGCCAAACCTTACGTTGCTCTTGTAGAGGGGCGCATCGCCGTTTCGGCCCAAGGCACACAGACTGTGCTCTTCCCCGGCAAACAGGCTACATGGCAGGACGGCAAGATGACCGTGGAAAGAGTCGACACCTATCCTTACACGCAATGGGCGAAAGGCTATTTCTATTTCGCCGACGCATCTTTACTGACCATCATGGAGCAGCTGGCACAATGGTATCACAAGACCGTAGTCTTTGAAAACGAGGACGCCATGAACGTTCGCCTGCACTTCGTAGCTTCCCATCAAGAGGGGCTGCAAAGCATTGTCAACAAGCTCAACGAGCAGGATGGCGTGCGGGTGGAACTGCAACGCGGAGAAATGATCGTCAGGTAACAACGCCATTCTCTTTTCATATCTTTATGTCGGCTTACTAACTTTTTCTTAAAAAAATTGGTAAATCATAGTACCCTTTATCTTTCTTTTTGGTATTAAGGATATAGCAGTATTATTAAAGAGTCATTTTAAGAAGGAACAGTTATGAAGAGAGAACGCTTACGCCAAGCCATGGTGGTACTGATGTTGCCGCTCAGCATCGCTGCCGCGGCACAGGGCCACAAGGTGTCGTTGCATGCCAACGGGCAGTCCCTGACCGACATCCTCTATCAAGTGGAACGTCAGTCGGACTATTACAAGATCAATTACAATGCCGGTGACTTGAAGGCTTTCAAGGTTACCCGCGACATCGCCGGACTGTCTGCTCCCGATGCTGTACGCCAACTGACAGCAGACTTACCTTTGACCGTTTCTGTCAAAGGACGCTATATCCAAATCAACAAAAGCAATCAAGACAGTAAGGCACCTACCTTCGTAACAGCTTCCGGCCGTATCCTCGACGCCCAGGGCGAGCCGCTCATCGGCGTGAGCATTCAGGTCGACGGTACTGCTACGGGTACCATCACCGACAGCGACGGACGCTACACGCTGCCCGGAGTCCGCTCCGACGCCATGCTCACCTATTCTTATATCGGCATGAAGCCCTATCACCGCCGCGTCTCCACCAAACCCGTGACCATCATTCTGGAAAGCGACGGCATCACCATCGGCGACGTCATGGTCACCGGCTATCAGACACTCAAGCGCGAAGATGTCACCGGCTCGTTCCAGACACTCTCATCGAAGGACATCGACAAGCGCTACGCATCCAGTCTTCGTGGCCGTCTCGAAGGACTTGTTCCCGGTCTCGTCGACTACAACAACGGCAATTCCAGCGGTCTCGTCATTCGTGGCGTGGGCTCGCTCAACGCCAGCACGTCGCCCCTCATCGTCGTCGACGGACTGCCCATCAGCGGCGGACTGAGCGACGTCAACCCGTATGATGTCGACAAGATCACCGTGCTGAAGGATGCCGCTGCCTCGGCCGTCTACGGCGCACGTGCCTCCAACGGCGTCATCGTCATCACCACAAAGAAAGCCAATAGCGAAAAGCTCACAGTAGACTTCAACGCAGACTTGACACGATACAATAAATACAACTACAACGACTACGACTACTGTAATGCCGCCGAGCAGTTGGAGCTGGAGCAGTACAACTTCCAATGGATGATGAACGATGCCGACGCCAAGAGCTATATGGAGAAGCAGTATAAGCGCCGTGGCGGACTGATGTCACCGATCACCAAGCTGATGATGCGCCACCAGCTCGGCGAGATCAGCGGTGACGAATACAACAGCACGATCAAGCAATGGAGCCACAACAGCTATCGCAACGAGTATGCTGATCTGATGGACCGCAACGAACTGCTCCAGCAATACAACCTCGCACTGAGAACCAAGGGACGCTACCTCAACTCCAGCGTTGTCGTCAACTGGAAAGGCGACAACACCAGCACGAAGAACCAATACAACAACACGCTGACCATGCAGTACAATGGTGACCTCGACGTCACCAAATGGCTGAATATGCGCTTCGGCGTGACACTGAACAACAACCGCCAACGCATGCGTGCTACCGGTGACTATGATCTCAGCAGTCGCACCTCCTTTGCCGACTATCAGAGCATGTACAATGCCGACGGTACGCCCGCCACACTCCAGGCTTACGTAGACCTCAACGAGCCCAGTCTGAAAGACATCTCTCTCGGCCTGAAAGATGAGGGCTATGTGCCTGTCAACGAGATAGACATGAACCACGAGAAGAGTCGAGAGACCTATACGCGATCCTTCGTCCATCTCAACCTCATGCCTCTCGACGGTCTGAAGCTCAGCGCCATGTTCCAATACGAGGATGTCAGTGACCGAAGCGAAAAGCTCATCAACGGCGGATCATATTCCATGCGCCACCTCTATAATCTCTTCACTACCGGTGGTAAGCACAATCTCCCAGAGGGTGGATTAATGACCATAAACAGCGGTGAGGGCAACTACTACACTTTCCGTACACAGGCATCCTACAATACCACACTCAACAAAGTACATGGGATCGAGGCCATTGCCGGTTATGAATATCGTCAGACCTTCGACCGCACCACCTACAATCAGATGTACGGTTACGACGAACAGACGCTGACCAACTCTACAGGCCTCATCAATTTCAACGACCTTATCAACAGCGAGAGCACAGACCTCGGCAGCCTCTACTCACCACAGTATTCTTTCCTCAGCAGCGATGTCGCCGGTGCCACCCATATCAAGCACAAGTACCAGTCCTACTATGCTACAGCCAACTATGTCTACGACAGTCGCTATGCCGCCTCGGCCAGCTACCGCGTCGACGAGGCCGACCTCTTCGGCGCTTCCTCAAAGTTCCGCCATCGTCCCCTTTGGTCGGCAGGACTCAGCTGGAACGCTCACAACGAAGAGTTCATCAAGCAACTCGGATGGATCGACATGCTGAAACTGCGCATGAGCTATGGCGTCACGGGCAATATCAACTCCAACTATTCCAGCTATCTCACCGCTAAGATTCATACGACTGATCTCACCGGTGATAAATATGCTTCACTCAACACGCCGCCTAATGACGAGCTGCGCTGGGAGAAGACGCGCACATGGAACGGTGGCCTCGACTTCGCTGTTCTCGACCACCGCATCAGCGGATCGCTCGACTTCTACCACAAGAAGGGCTCCGACATCCTTGCCTCCATCGACCTCGACCCCACCACAGGATGGAGCTCGCTGCGCACCAACAATGCAGAGATGGTCAACAAGGGTGTGGAACTGCAACTCTCCTGTGACATTCTCCGCGCCCACAACGACAACGAGGTGGGCCTGAGCATGGACTTCACGCTGGCTTACAACAAAAACAAGATCACCCGCCTCCATCATCAGCCCACCAGTGGTGTCTCTGCCCTCGACTCCTACCGTGAGGGTGATCCGGTGAACAGCCTCTACTCTTTCCGCTTCGGACATGTAGAGACCGACGAAGACGGCTACCAGCAGATATTCTGGAAAAAAGCCGACGGCACGGAGGTCAGCGACAACCTCTACAGCTCAGCCTTCACCAAGGACGACATCGTATTCAGTGGATCACTCGACCCGAAATGGACCGGAAGCCTGACGCCCACCATCACCTGGAAGCGCTTCTCTCTCAGCGGAATGTTTAACTTCTATGCCGGGCACTACTTCCGTGCCAAGGCTTACAAGTGGCGCTCTACGGCATCCTCAAGCTATGACTATGAAGTGCCACGGGCTTATCTCGACTACTGGCGCGCCTCGGAGGAAGACCGTAAGAACATGCTTGGAAACGGATACATGATGATGCACACCAATTTCTATACCGACCAGCTCTACTATTGTGATCAGGACGTTGACCATGCCGACTATATGAAGTTGCGCAACCTTGTTCTTGGCTATGACCTCCCCGACGCGCTCTGCACCCGTCTCGGTCTGCAAGCCATTCGCCTGAGACTTCAGATGAGCAATGTAGCCACATGGGTGCGCAACAGCGAAGGCATTGACCCAGAAAGTGTAAATCCTTCTACTGGAGCTCGCGGGCTGAAAGCGCCAAAGAGCTACACGCTCAGTGTCAACGTCAAGTTCTGACACAGCATCTCTCCTACACCTTATTATATATATATCATCATATTAATTTTCAACTATGATAAGCCAGAAAACAATATATGCCCTCATTGCCGGTGCGGTTATGACCCTGTCGGCCTGCGACACCGATGTGGTGCCCGAGGGTCAGACCATTCTTAACAAGACTTCTGACCTGGAGTTGTTGCTCAACGAGAAGGAAGTCAACAACATCCCTTACGAGTCACTTGGAATTATCGTCAACGAGAGCTATGGAAGTGGTTTCACGCCCGTATCCGACCAGATCAAGAACAAGGGAACCATGGAAGCCGCCATGCTGAGCTATGACGAGACTGCCGACCGGGCCAAACTGGCCAGTAAGGACAGCCGCTATAACAATCTATATAAGTATATCCAATACATGAACGTGCTTTTGGAGAAGCTTAATGGTGCCAGTGGTGACGAAGCCGACAAGCCTGCCATTGCTGCTGAGGCACACATCAACCGTGCTTGGTTCCACTTCCTCGCCTTGGGTTGCTACGCCAAGCAATACGACGAGAAGACCAAGGACAACTTGGGGATCGCCTATGTAACAGAAGCCGACGTGAACCAGAAGCACCAAGAGACCATAGAAGAAAACTACAAGCATATCCTCGATGACTGCTCTGACGAACTCATTGCCCTGCTGCCAGAGAAGCAGACCAATGTAGTGAGGCTCTCGCGCGCTGCCGGCTATGCCATCCGCGCCCGTGTGCTCTTCCAGATGAAAAACTACAAGGATGCGCTGACCTATGCCGAAAAAGCCCTTGCGCTGAACAGCACCATCGAGGACCGGTCGGTCATCACCACCTCTTTCCGTTGGAGCCTGCCGGCAACATCGCCCAATAACTTCTTCTATATCTCCCCCTTGTCGGACCGGGACAACACGCCAAGCTATGAACAGCTCTCTGTCGAGACGACCGAACTCTTCGAGGACGGCGACTATGTGAAAGACTACGCCTACTCTGGCGGTAAAGAAAGTGAGGGTGAGGAGTTCTGGAATGCTGACTATGGTTATATGGACTCCGGCATAGAGGGTTGTCTGGAAAGTAACGGCAGTGATGCCTACGTCAACGCATGGGGGCTGACGGTAGAGCGCGTCATGTATCTCGCCGCTGAGTGCTATATACGCGAGGGACAGATCAGCAAGGGACTCGAACTGGTCAATGAAGTCAGAGAGAAGCGTATCGATGCCGATCACTACAAGCCTTTCACGGCAACTACCGAGGCAGAAGCCATGGAGGAACTGCAACAAGCTAAGTTCATCGAATGTATCGCCACCTTCGAGAACTTCTTCGACCGCAAACGCTGGAACACAGAAGAGAAATACAAGAAGAACATCACACGCCATGTACCTGATTCAGGCGACTATACCATTACGCCAGAAAGCCCGCTTTGGGTCTTCCCGTTCCCTGTACAGGTAATGAACAATAACCCAACGTTCAAGCAGAACTATTAACAGTATTGAAAGATGAACATTGAATGACAAATAAAAACGATAAAGAACAAATGAAGAATTACTTATCTTGCGCGGAAGTGCTAAGGAAAGGTTTGCAAGCCATGCTTATTTCCTTTCTCTTCATCCCCACGCCCACAATGGCGCAAGTAGTGGACGACCTGCCCACAGAGCCGCACGCGCGCCAGGCTGCCGAGTGCATCAACAAAGCTTATGACTACGATTTCTTTTTCCCCTTCAAGGAAGATGACAAGATGCATTTGACACCGGAGCAGAAACTGGACTCGCTCAAAGCACGATACAACGCTGTGGCTCGCGCCCTGAAAAAGCTGCCCAAGGAGGTGCGCACACCATACAGTCATCTCAACGACCTGGCTGAACTCAACTTCCACATCCGGCTGTTGCCACAAGACAGTGAAGAACTTAAAGCCTTGGAGAACCGTATCGATCCCAATGACACTACGGGACTGCTCGTCTATCTGCCTCAGTGCTTCATCAGCAACCATCTTAAAGGCAACTACGACGAGGCGTGGGGACACGACCTCACCGACTACGGACTGGAATACATCGCAGTGATGAAGCTGTACATCACCAACCCGAAGGTGAAACACGCTCTGCTTGACGACTGTGCCCGCGAAACGCTCTGCTATGGCAAGGACTACGCCGATATTGACCGCTTCTGGAAGCCTTTCTGTGAATATGCCGGTGAGGACGCAGCGGTCATCAATGACTATCAGTACAAGGTGGATGCCATCAAGCGCAACAAACGTGGCACCATGGCTCCCGACTTCGCCTTCACCGACTCGCTCGGCAACGTCCACCATCTGAGTGACTACCGTGGCCGCCGCGTCTACATCGACTGCTGGGCCACATGGTGCGGTCCCTGCTGCAAAGAGATTCCATTCCTCGCGCAGCATGTGGAAGCGCTGAAAGGTGACACTTCACTCGTCATCCTCAGTATCTCCATGGACAGCAACCGTCAGGCTTGGCTGCGCAAGATACGCCACGACCGCCCACAGTGGCCGCAGATGATCGTTGACAAGGCACAAAACGAAGCTCTCAGCAAGGCCTATGGCATCTCAGGCATTCCACGGTTCATCTATGTGGCTGCCGACGGATCGCTCATCGATGCTGACGCCTTCCGCCCAAGCGACAACGACTTCATGGAAAGAATCAAAGATACACAACACTAAATTTATTATCTCTATTGACTTGCTCTTACCTTCTCTATCTGTCATATACTGCTGTTCACGTACACACACCAAGCACCTAAGCAAAACGATACTTTTTAAGCAAAATTATCCCTGTTTCCCTTTGCCGTTTACAAAATAAATCCTATATTTGCACCGTCAGAATGACACAATGAAACAACACCGGGAGTATCCAACCCGATTAACCTTTAAGACTAAAAACAAGTTAACTACTATGGAAGTTGAACAAGTATTGAAAGGACTCATGTGGAAGCATTCCGCTGAACCGGAGTTTCTGCAGGCTGTGAAAGAAGTGCTGATCTCTATTCATGATGTCTACAATCAGCATCCTGAGTTTGAGAAGGCCAAGATTATCGAGCGCCTCGTTGAGCCGGAGCGCGTGATCATGTTCCGCGTGCCTTGGACCGACGATCAGGGCGAGGTGCACGTCAATACGGGCTACCGTGTGCAGTTCAACAGCGCCATTGGTCCTTATAAGGGCGGACTGCGTTTCCATCCTTCCGTGACATTGAGCATCATGAAGTTCCTCGGCTTTGAGCAGACCTTCAAAAACGCGCTCACCACGCTGCCTATGGGCGGTGCCAAGGGCGGTGCCGACTTCTCGATCCGCGGGCGCTCCGACGCTGAGGTGATGCGCTTCTGCCAAAGCTTCATGCAGGAACTCTACCACTATATCGGTCCCGACGAGGACGTTCCGGCCGGCGACATCGGCGTGGGCGGTCGCGAGATCGGCTATCTCTTCGGCGAATACAAGAAGCTCACTCATCAGTTCCAAGGCGTGCTCACCGGCAAGGGCATGGAATGGGGAGGCAGCATCCTGCGCCCGGAGGCCACTGGCTTCGGCGCACTCTACTTCGTCAACCAGATGCTCCAGACCCACGACATTGACATCAAGGGCAAGACGGTCGCCGTCTCGGGCTTCGGCAACGTGGCCTGGGGTGCCGTGAAGAAGGCTACACAGCTCGGCGCAAAGGTGATCACCATCAGCGGACCCGACGGATATATCTATGATCCCGAAGGCATCTGCGGCGAGAAGAACGACTACATGCTCGAGCTGCGCGCCAGCGGCGAGGACATCTGCGAGCCATACGCTGAGCAGTTCAAGAGCGCACAGTTCTTCGCCGGCAAGAAGCCATGGGAGCAGAAAGCCGACATCTATCTCACCTGTGCCACACAGAACGAGCTCGACGGCAACGATGCTGACCACATCCTGGCCAACCATCCGGTTTGTGTCGCCGAGGTGAGCAACATGGGGTGCACGGCCGAGGCCGTGGAGAAGTTCGTTCAAGCCCATCAGCTCTTCGCTCCGGGCAAGGCTGTCAACGCCGGCGGCGTGGCTACCTCCGGACTGGAGATGACCCAGAACTCCATGCGTCTGCACTGGAGTGCCCAGGAGGTTGACGATAAACTCCACTATATCATGCACTCCATCCACGAGCAGTGTGTCAAGTACGGCACCATGCCCGACGGATACATCGACTATGTGCGGGGTGCCAATGTGGCCGGATTCATGAAGGTCGCCAACGCCATGATGGCTCAGGGCATCGTATAACGGACAAGAGCCAAAAGAATATCAGCAGCTGAAGTCTGCCACGCAACAACATGCGTGGCAGACTTTTTTGTTTGTCCCGCATATTACGTCCGGAACCCGCACTTCGCTGATTTTTCCAGACAAAACCACTTCCTGCACAACTCACAAAATAGAAATGAGATGCATGGATTTCCTGTTGTCCGGTCCCATTTCAGGCTTGTTGTAGAACTTCAACAGTGATTTCTTGTTGTCATCTCAGCCTTTTGACACGATCATCTCGCCGATTTGTCAAGGTCATCTCGCCGATTTTGTCCTGTCGAAAGCCTGAGGTGGCAGGGAAAAGGCTGAAAAGCATTGCGAAAACAAGGCTATTTCGGCATGTCATAAAAGGCGAGATTATACAACACGTTGATTATCTGCCACTTATAAAAACACACTTATTTTCGCAAAAATCAGAGCAGGATAGGTCTTCGCCCGAAAGAAACGATTCTCGTGGGCGGAAATTTGTCAGTTTTGTCAACAGCTGAATGCTCAGCCTCACCCCCGTGCCCCTCTCCAAAGGAGAGGGGAGTGAAATGCAGGATAAACAATCTTTGGAGCATATAGAAGAAAT
>DLDU01000007.1:80973-102598 GCA_002481295.1 Prevotella sp. UBA7764 | reverse complement strand
GAGTTGTAGACATGGAGTATCTTTCCTACGGCAATGCCTGGGGGGAAGACAGAGGAATAGCCACTTGTCTCCACCCATTCATACAGTCGGAAGCGTGCATGGCGCGGCACGTCCTCAACGTAGGCCAACTTGCTGTTGCCTCCAAACCAACGCAGATACCCAAAATAGCCACGCCCTCTGATCTGGCAACTGATGTTTGACTCGGTATTCAACGCCGGGATGACGACGGAATAGTGGGGCGACACTAAATAGACAATACCCACCACACCTGTTCCACAGGCTACGCCCATGTCCTTCTTTACACCGTCGAGACTACCTTTGTCAATGGTGATAAGGTTATCGTGGCGGTCGATGGAGTTGCTCACGACTTGAGCAGGGATGAGGTGATAGCCTTTTAATATGTCAAGCTGATTGCGACGTACCCAATTGGAGTCTTTGGTAGCATCGGTAAGCTGCTTTGACAAGGTCTTCACCTGCTGCTCGAGATAGAGGTTGCGCTGGGTGAGCTCTTGGTTGGCCTTGGACATGGAGAGGAAAGACTCTACGTCAGCTTCCCAACTGAGCAGCTTTCCCGCTGCTGCGTTTGCCGTAGAAAACCATACGCTGCCTTGATAGCTGTTGTATTGAAACAACAGTATCAGGCTGAACACTTCCAGAATTAAAAAGACAAACCAGTGATTATGTTTGGCAAGAAATTCTACTAAGTTGCGCATGGATAACTTTTATCTCATCAAGAATGAGAATCTGTTGACGTTCTTCAGAGCAATACCCGCACCTTTGGCCACACTGTGCAGTGGGTCGTCGGCAATATGGAATGGAATGTTGATCTTGTCTTGCAGACGCTTGTCAAGACCGCGCAGCAAAGCACCGCCGCCTGTGAGATAGATGCCGTTCTTGACGATGTCAGCATAGAGCTCCGGTGGAGTGGACTCCAAAGCAGAGAGCACTGCATTCTCGATCTTGGCCACCGTCTTGTCAAGACAGTGTGCGATTTCCTGGTAGCAGACGGGAACTTCCATCGGCAGTGCGGTGATACGATTTGGTCCGTGCACGATATAGTCCTCGGGAGCCTCGTCGCCTAAGTCGGTCAGAGCAGAGCCTACATGGATCTTGATACGCTCAGCCATGCGCTCGGAAACCTTCACGTTGTGCTGGCGACTCATGTACTCTTGGATGTCGGCCGTAAGGTCGTCACCAGCAATACGGATGGAGTTGTTGCTCACAATGCCGCCAAGGGAGATCACGGCGATCTCGGTAGAGCCACCGCCTATGTCGACAATCATGTTGCCTTCCGGTGCTTCCACGTCGATACCAATGCCGATAGCGGCTGCCATTGGTTCAAAGATCAGGTAGACATCACGTCCGTCGGCGTGCTCAGCAGAGTCGCGGACAGCACGAAGCTCCACTTCTGTGGAACCGGAAGGTACGCCGATGACCATGCGCAAAGATGGCGAGAACAGACGGGAGCCTGTGTGTACCATCTTGATCAAGCCACGCATCATCTGCTCGCAAGCTGTGAAGTCAGCGATCACGCCGTCACGGAGTGGGCGGATCGTACGTATGTTGTCGTGTGTTTTTTCGTACATCATCTTAGCCTTCTCACCGACGGCGATCATCTTGTCAGTGCGACGGTCAAGAGCCACTACCGATGGCTCGTCAACAACAATCTTATCATCACTGATGATAATGGTGTTGGCGGTGCCAAGGTCCATGGCGATTTCCTGAATGAATGAAAAGAATCCCATTTCTTATTTATTGATTCTTGAATGATTATTTCTTTGCAAACCAGTTATGAATAGCCGTGTCGTAATGGCTGCTCACACCGAAAGCATGCTCTGCAAACATCTTGCGGTCTTCGATATCTGTCTTTGCTCCTTTCTTGTTGAGGATGTCAAGGAGCAACGGATATTCTGCTTTACTGGGCACAATGACCACATCTTTGAAGTTCTTTGCACCGGCACGGATGAGAGAGATGCCGCCGATGTCGATCTTCTCGATGATGTCCTGCTCGGAAGCTCCGCTGGCGACAGTCTGCTCAAAAGGATAGAGATCCACAATGACCAAGTCGATGGCAGGTATATCGTATTCCTTCATCTGCTCCTGATCTCCGGTATTATCGCGACGTGCAAGGATGCCACCAAAGATCTTCGGGTGCAATGTCTTGACGCGACCGCCCAAGATAGACGGATATGTAGTCACGTCTTCCACTTTCTGGCATGGATAGCCCAAGCCTTCAATGAACTTTTGAGTACCACCTGTGCTAAGGAATTTCACCCCTTGCTCATGAAGCTTAGCAAGGATATCCTCCAGTCCATCCTTATGGAAAACGGAGATAAGCGCAGTCTTAATTTCTTTTGTTTCAGCCATATTATTCCGTACGTTAAAATATTGGATGTGCAAAGTTACTAATTTTTGAGTAAATCATATGGCTTTTAACGAGAAATTACAATTAGAAAACGTTAAAAGGCTGATGATAGCAAAAGCAAAGTTGGGAGATTTGCCTTGTTCAAGGGGCTGCGACAAATCTCCCGACCGATATGATAATGGTAGTCAGATGTATGTCATCTTCATGGCAGAGGATAGCTTTACGCCATCTTTACCTATGCTTTAAAACATAATCCGCTCTATGTCTTGACAGGAAGGTCTATGCGTTCTTAGCGCGTCCGAGCACATCTTTCCATCTTGCGTAAGCGTCGAGATACTCAGATTCATGCTTTTCATCCGGCTCGATGACGGCCAGTTTCTTGAGCGACGCGAATGCCTCCTCCGCGCTCTTATATAAACCGCAACCGATGCCGGCACCTTTCGCCGCACCCATACTGCCGTCGGTTTCATAGAGTTCGATGGTTGCGCCACTGGTGGAGGCGAGTGTGTCGCGGAACATTGGATTGAGGAACATATTGGCGCGCCCGGCATGGATCTTGTTGATTTTCATGCCCATCTGCCGCATGATCTCCATACCATAGCAGAATGAGAAGACAATACCTTCTTGTGCGGCACGCATGAGATGGGCACGAGTATGGGTATTGAAGTTCAATCCATGGACAGAGCAACCGATCTCCTTGTTCTCCAAGACACGCTCGGCACCATTGCCGAAAGGAATGATAGAGAGGCCGTCGCTGCCGATGGGCACAGTGTCAGCCATGGCGTTCATGTCCTGATAGCTCATTCCCTCCGGAGCAATATTGCGTCGTACCCATGCATTGAGAATGCCGGTACCATTGATACAAAGCAAGACGCCGAGGCGAGTCTGCTCTGGTGTATAGTTGACGTGGGCGAAAGTGTTTACTCTTGATTTCTTGTCGTAACCGATTTCTCCCAATACACCATAGACGACACCGGAGGTTCCTGCGGTAGAAGCAATCTCGCCAGGCTGAAGAACATTGAGGCTCAGCGCGTTGTTGGGCTGATCGCCACCACGATAGCTGATTGGCGTGCCGGCCTTCAGACCAAGTTCTTTCGCTGCCGATTCACAGACTTGACTCTGTACGGCAAAGGTCGGGACAATGTCAGGCAGGATGTCGTGAGTGAAGCCAAAGTAATCCATCAGCTTCTCGGAAGGTTTCTTCTCCACGAAGTCCCAAAGGATACCCTCACTCAGTCCGCCGATAGTGGTGTTTGGCTCGCCGCTGAGACGCATGGCGATATAGTCTCCGGGCAACATGATCTTATAGATATGGTCAAAGACATCCGGTTCGTTGTCCTTCACCCACGCCAGTTTGGCTGCCGTGAAGTTGCCGGGAGAGTTGAGTAGATGCTGGAGGCAGTAATCATTTCCGAGGTCGTTGAAGGCACGTTCTCCATAGGGAACGGCACGGGAGTCGCACCAGATGATGGCATCGCGCAAGGGTTTGAGTTCTTTGTCCACGACCACGAGGCCATGCATCTGATAAGAGATACCGATAGCTTTGATGTCTTCTCCTTTTGCACCTGTTTCAGCCATGATCTTCTGTAAAGCCAGTTTGGCATTGTCCCACCACATCTGTGGGTTTTGTTCTGCCCATCCCGGCTTGACAGCCTTGATAGGAGCTTCGTGTTCAGGGAAGAAGGCTGTGGCAGCCATTGCTCCTGTCTCAGCGTCGACAAGTGATGCTTTCACGCTGCTGGAGCCTACGTCGAATCCTAAAAGATATTGTTTGTTCATGATTCAGGTTGGTTATTATAGACCGGAGATGCTTCGGCCTTGTGTATTTGACTCGTTTTATGTGTGCAAAGATAACGATTTCAATTCAGTTACAAACGATTTTTTGTCCTTTTAACCTTGCTGCAGTGATAAAAGAAACAAATGATGAAGAATTTGATACAATAGCCTTTTCTCAATTCTATTTTTACTTATAAAATTTGCAGATGTGGTGGAAATAACGTACATTTGCACTAACGTATACACATTATATTATAATATGAAGGAATTTGTAATTTCTGAGGTAAAGGCTGAGACTGCTGTTTTGGTGGGACTTATCACCCCCCAGCAGGATGAGGCAAAGACCAAGGAATATCTCGACGAACTGGAATTTCTCGCCGACACAGCCGGTGCTGTCACCGTGAAGCGCTTTACGCAGCGTGTGGGCGGACCGAGTGCTGTCAGCTATGTGGGAAAGGGCAAGCTCGAGGAAATCAAGCAATATATCCACGACGAGGAAGAGAACGACCGTGAGATCGGTATGGTCATCTTTGATGATGAGCTCAGTGCCAAGCAGATCCGCAATATAGAAAACGAACTGCACGTGAAGATTCTCGACCGTACGTCGTTGATTCTCGACATCTTCGCTATGCGTGCGCAGACTGCCAACGCCAAGACGCAGGTGGAGTTGGCGCAATACCGTTATATGCTTCCGCGTTTGCAGCGACTGTGGACTCACTTGGAACGTCAGGGCGGTGGCTCCGGTTCCGGTGGTGGAAAAGGCTCAGTAGGACTGCGTGGACCGGGTGAGACCCAGCTCGAGATGGACCGCCGAATTATCCTCAACCGTATGAGCTTGCTGAAAAAGCGGTTGGAAGAGATCGACAAACAAAAGACCACACAGCGCAAAAACCGTGGACGGCTCATCCGTGTGGCTCTTGTGGGCTACACCAACGTCGGTAAGTCTACGATCATGAATTTGTTGGCCAAGAGTGAGGTCTTTGCTGAGAACAAGCTCTTCGCCACCCTCGACACTACTGTGCGAAAGGTTGTCATCGGCAACCTGCCGTTTCTGCTGGCCGACACCGTAGGGTTTATCCGCAAGCTGCCTACCGATTTGGTAGATTCCTTTAAGTCTACGCTCGACGAGGTGCGTGAAGCAGACCTGCTGGTTCACGTCGTTGACATCTCTCATCCCGACTTTGAGGAGCAGATAGAGGTGGTCAACCAGACGCTCAAGGAACTGGGATGCTCTGACAAGCCCACGATCATCGTGTTTAACAAGATCGACAATTACCACTGGGTAGAAAAAGATCCTGATGACCTTACCCCACCGACAAAGGAGAACCGCACACTCGACGATCTGAAGAAGACGTGGATGGCACGCTTAGGTGACGATTGTCTGTTTATCTCAGCGCGTGAGAAGCAAAACATCGACGAGATGCGCGACGTACTCTATAAGCGTGTGCGTGAGCTGCATGTGCAGAAATATCCTTATAACGACTTTCTCTATCCTGAGATGAGTGACGATTGATGGCATGTGTATCAGTCGTAGAATGGAAGGAAGAAGGATGGAAGATGAATCAACATTAAACGATCAACGAGCATGAGAACACTGTCAGATACAGAGATCACGATCCTTGAAGACCAAGGCTGTTGGGCTGAGGACTGGAGCAACATACAGGTCGACGAAGACTTCCAGCCTACGTTTCTGCGCCGTGTGATGTTCTATGGCAAGATTACGTTAGGCGTCTTCGAGACCAGCATCGAAGTGTCGAAGGATTTCTATAAGCATACGGGCATCTTCAATGCCACATTGCGCAATGTCACTATCGGCGACAACTGTCTGATAGAGAATGTAGGAAACTACATCAACAACTACACCATTGGCGATGGCTGCTACATCTCTAATATCAGTACTCTCGAAACAACCGAGGGTGCCACTTATGGCGAAGGCAATCTCATCTCCGTGCTCAACGAGGTCGGCGAGGGTAATGTGCTGCTCTTTGACCGCCTCAATAGTCAGGCTGCTGCCTTCATGGTGAAGCATGCCCACGACAAAGAGCTGAAGGACAGCCTGCGGCGGATGATACGCGAATACATCAGAGTGACATTGCCCGACCATGGTATTTTAGGCAATCGTGTGAAGATCATCAACACCAAGGAGATCACCAATACCATTATCGGTGACGACTGTGAGGTTAACGGTGCCTCCCGGCTGAGCGACTGTACGATTATCTCCACGCCACAGGCCAACGTATATATTGGTACAGGCGTCATCTGTGAGAACTCCATCATCAACTACGGATCCAGCATTATCAACTCTGTGAAGATGCAGGACTGCTTTGTTGGTGAGGCTTGTCAGCTGAGCAATGGCTTCACGGCCTCGGCAAGTGTATTTTTTGCCAACTGCTATATGAGCAACGGCGAGGCCTGCGCAGCCTTCTGTGGTCCGTTTACCGCCAGCCACCATAAGAGCAGTCTGCTCATCGGCGCGCAGTTTAGTTTCTACAATGCCGGTTCGGCTACCAATTTCTCCAACCATGCTTACAAGATGGGACCGATGCACTGGGGCGTTTTGGAACGTGGCACAAAGACGGCGAGTGGCGCTTATCTGCTCATGCCAGCTACCATTGGTGCCTTCAGCGTCTGCTTTGGCAAGCTCATGCATCATCCTGATACACGCAACCTTCCCTTCTCCTACCTCATTGCTTACGGCGATACGATGTATCTCTCGCCCGGCCGCAACATCACCACGGTAGGACTTTATCGCGACATACGCAAGTGGCCCAAGCGCGACATGCGCCCTGCCGGCGCTCAGCTGAGCATTGTCAACTTCGACTGGCTCTCGCCGTTCACCGTGCAGGAAATCGTCAAAGGCAAGAAGATCCTTGAGGACTTGCGCCAGGCTTCCGGCGAGGATGTGTCGAGCTACAACTTCCATGAATATGTCATCAAGAGCAGCTCACTGCAAAAAGGAATCAAATACTACGACGTCGCGCTGCGCATCTATATGGGTGCAGTGATCAAGCGTAGACTCAAAGAAGACTCGGAACTCGCTGCGCCGACGGCCGACACAGGTCTTGGCGACTGGGCGGATCTCTCCGGTTTGCTCTTGCCGGAATCGGAGGAACAGCGGCTTGTCGACGATATCAAGCAAGGCGTATTGGACACCGTGGACAAGGTCAACGAGCGTTTCCACGATATTCACAACCACTATCGCGACTATCAGTGGGCTTGGACCTACCGGCTGATACTCGACTATTACGGACTTTCGACTTTGACCTTAGAGGATGCGGCTCGCATCCACGACGACTATGTCCAGGCCCGGCGTGCTTGGATCGGTGAGATCAGGAAAGACGCGGAGAAAGAGTTCCGTATGGGCGACGTTGAGCAATCTGTTCTTGACAACTTCCTGAGCAGTCTCGACAAGGAAACTGACTATGAGGAGTAGGGGAGAGTCTGCCAAGACTCTGATGACCGGCAAGTAAGACACCGGTAAGAAATACTGAATACTGAGATTAATTAATAATATGAAGAATTGTAAGACTATCATGCTCTCAGCCCTCTCGCTGTTTGCCACAGCCACCTGGGCGCAGAGCTATCACTACGAGACCGTAAAGGGCGATCCGATGCAGACACGCATCTATACGCTCCCCAACGGTCTAAAAGTGTACACCAGCGTGAACAAGGAAAAGCCACGGCTGCAAACCTACATCGCCGTGCGCACCGGTTCACGCAACGACCCGAAGGAGACCACCGGTCTGGCTCACTATCTTGAGCACTTGATGTTCAAGGGCACGACCCACTTCGGCACATCAAATCTCGCTGCCGAGCAGCCACTTCTCGACTCCATCGAGAATCGTTTTGAGCAGTACCGCCACATTACCGACCCCGTAGCACGGAAGCGTTGGTACGAGAAAATCGATTCGCTCTCACAACTCGCTGCCAAGTACAACATCCCTAACGAGTACGATAAAATGATGGCATCCATCGGTTCTGAGGGCAGCAACGCTTACACGAGCAACGATGTCACCTGTTATCAGGAGGACATTCCCAACAATGAGATCGACACATGGGCAAAGATTCAGGCCGACCGCTTCCAGAACATGGTCATCCGTGGCTTCCACACGGAGCTGGAAGCAGTGTATGAGGAGTATAATATCGGTCTTGCCAATGACGGCAATAAGGAGTGGGTTGCACTCGGGAAGAAACTTTATCCCACGCATCCTTATGGTACACAGACGACCATCGGTACGCAGGAGCACCTGAAGAATCCGAGTATCGTCAACATCAAAAACTATTTCCATCGCTACTACGTGCCCAACAACGTAGCTATCTGCCTGGCAGGTGACTTCGATCCCGACAAGGCCGTGGCCACCATCGACAAGTATTTCGGTTCCTGGAAACCAAGCACGACGCTTTCACGACCCGAGTATGCGCCTGTCGCAGACCTGAAGCAGCACGTCGACACCACTGTTGTCGGACAGGAAGCCGAGAACGTGATACTCGGCTGGAAGTTTGACAAGGCCGCCTCTGACCAGTCCGACACGCTGAGCTTCATCTCTGATCTCCTTTCCAACGGCAAGGCCGGACTCATGGATGTCGACCTCAACCAACCGATGAAGGTGATGAGTGCCGGTACCGGCGTGGAAGGCTTGGCCGACTACACCACGTTCATCGCTGAGGGAGAGCCCAAGCAGGGACAGAAGCTCGAAGAGGTGCGTGACCTCATGCTTGCCGAGATAGAGAAACTCAAACGTGGAGAGTTTGACGAGAACCTGATGAAGGCTGTCCTTGCCAACAAGAAACTTAACATGCTGCGCGGCCTGAGCAGTAACCGCAACCGCACCGAGATGATGAAGGATGCCTTCATCAATGGCGAGAGCTGGCAGCATGTCGTGGGGCAGCTCGACCGTATGTCGAAGATCACCAATGAGCAGATCGTGGACTTCGCTCGCCGTCACTTCCTTGACAACTATGTCTGTGTCTACAAGCGTCTCGGCAACGACACGACGATCCACAAGATTGAGAAGCCGCACATCACGCCGATACCCACGAACAACGACAAGCACAGCGACTTCCTCACCGCCGTTGTCAATAGCAAGCCGGAGCCTATCCAGCCACAGTTCATCGACTTCAACAAGGATCTCGCTAAGGGCAAGATGAAGAACGGCGCCGAGGTGCTCTACAAGCAGAACACTACTGACGACCTCTTCGACCTCTCGCTCGTCTTCCCTGTGGGCCGTGAGAACAGCAAGCAGTTGCAGGTTGCGGCTGACTATCTCGACTATGTCGGCACTGCCACCCGTTCGGCCAACGACATCAAGAAAGCCTTCTATCAGTTGGCTTGCGACTACAGCGTGAGTGTCAGCGATGACGAGACACGTGTGTCGCTGAGCGGACTCAACGAGAACATGCCCGCTGCACTGAAGCTCATGGGTGACTATATCAACCATGCCAAAGCCGACGCAGAGAGCTACAACAAGTTTGTCGGTTTGACGCTGAAGGCCCGCAACGATGCCAAGGGCAACCAGCGCACCTGCTTCTCAGCCCTGCGACAGTATGGGGAATATGGTCCTTACAACGGCTTCCGCAACAAGATGAGTGCTGATGAACTCCATAAGGCCGATCCTCAGCAACTGCTCGCTCAACTGAAAAATCTGGGTAAGTACACCTTATTATATTATGGTGCCACACCGATGAAGCAGTTGGAGGCTACCGTGGCAAAGAGCTATCCTTGCACGATGAAGACCACTTTGCCTGCAGCCCGCCGCTATACACGCACGACTACAACGCAGAACGAGGTGTGGATAGCACCCTATGACGCGAAGAACATCTACATGACGCAGTATCTCAACGAGAACAAGCAGTGGACACCCGAGCAGGCTCCTGTCAATGCGCTCTTCGGCGAGTACTTCGGCGGAGGCATGAATGCCATCGTCTTCCAGGAGTTGCGTGAAGCCCGCGGACTGGCTTACAGTGCCGGTGCATGGCTGACGACACCGGACCGCAAGGGCGACCCAGAGTGCTTCAACACGTATATCATCACGCAGAACGACAAGATGACGGACTGCGTCAAGGAGTTCAACCAGTTGCTCAACAACATGCCGGAACGTCAGGCAGGCCTCGACCTTGTCAAGCAAAGCCTGATGAAGAGCATCGCCACGGCCCGAACCACCAAGTTCTCTGTGCTCAATGCTTATCTTACCGCACGCAAACGTGGCCTCAACTACGACATCAACCGTGTCATCTACGACAAGTTGCCGTCGCTGACCATGGCAGATCTGGTGAAGTTCGCCAAGGAGAACATCTCGGACAAACCCTATCGCTACATCATCCTCGGCGATGAGAAAGAGCTCGACATGAACACACTGCAGAAGATTGGGCCCGTCAAGAAACTCACGAAAGAAGACATCTTTGGATTCTAAATAATGTATAGTGTAGAGTGTATAAATAATAAATAATAAATAAATGCTTGGGGGTAGATAAGCCTTTCGCTGTTTGCATAAGGCTTTTCCCCCCATTGAAATGTGGCGTAAGTTCTATAGGCTTATCAATATAAAAGTAGAGATCTTATGACAGAATATAATGCCATATTGGAGAAAAGTAAACGATTTGCAGTGCGAATAGTGAAGCTTTACCGGTATTTGGATAAGACGAAGGTTCCAAGAGCGCTCTCTGATCAGATCTTAAGAAGTGGTACGAGTATAGGCGCGAATGCGGCAGAAGCTCATTTGGCACCGTCATCTACAGATTTCTACTGTAAGTTGGGAATATCTTTGAAGGAAGCAAAGGAAACAGAATATTGGTTGTACGTCTTGCATGGAGTCGATTTTATTGACGGCCGATCATACAAGAGTATCAATGATGACTGCGTGGAGATTCTCAAAATTCTTACGGCTATTCTTAAGAACCGACCAAATCGCACAGGCAAGGGTTAGTAGCTTGTTCCCCGCAAATCATTTATTTATTATTTATACACTATACATTATACTTTATACATTGTTCTTTATACATTGTACATTATACATTATACATTATACATTATACATTATACATTATACATTAACATCTATAGATTATGGCAAAACCAGTAGATTTCAAGTACGCTCCCATGTTTCAGATGGGTGAGGACGATACCGAGTATCGTCTGCTCACCAAAGAGGGAGTGAGTACATCAACATTTGAGGGCAAGGAGATTCTGAAGGTCACACCCGAGGCTCTGACCCTGTTGGCCCAGCAGGCCTTCCACGACGTGGAGTTCTGCCTGCGTCGCAAACACAACGAGCAAGTAGCTGCCATCCTCAGCGATCCTGAGGCTTCTGATAACGACCGCTATGTGGCTCTGACGCTTCTGCGCAATGCCGAGACAGCAGCCAAGGGCGTTCTGCCTTTCTGCCAGGATACCGGTACAGCGATCATCCACGGCGAGAAGGGACAGCAGGTTTGGGCCGACTTCGATGAGGAAGAGGCACTGTCACGCGGCGTGTACAACACGTATACTCAGGACAATCTGCGCTACTCTCAGAATGCGCCCCTGACCATGTACGATGAGGTGAACACCAAGTGCAACCTGCCCGCACAGATCGACATCGAGGCTACCAAGGGCGCTGAGTACCGCTTTGTGATGGTTGCCAAAGGCGGTGGCTCTGCCAACAAGACCTATTTCTACCCGATGACCAAGGCTACGATTCAGAACGAGGGCACACTGCTGCCGTTCCTCGTGGAGAAGATGAAAAGCCTCGGCACAGCCGCTTGTCCTCCTTACCACATCTGCTTCGTCATTGGCGGCACATCGGCAGAGAAGAACTTGTTGACCGTGAAGCTCGGCTCTATCCACTATCTCGACAACCTGCCAACGACGGGCGATGAGACCGGGCGCGCCTTCCGCGACCTCGACCTCGAGGCCAAGCTGCTCGAAGAAGCTCATAAGATTGGCTTCGGCGCACAGTTCGGTGGTAAGTACTTCGCCCACGACGTGCGTGTGATCCGCCTGCCCCGTCACGGTGCCAGCTGCCCGATCGGTCTCGGCGTGAGCTGCTCTGCCGACCGCAACATCAAGGCAAAGATCAACAAGGACGGTATCTGGTTGGAGAAGATGGACACCAATCCCGGTAACCTCATCCCTGCTGAGCTGCAGCAGCCGGGCGACAACGGCGGTATCACCATCAACCTCGACGAGGGCATGGACAAGGCGCGTGCCATCCTGACAAAGTATCCTGTCTCTACCCGTGTAAGCCTCACCGGCACCATCATCGTGGCTCGCGACATCGCTCACGCCAAGCTGAAAGCCCGTCTCGACAAGGGCGAGGAGCTGCCCGAGTACTTCAAGAACCATCCTGTGCTCTACGCTGGTCCGGCAAAGACTCCGGAAGGCTATCCTTGCGGTTCCATGGGTCCGACAACGTCCAACCGTATGGATCCGTATGTCGACGAGTTCCAGGCTCACGGTGGTTCCATGATCATGATTGGCAAGGGCAACCGCACGCAGGTCGTCACCGACGCCTGCAAGAAACACGGTGGCTTCTATCTGGGCACCATCGGCGGCGTGGCAGCTGTGCTGTCTCAGGATGCAATCAAGAGCATCGAGTGCGTGGAGTATCCCGAACTCGGCATGGAGGCTATCTGGAAGATCACTGTCAAGGACTTCCCCGCCTTCATTCTCGTGGATGACAAGGGCCATGACTTCTTCAAGGAGTTGAAACCCTGGACTTGCGGTGCTTGCAAATAACAGAATCTAAGCTGTTGAAATAGTAAGTCCGGAAGTGGCAATTGCTGCTTCCGGACTTTTTTCGTTGTTAATGATCACAAACTTAGTGTTCCAGCTTTTTTTATTGACATCTTGTCTATTTCACCTTTGCGCTGAGCGGCAGTCGGCTGGTGAGCGCTGATGTTGAGGCAGTGGGACGCAGGCGCAGGTCAAAGGTCGTCGACTTCTCGCCGGAGTATGACCTCCAGCGGAGCGTCAGTTTCACCTTGTCGCCGTGGACTCTCTTCAGCTCATTGAGGTTGAAAGCGATGAGCGCGTCACCCCAAGTGCCGTAGGTGTCGCCTTTGGCATCCTGACGAAGTACCAGATCGAAGGGATCGTTGGGGTTGGTACCTGTGACCAGATTGATGTAGTGCACCCGGCCACTGTTGCCCCAGCGCGTGCGGAAGCGGAGTGTCAGATAGCCATCCTCAGCCACGGTCACCCAGTCTTTGACGATTTCTATCGGGTCGTTGCCATAGGTCTTATCGTCGTCGTTGCCTGTCGTGACTACCGGCAGTTTTGTGCGGATGCTGTCGATCCAAACGATGTTCACACGGTTGTCGGCGTTCGTTGTGGAGTTGGCTTTATAGCAGTTGACGAGCGCGCGCACCTCTTTGTTGCCAAAGGGCGATTGCTGCATGTTGGCCGCCGTGAGCGTCGTGGAGTCGTCCAACTGCATGGTGAACGAGCCGTTGGCGGCCGGACGCACGGTCACGAGGGCGTTGGGGAGGTAGCTGGGATAATAATAGTTGTCATCGTCATCGTTGCATGATTGGAGAGTGACGAGCCCGGCCAACAGTCCAAGGGCCAGGATTGCTTTCTTGAAATAGTGTTTCATGATCGTTTTCCTTTCTTGATATTCACTCGTAAAATAAAGGGAGAAAGGAAAACTTGCTTGCGTTTTACATTTTTTTGCTACCTTTGCAATTCGTCAACAACAGCTATTCATCAAAGCGAACCGCATTATGGGAAAAGTCATAGACAGGGAGAAGCGTACGATTGCGTTTATGATCCGGCTCTATTGCCGTCATCGTCTTCATCAGCAAGAGCCTTCCGAGGAATACCGTGCGCTGACCGACTATTGTCAGCGCCGCTTGGATCATTGCCGATGGCAGGACGAGAAGCCGGCGTGCAAGCGTTGTCCCTGTCACTGCTATGCGCCCGAGCAGCGTGAGCGTGTACGGCAGATCATGCGGTGGACGGGTCCTCGTATGATTCTCTATGCGCCGTTGGAGGTGCTCCGCCATCTGCTCAACAAGGGATGAGCGTGTCGTGGTGGTCTACTTAGTGTCGTAGGTGCGGTAGACCATATAGTTGCCGTCGGCCCGAAAGTTGACCTCACTGCCAGTGCATTCGTTGAGCGTGCCCTGCCACCATTCTTTGTAGGCATAGCTCTGCCAGCGCAGTCCGGTGCTCTCCAGCTTTGTGCAGGAGAAGTTGAAGATGCTCATCTGCTGACGCGCAAAGGTGCTGAACACCATATTGCCGTTGGCGGGTGTGAACCAACCGTAGTCGGTGTACATCTCCGGCAGGATGCTGAAGTCGCGCAGGTAGCGCATCATCAGTGCGACGTTGCCGAGAGTGTGGTCTTCGCGCTTGCCGGTGGCCCCCAGATAAGCCAGCCGTGGCTGTTGCTTCTCACCGTTTCTCTCTGTAGAAGCTTTCAGCAGACCGATGGCAAAGCGTGTTGCTTTGGTGAGGTCGTTGTCCTCCTGTTCGCTGACTGCATGGAAAATGTCGGCATACTGCGCCTTGAGTCCGGCGGGGAGGCTGTCGCCGTCGCCCACACCAAAGAGCTTTCCTTCCGCTCTCAGTCTTTCTATTTCTTGTGGCTGATGCTTGAAGAGTGTGAGCAGCGCGCCGTCGCAGCAGATCAGCCGCTGTGCCTGATGCAGAATACCCAATGGTATTTGATGAGTAGGAAAATCGCCGTCGGCAAGGATGACGGCAGAGAAATCATTCATGTTAGATCCTTTTCGTTGACACGCTTAATTACAGCTGATAACAGCTTTCTTCCATTTTAAGTATCCGGCCACGGCGATGGCGACATAGAGAGCGTAGAGACCGGCGGTGAAGGGCAGCCCTTTGTAGACATAGAGGGCGGAGAGTTCAGCGTCGATGACAATCCACAGCAACCACTGCTCCACGTATTTGCGGGCGAGCCACCACAGTCCGATGAAGCTCAGCGCGTTGCCGAAAGAGTCGAGGACGGGCACGGTGGAGTTGGTGAAGCGGATGAGAATCCAGTAGACCAGTGCCCAGGCAGCGAGAAAGAGCAACAGAGAGGGAATAAGCAGACTGCGCTTGACGTGCGTGATGGGCATGTCGCCCTCGTGCTCTTGTCCGCGCTTCTTGCCCAACTTCCATACGAGCAGACCGTAGACGGCAGCTAAGGCGTAGTAGACCTGCATGCCGAAGTCGGCATAGAGTCCGGCGTCGAAATACACAAACATATAGACCACCGGCATGATGATGCCGGTGATCCATAGCCATATCGAGGCCTTGTACTCCTGATAGATATATACAAGGCCGATGATCGTTCCAAATAAATCCAGCATTAGAAGTTGATGCTCAGATGAGCCATCCAGTTAAACGGAGCCGAGGGCGCGAAGCCTGCCTCATAGAGGTCATCGGTGCAGTAAGCTTCGACATTGCCCTTGCTGTCCTTGCGGAACGAGGGGGCAGCCCAGCCGTTGTTGTCATATTTGGCGTTGAAGATGTTGTAAAGCGTCACGCCGAGGGTGATGTCCTTCAGTCCGAAGTGGGGCAGGGCGAAATGATAGCTCAGATCCACATTGGTGTTGAAGTGCTTCTTGAGGAACATATCCACGTTCCGGTCGAAGCTGCCGTCCTTATTATAGTTCTTATAACTGTCGAAGTCGGTGTTGGTCAGATACTGTTTGCCGATATACTGGCTCTGGATGCTGGCGTTGAAACCAGCGTAGGTAAAGGTTAGGATGTTGTTGAAGATAAAGTCAGGGGAGAAGGCAGTGTGCGTGTCACCGAGGTTGATAGCCGATCCGTCGTCGAGTGTCACCGTCCAGTCCTTGCAGATGTTGTGCGAGAAGGTGGCGTTGGCATCCCAGCGGAACCAGCTGACGGGCTTCCAGGCAGCTTCCAGCTCCACGCCTTCGCGATAAGATTTACCGCTGTTGTCGTTGCTGGCTTTCATCTCACCAATCTCATCGAGCTCACCGGTGAGCACATACTGATGGTTGTAGTACATGTAGTAGAGGTTCACGCCTGCGGAGAATACGGGACTCTCATAGCGGTAGCCCAACTCCCAGTCCTGGAGCTTCTCGGCCTTCAGATGGTTGACGTAGTTGTTCTGATAGTCGTTGCGTGTCGGCTCCTTGTGGCTGATGGCGTAGCTGACATAGAGGCGGTTGTGGCTGTCGAGCTGATAGTTGAGTCCGGCTTTCGGGTTGAAGAAGTCAAAATCATCGTGGGCCCACAACTTGTTGTCAGGGTTGGCACCGTACCAGTCGCCCGGGTCTTGCAGACGGAAGCCCACATGACGGTATTGCAGGTCGACGTAGGCATTCAGTCCCGGCAGGAATGTCCATGCAGCCTTGCCGTAGACATTGAAGTCGCTCTTCCAAGCCTCGTCGCGATAATACTCAAAGTTGGGATACACAGTACGTGTCGGAGCGTAGGGCTTTGTGACGACTTTACCTTTGGCATCTTTCAGCTTATTGCCGTCAGCATCCTTATATATATAATAAGGTGTAGCAGTTTCCCAGATGACTTTGCCGAAGTGCTTGCCGTCGTAGCGGTTCCATCCTGCTCCGAGCGTAGCCTTCAGATCTTTCTTGTTGTCGTAGTTGATGCTGGCGATGGCACCGTAGAAGTCATTGTCCATCTTCTTCTGGCGTACAAGGTCGCCCATGATGTGGGAGTAGTACGTTGTGCCGTTGCTGACGATGAGGTTGCTCTTGTCGTCGGTAGCCAGTCCGTAGTCGGCCCAAGCCTTGCCGTCCTTATACTCCTCGTAGTAGCCCTGGCCCTTGGTATAGTGCAGGGTGGCGTTGAGGCTCCACTTGTCGCCAAGCAGTTGGTTGAGGATGAGCTGATAGTTTTGCTGATGGTAGTTGTCGGTCTGACCGTCGTAGTACTGCATGTTGCCGTCCTGGTCCCAGTACACGCCGCAGGAGTTGTAGCGGCGTCCATAGAGGCTCTGCTCGTATTTCGAAGCGTAGTTCCAGGCATGGTAAGTACGTTCCGTGCCGTTGAAGGTAAGGAATTTCACCATTGTGTTGTCAGTGAAGTATCCGGCCTGGAGGAAGTAGGAGTTGAGTTTCGTCGAGGCGCGGTCGAGGTAACCTTTCGATCCGATGTTTGACAGTCGGCCCTGCAATCCCCAGTGTCCGCCAAGCAGACCGGTGTCAAAGCGCAGCGTCTCCTTGTGGCTATAGTACGAACCTGCACTGGCGTCGAGGCCGATATAGGGCTGAGTGCCGATGTTCTCGGTCTGCATGTTCAGCGTGGCACCGAAGGCACCGGAGCCGTTGGTCGAGGTACCTGCACCGCGCTGTATCTGCATGCTCTGCACCGAAGAGACGAAGTCGGCCATGTTGACGAAGTAGACCTGCGAGCTCTCTGCGTCGTTGACGGGCACACCGTTGGCAGTGATGTTGATACGGCTCGGGTCAATGCCACGCACGCGGATGGAGGTGTAGCCGATCCCGTTGCCGGCATCGGAGGTCGTGGTGACGGAGGGCGTCAGCGAGAGGATATACGGGATATCCTGCCCGAAGTTCACTTGTTTGATTTGTTTCTGTGTGAGCGTAGAGAAGGCCATAGGTGTCTTCTTGCCGGCGCGGGTGGAAGTCACCTGTACGTCTTGGAGCTCATACGTGCGGATGGAGTCTACCGGCTCGTTGTCGGCAGCCCAAGAAGCAGTGGCGGCACAAGACAGTGCGACCATCATCAATAAGTGTTTATCCATGACTGTTTTAAAAATAAATTAGATGTTTTCTTTTTACCATAAGCACAATATCTATTAAAGAGGTGAAAAGAAAATCTCGTCCCTGCGTCGGCATTGTCCGTATCAGGTTCAACGGGTATGATCTCAGCGAGGGCAAACGCCCAAGCACCCCAATAATGTGTTGTGTGTGTGACAGCCTTGACTGCTTGACATACTGCAAAGTTACAAAGAAATCCGAAAACGAGGAAACTTTTGCAAAAAATTGTTGCAAGAACATTAAGAGTCCTACTTTTTGATAGCCGCATCGATTGTTGAATAAACTGACATTTTAGAGGCCTTATTTTGCCGTTCTTTGCCAGCGAACGGCCGCTCGCCCGTTTTTTTCGCGATTTTGAGCGTTTTTCTTAAATCGTTGATTAACAACGATATAACATTTATGTCTCGTTCGTGCGCTTATAAAAGCATTGAGATGATGAAAAATTCTCTAGAGAATTTTTCATCATCTCGGTTGTTCCATCTCATAAAACCACCTTTTTGTGTCACTAAAATCAGTATTTTTACTTAGTCATCTCACTGTTTTGTTGATTTCATGCTACTATTTCCCTGTTTCCATCTCACTTTTTTCTCAAAAAGCTCTCGCTGTGCTCTCCAGATTGAAACTTTTCGCGGACATGTTTTTGTCAGCGATTTTCGACCTTCAAAGACTTGATACATGGTTCACGGAAGCGCTTCTTTCATTCAGAATGGAAGAAATCTCCCATTGGGAATGGAAGAAATTGTGTTCTCTTTTTGACCCTGTCTTGCTTTCAGAGTTGGAGGAAGGTATCTTCGCTCAGCTTCCTTGCAACGCAAAAAATTAAGATGATACAAAGAAAAATTAACGCAAGACCAAGGGAAAAATTAAATTTCCTCACTCCTGATGAAGTCGTTTTAAAAAAGACTTCGTATATTTGCACTTGCTAATTGACTCCGCCAACGAATATAAAATATTAGATATATTAAATGATTAAAACAATTTTTGCGATTCTTCTTTGTGCATTCTTTGTTAATGCAAATGCACAGAAGACTGTGTTATGGGATGCTACCAACCACATGCCTGTGAGTCATGCAGGTGTTTTTACAACTGATAAAGGTAAAGTAAAGAGTACATTCAGTGATGAGCATGGCATTGTGTCTGTTGATTTTCCATTCAACAAGCTCGAAATATCCCATGTCAATTACGAACATTTGGATGTGTCATTACTTGGCGACACTATTTTCTTAGTTCCGTCAGTGTATCTCATTGGAGAAGTTACGGTAAGACCTTATGAGCCAGATTGGATCAGAACTAAGTTGGAAGATTTCGTGAAAAACAAGAAGCATCAGTATGCTCTCATTGACACTATTAAATATAGATATACCAGTCAAAATTTAGGTGGTAATTCATTATACATCTTCGTTAGTGAAGGGTTTGCTGCACATAATGAAAATTTCCTCATCCTGCCTACAAATGATACTATTATCTATAAAGATAAAACAGCTGGTTGCGACTTTACAAATCTAAAAAGTATATTGTATCATGATTTTGTTACTGATCTGGATGATCGCTTTATAAAGGACCATCGATTTTTTGTTGATGAAGAGTATCAGGATGCAAACCGGAATATTGTCCGAATAGGGTTCAAGTCTACCAAATACGACAAAGATTCTGGCACATTCTTACTTGATACCATTAACAATGTTATAGTAAAAGCCCAGCGGTCTACAGGACTTGAATACAATGTCAAGGATAAAACCAATGCATTGGTACGTTCCACTTTCTCTTTCTTTGCTGGTCATAAGTTCAAAGCTTGGGATATTGATTATGAGGTTCAATACGACCGTAATGGAGATTCTTGGTATGTGGGCAATTGCAGATATAACAATCTGATGTGTGATGAGTTTAAAAGTAATAAGTTCCGTGAACAGTTTACCCATATATCATCGGTCTACGAAGCCGCTCCTTCTAACCTGCCAAATCTTTCATCTGGAAAGTTTATCGTCTTGCCTGAACCTTATGTAATGAAGATTGTCAGGAGTAAAAAGGAACGTATAAATGAAGAAGCTCTTCAAAAGGTACCAAAGATTTATAAGATATACTAGTACTGCTGCCACCAGTGTTGACCAAAGTCTTAATCGAACCTTTATGGAATTGAAACTCTTGCTTGCGTCCTAAATTTCCTCATAAGTAGGGATTGTGAATATCCGTGAAAAGCCGTAACTTTGCAGTCGTAAATCAGAATCACACAACTAAATCATAAAAAGACACTAAAGACAATGAAGAAACTTCTTTCCCTGATGCTGCTGCTCATGGCAGCCGTGATGACAACCGCTACATTCACCTCGTGCAGCGACGATGATGACGATAACAGCTATACCGGTAAGGATGAGCTCAGTTTTTCTATTATGGGCATGGATCTCAAGCAGAGCAACACTGCCGACGTGAACTATATCGTCAACCAGAACAGCAATGGCAGCGTCAGCGTTATCATCCCGGAAGAGACGTTTGACTTCTCAGCCGTGAAGATGGGTAACGTCAGCATGGGAAATATCGTACAGGGCGGCTATTCTGTGAACAATATCCCTTACGATGCTACAAAGAAAGCTTACTACCTCGACTATAGCAATAATGCCAACGCTGATGTCTTTGTTTATGGTGCTAAGAAAAATTATACCATCACCAAGGGAGAGATCACTGTCAGCTTCAGCGGCAACAAAGTGACCATCGTCAACGTTCATAAGTTTGGCAACATGCCGATGGTGATGACCGGCACCTTCGTCGGCACTCGCAAGTAACTCTCATTATTATATATAGTGAACCACATCAACCGACTTTTAATATATCTGCTCGCAGGGTGCTGCCTTTCCTTGGCGGCATCCTGCGACGGCGTCTTTGGCGGTATCTATGACGAGGACAAAGGCAGCACGACCGAGGTGAAGCCCGGACAGCTCTATATCGACGCCACCAGTTGGAACGACTGGTACTACATTGACCTCGACTCGCTCGTAGATCTGATTGACAAAGGCGATGACGCTGCCTTACAGCAGGCGCAGACCAAGTTCACGCCGTGGCCTATCCCGCAGACCGAGAACGCAGAGGCTATGCGCGACAGCAGCGGCATGTACATCTACTGGTTTGACATCTTCGGCAAGGGCATGTCCAACTATGAGCGGCGCGGCTACAAGCCCACGGCACCACAGCCAGAACCCGAGCACTGGACCTTTGCCGTGCACCGCGACAACGTGCGTACCAATGGCGGCAGTGCCTTGGAGACAGGTTATACCTCGATGGATGAGGTGCCCGACTCAGCCCAGGCCTTTGCCGGCAAGACATTTACGCCCGACTCATGGACGGAGCGCGACGTGTGGGTAGACCGCACAGAGATGCTTAACTGCATCATGGGCAACCAGGGCATCCGCATTAACCAGGTGCTCTCCTCATGGCTTGTCTTCAACATCCCGCCTATTCCGCCCACCTATGCGCTCAACAGCCACGTAATGATCCTGCGCACCAAGGATGGTGAGTACTTCGCCCTGCAACTGCAAGACTACATGAACAGCCAGGGCACCACCTGCTGGCTGAGAATCAACTATAGAAGACTAAGGTCATAGACATAGCCCCCAGGCCCTCACCCTAGCCCTCCCCCGAGGGGGAGGGAATGAGCACACCCCAGGCGAGTCATTATTTGATTCAAATAAGTAGATAAAGATAAGTAGAAATATCATATACAACAAGATGAACAAGCGTCAGCTCTTGATAATCACTCTGTTCTGTCCATTGGCTATCCAAGCGTTGCCTAGCGGT
>DLDU01000007.1:67284-80939 GCA_002481295.1 Prevotella sp. UBA7764 | reverse complement strand
GGGGGAGGGCTAGGGAGAGGGCTTGAGCTTGGTCTCGGGCTTCACCCCGACTCCCTCCTTACCGGTCAAGAGCTCTCGCAGGTGGTTGTCACGGGAACCCGTTCGCCCAAACTGCTCATGGAGACGCCTGTGCTCACGCAGGTCATCAGCCACGCCGACATAGAGAAGGCCGATGCCACCAACCTCAAGGACTTGCTCCAACAGGTGATGCCGGGAGTGGAATTCTCCTTTGCTCAAAACCAGATGGTTCACCTCAATTTCTCGGGCTTCGGCGGACAGAGCGTACTTATCCTTGTCGACGGTGAGCGTCTCGCGGGAGAGACAATGGACGACGTGGACTTCACGCGCTTGTCGATGGACAACGTCGACCACATCGAGATCGTCAAGGGAGCTGCATCGGCACTCTATGGCAGCAATGCCAACGGTGGCGTCATCAACATTATCACCAAGGAAGCAGTAAAAAAATACAGTGCTACGCTTGACGCGCGCCTGGCCAAACATAACGAGCAACGCTATGGACTGGCACTGCAAGGCGGTGGCAGCCGGTGGAGCAATGCGTTCAACATGAACCATACGACACAGGACAACTATGACGTGCACAGCGATGACGGGGCGGTGGCACGAACCATCACTACCATCTTCGGGGACCATACTTGGAACTTTGCCGACAAAGCTATATGGCAACCGTCGGACAAGTTGAAGCTCACGGGGCGCGGCGGCTATTTCTTCCGTCAGGTGAAACGCAGTGAGGAGTCGCCCGAGCGCTATCGTGACTTCAGTGCAGGTGGCAAGGCTCAGTGGACGCTCTCTGACAATGATGTCTTGGAAGGGTCGTACAGCTTCGACCAGTACGACAAGTCGATATGGCTGCGTCGGCAGAAGCTCGACATGCGCAGCTATTCCAATGTGCAGAACAGTGTGCGTCTGCTTTATAACCATACCTTTGGCGACAACGTGCTCACTGCCGGAGCCGACTACCTCTATGACTATCTTAAAAATATCAAACTCGACGCAGCACATCGTCAGCAGAGTGTTGACGCCTTCGCGCAGTTCGATTGGAAACTTAACAGTCGGTGGGAGTTTGTGGGTGCGCTGCGCTATGACTATTTCTCGGATCATCATATCCAGCGTCTCACACCGAAGTTCAGTGTGCGCCATACGCCTATCGACCATCTCAACGTGCGCTTCGGCTATGGCATGGGCTTCCGTGCGCCTACGCTGAAAGAGAAATACTACGATTTCGATATGATAGGTATCTGGACGATCACCGGCAATCCATTGCTCAAGCCTGAGGTGAGCCATAACTTCAATCTCAGTGTGGAATATGTCAAGGGCAACTATGGTTTTGTGGTGGCAGGATACTGCAACCGTGTGACCAATAAGATCACGTCGGGAAATCCTTATTACGCCAGTGCTACGGAGACTATGCCCCGGCTGCCCTATGTCAACATCGACCGGCTGTATGTGGCCGGTTTTGAGGCCACGGCGCGTGCGCGGTGGAGTTGTGGCGTTGATGCCCGGCTGTCCTATGCCTTTGTCGATGAGCAGGCAGGGCACAAGGATGGGCAGAAGCTTGCCTGTCCGTATCTCCCAGCTCGCAAGCATACTCTGACGGCACATGCCGACTGGACTCATCGCTTCTCTACGCTGTTGGATGGAATGGTGGCTCTTGACGGTCGCTTCCTGTCAGGTATCGACAACCAAGAGTTTAAAAACTATTATAAGGTGGAAGAAGGAACCATTACAGTGCATTATCCGGCTTATACGCTGTGGAAGTTATCGGCACAAATGAGCATTGGCAAACATCTGAAGCTGACCTTTGCCGTCGACAACCTGCTGAACTATCGTCCGAAATACTACTATCTCAACAGTCCGGTTGTTGATGGCACGAATGTGATGGTGGGGTGCAAGATCAGACTATAAGCCTCACCCCCCGCCCCCTCTCCAAGGGAGAGGGGGCGGGGGGTGAGGCCGTTTGTTTAGTCGTCAAGTGACTTTAGCCATTTCTCTCCACTCTTTGTGTGAAGCCAAATGGCGAAGAGAATGGCAACGATACCAGTTCCTCCCAATACGATAATAAGTCCGTCAAGTCCTTGTATCATAGTTTTATTTCTTTAATATATAATTTGCCACGTAAGCTATTGCTATTGTAGTAACTAATCCAACGATAAACAAACTGAGGAAAGTTGATGTTTTGACATTAGCCATGAAGTACGTCACTACTGCTCCCACAACCATCGCTGTGAAGCAGGTCTGAGCCAGATTGTAGAGGAATTTGCCAAGTGCCTCCCGTCTGCTCTTCTCCCGTTCTCTGTCTTCTTTCAATGTCATACCGCAAAGATAAGACTTTTTATCCAAACGCGCAACTATTGAAGAGATTATTTGCCGTTTGGATATTTTTCGCTATCTTTGTGGAAAAATAAGCTAAAGCAATGATAGAGAACATCGTTTTTGACTATGGTGGCGTGCTGGTGCAGTACGACTTTGTGGCTTTCTTCGGCAAGTTGTTGGGAAGTCGGGAACGAGGACAGTGGTTCATGGACCACGTGCTGCCGGAAGAGGTGGGCGCGGCCATGGACCGGGAATTGCATTCTTTCGACCATTATATCCGTCAGCAGCAGGAGCGATGGCCAGAATATGCCGATGCGCTCAGCTATTTTGCCGGTCACTACACCGATGTCTTCACCGTGGAGACACCCGGTATCCGCGACCTCATCCAACTCTTGAAAGATCGTGACTTCCACGTTTATGGACTGAGCAACTGGTCGAGCAAGCTGAGTGAGGTGAAAGAGAGATATAGTGTCTTTGAGCTTATCACCGACGAGTTGGTGTCCAAGGATGTGCATCTGCTCAAACCTGATCCAGCCATCTACCGGGCTTTCCTTGATAAATTCCACCTCAAGGCAGATACATGTCTGTTTCTCGACGATAAGGAAGAGAACATAGAAGGCTGCCGTCTGGTAGGGATGCAGGGCATCCGCTTTGATCGAGAGCATCCTGAAAAGACCATCCGTGAAGTAAAGAAGTCGTTAGGGGTGGAAGCGTAGTCACTCGCTCCTTGGTCTTAATAGTATCTCTTCGCTATGCTCTTGATGACACTGCGGTTGGGCACTGTGGCGCCTTTGGCGTTACAGGTGAGCAGCATCTCGGGAGCGTAGAAGTCACAGCCGCGGCAGTTGTCGGGACTGTCGAAAACGTTGCAGGCCAGTTCGCGCTGCACGGCGAGTAAAGCATTGGCGGGATAGGAGGCACGATGGCGGATATAAGCCCAAACGAGTTCGGTAAGGTCATGGATGTAGCTCTTGATGTCCTTGTTGATTCTGATGTTCATTTTCATGTTCATTCCTTTCTGTTAGAGGTTGTCTTTGCATCACTAATGAGGGTTGACCAGAGGTTTTCCTTGTAGAATGCAATGCAAAGATAGGACTTTCGTGGCTATATGTAGTCGTTAGTAGCGATAGTTTAACGATGTTTGCCGTTCTGTAGGCAATTTATGTTATAACGGCGGGGAATAGGTTAATTTTGACATTCCCCACGGTTATAGCTTTGCAGACTACCTCGTCTTCTTGATAGGCAGCTGATAGAGGATCTTGCCGTCTTTGTTGATGGCTGAGAGTGTCAGCTGCTGTTTGTCGGCGCTGATGATGGTGAAGCCTGTAGAGGGATCGCACCACTGTGTGCCGTCGGTGGCACTCACCTTACGGGAGAGCGCGGCGGCGGAGTTCACCCAATAGACAATGGGATCGCCCGTTTTTTTGATGTATTGGAAGTTGTGGATGTGACCGCAGCCGTAGACGGCAACGTTGCTGTGACGGTGGAGCACGGAAAGCAAATATTTCATCATAATGTATAATGTATAGTGTATAATGTATAATGTATAGTGTATAGTGTATAATGTATAGTGTATAATGTATAGTGGATAACTTAACTCCTAACTCCTAATTTCTAACTTCTAACTATAAGCTGACCCTTACGCCCACAAGAAATGTGCGGCCATAGCGGTAGCTGCCCACAAGGGTGCGGTCAGAAGGCTGGCCGGGAATGCCACTATTGAACTCATTGGTAGTCTTCAAGTAGCGCTCTCGTTTGGCGTTGAGCAGGTTGTTGGCTTTAAGGAAGATGGCCAGACCGTTCTTGAAACGCTTCTCACCGCTGAGGTCGAGGGTGAAGAAGTGACGTTCCCATTCGTCAGAGTCGAGGTAGGGCGAGACAAGTACAAGGCGCGTGCCTGTGTAGGAAGCAGCGAGCTGACCATTCCAACCGTGGTTGGTATCCTTATATAATAAGGAGACGTTGGCGCTTAGGTTTGTAACCGATGTAGTTGACAATAATGGTGACGGCACCCTGGTCGGGCAGGTCCTTCAACGTGAAGGTTCCGTCCAGGCCAGTGGTCGTCATGTTATCCTGTCTACCTTTTACCTGGACTACGGAGCCGATGAGTGTCTCGCCCGTCTTCTTGTCTTTGACCACGCCATCAATGGGACCGGCCAGACAAGCGGGGAGGAAGGAAGCACTCAACGCCGCCGTCAGAATAAGTTTTTTCATACTTGAATGGAGATGAGAATTATATTCGACTGCAAAGGTAGATATTACTTATTGCAATACTGTTACAGATGTGATAACATGGAATGACAAGTAAGGGAAAAGGAATAAATGGTATTAGAAAACAGACGTAGAGAAAAAGGCAGAAGAAAGGTTGATAGGTTAAAAGCATCAATTCGTTTGCTGATGTGCGGAAAAGGTGCTATCTTTGTCTGATGATGAGCAATGAACTAAATCTACGAAAGATCATCCATGTCGACATGGATGCCTTCTTTGCCAGCGTGGAGCAAAGAGACCATCCGGAGTGGCGTGGCAAGCCGCTGGCTGTCGGGCATGACAGTACAAGAGGTGTGGTGGCCACGGCGAGCTATGAGGCACGCAAATATGGCGTACACTCCGCAATGTCTATCCAGGTGGCCAAGCGTCAGTGTCCCGATCTCATCATTGCTCCGGGACGCTATGAGGTCTACCGCGAGGTCTCGGCATCTATTCATCGCATCTTTCACGATTACACCGACTTGGTTGAGCCTATCTCGCTTGATGAGGCTTTCCTTGATGTCACACATAATAAAAAGGACATGGACTTGGCAGTGAACATCGCCAAGGAAATCAAGCAGCGTATCCATGAGGAAACGGGACTGACGGCCTCGGCTGGTGTGTCATACAATAAGTTCCTGGCTAAGATAGCGTCGGACTATCGTAAGCCCGACGGACTCTTTGTCATCCATCCCGACCGGGCACTGGACTTCATAGCCACGCTTCCCGTTGAGGATTTTTGGGGCGTGGGCAGCAAAACGGCCGAGCGCATGCACAGTCTGGGTATCTATAATGGTGCGCAGCTACGTAGCATTTCATTGGGTTATCTTCTTCATACTTTTGGTAAGGCGGGACGGGCTTTCTATGATTTCGCCCGTGGCATTGACGAACGGCCAGTAGTCTCAGAGCGCATCCGTAAGTCAGTGGGCTGTGAGCACACGTTCTCACAAGACATTTGTCTGAAGTCTGCGGTGATCATCGAATTGTACCATGTGACGTTGGAGCTTGTCGAGCGGCTGCAATCGTCTCAATTCAGAGGACACACGCTGACGCTGAAAGTAAAGTACGGCGACTTTACCACTATTTCACGCAGCATCACGCAGGCGAAAGTCTTGCGTACCAAAGACGACATCCTGCCGTTAGCCAAGAAACTGATGAGCCGTGTGGACTACGATGCCAATCGTCCAATCCGCCTGATCGGTCTTGCAGTCGTCAATCCCCATGCGGGCGAATATCGTGAGAAAGACCGGTGGATAGAGCTCGATATAGACTTTTAATAAGAGACAGAGCAACAAAGGAAGATAAATAAATCCGTGTTCCTTTGTTGCCCTGTCTTCTTTCAGAAATAAGTTTGTGTTTCTATGTTACTCTGTCTTCATTCAGAAATAAGTTTGTTTTTTTGTTACTCTGTCTTCTTTATGGGCTCATCAATCTCACGAATGTACGCCCGATGCCTTCTGTGTTGTTCGGCTTCGAGATATTGCCACTGGTCGAGAACACCATGGTTAGTCTCCATCTGTGGCATGGCCTCGGCCCATTTGAATCCATAGTGACGGTACCAGCTGATGAGGTCGTTGAAGATAAGAGCGTTGGCACCTTTCATTCGGTATTCGGGCAGCACGGCAATGAGTAGCAGGTCGACGGTATCGGTCTTGTGCCATTTCATCACACGCAGCAACTGCCACCAGCCCATTGGCAAGAGACGTCCGTCGCGTGTGTGCTGTAGAGCACGGGAGAAAGAAGGAAACGACACGCCGAAGCCTACCATGCGGTCGTTGTCATTGGCATCAACCACGCAGGTGACCAAGTTGAGGTCAGCACGGCGGATGTAATCGTTGACCAAACGCGAGATCTGATCGTCGGAAAGATGGGAGAAGCCATATAGACCATCGTAGGTGCGGTTGACGATGTCGAAGAGTTCTTTACCTTTGCCTCGCTTCACGAAATCGAGTACACCGTATTTGCGTACTTGCAGGTTGTAGCGCTTCTGTACCAACTCCGCTGTAAGCGCAAACTTACGGGGCGTCACCTCCGGCACCTTCACCCGGCATTCCAACCAGTCGTTGTCTTTGCGGAACCCGAGCTGATCCATGAAACGGGGGTAGTACTCATTATTGTAATTAATATATAAGGTAGAGAGGCGGTCAAAGCCTTCGACCATCATACCCTCGCGGTCCATGTCCTCAAAGCCAAAGGGACCTCCGATGCAGTCCATACCTTTGTCTTTTCCCCAATGGGCTACGGTGTCGAGCAAAGCACGGCATACGTCGATGTCGTCGATGAAGTCGAACCAGCCGAAGCGCACCATCCGCTTGTTCCACCGCTCATTGGCCCGATGGTTGATCATGGCTGCCACGCGCCCCACGACCTTTCCGTCGCGATAAGCCAGGAAATAGTCGGCTTCACAAAATTCAAAGGCCGGGTTTTTGTCCTTGCGCAACGTTTTCATCTCCTCACCATATAGATAAGGTACGGCACACGGATTGTCGCGGTAGAGATCGTAGAAGAATTGAATAAAAGTTTTCAGTTCACTAAGCGTCTCTACCTTTCTTATTTCTATTTTACTCATTACTTACTGGTTTACATGAAGCCCTGATGACGCAGAGCTTTCTTCAGCCCCTCGCTCATGGCCTCGCAGTCTTTTGCGGTATAGCGGATGTCGGTGAACACTTGTGCGAGTGTCTCGGTGTGGTTGATCTCCACATACTGCTTGTTCTCCGGAAGATTTTCTTTCGGACCATAGATGTCGTCAATCTGCTGCGACGTGTAGTCGTGATAAACCTCTTCGTGGACGATGCCGTTAAGAGGCAAGCGGTCGCTCTGTGCCGGATTCTCATCGGGCCAGCCCAACGTAATAGTTGCAATGGGGAATACCAAAGGCGGCAACTCTAACAGATCGATGATAGCTTGTGGCTGGTAGATGGTCGTACCCAAGAAACAAGTGCCCAGTCCGGCTTCTTCGGCCAGATTGCAGAATGTCTGGCAATAGAGCAGAGCGTCGGTAGCAGCGTTGACAAAGCTCAGCAGGTTGTCGTAGCCGGGATGACCTTTGCGCTGTTCGCCCCAAAGCGTCGTGCGGCGATAGTCGGCGCAGAACGTCAGCACTACGGGAGCTCCCGTCACCATCGGTTGACCAAAGTGTGCGGGTGCCAAGCGCTCCTTCATCTTCGGGTCGCGTGTGACGATGACGCTGTAGAGTTGCAGGTTGCCCATCGTGGGCGTGCGCTCAGCCTGCTCAAACAGACGATGCAACAGATGCTCGTCCACCTCTTTATCTTGGTACTTTCTAATACTTCTACGATGTATTAAGCTTTCCATTTCTTGTTCAATTTAGTAATTGCAAAGATAGGGAAAAATTCCAAAAGGGAAAAGTTTTCTCCTAAATATCTTTAGAAAGTTGATAGAATATGAGAAAACTTTTGTAGTTTTGCAGTCTACATTTAAAAGCAAATAATTCATCAACACAATCATGCAGCCCCCAGTCCGAAAGGATTGACATAAGGGGTTATCAACCAATGGAAAACAAACAGACATACACTTACGAAGAGGCTTACGAGGCCTCTTTGCAGTACTTCGGCGGCGACGAGTTGGCGGCACGTGTGTGGGTCAACAAGTACGCCATGAAGGACAGCTTCGGCAATATCTTTGAGAAAAGCCCGGAGCAGATGCACTGGCGTATTGCCAACGAGATTGCGCGCATCGAGAAGAAGTATCCTAATCCGCTCTCTGCCCAACAGGTCTTCGACGTGCTCGATCACTTCCGCTACATCGTGCCGGCAGGTAGCCCGATGACGGGTATCGGCAATGATCACCAGGTAGCATCACTGAGCAACTGCTTTGTCATCGGTCTTGATGGCAATGCTGACAGCTATGGTGCTATTATGAAAATCGACGAGGAGCAGGTGCAACTGATGAAGCGTCGTGGCGGTGTAGGCCATGACATGAGTCAGATTCGTCCGAAAGGCAGCCCTGTGAACAACTCCGCACTGACCTCTACCGGCTTGGTGCCATTCATGGAGCGCTACAGCAACTCCACACGTGAGGTGGCTCAGGACGGCCGGCGTGGTGCGCTCATGCTCAGTGTGAGCATCAAGCATCCCGACTCTGAGGCTTTCATCGATGCTAAGATGACAGAGGGAAAAGTCACCGGTGCCAATGTCAGCGTGCGCATTGACGACGCATTCATGCAGGCTGCCGTAGACGACAAGCCCTACACTCAGCAGTTCCCAATCGACAGCGATCAACCGATGGTAAGCAAGGAGATCTCTGCCCGCAAGCTGTGGGAGAAGATCGTGCACAACGCATGGAAGAGTGCTGAGCCCGGCGTGCTGTTTTGGGACACAATTATCCGCGAAAGCATTCCTGACTGCTATGCCGACCTCGGCTTCAAGACGGTGAGCACCAACCCTTGCGGAGAGATTCCACTCTGCCCTTATGACAGTTGCCGTCTGCTGAGCATCAATCTCTACAGCTATGTCGAGCATCCTTTCACCAAGGAGGCTAAGTTCGACTTCGATAAGTTCAGCCGTCACGTACAGCTTGCCCAGCGCATTATGGACGACATCGTGGACTTGGAGATGGAGAAGATCGACAAGATCATGGACAAGATCCGTCGTGATCCTCAGAGCGAGGACGTGAAACATACAGAGTATCATCTTTGGGAGAAGATCAAGGAAAAGAGTGGCAAGGGCCGCCGTACAGGTGTCGGCATCACCGCCGAGGGCGATATGCTGGCAGCCATGGGTTTGCGCTATGGCACACAGGAGGCTACAGACTTTGCCGTGAGCGTACATCGTGATCTGGCCATCAATGCTTATCGTTCTTCTGTGAAGATGGCTGAGGAGCGTGGCGCGTTCAGCATCTATGACGCAGACCGAGAGAAGAACAATCCGTTTATCCTTCGCTTGAAGGATGCCGATCCTAAACTCTATGAGGACATGGTGAAGCATGGCCGCCGCAACATCGCCTGCCTGACAATCGCTCCAACAGGTACTACTTCGCTGATGACGCAGACCACGAGTGGTATCGAGCCCGTGTTCATGCCCGTCTACAAGCGTCGCCGCAAGGTCAATCCCAATGATGCTGACGTGCATGTGGACTTTGTCGATGAGGTCGGTGACTCTTTTGAGGAGTACATCGTTTACCACCGCAAGTTCCTCGAATGGATGAAGGTCAACGGTATCGACACCGAGAAGAAATATAGCCAGGAAGAGATCGACGAGCTCGTCGCCCGCTCTCCTTATTATAAAGCTACCGCCAACGACGTGGACTGGCTGATGAAGGTGCGTATGCAGGGCGCTATTCAGAAGTGGGTGGACCACAGCATCTCAGTGACGGTCAACCTGCCTAACAATGTCGACGAGGCGCTTGTCAACAAGCTCTACGTCGAGGCTTGGCGCTCAGGCTGCAAGGGCTGTACCATCTACCGCGACGGCAGCCGCTCAGGCGTGATGATCGCTGTGTCGAAGAAAGACAAGAAAGAAAAGAAAGACGCAGACCATAAGGAGTCACCGGAGCCTGTTACCGCACCGTCGATTCCGCGTCCTTCTGTGCAGGAGGTTCGCCCGAAGGAGCTCGACTGCGATGTAGTGCGCTTCCAGAACAACCGTGAGAAGTGGGTGGCCTTCGTCGGATTGCTCGACGGTTATCCTTACGAGATCTTCACCGGTTTGCAGGACGACGACGAGGGCATTGTGTTGCCGAAGAGCGTCACCAAGGGTAAGATCATCAAGCAGACCAACCCCGACGGTACGCATCGCTATGACTTCCAGTTTGAGAACAAGCGTGGCTACAAGACCACGGTGGAAGGACTGAGCGAGAAGTTCAATCCGGAATACTGGAACTATGCCAAGTTGATCTCCGGCGTGCTGCGCTATCGTATGCCTATCGACCATGTCATCAAGCTCGTTGGCTCTTTGCAGCTCAAAGACGAGAGCATCAACACATGGAAGAATGGTGTGGAGCGCGCACTGAAGAAGTATATCACTGACGGTACCAAGGCTGTAGGCCAGAAGTGCCCGGTCTGCGGTCAGGAGACTCTTGTCTATCAGGAGGGTTGCCTCATCTGCACCAACTGCGGTGCCAGCCGTTGTGGATAATCGCGCTTTAGGTTTGACGTATGAAATGCGAATCAAGCTATATCCTCTTACGTTCCCTACGTTTTCATGCCTTTCACGGTGTGGAGGCGCAGGAGCGTCTTGTTGGCAACGACTATGAAGTCAGCCTCAGACTGAAGGCTGATGTGTGCCGTGCCGTAGAGAGCGACCAGGTGGCGGACACCATCAACTATGCTGAAGTGTATCAGCTGGTGGCCAAGACAATGTCCGAACCTGTGGATCTTGTGGAGCATCTTGCCGGAGTGATCGGTGAGCGACTGTTTCAGCGTTGGCCTCAGATCGAGGTGATAGATGTGACAGTCATCAAGCTCAATCCTCCCATGGGTGCTGATTGTCAGGGTGCCGGCATCGAGCTGCATCTGACCAATCGCTAAGCACTTGCATCATTAATAAATAATAAAACTCATTGCTTCTTTTCAGTTCCCTAATGTAAAATCCGTAACTTTGCATAAAATTGATACAAGTTCACGCTTGTTGGTACTGCAAAGGTAAGAATCATCGATATGTTGAAAAGGATACTTCTCATAATTCCTGTTTTCTTCTTTTTCGCACTTGTGACTGCAAGTGCAGCCTCCCGCTTTACGCTTGTCGTTGATGCCGGTCATGGTGGCAACGACTTCGGCGCTCCCGGTGCAGTGTCCAATGAGAAAAACCTGACGCTGAAATATGCCTTGGCGTTTGGTCGCTTTGTGGAGAGCCATTGCCCCGATGTGCGCGTCATCTACACGCGCAAGACCGATGTCTTCATTCCTCTTCATGAGCGTGCCGACATTGCCAACCGCAACAAAGCCGACCTCTTCATCTCCATTCATATCAATGCAGTGGACGGCTCACACACAGCTCACGGCTTCCAAAGCTATACTCTCGGGCGTGGAGAGCGTTCCGGCGACCGCGGAATCCGTGAGAACCTCGACGTGGCTAAGCGTGAGAACTCTGTGATCTTCCTTGAGAAAGACTACCAAAAGAAATACAGCGGACTGGACATGAACTCAGCAGAAGGCGACATCATGTTTGAGTTTATCGCTGACAACAACCGGCAGCGCAGTGTGGAGCTTTCCCGTCTGATGCAGCACTGCGTCTGTCAGGCTACGGGAAGACAGGACGGTGGCTCGCATCAAAACAATCTTGCTGTGCTCCGGCTCACTTCCATGCCTGCCATCCTTTTGGAGTTGGGCTTCATCTCTACGCCCGATGAGGAGCAGTTTATGAATTCCGACTCAGCAGTGGACCTCTATACCAAAGGCATCTACAATGCTTTTATCACCTATAAGAATAAGTACGACACCCAGTCGACATTGCCTTATCAGAACCGTGTGATTGAGGTCAGTGCACCTTCCAACAACAATACGGATGATGACCAGCCTGTTATCGACGACCGTCGAAGCAACAGGACGACAAGGACAAGCGTTCAAAGAAAGTCTGTTGCAGGGAAGGGAAGCAACGATACTCCGCAACAAAACAGCAATACTCCGCAAAAACGTGAAGTTGCTTCACCCAAGGCTACGAGCAAGAATAAAGCAAAGTCCGACAAAGCTGTCAAGGCTGAGAAGCAAGTAAAGAAAGACAACGACAAGAAAATTGTCAGTCAGCAGGCTGCTCATGCTCCGGTATTCAAGATTCAGATACTCCAAGGATCCTATAAGTTGCGCGACAACGACCGTCAGTTCAAAGAGCTCACAGGCATCGAGCGGATGGCGGACGGCGATAAATGGAAATACTTCTACGGTAGCAGTACCGACTACAATGCTGTCAACCGCTCCCGCAAGGAGATTCTCGACAAGTTCCCCGGCGCGTTCATCGTAGCCTATAAAGACGGCAAGCAGATGGATGTCAACGAGGCGATCAAGGAGTTCCTCTCAAATAAACGAAAGAAATAAAAATCATACGCACATGAAGTTTTTCACCAATGAAGTCAAGATTGCCCTTGTGGCCATCGTAGGTATAGCGCTGCTGTTCTTCGGCATGAATTTCCTGAAAGGCATGTCGGTGTTCTCCAGCGACAAGTCCTACTATATCAAGTTTAAGGACATCAGCGGCCTGTCACGCTCCAATCCTATCTATGCCGACGGCTATCAGGTGGGTGTGGTGAAGGATATCAACTACGACTACGACGGCAATGGCGACATCGTCGTGAAGTTCGATGTGAACAATGATCTCCGCATTCCCAAAGGTTCTTCCGCTGAGATTGTCAGTGATCTGATGGGCAATGTGAAGATGAATTTGCTCTTGGCCAACAATCCGCGTGAGCGTGTGGAGCCGGGCGATACGATACAGGGACAGATCAACGAAGGTATGTTGGGTTCCGTGCGTACGATGTTGCCGGCAGTGAAGCAGCTTATCCCGAAGATCGACAGCATCCTCACGAGTGTCAATGCGTTGCTCGCTGATCCTGCTTTGGCTCATTCTCTGCACAATGTGGAGGCGATCACCAATAACCTCAACACCACCTCACGCAATCTCAATACGCTGATGGCTCAAGTCAACGGACGTGTGCCGGGTATGATGAGCAAAGCCGACTATGCCCTGGACAAAGCCGGTACCACACTCGACAACACCTCTCGCCTGACGGCAAATCTCGCCTCTATCGATGTAGCCAATACGATGGCGAAAGTCGACCAGACGCTTGCCAATGTCCAGGAGGTGACGGCTAAGCTGAATGGCAAGGACGGCACGCTTGGACTGCTGATGAATGATGATAAACTCTATCACCGGCTGAACAATACCGTGGGCAGTGCAGATTCTCTGCTGACAGACTTGAAGGCTCACCCCAAGCGCTATGTCCACTTCTCACTCTTCGGGAAGAAGGATAAATAAAGAAAGGCATAAAAAATGCGTCACCAAATCTTTTGGTGACGCATTTTTTATTTGTTATTCGGCTGTATCTTTCAGCTTGAATGAATTCTCTATACTTACGATTTCTGCCTGGAAAGCGCGGTCTACCTGCAAGCGCTTCTCTACTTG
>DLDU01000007.1:0-67179 GCA_002481295.1 Prevotella sp. UBA7764 | reverse complement strand
GCCATCACAAAGTCGCGTTTGCGGCTCTTGGAGCTCACCTGTGCCTGCGTGACATTGTAGTGGTTGCATACCTTCTCCATGATGTCGTCGATGGTGAGCGGGCGGTCGTCGATCTTGATGGCACGCTTGATGACACGCTCAGCCAACTGCATGTTGATATCACTGTTATAAACAATGGAGTAGGCCATCAGCGAGTTGACCACACCTTGCAGGTCGCGCACGCTGCCGCTGGCTGTCTGTGCAATGAAGGCGATGACGTCGTCGGGGATCTTCAGTCCGTCACGGCAAATCTTGCTGCGCAGGATGTCGATACACAACTGACGGTTGGGCTTCTCCAGCGGAGCGATGACACCGCATGAGAAACGGGTGAGCAGTCGGTCGGGCATACCCTTGAGGTCTACCGGCGGACGGTCGGAGGCCAGGATGATGCGCTTGCCGTTTTTGAAAAGATGGTTGAAGATATGGAAGAAAGTGTCCTGCGTCTTCGGCGAGTTGATCCATTCCTGAATGTCGTCGACGATCAGCATGTCGATCGTCTGATAAAAAGCGATGAAGTCATTGAGATGGTTCTGAATGACCGCATTGGAGAACTGCACCTGAAAGAGACGCGCACTGATATACAGCACACGTTTCTGAGGATAGAGGTGCTTGGCGTGTACGCCGATGGCATTGATGAGATGCGTTTTTCCGCAGCCCGAGGGACCATAGATAAACATCGGGTTGAACTGCAGTGTGTTGGGATGTTCGGCAATAGAGAGTCCCACGGCACGCGGCAACTTATTGCTCTCTCCCTCGATGTAGTTGCTGAAAGTGAGATGCGGATTGAGTTGCGGATCGAGCTGCGGCACGGCAGCGTCGAGCATGGTCGGCGGTTGGTTGGCGCGTGTCTTAGGCTGTGGCTTGGGCAGCGCGTCAGTGGGGTCGGCCTCAATGTTCTGCGTGAGGTTATGCTCCTTGTCCGTGACAACCTGATAAAACAGTTTGGTGCCTGTACCAAAACAGTGGTACATCACCTTGCAGAGCAGGTCGATGAAGTTCTCCTCCAAGTATTCATATACGAAGGGACTCGGTACAGCCACCTGCACCGTCTTGGTCTGCTCATCGTAGCGTACAAAGTCGATGGGCTTAAACCATGTGTTATATATCTGCTCGGTGACATTCTCGCGTATCAGCGCAAGACTCCTGTCCCAACGAGCATCAGGACCTGCTTTCTTCATGAATAATGTTGTTTCAGTGGTTGTATCTGAAAAGGATCATGCCTTGTTTTTGTTCAATAGTATCGGCAAGCGTGTTGGAAGTCCAATCCCAGTGCTTTGCCGCCTATCTTTTGCAAAGTTAGAAAACTTTTCTCAAACGTGCAAATTCCTGCCTTCTGCTATACTCTACTGGGTGAAATCCGCAAGTGGTTGAATCATACACAGTTAATGTAAAGCAGGATTTATTGTGAAACATCATTGTAGCATCACGCATGTAGGTAAGAATGAACACTTTTCATTCACTTACATCATTTGTGAAACATCATTCGGTACGATTTAAACTTAATTAAGGTTTCTGCCACGCTGCATCCGTCTTCCTTACTTTGTTAATCTTTGTATAAGCTCTTGTATTCTCAAAAGAAAAGTGTAATTTTGCCAACATATAACTATAGTATCACTAACATCCTAAACAAAACATGCATTACAAGCAACTACTTTTTACTACTGCTTTGCTGTCTGCCATGCAGGCATCAGCGCAAATCACAGTCAATGTCAACACGACACAGAAGGGACACGAAGTGTCTCCGAACCTCTACGGCATCTTCTATGAGGACATCAACCATGCTGCCGACGGTGGCCTTTATGCCGAGCTTGTGCGCAACCGCTCCTTTGAGGACAACACCAAAGCGGCTGAGCATTGGAGCACAGTCGGGCAGGCTGCCATGCAGCTCACCGCCAAGGGACTGCTCAATGCCAAGCAGCATCAGGCTTTGCAGGTGACCTTCCTGCAGCCGGGCGACGGGGTCGCCAATGAAGGCTTCTGGGGCATCCCCGTCGTACAGGGTCGCCGTTATCGTCTCTCCTTTTGGGCGAAAGGCAAACTCAAGGGTCAGCTGCGTGCTGTGCTGACAGATGCTACGGGTAAGCAGACGTTTGCTTCAGCCATCTTCGCCGGCAAGAGCTTTGGCAAGAAGTGGACACGCTATGAGGCAGAGCTGGTAGCCAACGGCAACGACGACAAGGGACAACTGCAACTCGTGGCTGACGGCAAGGGACAGCTGGCCTTTGATGTGGTGTCACTCTTCCCGCCCACTTTCCGCAACCGGCAGAATGGCTTGCGTCCAGAGCTGGCCGGTATGCTCAACGACCTTCATCCTAAGTTCCTGCGCTTCCCCGGCGGCTGTTTTGTCGAGGGGCAGGAGAACCCTGATAATGCTTTCCGTTGGGAACGTACCATCGGTCCCGTGGAGCAGCGCGAAGGCCACTGGAATGTCAACTGGGGCTATCGCACCACCGACGGACTGGGCTTTGACGAATATCTCCAGCTCGCTGAGGACCTGCGCGCTCAACCGCTCTATGTCGTCAACGTGGGTATCTGGCATGGCGGCTTCACTCCCCTTGATTCCATACAGCCTTGGATCGACGAGACGATGAATGCGCTGGAGTATGCCAACGGCCCCGTGACAAGTAAGTATGGCGCCCTGCGTGCCAAGAACGGACATCCCGAGCCCTATAACATCCAATATTTGGAAATCGGAAACGAGAACAACCAGCCTGACCAGCGTCAGCAGAGCGACCACTACTACGAGCGTTTCAAGCTCTTCCGCGATGCTGTGCTGAAGAAATATCCCGATATGCACATCATCGGCAACGTGGCTGCATGGGGCACTGACGAGCCGAAGTGGGAGTCAAAGGAGCAGACCGAGCTTGTCGACGAGCACTACTATCGTTCTCCGGCGTGGTTTGCCGAGCACTTCCATCACTATGATAACTACGACCGTCGTGGCCCGAAAGTCTATGTCGGGGAGTATGCCGTGACGCAAGGCTTCGGTCAGGTGGGTGATCTGAATGCCGCTTTGGGCGAGGCCGTGTTCATGATGGGTATGGAAAACAATTCCGACATCGTGCGCATGGCCAGCTACGCGCCCATCTTTGCCAATGTCAACGAGACGCGTTGGCGCCCTGATATGATCCAGTACGACGCCACCCGTGTGCTCGGCACTCCTTCTTATTATGTACAGAAGATGATGGCCGACAACGTAGGCACGCGCACCGTGTCGACAACGCTGACGAATCCCTATCAGATCGCTGAGGCCCAGCAGCAGGTCAAACCGCAGGTCTGCCGTGTCGGTGTGGGCACGTGGGCTACGCAAGCCAGTTTTGCCCAGCCATCGCTTTCAGCCGGTGACGGCAAGGTGGAGCAGGTTGGTGGTAAGGTAGACATCCGTGGCACGTGGCAGCAGGCCAATGGCATTGTCAGTCAGCAGTCTGCTTCCGAGGGCGCACTGCGTCTGAATCCTCAGCGTACCGACGGCAACGAATACACCTATCACGTGCGTGCCCGTAAGGACGGCGGCGCCGAGGGCTTCCTCATCGTGTTCAACTATGTAGACCCTGATAACTATTGCTGGTTGAACATTGGCGGTTGGGGCAATACGCAGAATGCCATCGAGCAGGTTGTCAACGGCAGCAAGTCTCAGCTCGTCACAGCGGCCGGAAAGGTGGAGACCGGACGTTGGTACGACGTGGATCTGCATGTCAAGGGCGACAGCATCTATGCTTCTCTCGACGGCAAGCAGCTCTTTGCCACACAACTCAAGCCGAGTACCTTTGCGGGACTCTTCCAAAATGCGACCTATGACGAGGCTACGAGCGAGTATATCGTGAAGCTTGTCAACACGCATTCTCAGGCTACCACAGCTCGCATCGCTCTGTCTGGTCTGCATCCGACCGTGGCACGTCTCATCCGGCTGTCCGCTCCGAAGGGCACCGACGAGAACACGCTCGACACACCGACACGCATTGTTCCGATGACTTCTACGTTGAGTCCTGACGGTGACGGCGTGAGCCTGGAGTTGCCGGCTAATTCGCTGAGTATCGTAAGGATCAAATAGAAGTAGGAGCCCCCTCTAACTTCCCCTAATCGGGGGAGAAAAGAGTCTCACCCTCGCGCCCCTCTCCAATTGGAGAGGGGTGTAGTTACTTGGTTAAACAGAAACTTGCCCTGTTTCTGATTATTGTGTCCTTTGGGTATTGATGAATGATAGGGGCAGATAAAGTGATTCTAAGTAAAGCCACTATATGGCAATCTCAATGCCTGCCTTTGTATGAATTTACTCTCTTTCTGAACGATTTTTGTGTTCATACTATTAGATATTTCGTACTTTTGCAATAGTAATATTTAATAGTTAAAGCAAATGAACAATCAAAGACCTGAACATTGGTATCGGCCTCAAACTGTCGCAAAGGCTGTACCTTTCTTTTTGTTATTATTGACATTGATACTCGGATCCTTTGACTCTGCCACACCGGTGATCTACATCATCGGCGACTCTACGGCAGCGAACAAAGACACCACTGAGGGACGCATCGAGCGTGGGTGGGGCATGTTCCTGCACGAATATCTCGACAACGGCGTGCGGGTAGAGGACCATGCTGTCAACGGACGCTCCTCGCGCAGCTTCTATACTGAGGGCCGTTGGAAGAAAGTTATCGACAAGGTGATGCCCGGTGATTACGTGATCATTCAGTTCGGACACAACGACGAGAAGCCGGAACCGGACCGACATACTGACGTGGGGACCACTTTCGATGCCCATCTCGCGCAGTATGTCATTGAGACAAAGGCCAAGGGAGCCACTCCCGTGCTGATGAGTCCCGTGGTGCGCCGTAACTTTCAAGGCGACAGCCTCGTCGACACGCACGGAGCTTATCGCTTGGTGGCGGAGAAGGTAGCACGGCAGTATGGCGCCGTCTATGTCGATGCCAACGCCATTACCCATGATATTGAGCAACGACTGGGGCCTGATGGCACGATTCGTCTGCACATGTGGGTGGAGCCTGGCAAATACAGTTGGGCTAAGAATGGCCGCAAAGATGACACTCATTATAATATATATGGTGCGCATGTCGTGGCGGCAGCTTTTGCCAAAGCCCTTGGTGATGCCGTACCCGCATTGAAAAGCCACGTACGTGTGAATAAGAAGTAATCAAGAATGATCGCATCGCATAACTATGAACAATCGCTTCCCCTTCAAGCCTCTTGCCTTTGTTTTCTTTTATCCAGAACTATATAATATACGGTGATTGGGAATATTGTATATAAGAGGCTGTGTGCGACTATCTTATTACACCTTTTTAATCTGATATTAATCTTTTTTGCACCATGTCTTTCCGTCGTCATCTGTGAATGGAGTATCTTTGCAGCCGACATGTAGGAGGCACGGCATCTTGCCGTGCAAGGAGGTGCGGCGGGGACGCCACACCTCCTACTACAAAGTCAGTGAATAACTGTTTAGTTATATAGAAGCCGTATTAGAGACTTCTAAGAATTATAGAGAAAGATTGTATTTAAGGGATTAACGCCATGGAAAGACAAGTGTTTCAAACCGACTCACGCCGTCGTTGGAGCCGGTTTAAGTGGACGATGCGTTTCTTCGTCACCATCATCGTGCTGCTGTTCATCGTTTTCATCATCATGTTTGCCTTGGAGGGCAGTCCGAACATGCCTTTCCGTCACGACTATCGAGGGGTGATGACTGCCTCGAAGCCGCTCATGCGCGACACCAAACTCACCAAGGCTTACCGCTCATTGCGCGATAACTTTCTGGAACAGCGCATGCACAACACCTACCAGGAAAACTATGACCGAGCCCACCGCTTCGTTGGACACGGTACGGGACTTACGCAGAAATACATCAACGAGTGGACCGATCCGCGCCTTGGCGTGCGCGCCGCGTGGTATGTCAACTGGGACGCACACTCCCTGCGCTCGCTCAAGCAAAACATGAAGCACCTCAACATGGTCATCCCGGAGTGGTTCTTCATCAATCCCAAGACCTGCCGTCTGGAAGTGAGAATCGATAAGAAGGCGCTGGCTGTCATGCGCAAGAGTGGAATGCCCATTGTGCCGATGCTCACCAACAACTATGGCGATGACTTCCGTCCCGAGGGCATCGGCCGCATCATGAGCGACAAACACCTTCGCAAACAGTTCCTCAATACCCTTGTCACCATCTGCCACCGCAACCAGTTCCAAGGCATTAACATCGACTTGGAGGAACTCGCCATCAACGATAATGCCCTACTGACCAATTTCGTAAAGGAACTCTCGATGCTCTTCCACGACAACGATATGTACGTCACGCAGGACATCGCACCGTTCAACGAGGACTACGACGTGGAGCCCCTCGCCCGTTACAACGACTACCTCTTCCTCATGGCTTACGACGAGCACAACAGTGAGAGCCAGCCCGGTGACATCGCCTCGCAGCACTGGGTGGAGCGTGCCACCGACTGGGCCGCAAAGAATATTCCTAACGACAAGCTCGTGCTCGGTCTCGCCGCCTACGGCTACGACTGGGCCCTGGGCGACAAAGGGCAGACGGTGTCTTACGACCAGACGATCGCCTCTGCCCTTGATGCCGGTGCGCAGATACTGTTTGACGACGACTCCTACAACCTCTCTTTCTCCTACGACGACGATGACGGGGTGCTCCATCAGGTTCACTTCACCGATGCCGCCACCTTATATAATATGATGCGCTTCGGCGTCACCTATCATCTGGCGGGCTTTGGCCTTTGGCGCCTCGGCACCGAAGACCACCGCCTGTGGAACTTCTATGGCAAAGACCTGGCATGGGAGCAGGTGAAGCGCTGGAACATGAACCGGGTGCTGAGGCTTAGCGGATACGACGATGTCAACTTCGTCGGTACGGGCGAGGTCCTCGACGTGGAGTCGGAGCCTAAGCCCGGAAAGGTCACCGTACAGATAGACCCCGATGATCAGATCATCACGGAGGAGCGCTACCAGCGCCTGCCCTCCACCTACACGATCTCGAAACTCGGCCATTGTGGTGCCAAAGATCTGTTGCTGACCTTTGATGACGGCCCTGATGCCCGCTGGACGCCCACGGTCCTGCGCACCCTCAAGCGTTATCATGCGTCCGCCGCTTTCTTCATGGTCGGCTTGCAGATGGAGAAGAACCTGCCACTGGTGAAGAAAGTCTATGAGGACGGCTTCACCATTGGCAACCACACCTTCACCCATCACAATATGATCGAGAACTCCGACAACCGCACCTATGCCGAGCTCAAGCTCACCCGTATGCTCCTCGAGAGTGTCACCGGACAGAGCACCATCCTCTTCCGTGCGCCTTACAATGCCGATGCCGATCCCACGCAGCACGAGGAGATAGAGCCGATGATCCTCGCCAGCCGCCGCAACTATCTCTTCGTGGGTGAGGAGATAGACCCCGACGACTGGCAGCCGGGCATCACCGCCGACGAGATCTACCGGCGTGTCATCAACGGCGTGCACCGAGGCGATGGACATATCATCCTGATGCACGATGCCGGTGGACTCACCCGTAAGCCAACAATTACCGCTCTGCCACGTATCATTGAGACGCTGCAGAAAGAGGGGTATCACTTCATCTCCCTGGAACAATATCTCGGTATGTCGCGCGCCCAGCTCATGCCCCAGATCCCTAAGGGAAAGACGTATTATGCCATGCAGGCCAACCTGACACTGGCGGAGATGATCTATCATGCCAGTGACTTCCTCACCGCCCTCTTCATGGTATTCCTCGTCCTCGGCTTCCTGCGCCTGGGCTTCATGTACTATCTCATGATTCGGGAGAAGCGTGTGGAGCGCCACCGCCACTATCCCGCGCTGACCAAGGACAACGCGCCGCACGTGTCGATCATCGTCCCGGCTTATAACGAGGAGGTCAACTGTGTGCGTACCGTGGAGACGCTGCTGCGGGAGGATTATCCGTCGTTCGACATCATCTTTGTCGACGACGGCAGTAAGGACCATACCTTGGAGCGCATCCACCACGCCTTCGATGGCAATGACAAGGTGCTCATCCTCGGCAAGCCCAATGGCGGCAAGGCGTCGGCACTGAACTATGGTATCGCCCATACCGATTCGGAATATGTGGTGTGCATCGACGCAGATACCCAGCTGCGCCCCGACGCGGTGCGTAAACTCATGCAGCATTTCCTGACCGACAAGGACCACCGCATCGGAGCCGTGGCAGGAAATGTCAAGGTCGGCAACCAACGCAACATGCTCACCCGGTGGCAGGCCATCGAGTACACCACCAGCCAGAACTTCGACCGCATGGCCTACTCCTATATCAATGCCATCACTGTGGTGCCCGGTGCTATCGGTGCTTTCCGGAAGGAAGCCATCGTGCGGGTTGGCGGTCTGACCACCGACACGCTGGCTGAGGACTGCGATCTGACGATGCGCATCAACGAAGCCGGTTATGTCATCGAGAATGAGAACTATGCAGTGGCTATGACAGAGGCACCGGAAAACGTGCGGCAGTTTGTCAAGCAGCGTGTGCGCTGGTGCTTCGGCGTGATGCAGACCTTCTGGAAGCACCGTTCCTCGCTCTTCAATGCTAAGAAGAAAGGCTTCGGACTGTGGGCCATGCCCAACATGCTCGTCTTCCAGTATATCATCCCGACGTTCTCTCCGTTGGCCGACGTGCTGATGTTCATCGGACTGTTCTCGGGCAATGCCCTGCAGATCTTCCTCTACTATTTGCTCTTCCTTGCCGTCGATGCGAGTGTGAGCATCATGGCATATCTCTTCGAGCACGAGCGGTTGTGGGTGCTGCTGTGGATCATCCCCCAGCGCTTCTTCTATCGTTGGATCATGTACTACGTGCTTTTCAAGAGCTACCTCAAGGCCATCAAGGGCGAGTTGCAGTCCTGGGGCGTGCTCAAACGTACGGGAAATGTGAAGATGTAGCTTGGCAGTATCAGTTTTTTTTCGTAAGTTTGCATGTAATAACTAAAAGCACTTACGATGGAAAGCAAGGAGAAGACATGGACACCTGATCAAGACCAACAGAAAATCATCGGCTTGCAACATGGCCGTCACCTCGTTTTGGCACCGCCGGGATGCGGCAAGACACAGATTCTTGCCGAGCGCATCCGCAAGGCTCATGCCGGGGGAGTGGCCTACAGCGATATGCTTTGCCTGACGTTTACCAACAGGGCTGCCCGTGGCATGCGCGAGCGTATCAGTTCCAATCTTGGTGATCCAGACACGACGCAGGTGTTTGTGGGTAATGTGCATCGCTACTGTGCCCGTTTCCTCTTTGAGAATGTCGTTGTGCCCGGTGAGACTTCGGTTATCGACGACGACACGGCAGTGAGCATCCTCGCCACCTATCTCAATGAGGATGAGGATAAGGTCTTGGGCAATTACCAGCGTCGCAGCGACTACAACCGTGTCGTTTTCATCTCCCATCTGATGTATGAGATTGAGCACGGATTGCCCAAAGCCCTTCGACAGCATCCCGACTGCCTGAGAGGGGAAGACATCACCGTGCTGCGCGCCATCTGCAAGATGCAGCACAGAGAGTTCACACGCGAGGCACTGCTCGACATCTACCACCACAACGAGTTCTATCGTGATGCCGTGCTCCAGCCCGATTTCGACGCCGTGCTGCGTCCTTCTGCCCAACGGACATTGCAGTTTCTGCGCTATGCCCATGCTTATCAGGCTTATAAGCGGCAGAATCTGCTTCTCGATTTCGAGGATCTCCTGCTTCTTACTTATCTTGCGCTCCACGACAATAAAGACTATAAGCGCTATCCTTGGATACAGGTCGACGAGGTGCAGGACCTCAATCCTTTGCAGCTTGCCATCATCGACGAACTTGCCACGGCTTCCCTTGCAGTGGCAAGTTCCGAGCACAAGTCCCAGACACCGTCCGCTGCGGGCTGCGTCATCTATCTTGGTGATGAGCAGCAGGCTATCTTCTCGTTTATGGGTGCCAAACTCTCAACGCTGGGACTGCTCAAGGAACGCTGCAAGGGCAACATACATTATCTCGGACAGAACCATCGTTCTCCGAAATACCTTCTCAACTTTCTCAATCGCTATGCCGTGAACGAACTGCATACCGATCCAGAGCTCTTGCCGCAGACAGCTGACTGCGACGACAAGGCAAATGGTCGTCTCGCCATTGTGGCCAGTGATGATGTGGACAGTGAGTTCAACGACATAGCCCATCTCGTCGAACAGTTGCGGCATGCCCATCCCGAGGAGACGGTGGCTGTGATCGTCAATGCCAACCGCGACGCCGATGCCATGAGTCGTGCATTGACCGCACAGGACATTCGTCATTTCAAGGTCTCGGGCAGTGATCTCTTTGCTTCCGATGAGGTGAAACTGTTGTTGGCTCATCTCACCGTGCTGGACAATGACCAGCAGTTTTTGGCTTGGGCACGGCTGTTCAAGGGCTTGCAGGTCTGCGCCACTCATGCCTCAGCCCGAAGGCTGATGCACCAGCTCAAGGAGCGGGCCGTCTCACCGGCGGAGCTGCTCACCGGCGACAAGACGATGTTGCAACGCTTTGTGGAGACTTATCAGCAAGAGGATATCGTAGTCTTCGATACGGAGACCACGGGACTGAATGTCTTTGAGGATGATGTGGTGCAGATTGCCGCGGAGCGTATCCGGCAGGGTAGGGTGGTGGACACCTTCTCTGTCTATGTCGAGACCGACCGCGAGATACCGTCGATGCTTGGCGACATCGTCAATCCGATCATCGAGGAGCGCAAGCATCAGCAGCTTCATAGTCATGCTGAGGCTTTGAGGATGTTTCTCAACTTTGCCCACGGCAGTGCGCTGTTGGGGCATAATGCCGATTACGACTACCACATCATGCAGTGCAACGTGGACCGCTACCTGCCTGAGGTCAACTGGGCGGAGCGTCAACCCGTCTGCTTCGACTCTCTGCGGCTCATCCGTTTGTTGCGCCCCGATCTGAAAGCATTCAAGTTGAAACTGCTTTTGCAGGAGCTTCATCTTGAGGGACAAAACTCCCACCTTGCCGACGACGATGTCTTCGCTACCGTGTCGTTGGTCAATTACTGTTATGAGAAAGCTCAGGAGGTGGTGCCCCAGCAGCAGGAATTCTTGTCGCGTAAGGGCGTTGCTGCACAGATTAAGCTCTTGCGCGACCACTATGCGTCGTTCTATACAGAAGCTCTGCAACGACTCTACCAGCAACGGCAGTCCACTGAAGATCCTGCTTTGGTGGCTGAGCTTCAGCTTTTCAGTGATTATGCAGTGAAAAATGGATGGATGAAACAAGTGAAAAAACTGCCCGTCATCCTTCGTTTCCTTGCCTATGACATCATTGATGTGGAGAAGGAACACTCGCTCAAGGAGCAGTTGGATAGCCATGTCATGGAACTCAACACCTTCAAGGAAGCCGATCTCTGCGGTTCTTCTACGATACAGGAGCACGTCTTTGTCTCTACCATCCACAAGGCCAAAGGTTTGGAGTTTGATAATGTTATTGTCTTTGATGCCGTTGATGGTCGCATTCCTAATTACTACAATGGCGACAACCAACAGCTCAACGACGAGGATGCCCGCAAGCTCTATGTTGCCATGTCGCGTGCCAAGCGCCGCCTGTTCATCGCTTACAGCAAGGCAAAACTGACGGCTTATGGCATCAAACAACAACGTCTCTCCCGCTTCCTCGACAGTGTGAAGGAGATGATGGAGTGATCGTCAAGATGCTTACATCATCTTTCTTCTGATCCACTGCTCAAAGACGGGGTCGGTGATGGTGATGCCAGTCTGTGGCGAAGAGTCGATGAGGTCGGCATTGATGAGGGCCGTCTTCAGTCGAGGGATGTTGGAGTAGCTGCCGAGATGGTATTGTTGTCGAATGTCCTCCAACGTAAAGTCCTTGTTGACGCCTGAGGCAACGGCGCGCAGGAAGTTCATCTGATACTCTGTCAGTGGTTCCACGGCTTGGATAAACAGCACGTCGTTGATAGCCAATAGGTCGTTGAAGCCGCTGGCAATCTGCTCGTCGGTGATGACGCAGCCCTCCTTGGTCTGAGAGTAGATGATCCAAGCCAACTGCTGCACATAGGCCGAATAGCAGTCCACCAGCGTGGCAATGCGTGCCGCTTGGTCTTTACTGATCGTGCGGTGGCCGTCGGCAAAGTGCTGGCAGATATAGTCTGCCCAGTCATCCACACTGATTTTCTTCAAGGCGATGAGGTCGCCGAACTGATAGAAAGGCATGCTCTTGTTGAGGAAGATGCTGCCCATGAGATGGTGCTTGCTGCCGAAGATGCAGTACGACACCCGTTGCTGGTGCTGCCATACGCCACGCATTCGCGCCTGGATCTGTGCAGAGTCAGACAGCTCACCGACCTGCTGAAATTCGTCGATGCATACCAGCAAGCGCTTACCCTTTCTCTCCGCTATCTTCTCAGGCAGACTTAGAATCTCTTCCGGGGTATGCGTCTTCGGCGTGATGCCCAATGAAACGCTGTATTCAGAGTACGGGTCGGGAGATATGGATATTTTCGGTGACAGCCGATAGATAAAATCTTTGGCCTCTTCCAGCCATAGCTGACGTTGGCTGGCCGTCTGCTGAAGAATGGCGGATGCCAGCTTGTTATAGATTTCATATTCACTCTTGCAGCCAAAGATATCTACGTAGACCACTAAAATCTGTTCTCTGTCCACTTGTTGTAGCGTATGTTTCACCAACGACGTCTTGCCCAAGCGACGGGGCGACATCAGTATGACGTTGATACCGCCTTGGAAGTCAGCCAACAGTCTGCGCGTCTCTTCTTCGCGTCCCGTGAAATTATATCCGCTGACGGGTACACCGTAAACAAAGCTCTTCTTTTCCATCTCTTTCTATTTTAGTGGGTTGCTGATGCAAAGATACGAATAAAAAACGAGTCACACAAGTTTGTGTCACACAATGTTGTGTGACACAAGTCTGTGTGACTGCGATCATCAGTTAATGGCGTAAGTATGGAGAATAAGCATTATTGCGGTGAACCGTCATCCGGCAACTCTTTTGCTTCAGCGTTCTCAATGGGTGGCAGGTAGTCGCTTGCCTTTGCACGGGAGATGATCGTGTGGCCGAGTTGCGATTCTAGTTTCTCCCTCGCCACTTTAGCCACGCTTCCACCATCCTTCGCCACGCCTTTCTGTTGGCTGTAGCCTTGGGGATCGCGTTGCTTGGAGAGCTCGGTAGCTGAAGCCTCTGCAAGAATATTGAAGGCCATCTCAAGATTCGTCATGTTGTCGCGGAGGTTTTCTTTCTTCAAGCCTTTGTGCTGCTTGTACTGCTTCGTGGTTATGCCACTCCACTCCTTGGTGATGATATCTGTGAGGGAAGCGTATTCCAGTCCTTCCTTTACTCCTGTTCGTTTCCATTCGTCGGTGAGCTCTTTGCGCACCTCTATCGACTTGATGCGCTGATTAATCCAATTGTCGGAGTAACCAAGACGCTTGTAGTCGGCAATGGCCTGCTGGATGTCAAGTTCCGGATCCTGCATCTGGTCGACGCGCGTACTTGCCACCTGCGCCATCCACTGCTTGAAGGGCTCTGCCTTAGGAGAAGGGATAGACTGGATGAGGCGGAACAGCTGCTCTTGATCGGCCACATCGGTCATGCGCATCTTGCCGTCGGCTGCTTTCAATTTCAACCCGTGACAATTTGTCACGGTTTCATTTCCTTCCTCTTTTAGGCGTTGTTTCAACTTCCGCCAATAGGCAGTGGGATCTTTACTGTCGGTCAATACATTGACCACGTCCACGATAGAGAAGTACCACTTCTCTTCCTTGTCGTCCCATACGGTGCGAATGTTCTTCTCGCCGAACAGTTTGATCATCTGTTTCCTTGTCATAGCTTAGCCATTTAATTGTTCTTTCGCGTTCTGTGTGACTTCTTTTGTTATAAAGTCTTCTTACTTCGTAGCCTTGATGAAATAGGTGATCAGACAGATGTAAGCCACCAGAGAGCAGACCTCAGAGAGCGGGTTGATCCACCAAGTGTCGGCAATGGAGCACTCGATGCCGCCGAACTTCATCAGTGCGCTCACCACGCCCATGAGCGCGCCGCCGGCGATGAAACCGCTGGCGATGAGCGTGCCTTTCTCGCCACGTGCCTTGTTCACGGCTGCATCCTTCGAGCGAGTGGTGACAAACCAGTTGATGGCTCCTCCCACGACGAGCGGAACGTTGAGCTCCAATGGGATGAACATGCCCAGAGCCACGGCGAGAGCCGGAATATGAAGACGGTCGAGGACGATGGCGATAACCGCTCCGATGCCGTAGAGTATCCAAGGAGCACCGACACCATTCATCAGCGGGTCGATGACGGCAGCCATGGCGTTGGCCTGCGGTGCGGCGAGCTTGCCACTGGCAAAACCGTAGGTCTTGTTGAGCACAATCATCACGCCCACCACCGTAGCGGCACTGACAAGGGTGCCGAGAAACTTCCAAGTCTCCTGCTTGCTGGGCGTTGTGCCCAACCAGTAGCCGATCTTCAGGTCAGTGATGAAGCTGCCAGCCATGCTCAGCGCCGTGCAGACCACACCACCCATGACGAGTGCGGCGAGCATGCCACCGGGACCACGCAGTCCCACGGCCACCATCACCACGCTGGCCAGGATCAGCGTCATCAGCGTCATGCCGCTCACCGGGTTACTGCCCACAATGGCGATAGCGTTGGCAGCCACCGTGGTGAAGAGGAAAGCAATGATGGCGACGAGCAGGATGCCCACGACGGCAAAGAGCAGATTGCCGTGCATCACGCCCAACCAGAAGAAGAGAAACGTGATGGCGATCACGGCGATGCTGCCAATGGCAATGATTTTGAACGAGATGTCGCGCTGCGTGCGCTTCACGGTTGCCGTGGTGTCGCCCTTGCCCTTCATCTCTTTGGCAGCGAGACCAATGGCTCCTTTGATGATGCCCCAGCTCTTGACGATGCCGATGATGCCGGCCATGGCGATGCCGCCGATGCCGATGCTGCGGGCGTAAGCCTTGAAGATCTCCTCAGGACTCATGTTGCCTACTGTAGCCGTGATGGTCGGATCCCACATGTTCAGCACTTGGTCGTGGAAGGCGAGCGACATGCCCGGCACGATCAGCCACCACACGGCGAGAGAGCCCAGGCAGATGTAGAGTGCATATTTCAGTCCGACGATATATCCCAAACCGAGTACGGCGGCACCCGTGTTCACTTTGAAGACGAGCTTCGCCTTGTCAGCGAGCACCTGACCCCAGCCGATGAAGCGGCTCGTGAAGTTCTCGTTCCACCAGCCAAAGCTGGCCACGATGAAGTCGTAGAGGCCGCCCACGATGCCGGCGATGAGCAATGGCTTGGCCTGACTGCCGCCCTTGGCACCACTGACCAGCACTTGTGTCGTAGCCGTAGCCTCCGGGAAGGGATACTTGCCGTGCATATCGCTGACAAAATATTTGCGGAAGGGAATGAGGAAAAGGATGCCCAGCACACCGCCCAACGCTGAGGCCAGGAACATGTGAAGGAACGACACCGTCATCTCCGGGTATTTGGCCTGGAGGATATAGATGGCGGGCAGGGTGAAGATAGCACCGGCCACCACAGCGCCCGAGCAGGCACCGATGCTCTGGATGATCACGTTCTCACCGAGAGCCTTGCTGCGGTGCGTCGCCGTCGACACGCCCACGGCGATGATGGCGATCGGGATGGCGGCCTCGAAGACCTGTCCCACTTTCAGCCCTAAGTAGGCGGCGGCAGCCGAGAACACCACGGCCATGATCAGACCCCACGTCACAGACCACGCGTTGACCTCGGGATAGGCGCGGTCGGGGCGCATGATGGGCGTGTATTCCTCGCCCTCTTTCAATTCTCGAAATGCATTGTCGGGCAGTTGCACTGCCTCTTTTTCTTTTTCGTCCATGTGTATTGTTGATTGTTAGTTTTTATTTTGTCTTTGCTCTTGTGTATTTGATGTCCTTATAGAGTTCCTGCATGCCCTGCTTGCTCTCGGGCAGCAGATGGAGCTTCACGCCATGGATGTGCTGTGTGGAGCGGAATGCCTGCGGACTGGCGACCTTCTCGCTGTCGATCTCCAGCTTGGCCAGTCCCAGTCCCGGGATACGCACGCGGTCGCCGTCTTTGAGGTGTCGCACCAACGTGTCGGTGAACTCAGCCATCACCAAGTCCACGTCGGACTTCTTTGCCGAGCAGTTTCGCTCGATCTCGTCAGCGATCTCCTCGGGCGTGACAGTCTTGTAGTGCATAGCCACGGCCTTGTATTTGCCGTAGTTCTTGAGCGTAGGATGTGTCTCTTTGATAATCTTGTATTCCATAGATTCAATATTCGGTAAATTTGTTTTACGTTTATTTCTTTCTTCCGGGCTTCGTCATGTTGGCGAGCGCCTCAGTGTCTCTGTGAGTGAAAACTTTTCTGATAGGTGATGTGCAACTTTTTGATTATCAGCGTGCTATTAGTGTCTAAAAAATTCTCTAGAAAATTTTTCGTCAAAACGGTACTTTTATCAGGTCATCTCACCTTTTTGAGCCAAAATTCTCTAGAGAATTTTTCGTCATCTCGGCGAGCTCATCTTTTCAAAGCGTTTTTCCACTCGTTTCGCAAAAGTAATCATAACGTTTGAGATATGCAAATTTTCAGACAGATAATTGGCTGACGACAGTTCGGATTGCGTAGAAAAACAAAAAAAGCCGGCTCTTTCCTTTGCGGGAAAGAGCCGGCTTAATGGTATAGGATTGGAAAGTTGGGTGTTGCCTCAGCCTTCAGCCTTAGTTTCTAAACTGCATGCCAGCGCCGTTGGCATCGACGATGATGGGCTTGTCGCGCTTTACTTCCTCTGCGAGAATCTTCTTCGAGAGGTCGTTGAGCACGTAGTCCTGGATGGCACGCTTCACAGGACGGGCACCAAACTCCGGATCGTAGCCGACCTTGGCAAGGTAGTCGATGGCTGCGGGCGTCCACTTCAACTCGAAGCCTTGTGGTTCGAGTATCTTCTTAACGCGGTTCATCTGCAGCGTCACCACCTGTGCTATCTGAGTCTGCGTAAGCGGCAGGAACATGATGATGTCGTCAATACGGTTCAGGAACTCTGGGCGGATGGTCTTCTTGAGCATCTCCATCACGTTTTTCTTCGTGTCGTCAATGACCTCCTTACGGTTGCTGTCATTGAGATTCTCGAAGCGTTGCTGGATGTACTGGCTGCCGAGGTTCGACGTCATGATGATGATCGTGTTCTTGAAGTTGACCGTGCGGCCTTTGTTATCGGTCAGACGGCCATCATCGAGCACCTGCAACAGGATGTTGAAAACATCGGGATGAGCCTTTTCGATCTCATCGAAGAGCACCACGCTGTAAGGTTTCCGACGCACAGCCTCAGTCAGTTGACCACCCTCATCGTAGCCGACGTACCCCGGAGGTGCACCGATGAGACGGGTGACGCTGAACTTTTCCTGATACTCACTCATATCGATTCGCGTCATCATATTCTCGTCGTTGAAGAGATACTCAGCCAAAGCCTTGGCGAGCTCAGTCTTACCCGTACCGGTCGTACCGAGGAAGATGAACGATGCGATCGGGCGTTTCGGATCTTGCAGTCCGGCACGGCTGCGGCGCACAGCGTCGGCGACAGCCTTGATGGCTTCGTCCTGACCGACGACACGCTTGTGGAGTTCCTCCTCGAGATGGAGCAGTTTCTCACGCTCGCTCTGCATCATTCGTGTCACGGGTATGCCTGTCCAGCGGCTCACCACCTCGGCGATGTCGTCGGCAGTAACCTCCTCGCGCACCATGGCCTCACCGCCCTGGGTCGACTTGAGTTGCTCTTGGATCTTCTTGATGTCGTCCTGCAACTCTTTCAGCTTACCGTAGCGGATTTCAGCCACCTTGCCGTAGTCGCCTTCGCGCTCGGCTTTGTCGGCCTCGAACTTCAGGTTCTCGATCTCCTGCTTGTCTTGCTGGATCTTGTTGACGAGCCCTTTTTCGGCTTCCCATTTAGCCCGGAACTGATGCTCTTTCTCCTTCAGCTCGGCAATTTCCTTGTCGAGTTGCTGGATCTTGTCGGTATCGTTTTCGCGCTTGATGGCCTCGCGCTCAATTTCGAGTTGCTTCAAGTGGCGGGTGATCTCGTCGAGTTCCTCCGGCACCGAGTCGCGTTCCATACGCAGTTTGGCGGCGGCCTCATCCATCAAGTCGATGGCCTTGTCGGGGAGGAAACGGTCGGAGATATAGCGCTCCGAGAGTTTCACAGCTGCGATGCAGGCATCGTCGGTGATACGAACCTTGTGGTGGTTCTCATAGCGCTCCTTCAATCCACGCAAGATAGAGATGGCGTCGACCTCGTCAGGCTCGTTGACCATGACGGTCTGGAAGCGGCGCTCCAGTGCTTTGTCCTTCTCGAAGTACTTCTGATACTCGTTGAGGGTGGTGGCACCAATGGCACGCAGCTCACCACGGGCCAGTGCCGGCTTGAGGATGTTGGCGGCATCCATGGCACCCTCGCCACCACCGGCACCCACCAAAGTGTGGATCTCGTCGATGAAGAGAATGATGTTGCCTTGAGCGTTGGTCACCTCTTTGATGACGCTCTTGAGTCGTTCCTCAAACTCACCTTTGTACTTGGCACCGGCGACGAGGGCACCCATGTCGAGCGAGTAGAGCTGTTTGTTCTTCAGATTTTCGGGAACATCGCCGCGCACGATGCGTTCGGCAAGTCCCTCGACGATAGCTGTCTTACCGGTACCAGGCTCACCGATCAGAATAGGATTGTTCTTGGTGCGGCGCGAAAGAATCTGCAGCACACGGCGAATCTCCTCATCACGTCCGATGACCGGGTCGAGTTTGCCTTGACGGGCGGCGTCGATAAGGTTGCGGGCGTATTTCGAGAGCGCCTGATAGTTCTCGTCACCACTGGCACTTTGCACTTTCTGGCCCTGACGCAATTCGTCGATGGCCTTCTTCATCTCCTGTTCTGTGCAGCCAGCGTCCTTGAGGATGCGGCTCACTGTGGTGTTTACCTCCAGTAAAGCCAAGAGGATGGGCTCCACGCTGACGAACTCGTCGCCCATCTTCTGCGAGTCTGCGATGGCACGCTCCAGCACTTTGTTAGTGTCGTTGGAGAAATAGGGTTGCCCACCTTCCACGCGTGGGAGATGCTTCAACTCCTCTTGTACGAGCTTTTCAATCTGCATGGCGTTGACACCTAACTTCTGAAAGATGAAGTTGGTGACATCGCGGCTTTTCAGCAGGATGCCTTGCAGCAAGTGCACCGGCTCGATGGCCTGCTGTCCAGCCTGCTGAGCTGTGTTGACAGCTTCCTGCACGGCTTCCTGCGCCTTGATTGTAAATTTGTCAAATGTCATGTTGTTACTCCTTTCTTATTTGTTATTTTTATTTTCTAACACGACATTCTCAAATGATGTGCCCTATGAGATTAGTGCGTCAGAATGGCATCTCTGCATTGTTCCATCAGCCATTTTGGCGTACTGGTAGCTCCACAGATGCCTACGGTTTCGGCATTGTCGAACCAGCTGAAGTCGATTTCCTCGGGGCTCTCGACCTGATGGCTGTTGGCGTTGACGGTGAGGCACTCGTTGAAGAGCACCTTGCCGTTGCTGCTCTTGCGGCCGCTGACGAAGAGGATGACATCGTGGTGCTTGGCAAACTCGGCGATGTTTGGCATGCGGTTGGCCACCTGACGGCAGATAGTGTCAAAGCTGCGGAAGGTCGCCGTGGTTGCGATGTGGCTCTGTATGTAGTCGATGATGCGGTGGAACTCGTCGAGACTTTTCGTCGTCTGCGAGTAGAGATAGATGTTGCGGTTGAAGTCGAGATGCTTCACGTCGTCGAATTTCTCGATGACGATGGCGTGCTGGGCCGTCTGTCCTACGAGTCCGAGCACCTCAGCGTGTCCGTTCTTGCCGAAGATCACGATTTGGGCCGACGGGTCGTTGTCGTATTGCTTCTTGATGCGACGCTGTAGAGCGAGGACCACAGGGCAGGTGGCATCGATGATCTCAATGTCGTTTTGCCGCGCAACCTCGTAGGTCGAGGGTGGCTCACCATGGGCACGGAGCAGCACTTTGGCATGGTGGAGTTGTTTGAGCTGTTCGTGATCAATGGTGACGAGGCCCTGATTGTGGAGTCGTTCCACCTCCATGCCATTGTGAACAATGTCGCCGAGGCAGTAGAGCGTCTTGCCCGCTGCCAGCTCTTCTTCCGCTTTGCGGATGGCAGTGGTCACGCCGAAGCAAAAGCCACTGCCGGCATCTATTTCTATTTTGAGGTTCATAAGAGTTGCTTGTTTGCTGTTTTGATTATTCTACGTTGACGTTGAGAATGACTTTGGTCTGATTGGGATCGTTGGTGATCATCAGAATACGGGGCTTAGAACGGGCTTTGCGTAACTGCTTGGCATAGGCCGTGACCTTGAGTTTAGCTGTCTTGCCAGGCTCAATCTGAGTTTTGTTGAGCGATACTTCCAAGCCAGTGGTGAACATCTGCAGTGAGCGCACCTTCAGCGTACGCTTGCCTGCGTTGGTGATTTCAAGTACCCCTTTCTTCTTGTCCTTGCCGTCAAAGTGTCCAAGATCGATCTTCTCAGCACTGAGAATCATCTTTGGCGCATTGGCGCGCTGGGCATCGGTGAGGTGATCGAAGTCGGGAAGGATGACGGCCGAGACAGAGATCTCTTTCTCCGGCGCCACCTTGTCACCGGGGAACATGCCGAGATAGATGGACGACTGGGTGAGGCCAAAGTCGCGGATGGCCCGTGAGTCGAGCATCAGCGTCACCACACCGCTGTGTCCGGGTGCCAGTTGTGTCGGTGAGACGGAGGCTTTGAGGTAGCTGGGCAGGTGCATGACCACTGGCTGCAGCGTCTGTTCTCCTTTATTAATAATGTGTATCTGCTGTACAGGCTTGTCCCCACGGTTCACGTCGTCGAACTCTACGTCGTTGTGGTCGAGGCGCAGGTCACCGATCTTGTAATCGTATTTTCCCACAAAGGTAGCCAACGAGGGAACGACAACGCCGTGCAATGAGAGCACCATCATCGTGTCGGCGGCATTGCTCTCTATGCCTATCTGCTTGTTGAAGTGGCCCATCGTTTGGGCGTCGTAGCGTACGGTGATCTGGAAGTTCTTGCCTGTGGCGATGGCTGTCGACGGCCAGTCGACGGTCGTGCAGCCGCAACTGGTGCGCACGTCTTTGATGGTCAGCGGCTGGTTGCCGCTGTTGCGCATCTCGTAGACGGCGGTCACAGGATGGCCGAAGAGCACCTGACCACAGTCGATGGCGGCGCTCTCTGTGGAAAGGCGTTGGGCAGAGAGAGAAAGAGGGAGGAAAAGGGTGGGGAGGAGGAGAGCTTTACCCAAGAGCCTCACCCCCAGCCCCTCTCTATAGGAGGGAGAGAGCCTCACCCCCAACCCCTCTCCAAAGGAGAGGGGAGTGATATGCTTGATAAACAATTTCTTAGCGTTCATGCTTGGTTTCTTCTTTATATGGTTTTTATAGAGGCTATAGCTTCTATATAGCTCTATAGATTCTATAGAGTCTATAGCTTTCTATAGAGACTATTGAGTCTATAGCTTCTATGGTCTCTATAGCATCTAAGGCCTCTATCTTTTTTGTCTATTGCTCGCAGACGATCTTTAGGGCTTTGTCACGGGCGCTGAAGGCCGGACTGTAAGCGCACTGCACGGTGCAGGTGCCTGTCGTGTAAGTGCCGGCCCGGTCGACAAAGTACTCGGTTTCGACGACGTGCTTGCCCTTGGAGAGCATGTTGAAATAATAGTTTGTCACGTTGTCCTGCGGGGCCAGATAGTAGCCACCATAGTAACCGCTGAACTGACGCACCGGCTGCAGGCAGGCCGCACGCTTGTCCTGGACAGCCACGAAGTCGTAGTCACGGTCAGCAACAATCGTGATGCGCACGCGCACCTTGTCGCCTACCTTCAGCGTCTTGCCGTCGTGGAGGATCTCGCGTCTGACGGTCATGCCGCTGCCCGAGGCTTCCGTCTCAGTGGCAGTCTGCCAGTATTGGGCATAGAGCGCACCCCAGGAAGTGCCGGCGACTGGCTTGTCGATGGTCAGCGTCTTGCTGTTGGCAGCTTGGTCAATGGTGGTCTTGACATATCCGAGTCCGGCCGTAGCCTTTGGCATCGTCATCGCCTGACCGTCGACAGAGAAAGTTGTTTTTTGCGTCTGCGGAGCAAGGAGCGACAATTGTGCTTTGCCCTTGTCGTTGGTAAGGAAGGCATAGACGGCATCGACGGTGTTGAGAGGTGTCGACCAACCCGTGGTGCGTTTCTCCTGCAAGAGCCAGCGTTGCATCTCTTCTATGGTCTTGGTATCAGAGGGCTGCAGGCGTTTCAGGGCTTCGATGGCTGCTACCTGTGTGGGGATGCGGTAGTCGCACCAACTGTAGAGAGCCTGCGGCGTGTCGAAGTAGCGCCCCATCTCCTCTTTATAGACAGTGTATTCCTTCAGACTTTGGAGATAGTCCTTAGCCCGCTGGCTCTGACCATACTGACTGAGGATGACTGCTGCACCGGCCTTACCGTAGATGGTCAGTGCTGTCGGCATTTTCTGCAACAGACCTACGAGATAGCTCATGTCGGCTGTGCGGGGACGGTTGGCCAGGGCACAGGTATAGAGATAGTGACAAGCCGTCTCGCTCGGAGCAAGATGCTTTGCTCCTTTCTTCTCGGCTTTTTTCAGTTCGGCAACTTCTTCGGCGATGTACTTGTCGAGGAAGGGGAAGGATCGCTTGACCATGTCGTTCACCTCCTTTGAGGCACCGGTCATGGTGTTGAGACGGGTAAGCGTTTCGGCAATGCTCATGGTCATGTAAGCGCTGCCCGGCATGCCCGGCCACCAGGCAAACGAGCCGTCGGAGAGCTGCAGCTTGCGGAGCTGGTCGGTGAAGTTGCTGAGACGGTAATCAATCTGCGTGCTGTCGAGATAGTTGACGAGCTGTAGCTTCTGTGCGGTCTCGCTTTCAGCGTCAGCGACCCAAGGCGTCTCGGAGAGTGCAAGACTCTTGAGCTCCTCGTTGGTTTGCAGGCTGCTGGTGAGCGAAGTCTCCTTGCCGGCTTCCTGTTGCCAGAGCTTCAGTGTCTTGCCGATGGCTGGATCGGCGTTGACAATGCTGCGTGCGATGGTGTTGGCGTAGAGGGCAGCGGCCAGAGAGAGTGCGTCGCGGCTGTTGGGATTAGCTACGGTGGGCAGTGTCTGAACCATCAGCCAGGCGGGATTATTGGTGTATTCGATCGTCAGCTTGCTGTCTTTGGCCTTCTTGGGGAAGAGCTGGCTGAGGTCGAAGATTGTGTTGCCGGATCCGCTGAGTGTGAATGGGCGGGTGTTGCTGACGTATTCCTGGCTTGGCATGACGGCCATGTAGTGCTGTTCTCCGTCGCTGAAGCCCTTGCCGTCTGCCAAGATGCGGGCGATGACCAGACCTTCGTGGCGGGCATCGGCGGGCAGTTGGTTGCCGGCAATGTCAAAGGTTACGGGTACCGTCTTTCCGGCTTCTACCGTAAACGGCTTCTCCCACTCGGCGAGCACACGCTCGGTTTCAGCGTCGAGCAGTTGCAGATGGGCACGTCCACTGACATTGCGGTTGCTGGTGTTGACGATGAGTGCTGTGGCTTGCGCCTTGTCATCGGTGCGGATGAAACGCGGCAGGTTGGGCTGTACCATCACTGTCTTCTGGGCTACAACATCGTCGTTGCGCAGGCCATAGTTCATCTCCTTGTCGTGTGCCAAAGCCAGGAAGTGCCAGGTGGTGACGCTTTCAGGCAGGGTGAACGTCAAACTCACGTTGCCATTGGCATCGGTCATGAGGTTGGGGAAGAAGAAGGCGGTCTCGTTGAGGTTGTCGCGCAGCGTGGCAGGCGTGCCGACTTTTGAAGTCTCGGCATTCTCTACGTTTGCAGCTTTTGGTGCGTAGCCAACGACAACATCATGGCCTGCCGCATCCTTATATGCGATGTCACTGCCTGCAAAGTTGGCGGCACGGGACTGTTGCATCGTCATCATCTTGGTTCCGCGAACACGGACTGGACCGGAGGCCATCAGCACTTCACTCACAGCAATGAAGGGATTGAGGACGCCTTCCATAGCGGGATCGAAGTGACTGAAGCTGAGGTCGCGCACATTATAGGCACGATAGTTCTGATAGCCATAGAGTCCGATGGCCGACCAACGGCTGGTGTTCCACCTTGCCGACAATATACTGGATGCAAAGTCGAGGGAGAAGTTCCAGTTGTGGGGATAGATGGCATCGAGGCTCTTGTCGTACATGGTGGCCAGCAGTTGCGCCTTTGCGGGCTTAGCCTTGGCGTTGGTCACCTGCAGCGTCCACGTTTCTTTCTGTCCGGGTATGAGCTTGTCACGGAACGTTTTCCACGTCAGATGGAGCTGCTTGTCGGGTTGGGGGCGGGTGAGGACATCGTAGTGGGTGTAGCACTTTCCGTTCTTGACCCATGCAAGTGCCAGCGTGAGGGCGTCGCCGTATTCGGACTTATATTGAATCTTTTCAGTTCTCACCTCATTGCTGAGTGTGCCTTGTCCCTGCTTGATGATCTTGTCGGAGGCAAAGACAGTGTAGAAGACGTGGACGTCTTTGTCGGAACTACCTACCTGAAGGTAGATGGGACTGCCTTCGGTGAATTGGTGGGAGGAGAGATAGTACCAGTCGTGTGTGGTTGTGCCCGGATGACGGTCGGAATAGGTAAACACTACGATGTCGCTCCGCAGCGTGTCGCCTTGGCAGATCGCCTCAAGATGGTGTTCACCCGAAGCGAGTTTCCTATATATATTAATAGGTGTGTCCGTCTGTACGGTTGCCCAGGCTCTGTCGTTGAATCGGTAGCTGACATTGGCCTTGATGCTCTCGCCATTCATATTCTTGCAAGAGAAGAGGAACGTCTTCAGGCTGTCGCGCAGACACTGGTTGGGCAATGTGCTGGAAAGAACGGCGGAACGGTTGGTCAGCGGCATCATCGTCGTGGCCTCCTGCGTCTCGCCGGAGAGGCTGGTGACTTTCGCTACGGCAGTGATGCGATAGCCGAATCGCTGGTTGAGGTCGATGTTGTCGGGGTAGGTCATTGGCAGTTTGACGGTAAAGGAACCGTCGTCGGCAGTAACGGTGGAGTCGGTCAGCAGTGCCGTCTCACCGCCTACGGTGCGATACCACCACAGCATGGGACTGCGACGAACCGTGTAGATCACCTTGCCACCCTGTACGGGTACGCCGGAATAGGTCTTCGCCACACCACGCACGCGGAGTGTGTCACCGGCTTGGTAGGTCTGAGTGTATTTGTCGAAGTCGATTTGGAAGGTAGGTCGCTTGTACTGTTCTACATGTACGGAAGCGTAGCCCGTCGACGAGTTGTCGCTGCTGGCCATTAAGGAGAACGTGCCGGTGAGGCCATGCTGCGGCAGGGTGAAGTCAGCCGATGCCGTACCGAAGTCGTCGGTAGTGACGGTTTGTCGGCTCACCTCCTTGCCGTTGGCATCGCGCAGCGTCAGCGTGATGGTCTTGCTACCGGCAACAGCAGATTGCATCGTACTGTCGTTGACATTGTAGGCAATAGCTGTGGCGTGCAGCGTCTGGCCGGGACGATAGAGCGAGCGGTCGGTGAAGAGGCTGATGTTGTGATGCTCACGCTTGTTGTTCCAGTAGTAGAAGTTGTCGTAAACGTTTTGGATGGGCAGTGCCTTGTCGTCGTCAGTGTAAGCAACATAGTAGTTGGGACGCTCGTCGCCGTAGCGCAGGACGGCCTCACCGTTGCGGCCTGTGGTCAGCGTTTGCAGCGTCTTCTGTGTGTTACCGTTGTATGTGAAGAAGCGCAGGTGCGCTCCGGCTATAGGTTTGCCGGTGGTGGCGTTGACAGTGACAAAACGGATGGCCTTGCCGGGCTGAGGCTGATGGAGCACGCTCAGGTCGCTTACGCGCAGCAGGGTGCGCTGAGGTTCAATGCCGGTGTTGCTGGTGGTGGTCTCAATCAGGTATACACCCACGGGCAGGGCCTTGAGACGAATGGAGTCGGTGCTCTCTTTCCAGGCTGGCTGGCCGTAATATTGGCGCGTGACGGACTGGATCTCACCGGGGAAGATCAGTTTGGCAATGCGCTCATAATCGCGTTTGCTGTTAGGGTTCAGCCTGGTGTCACCGTTGAGATTCAGGCGGTAGACCTTCAGCGTGAGCGTATTGATGTTTCTGATAGAGTTGATGCGTACGAGCCGCTCCTGGTTGGGGAGCAGCACGCCGTCGCCGGCGTTGATGCTGAACGAGGGAGCCTGTAACTCTTCGAGGGCGTTGCGCAAAACGTTCATGCGCTGCCAGTCGCCCCAGCGGCTAAGGGCGTAGTTGATGAAGTTGACGCGATGCTCGGCAGTGACGTCGCTGGTCTGGCTCATCGCATTGTATCGGGCGATGGCGATCTCACCGCATTCGCGCAGGTCCTGATAGGCGTTCATCAGCGAGTCAAGGCATTGTACACACTTCGACTTGCGTAGGGCACAGTCGGTTTGCTGGCCTTTTGCCTGCTGCATCCACAGTGCTGTCAGACATGCAGCCGGTCGGTTGCCCTGCTTGGCATAGTAGTCATGGAGCGTTTTATAGTCTTTTGCCTCAAGTCCGATGACGTGGAGCAGGTCGCCGTAAAAAATCTTGCTGTCGATACCTTCCACGATGGCGGGTTCATAATCCTCGCATTTGTGTTTAGCCAACAGGTCGGGATTGGCCATAGCGCGGCCAAACCACAACTTTTCCTTAGCCTGGTTGTCCTTGTCGTAACTGTCCTGATAAGCTTTGCCGAGTGCGGCGGCGTAGACAGCGCGGAGCGTTGGGTCGGTCAGACGGGTGTAGTCCGTCTCCAACCGTTGCCGCATCACGTCGAGTGAATCGGGTGCGACACGGCTTTGTGTTTCCACTTCCATCCATTTGGCTTTCAGTAGTTGTCCGTAAGCTTTCTCTTGTCGGGCTTTCTTGACAATCTGATCCAACCATTGCAGTTCAGTCTTTGGCAAGTCCTTCTGCCGGGCAGTGGTGACCTGCTTCCACAGACTTGTGAAACTGTCGGCATACATGCTCGCCGACAAAGCCAAGGCGGCTAAAACACATACTATCTTTTTCATATTGAAGAATTTACGCTTGATATAAATGCAAAGATAGATATATTTTTTGGATTAGCCCTCATCTGCTAACTTTAATTAGTAGCTTTTACAATAGAGTATAGTGGGAAGGGGGGCTAATGAGTAATTGCCCATGTAGACAAAACAGTAAAAGGACCAAATAACTGTGTGGATTGCCTTTTTGAAGACTATTTTTTCCAATGCAACAAGAAGGGATAGAGTATAGAAACAAAAAAGAACCTGCCCTCACGGGTGGGTTCTTAAAAAAACAGTAATTAACTCAAAATTTATAATCTATTGACTTGCTTCTGTCCTTAATCTAATTTTATATTTTCATCAGACGGACGAACTATACCTTTTTACTAAGGTGTCTGTTCGGCTATTTCTGATTTCGGTTGCAAAGATAAGAAAAAGTTTCGTTTTTGCAAATAAACTTCAGTAAAAAGTGATATTTCCTCAGTAAAAAGGCTACGATTAGTCTTTCTTTGTATCATTGCAGTCTCTTCCTTATGTTATACCGGTGCCTTTTTTGTTGTCCAGGGAAGTGCTAAGACCTAAACATGGAGTTGACGCAGTATCAAGCTGGTAAATGAGCGAGGTATTGTTCGTAGAGCCACTGATTCTGCTCTGCTATCGTCATGTTGCCGTTGTCCAGTTCCACGGCATCATCGGCTTTCTTCAGTGGCGAAACCTCGCGGTGCGTGTCGATATAGTCTCTTTCCTGCACGTTTTTCAGGATGTCGTTAAAGTCAGCGGGCATACCTTTGGCTTTCAACTCATCGTAGCGGCGCTGCGCGCGAACCTGTGCTGAAGCGGTCACGAAGATCTTCAGTTCGGCATCGGGAAAGACTGTCGTACCGATGTCGCGGCCGTCCATGACGATGCCTTTCTCTTTGCCCATAGTCTGTTGCTGTGCTACCAGTGCTTCACGAACGAAGGGAATGGCGGCGATGGGGCTTACATGCTGGCTGACTTCCATGCCTCTGATCTCTTTCTCCACGCATTCGTCGTTCAAGATAGTACGGGGATTACCTGTTGCCGGATCCAGTTGGAAACGAATATGTATGTCGGGCATCAGCGCTTTGAGCTCTTTTTCTTTCACAGAGCCATCGACGTTGAACAGCTGATGGCGCAGGGCAAAGAGTGTGACGGCACGGTACATGGCACCCGTGTCAATATAGACATAACTGAGTTTCTTGGCCAATGCTTTGGCCATCGTGCTTTTTCCGCAAGAGGAAAATCCGTCTATTGCGATTGTAATCTTTTTCATGATATGAATGATTGAGCTGTTGTTCGGTTTTAAAGTTTGCTATATATATAATAAGGTGTAGGGGAACTCGATTACAGTGAAAATGCTGCACTGCAGATCAGACTGGAACTGGAGACATGGTATTTGCCATAGCTCACTCCAATCTTCAGTCTGTTGAGGTCGATACCGCCGCCGAGCGAGAGTCCTGCACCATGGCTGCTGTCTTTGTCGCCGTCGGTGATCTTCATCTCATCAGCGCGCCGGAAGTTATATCCCATGCCGAGCCAAAGGTTGTCACCAAGCAGAATGTCGCCGCCAACGACGACATGGTTGAGGAATTTGTAATGCGGATGATTGAGATCCACCAGCGTCAGTGAGAGCCGGAGAGGGATGCTTGAGAGTCCTTTGGTGACGCCCGCCTGCAGGTCAAAAGGCATCTTCTCATAGTTCTCGTCGTAGGCTTTGAGTTGCCCGCCAAGATTTTTGGCAGTAAGAGACACTGACAACTGATGGGTATCGTCGTAGTAGTTCAGTCCCAAGTCCACGCCGAAACCGATGGAATTATAGTCGCCGATATAGGAAGTAATCAGTCTTGTAGTGATACCGCCGGCTATTTTGTCGGTCAGCATATAGGCCAGGGTACCGTTCACCGCTATGTCGCGTGCCGAGAAATCACCGGTCTGTATGTTGTTCTCATCGGTTTGCTTCATCTTGCCATAGTCGAGATATTGCGCACCGACGGCCCACGTAGCTCTTTCCCCGCTTGCCCAGTTAAACGCGGCACTGGCGGCTTTGACCCCTTGCATGTAACTCATATAGTTGAGTGCAATGGTTTTCGGTGTGGAAGAAGAGAGCAGAGCAGGATTGTTGAACGCCAGATTCTCGTCGTCTTCCACCAAACTCACATTGTCGCCTCCGATAGCTGCAGCGTGAGCCCCGACAGGCAGACGCAGAAAATTATATGCGGTCTCGCTTTCAGACTGTGCCCACGAAGAGGAGACGCAAAGAGCGAGAAGAATGGAGAAAGCGTTTTTTTTCATTTATTTACTCTAATTCTTTGGCAAAGATACGCTTTTTTTCGAGATTTGCAGTAAATTTGCAGTGTGAATCTTTGATGATAACGGAAAGACAGGTAGATTTATTATAAATCATGGAAACGAAGAAGAGCGACAAAGCCAATTTGGAGCAGCACCGGGGAGAGTACTTCCTCATGGGGCTGATCTTTGCGCTTGCCCTTTTGTTTACAGCTTTAGAATATACGACGCGGCCGCAGAATGCTGCCGACGACAGCGATCTCTCTGACGATATGACCGAGGAGATGGACATGAAACCGGCCATGGATATGAAAGATATGATATCCGCTGCACCGGCACCAGCTTCGAAGTCTATCACTGATAACGTGAAGACGGTGGAGCATACGAGCAACAGTACGGATCAGATAGCACCCGTTACCAGCAAGCTGCTTATCGGTGACGGACAGGGTATGGCCAAGGATGCCAATGTCACGGAGGCTTTGCCTCAGATCACCACCAACAAGGATTCGCTGGAGGAAAAGACACTTGAGCAGTTGCCGGAGTTCCCCGGTGGCATCGTGGAGTTTATGAAGTGGCTCACACGCAACCTGCATTATCCACCTTTAGCACGGCAGCAGAAGATAGAAGGCAAGGTGGTGGTGAGCTTCATCATCAATGCGGATGGTTCGATCGCTTCACCGAAAGTGCAGAAGTCGGCACATCCTATGCTTGACGCTGAGGCTTTGCGGGTCATCAAGATGATGCCGAAATGGAAGCCCGGCATTATGAATGGAAAGCCTTGTCGGACGATGTTTGCTATACCCGTGAACTTCGTTATTTGACAAGAACGTACAATGTAGCAGAAACAAAACCGTTGTTTACGCAATTACGAATGATCAATTTATAGATGATGAATGAGGAAATATCAATGAAGTCAGCCTCTGAACTGCTGGGAGAGGTCAATGATTTTCTGGCCCGGTTGCCCAACGACCGTCAGCCATCCAGCCTTTATGAGCCTGTGAAGTATGTGTTGTCAATGGGCGGCAAACGTATGCGCCCCGTGCTGATGCTGTTGGCTTATAATCTGTACAAGGATGATCCCGAAAACATTCTCATGCAGGCTGTGGCTTTGGAGACTTATCACAACTATACACTTCTTCACGATGATCTGATGGACAATGCTGACTTACGCCGCGGACATGAGACTGTGCATAAGCGGTGGAATGCCAATCAGGCTATCCTTTCGGGTGACTCAATGCTTGTGCTCGCTTATCAGCGGATGGCAGAGTGCCCTGCAGACAAACTGCCGCAGGTGCTTGAACTCTTCACCACCACTGCTTTGGAGATCGGGGAAGGACAGCAATACGATATCGACTTTGAGACACGCATGGATGTCAGCGAGGAGGAGTATCTCGAGATGATACGTCTGAAGACAAGTGTCTTGCTGGCCTGTGCCTTAAAGATGGGCGCACTGCTGGCTGGAGCTCCGCATGACGATGCTGAGCGACTCTATCAGTTTGGTGAACTTGTTGGTTTGGCCTTCCAGTTGCAGGACGACTATCTTGATGTCTACGGTAATGAGAAAGTGTTTGGAAAAGCCATCGGCGGCGACATTGCCTGCAACAAGAAGACTTTCATGCTCATTAATGCTTACAATCATGCCAATGCTACGCAACGTGCAGAGTTGGACCGTTGGATCTCGTCAACAGACTTTGACAGGGATGAAAAGGTGAAGGCTGTGACGAGGCTCTATAATGAGATCGGAGTAGACAAACTCGCTCAGGAGAAGATTGCCAGTTGTTTTGAGCAGAGCAAAGGCTATCTCGATGCTGTAAAGGTAGACGAGGGCCGTAAGCAAGAGTTGCGTCAGTATGTCGAGCGACTGATGAACCGTAAGTTCTAAAATATCTTTTGATGATACCTTTTATAGATACCCACGCCCATCTCGACGGTGAGGAGTTCGATGAAGACCTGCCGCAGACGATACAGCGGGCAAAGGAAGCTGGAGTAGGAGCCATTTTTGTCCCTGGCATTGACGAGTCGTCTATTGCCTCTGTAATGGCTGTCTGTCGTCAATATCCCGGCTATTGCTATCCGATGATAGGCTTGCAGCCAGAGGAGGTGCGCGATGACTGGGAGCGCGTGCTCGGTGTCATGCAGCAGGAATTGGAGTCAAGTCGTAACTCTCTGACGACTGACGCTCCACTTCGCTACATTGCTGTGGGCGAGTGCGGACTGGACTTCTACTGGAGCCGTGAGTTTGAACAACAGCAACTCAAGGCTTTTGAGCGTCAGGTAGAGTGGTCGGTTCAATATCAGTTGCCGCTGATGATCCATTGCCGTAAGGCGCAGAATGAACTCCTCCACATCATGAAGCCTTACGAGAAAGTGCTTCCCGGTGGCGTCTTCCATTGTTTTACAGGCAATCAGAAAGAGGCAGAAGCCTATCTGCGCTTTGACCGCTTCTGCTTAGGCGTGGGTGGTGTGTCCACGTTCAAGAGTTCCCATCTGCGTGAGGATCTGCCCGCAGCAGTGCCGTTGAACCGTATTGTTCTGGAGACCGACAGCCCCTATATGGCTCCGGTACCGCATCGGGGCAAGAGGAACGAGAGTGCTTATGTGGCTGATGTCAGGCTGACGTTGGCACAAGCCTATGGTGTGTCAGCAGACGAAGTGGCTTTGGTGACCAACAAAAACGTTGAAACGCTCTTTGGAGTACGTCCATTGGCTGTATGCTGACGGCAAAATGACAGCGTGGTGGCGGTTTGGAAGCGGACAAGCGTGTTTAAAATCTTAAAGAGTCTTAAAAGCTCTTGCGTTTCGTTTGCGGTTTGCGATAAAAGTAATACTTTTGCAGTCGCTATTGCAAAATGGCATTCAAACACGAAAGGGAAAGATGCTCGAGTGGTTGAAGAGGCACGCCTGGAAAGCGTGTAAACGTCTAAAGCGTTTCGGGGGTTCGAATCCCCCTCTTTCCGCAAAGCAAGAATGGATCACGGCTCTCGTTTGAGAGACGTGATTTATTTTTGATTTTCTTTTTGCCCTTTTTCTTTGCCTTCTTTCGTTATCTTCCTCACGATCGCTTGATTTGTCTTTTTTGCAGTCGGAGTCCCCTTTTTCGCAGTAAGTATTAAAAAAGTTTTTTCTTTCGTCTCTATATGCTTCAAAAGTAGTATCTTTGCACTTACATAGTAAATAGTTAGCATAGATAGACCAATACATTTAAAAAAGAGATGAATAGATTGATACAGCGTCTCATTATTCTCGTGTCATTTATTTCGTGCTGCAGCCTGGCGCAGGCTCAAAAGAAAGCAGCAGCTCAGGCTACACCGACAACGCAGCAGGAGAAGGTATCCACGGACAGTGCGTCATCCAACGCTGATGACGCGGATCTCGACAGTGCTACTGCCGAGAGCATGTTGGATCAGGCAGCGTCTTCCGACGGTGGCGACGATGCTTCCTCTGACAATGGCGGTTTCTACAAAGCCTTGAAAACAAAGTTCATAGAGGGCAATGCCGGCTTCATGTCATTGGTCGCTTTGGCCTTGGTACTCGGTTTGGCATTTTGTGTAGAGCGTGTCATCTATCTGAGCCTTTCTGAGATCAATGCCAAGAAACTCATGAAGGATGTCGACGACAAGCTGATGGGTGGTGATGTAGAGGGCGCAAAGACGCTATGCCGCAACACGCGTGGTCCTGTGGCTTCCATTTGCTACCAAGGTCTGGAACGCATCGATGAGCCGATCGAAGACATTGAGCGTTCGGTAGCCAGCTATGGTTCCGTGCAGAGTTCCAACTTGGAGAAAGGCTGCTCATGGATTACTTTGTTCATAGCCATGGCTCCTTCGCTCGGCTTCTTAGGTACTGTGATTGGTATGGTGATGGCTTTCGACCAGATACAGACAGCAGGCGACATCAGTCCGACGATCGTCGCTTCCGGTATGAAGGTGGCTCTGATCACTACAATCTTCGGTATTATCGTGGCCCTGATCCTCCAGATCTTCTACAACTATATCCTTTCAAAGATAGAGCATCTCACCGCGCAGATGGAGGAGAGTGCCATCTCTTTGTTGGACTCAGTAGTAAAATATAAGTTGAAGAAATGAAACGGTTGAATATTCATCAGCTTCGGAGCTGGCCAGCGGAGAAGATTTCCTCGCGTGCACTCTACCTGCTTGTAGGCATTGCGATGGTTATCTTTGTGCTGTTCTGGCTTGTCGGCTACGATCGTCCGTTTGAGGATGATCCCAACTTCAACGCGCCTCTGTTCACCAATGCTTTGTTGTTGCTCATGGTTCTTTACCTGATGTTGGGTATCGGTTTCTCTGTATGGTCGGTGGTCAGCTTGCTGAAGAAGCGGGGCAAGACCGAGGCTGTGGAGAATGGAATCCCCGTGAAGAAGATCGGTTACTTGGTTGCTGGTAGTGTCGTAGTATTGCTGCTGCTGACCTTTGCTTTGGGGAGTACCGCACCGATGAAGATCAATGGTGTCACCTATGCAAGTGGATTTTGGCTCAGGACATCCGATATGTTCATTGTCACGTCATTGGTGATGATGCTCATTGCGGTAGCCGCAGTCATCTATGGTGCCACAAAATATAATCGAAAGTTATGATGAATTTCCATCATCGCAGGCGTAGTGTACCTCAGCTGAACACGACTTCTACGGCCGATATTTCGTTTATGCTGCTCATTTTCTTCCTCGTTACCACCAATATGGACGTGGACAAGGGCATTACGCGCCAGCTGCCGCCACAAGGACAACAGCAGAGTGAGCAGTCCTTTGTGGAGAAAAGCACGGTACTGGATTTGCAGATCACGGGTGGCAACCGGTTGCTTGTCGATGGTAAGCCCTTTGCTGTGAACCGTCTGCAGCAGCGCGTAGAGGCCTTCGTCACACGGCTTGGAAAGCGTCATCTCATCAAGGTAAGTGTGGATCCTCAAGCCAGCTATGACATTTATTTCCATATGCAGAACCAGCTCGTCGACGCTTATCGCAATCTGCGCGACCGCTGCGCTATGGCCCAGTTCGGTCGCCACTACGCTGCATTGTCGCAAGATCAGCGCGACAAGGTGAAAGATGAAATTCCCCAGCGCATTGCTGAGCAGTATAATGGCAGCCAGGATGCGACGCAGCCAACACAGGAAGGAGGGCAGCCATGAGCATGTTTCGTCGTAGAGAACATACGGTTCCGGGACTCAACACGGCGTCGCTGCCAGATTTGATCTTCAGTGTGCTGTTCTTTTTTATGATAGTCACGCACATGCAGAAGGTGGCCGTGAAGGTGCAGTATCGCACACCGCAAGGTACTGAGTTGACGCGACTGACGAAGAAGACCGCTGTTACCTATATATATATAGGCAAGGCTGCGGGTACGATGGGAGAGGCCACTCACGGTCGTACCATGATACAGTTGAACGACAAATTTGGTTCTCCTGCCGACGTGACGGACTATGTCTCACAAGAAAAGGACAGGATGTCACCGGAAGACCAGCAGCAGATGACCGTGTCGATCAAAGCCGACCGCCACACGCCCATGGGGATCATCACAGACGTGAAGCAAGCACTGCGTCAGGCGAAGGCTCTCAAGATCAGTTATTCGGCTACACCGGTAGAAAAAGGTGCGTCTAAGCATTAAAAGACTTCTGTTGTTGATGAACTTTTAAAGTAAAAGTGTCATTTGATAATATATTTGCTTATAAAAGTTGTGTATATGAAGAAAAATATGTATCTTTGCACGCAAATTAATAGAAACAATGGCTAGACACAAATTAGATGCTTTAGACAGAAAGATTTTGCAGCTTATTTCGTCAGACGCGCGCATCGCTTTTTTGGAGGTTGCCCGCGCCTGCAATGTCAGTGGAGCTGCTATTCATCAACGTATTCAAAAACTTACTCAACTCGGAATCCTCAAGGGCTCTCAGTTTATCGTAGATCCTGAGAAAATCGGCTATGAGACTTGTGCTTATATTGGTCTTTATCTGAAAGATCCAACCACATTTGACGATGTGGTGGAGAAACTGAAAAGAATTCCCGAGGTCACCGAATGCAACATCACTACGGGTGGTTACGACATGTTCATCAAACTGTATGCCCGCAACAACCATCATCTGATGAACATCATCCATGACAAGCTTCAACCATTGGGCTTGTCGCGCAGTGAGACCATCGTCAACTTCAACGCTGTCATCGACCGGCAATTGCCGATCCCCAATGATGATGAAGATGACGACGAGGACGATAATTCTGAGTCTGAGTTCAACGACAATGTAGATTAATCCTGGGAGTTAGCAAGTCTCTCAAGGAGTAGGAAGGAGAAGCCAGAGTGCTTCTCCTTTTTTGTTATCTGCCAATTTCTCATGTCTATTTCCGGGAACCAGGCATCAGCCTCTGGGGGTTCCTGTTCGACGAGGGTAGCGTAGATTTTGTCAGCCAAGGGCATAGACAGTCGATAGATGCTTTCCCCGCCGATGATAAAGATCTCCTGCTCCTTGGCTTCCTGCTTGAGTGCTTCTTCCAGAGAATCATAGAGCACGACGTCGTGACGATGTTGCTTCATGGCTTCAGCCTGTCGTGTGATGACCACGTTGCGACGGTGGGGCAGGGCACCGTTTGGCAGAGACTCAAAAGTCTTGCGCCCCATGATGACCGTATGCCCGGTGGTGAGAGCCTTGAAGTGAGCCATATCCTCGGGCAAATGCCACGGCAGTCGGTTACGGAAGCCAATGGCCCGTTGGCGTGACATTGCCACAATGATACTGATTATAGCGTGATTTTGATTTTCCATTCTTTGGGATAGAGGTTGTTGGCACGTGAGCCTAAGTTTTTCACGAAGCCGAGTGGATGCCCCTGATAGGTGACGAGCACGTAGCCTTTAGGCATTTCCGCGGGCAGGGCAACAGCCTCTCGGTGAAGATATTGCAGTGCCTCGTGATAGTCTGCCTCCCATCTTGGGAAGGCCTCAGTGCTGAGAGCCGTAGAGAGGGCCAGGCTTTCGTCGGGCACCAGATCCTTGCCTTTTGCCGTGCCGATGGTGATGCCTGCGTGAAGAATATGCAGATACTTGGTGGCTTGGAGGTAGTATGCGTCCCACTGTTGCGGCATAGCTACCAACCGGTCTGCTACGCAGTGGAAGTTCACCGGCTCTTTCAGCCATTGCTGATAGGCGGTGGTGGGCTGCTGGTGATCTTGTTTTCCTTTTTCCTTCTTTCTTTGTCTTGCTTCCCGCATTTTGTTTTCTTTCATCTCTTTTTTCTCTCCCCGTTTTCTGAGTGCGGCCATGAACAGACCTTCTCCCACCGTATAGCCAGGGAGAAAACGGCATACGGGATTGTTGCCCACTAAGGGTCCGGTGATGTTCCAACCATCCTCGACGGGCACTTTCAATACGTCAGCCCCTAAGTTTTCCGCGATCCAAGCGATGTTCTCTTCGTCTTCCTTCGCATTGTAGGTGCATGTGCTGTAGATGAGAATGCCGCCCGCGTTGAGGCAGGGCCATATCGTCTCGATGATCTCCCGTTGCAAGTCACGGCATTTCTCCACGTTTTGTGGACTCCAAAGTCTGACGGCGTCCTCGTCTTTGCGGAACATGCCTTCACCCGAACAAGGCACATCGGCCAGAATCACGTCAAAGCGGAGTCCCGACCGGGCATAGTCTTTGGGGTAGTTATTGGTCACGATCACCTCGGGATGTCCAAACTTCTGCATGTTTTCTGACAGGATGTTTGCTCTGAGCTTGACGGGTTCGTTGCAAAAGAGCAGGCTCCCTTCGGGTAGTGCCGCTCTCACGGCTGTTGTCTTGCCCCCGGGAGCAGCACAGAGGTCAAGCATTTTCACGGGTTCCGTGACATACTCTCTGATGACGTGGTCGATAAACATCGACGAAGCCTCCTGCACATAGTAAGCACCGGCATGGAGAAGTGGGTCGAGAGTAAACACCGGACGACTCTCAAGATAGTGCCCTTCGTTGCACCAGGAGACCTTATCCGTCTGTTTGATCCTTTCTCCTTCGTGCCCTGGAAATGTCATGCTCTGCCGTTCTTCGTTGGTTGTCTTGAACGGGTTGAAGCGGATGCTGACCGGTGAAGGTGTGTCGAGAGCCTGGCACAGACGGGTGAAGCGTTCAGCTCCCATGAGCTGAAGGGTATAATCTTCAAAAGACTTTGGAAGTGTCATGTGATTGGAATGTTGAAGGTGGAAGAATGCTCAGCCGGTTAGATGGCAGGCTTGGCGGGGAACAAATAGAACTGTCGGTCGCGGTCATAGTCCAGCATCCACTGGTCGACGATGATGCCGTCGTCGAGAGCCTGAATGGTCAGCGTATGCGTGCCGGAGGAGAGTCGCACGTCGTCGGTGCGGATGGCTTGCCCCCGGAGTACGTTTACCTTCCAGCGTTCCGACATGCCTTGTTCGCTCAGCGAATAAGTGAAAGTCGTGCCGCTGTCGAGCGTCACGCGATAGCGCAACTGTTCTTTCTTGTAGGGAAGCGTGGGTATTAAAGCCGTGCGCAGGGCAGCATTTCCCTCAGGGGCATAGAACTGAAACGAGATAGAGGCACCCTTGGGTAGCAACACTGCCTTCATGGAATGCCCCAGCATCTCGATGGTACTGACATTATTTGAGGCCGAAGTATAATCACAAGCGTTTCTAACGACACAGCCATCGTCGTCCATCGGAGCGTCGATGCCGTCATAGCCGTCGTATTTCTTCAGTTCGCCGGTCGTCAGATTGTCGATGAACGTGGGAGCAAGGAAGACCTGAAGACCACGGGGTGCCATGTTCATCAGTCCGTTCCACTTGCCGTTGGTCATCTTCTCATTGTAGTAGTTGGTCAGCCGAATGATGTCTTGGTAAGCCTTCCAACTTCTCACCGCCGACTCGAGTGCTTCGTCATCGTGGTGAAAGCTCTCCTTTCGGCCGATGGTCCTTGCTTCCTGTGCCTGCAACTGCTTGGTGGCCATGTCGGCTGCGGCACAGACCGGATACTTCACGGCGGCGAAGAAGGCATCCTGCAACCGTGAAGGTATCGAAGCCTCGACACGGTTGATGTCGGTCTCTATTTCCTGATAGTCGTTGAGAAACCGCTCCAACTCATTGCCAAACTGCTCGGCATTGAACTCTGAGACCTGCACCGGTAGCTCGTCCATGCCGTGCTCTTTATCGCTCAGTCCCGTTTGGTTCCATCCCATAAATTCCGGTCGGCGGAGTCCGCAGAGCCAATAGAACTTTGTCATCGGCTTGGCCAGTTGCTCACCGGCTTCTTGTCCGAACTGCTGGACGAGCCATTCTGTGAGGTGCTTTTTGAGCGCGTCAGGTCCCGTGGCGTTGATGTTCCAAGCCATATCCATGAAGAGAGAGAGCGGATAGGCCGCCACTTTGGGGTCGTGGATGACGGCGATCCATTGCTGCCGGATGTCTTTGTCCCAGCAGTTGCGCAGCGATTGGTAGATCAGTCCCGGTTGTGTTGTGGCCAGCCAAAGGTAATCGTGAGGTGTGCCTTGGTAGCTGAGATGATACAAGAGCTTGCCGTTGTCATGTTCATCTTTCCGGTTTGTAGCGGGCATACCCTGCAGATAGCCGTAGCCGTCGTCGGTATATACCAGTCCTTTCTCGTGGTTGATGACGTTGATGTCAAAGGAGTCGGCCACTTCGTTGTCGCTCTTGACATGGCGATGCGCCCTTGATGACGTGGCTGTACCAGTGTATAAGGTGTTGGCGCGCAGCCTGAGCATGAGTTCAAAGAGCTGATGATAATACACAGGTCCCAACGCATCTTGACGGAAATGCTTGTCGAGTTGCTGATGATCCCAGGCGAGCGTAGACCACTGCGTGCCTTGCAGGCTGATGCCGCGCTCGGCTACAGACGGACTCTGCATGGTCTCGTATCGGTCGCTGAGTGTCAGCCGGCTCTTGCGTTCCGGCGTGACATCGCCCCACCAGATCCATGGCGACACACCGGCAAGCCGCGACAGCTCCAAGATGCCGTAGGCCGTGCCGCGCCCGTTGCTGCCCACGATGACGATTCGTTTTTGGCGCACGCCGAGCCAGAACGCGTCTTCACGGGTGATGAAACTCATGAAGGGCACGCCAAGTTCTTTTAGCCGTTGCATATCCTTGTTGCTGGTACGGTCGAGCTGATAGATGTCGATGACCCCGTTGCCGTCGCGTTCTGCTTTCTTGCCCGTGACCGCTTTCATGTCAGCGGAAAACATATCCAATGCCTTGTCCACCACGTAGTCGTGTTTCTTCTGTATGGAGTAGGTGACGTGACCCTTGCCGCTGTACCAAACGATGTTGCCGGCGAAGAGCCTGCCGGGCACAGAGGAGAGGGTGATCAACAGACATAATATAATAAGGTGTATGCGCTTCATGAGAATTGTCTTTTCGTTTTGTGTATCAAACAAAGATAACTATTTTCTGCAAGGTAGCGCCTCTGCTTTTGGCTAATTTTTCTTTTTTTGAGATGAGCTAACATAAATAATAAAAAAAATTTGCCCTTTCCACGAAATATGGCTACATTTGTAGGTGACAACCATATTTCAGACATACAAATGACATTATATCCCAAACTCATCGAACAAGCCCTGGCAACAGTCATCTATCCAGGCACGAAGAAAAATCTCATCGAGAGTGGTATGCTTGCCGACACGCCGAGCATCAACGGCATGAAGGTGAGAATCATTCTGGTCTTTCCACGCAATACCGACCCGTTCCTGCAGTCAACAGTGAAAGCTGCTGAGGCTGCTATCCATTATCATATCAGTCCTGAGGTGGAGGTGACGATTCAGACAGAGTTCAAGTCTGCTCCCCGTCCGACAGTTGATAAGCTTCTGCCGCAGGTGAAGAACATCATCGCCGTCAGCTCCGGCAAGGGTGGTGTGGGCAAGAGCACTGTTGCTGCCAACCTCGCCATCGCCTTGGCAAAGCTTGGCTATAAGGTGGGACTGCTCGACACTGACATCTTCGGCCCTTCTGTGCCTAAGATGTTTGGCGTGGAAGACGCCCGTCCCAACGCTGTGGAAAAGGACGGCCGCGACCTGATTGAGCCGATCGTGAAGTATGGCGTGAAGGTCTTGAGTATTGGATTCTTCGTGGATCCCGACAAGGCAACGCTGTGGCGTGGCGGTATGGCTACCTCAGCACTGAAGCAGCTCATCGCTGATGCCGACTGGGGCGACCTTGATTATTTTGTGCTTGACACGCCGCCGGGGACCTCCGACATCCATCTGACGCTGTTGCAGACACTCGCCATCACTGGTGCCGTGATCGTCTCCACACCACAAAAGGTGGCACTGGCCGACGCCCGGAAGGGTATCGACATGTATCGCAACGACAAAGTCAACGTGCCTATCCTCGGTCTCGTGGAGAACATGGCGTGGTTCACGCCGGCTGAACTGCCTGAGAACAAATACTATATCTTTGGCAAGGACGGTTGCAAGAACCTCGCCAAAGAGATGGGTTGCCCGTTGCTGGCACAGATACCTGTCGTGCAGAGTATCTGCGAGAGCGGTGATGCCGGTGAGCCGGCTGCCGTGAATGTAGACTCCATCGTGGGACAGGCTTTCCTGAATCTGGCACAAGCAGTGGTCACTACCGTCAACGTGCGCAATAAGAAACTGCCGAAGACCAAGATCGTACAGGTTAACAACACCAAAGAATAACAGAGTAACGGTTTTAAAAAGACAGAGTAACATATTGAACAGACAGAGTTTTCTGTTTTGATGTCTGTTCAATCTGTTACTCTGTCTTTTTGGTTTGTTATTTTGCCCATAAAAGAAAGGCATGGGGCTGAAATAGCTGTGTAACTATTCTTAGAAAAGTTTCTGTGACTATTTTATCTCAAGAATTAGAGAATGAGAGAATTCTTTTTTTTTAGGTTAGAATAAAAAGAATTATAAGAGAGAAAGCAGTGAGCTGCTTGTATTCTCCAATTCTTATCAATTCACAATGATGCGCAGAATATTCTCTGATTCTCAAATTCTTGAAAAAATATAGCGAGTAGTAAGGCTTCAACTTCAGTCGCTGAATAGATACATCGCGGTCACGTAGCGTTAATTTTAAAGGAAACATACTTTTTAGAAAGAAAAACTTATGTTTTATTACCATGTTATCAAAATTAGTTGTAACTTTGCACTATCTTTCGAGAAAAGATAATAGATTGTTATAAAACAAAAACGTCTTATGGTTAAATCGTTAGTATCGTTTTCAGGATGGCTGGCAAAGAATGCTACAGCCTTTGTGATTGGTATCGCTGTGTTTACTTTCTTCTTCCCCCACATCTTCGATTGGGTGCGTGGCAACACGCAGACAGTCATTCTGGGCATTATTATGCTGACCATGGGACTGACCCTGACCACCGACGACTTCCGCATTTTGGCCCGTCGGCCTCTCGATATCTTCATAGGTGCCTGTGCCCAGTTCATCATCATGCCGGGTGTGGCTTGGACGCTTGTCCACGTTTTCCATCTTGAGCCAGCCTTGGCTTTGGGTATTCTGCTGGTGGGCTGCTGCCCCGGTGGCGTGTCGAGCAACGTGATGTCGTATCTGTGTCATGGTGATGTGGCGTTCTCGGTGGGCATGTCGTGTGCCTCTACGTTGATCGCACCAGTGATGACGCCTCTGCTCATGCAGTTTCTTGGCGGACAGATTATCGCCATCGACACCGTTGGCATGTTTGAGAATATCATCATTGTGACGATCATTCCTGTGGCCGTAGGTTGTGCGCTGAACTACTTCTTCAGTCGCCGCAGTTTCTTTCCCACACTGCAAGGACTGATGCCCGGACTGAGTGTCACGTGTCTGGCGATCATCGTCGGTGGTGTGATCTCCGCCGTTCATGACGATCTTGTGGCGCGTGGCTTTGTACTGTTCATCTGGACCTTTGCTGTGGTATTCTGCCATAACTCTCTGGGCTATCTCTTGGGATGGTTCGCCGGACGCTTGGCAGGCTTCAACGTGGCCAAGAAGCGCACGATTTCCATCGAGGTGGGTATGCAGAATGCCGGACTGGCCACCGTGCTGGCTTCCAACTTTTTTGCCGCTCAGCCGTTTACGCTCCTGCCTTGTGCCATCAGCTGTGCCTGGCACAGTATCTCCGGTACGATTCTGGCAGGACTCTATCTGCGTTGGGACTTGCGCCATCCGGCTGCAGTCCAGGCTGCCGAGGCCGAGCGCGCTGCTCAGATTTCCGGGTCTGTGAGTGCTGAGGCCGTTGAGCCTGAGGCTGTCACGACGAAGTAGGCGTAGGCATGTCGTTTGACACTCTTGGGAACAATATATGAGTGTCTTCTCCGTTACTAAGGTAATGAAGAAGACACTCTTGTTTTTTATGATATTATGGCTGGTCACCTCCTGTGGTGCTGACCGCAATCTCCGTCGGGGCGAGAAATATCTGGCTCTTGGCGAATACTACGATGCAGCCAACGAGTTTCGGCAAGCCTATCAAAAGACTCCTGCCAAGGAGCGGGCCAAGCGCGGACAGATAGCGCGCAAGATGGCGATGTGCTACGACAAGAGCCTGCAGTCGGCACGGGCACTGGCGGCATGGCGCAATGCCATACGCTATCAGCAGGCTGATACGGCAGACCGCCTGGCCTTTGCACAGATGCTGATGAAAAATGGCAATTACCGGGAAGCAGAAGAGCAGTTTCAGCTCGTGCTGGACTCACTGCCCCACGACAAGCTGGCGCGTGACGGACTCTTTGCAGCCCGTAAGGCTCCCGACATCAAACAGCTGGGTAGCCGCTATACGGTCAAGCGCATGGAGGTGTTCAACTCCCGCCGGGCCGACTACTGTCCCGTGCTCTTTGGCGACGAGTATGACCAGCTCTACTTCACCTCCACACGCAACGAGGCCCAGGGCGATGAGCTCAGCGGCATCACAGGCACCAAGCCTGGTGATCTCTTCTTTTCTCAGAAGGACGACAAAGGCAAGTGGTCGAAGCCTGAGGATGTCAGCGGCGGCGTGAACACAGCCTATGATGAGGGTGCCTGTTGCTTTTCTGCTGATGGCCGTGAGATGTTTCTCACGCAGTGCGTCACAGATCCTTCTTATCCCCGCTATGCTCAGATCGTGAAGTCAAGTCGTTCCGACGCGGCTTGGGGCAAGGCCGCAGAGGTGAAGCTCACTGGCGACACGCTGTCGAGTTATGCCCATCCGGCTATCTCGCCCGACGGCGAATGGCTCTATTTCACGAGTGACATGCCGGGAGGAAAAGGCGGTCTCGACATTTGGCGCGTACGCATCACACCGGCAGGATACGGTGGCGTGGAGAACCTCGGCGAGCCTGTCAACACTCCAGGCGACGAGGCTTTCCCGACATTCCGTCCCAATGGCGACCTTTATTTCTCCAGCAATGGCCATCCCGGTCTTGGAGGTCTTGACATCTTCATCGCCAAGGTGGGCAAGGACGGACGTTATCATCTATCCCATCCCGGCTATCCGCTCAATTCTCAAGGCGATGACTTCGGCATGACCTTCGAGGGTCCTTACAACCGTGGATTCTTCTCCAGCAACCGCGGCGACGCACGTGGCTGGGATCATATCTACTCGTTTGTCAACCCGGAGATCATGCAGACGGTCAAGGGGTGGGTCTACGAGATGGACGGCTATGAGCTTCCTGCCGCCCAAGTCTATGTCATCGGCGATGATGGGACCAATGAGAAGATGAGTGTGCACAGCGACGGATCGTTCACCAAGGTGTTGGATCCCGGTGTCAGCTATCTCTTTCTTGTCACTTGCAAAGGCTATCTCAACCATCAGGAACAAGTCAAGGCACTGGTCAATCCCAAAGAAAGCCGAGACACAACCTTGCAGTTCGCCTTGGCAAACATCTCTGCGCCGACACTCATCGACAATATCTTCTACGATTTCGACAAGGCTACGCTGCGCGACTCTTCAAAGACAGCACTCGACAAGCTCGTGGCTCTGCTCAACGAAAATCCCCATGTGACCATCGAGCTCAGTGCCCACTGCGACTACAAGGGTTCTGCGGAGTACAATAAACGTCTGTCGCAGCGACGTGCAGAAGCCGTGGTGGCCTATCTTATCGCCCATGGCATCGCTGTAGACCGACTCACGCCGGTGGGCTATGGCAAGGAGCGCCCAAAGAAGATCAAGAAGAAGTTGACCGAGAAATATCAGTGGCTGAAAGAGGGCGACGTACTCACGGAAGATTTCATCAAAGCACTCAAGGACAAGAAAAAAGAGGAGATATGCAACCAGCTCAACCGTCGCACCGAGTTCTCCGTACTCCGTACGACTTATGATCTCTTCGACAAGAACGGGAAACTCAAGGAGACGCCTAAGCCCAAAAAGACTGAGGACAAGCAGGACGACGGTGGCGTGTACTTCGACCTGCAGTAGTATATGAGTGAAAAATCATTCTGCTGTTATGTCGGAATCGTGAAGGAGGGACAAAGTTTCAATTGAAATGTAGGTTGAAGGTTTTGTCTTGTAAACTGACAATTATCGGGCTCTGAGAATCGATTCTTTGAAATCAAGGTGCCCTTCGGCTCAATTTTGAGCAAAATGAGCGCTTTTTATAACTTGTTGATGTATAGTAAGTTATAGAGAATCAACTTTTCGTATTTTATAAAACATATGGTTTTACCCAAAATTCTCTAGAGAATTTTGGGTAAAACCACCGTTCTGACTTGATGAAATCAGTGATTTGAAAGGCAGAAACAATAAGTTTGATGCGGTCATCTCACTGGTTTGTGCGTGAAAGAGTAGTTTTTTAGTGGGTTAACTCCTTTTTTCAGTGTTTTTACCTTTCTAGAATGCAAGTTCAAGTCGACAGCTTTTTGTTTAGAAAAGTGATAGTGCCCTCATCGCGTTTTATCGTGCAGTCTCCTTGCTGCTGCGTTTACTTCTGTGGTAGCTGCGGTATTCGTCGAGCGGAATCTCCACTTCGGGCTCCACGAGTGCGCCTTGTTGGGGCAGATGAAAGCGCAGGTAACGGATGTTCAGTCCTCGTTCCATCCACATCTTCTCATAGTAAGTCTGTATGGTGAGCAGTGGCGTGCCTACGAGGGCAGAGGGAGTGGCGTGGTAGAGATCTTCTGTGCACATGTCCACGGGCAGTTGGTTTTTCTCCACCATCAGCCGCGTGTAGGTGAAGAGAAAGTTGGAGTCGGTCTTCAGATGCACCAGTCCACCGTCGACGAGAAAGCGGCGGTAGCGTTCCATGAAATAGGTGGAGGTGAGTCGCTTGCGTGGATTTTTCATCTGAGGGTCAGAGAATGTCAGCCAAATCTCCTGCACCTCATCCTCAGCAAAGAAGCGGTCGATGATCTCAATGCTCGTGCGCAGGAAAGCCACATTGGTCATCCCGTCCTCCAAAGCCAGTTTGGCACCCGTCCACATGCGTGCGCCCTTAATGTCCACACCGATGAAGTTGACGTCGGGGAAGAGTTTTCCCAATCCCACGGTGTACTCTCCCTTTCCGCAGCCAAGCTCCAGCACGATGGGATTGTCGTTATGGAAATACTGTTCCCGCCAATGACCTTTCATGTCGAAGGGCACATTGTCGATGACGGAGAATGGATACTCGAAGACATTGCTCATTGTCTTCATCTCTGCAAACTTGGCTAACTTACCTTTTCCCATATATTTCTTTTTGTAGTGCAAAGGTAGTGCAAACGAGTGGAATATCAAAGAAAAACACTTTTTTCTTTGTGTTCCCGATTGCAGCCAACCTTATTTTGAGGTAGGGTGAATCAAATGAATGACATAGTAACAGAGTAGACGAAATCTTACTCTATTCTATTTATTTTCTTTTATTATGATGTAATAAAAATAGCCGGATCCCCGAAGGCTCCGGCTATTATAATAAAGAAAAGAGGTGTAGACTTCCTTACTTACTCGATGACGACGGTTGTCCAGCCGTGCTTGTCCTCTACGGTGCCGTACTGAATACCGCGCAATGTGTTGTAGAGCTTGGTAGACCAGGGTCCCGGTTTGTCGCCGAAGACATATTTCTTGCCTGTGTCGAGGTCGTCGAGCTCAGAGATCGGTGAAATCACGGCTGCTGTACCGCAGGCTCCGGCTTCCTCAAAGGTAGGCAGTTCTTCCTCGGGCACGGGACGACGCTCTACCTTCAGCCCCAGATCCTCAGCAATCTGCATGAGGCTCTTGTTGGTGATGGAAGGCAGGATAGACGTGCTCTTCGGTGTGATATAAGTGCCATTCTTGATACCAAAGAAGTTGGCGGCACCGCACTCGTCGACGTATTTCTTTTCCTTGGCGTCGAGATAGAACTCACTGCCATAGCCTTTGCCGGCAGCGTACATGTGGGCACGCAGAGAAGCAGCGTAGTTGCCGCCGACTTTGTAGCGGCCTGTGCCTAAAGGAGCGGCACGGTCGTAGTCGCGGACAATGGCGTATTTGTTGCAGACGAAGCCACCCTTGAAGTAAGGACCTACCGGTGTGACAAAGATCATGAACAGGTATTCCTTAGAGGGATGCACGCCCACCTGTGCGCTCGTACCGATGAGCAGCGGACGGATATAGAGCGTGGCACCGCTCTCATAGGTGGGGATATATTCTTGATTGAGGCGTACGACTTTCTTGACCATCTCTTCAAACAGCTCTGTCGGCACCTTTGGCATGACGATACCTTCGCACGTGCTCTGCAGGCGCTCGGCATTATCCTTGACACGGAAGATACGTACCTTGCCGTCGGGGCAGCGATAAGCTTTCAGTCCCTCGAAAGCCTCCTGACCATAGTGGAGGCAGGTGGCTGCCATGTGAAGCTTCAGGAATTCGTCGGAGCAGACCTCTATCTCGCCCCACTTACCATCACGATAGTAACAACGAACATTGTAGTCTGTCTTCATGTAACCAAATGACAGATTACCCCAATCTAAATCTTTCATACACAATACGTTTTAAATTGCTTTCTTATAATTTACTGCAAAATTACACATAATAGTTGTAATTTACAACTTTCTATTCTTGTTTTTTGAACAGATCGCGAAAAATTATGCATTAGGTGCATCTTTCGCCTCCTCTTGTATCTTTTGTATCTCAGCGTCGGTCTTGGTGAGCCGGTCGCGGCAGAGCTTGAGCAACTGTTGGGCTCGCTTCAATGCCTCAGGCATCTCGTCGATGTCCAACTCGTTGTTTTCCAATTTCTCTACGATGTCTTCCAGTTGTCGGATGGCATCCTCATATTTTATTGCTTTCATAGTTTATGCGTGATGTTTTTGCTGTTGTGATTTCACGATAGAGGAAACAGACCCTTGGGCGAAGCGGGTCACGATGGTGTCGCCCTCTTTGAGGGTGGAGGCATCGCGGATGGCCTTGCCATGAAGAGTTGTCAGGCTATAGCCGCGTTGCAGGATGATCTGTGGATCCACGGCCTTCAACCTTAGACCGTACTGTTCGAGCCGGTGCTTCTCTGTACTGAGTCTCTGCGTGAGGGCTGGCAACGTGTGTCCATGAATCAGCTCAAGGTGGTAGCGTGCCTGAGAGAGCTGTTGCCGCATGAGCGAGAGAATCTGTTGTGACAACCGGTCGATAATTGCTCCCTGGCGGGTTTTGACAAGGGAAAACAGCATTGGGATGCGATGGGCAAGGTGGTCGAGACGGCTGCGCTCTTGCTGCATACGTGTGTTGACATACGTCACGGTGCGCTGCCCGAGCATTTGCAAGTGGCTGTCGGCCGCCGCTAAGTGGTCGATGAGAAAGGCTGCTGCTGCTGTCGGTGTCTTCACTCGTTGGAACGAGATCATGTCGAGGATGCTCTCGTCGCGCTCGTGTCCGATGCCCGTGATGATGGGAAGGGGGAAGTTGGCCACGTTTTCGGCGAGTGCCAGCGTGTCGAAGCCGCTCATGTCGGCAGTGGCGCCACCACCACGGATGAGCACTACGGCATCGAAATCGTCGGCCCGGTCAAAGATGTCATTCAGTGCATGGATGACACTGCTCTCGACTTGCTCACCCTGCATGATGGCTGGGAAGAGCGTGTACGAAAAGTAGAAACCATAGTCGTTGTTGTCGAGTTGGTTGCAGAAGTCGCCGAATCCAGCGGCCTGCTCGCTGGAGATGACCGCGATGTGCTGGGCGAAAAGAGGGAGCTGCAACTGCCGTTGCAGGTCGAAGACGCCTTCTTCCTTGAGCTGGCGGATGATCTCCTGTCGTTTGCGGGCCATGGCGCCCATCGTGTAAGTGGGGTCGATGTCCTGAACAATCCATGAGAAACCGTAAGCCTCGTGGAAATTGGCTGTGACCAGCAACAGCACTTTCATACCTGCATGAAGCGTCTGTCCCGTGATCTGCTCGAAGTGCGGTTTGAGTCTCATCCATACATTGTGCCAGCATTTCGCCGAGGCGCGTGCCACCGGCGTGGCGGAGTATTCGTCTTTCTGCACCAACTCCATGTAGCAGTGCCCACGTACCTCACGCGCCTCAGACAGTTCGGCTTCGACCCAATAGGGACGGTCGAGCGTTGCCTCGATGACGCCTCTGACGAGATTGTTGAGTTCGTAAAGAGTTAATGCTTTCATTGTCGGGGTGTAGGTATGGTTGAGCGTTGGTATTCCAGGATGTGGTAAAAGTCAGGAATGCCGTAGCCGAAGATATTGTCGGGATGGCTGTAGCGGTTGCCGGCTTTCTTGACCATATCGATAATCTCGTAAGCGGTCTTGTCGGGCATGGCCTGCCACAGACACGCCACCATGCCGCAGAGGATGGGCGAGGCAAACGATGTGCCGTTGGCATGGATGATCTTTCCGGCTCCGCTGACAACGGTGGCTCCCACGCCGAGGGCAGCCACGTCGGGCTTTACGCGTCCGTCGATAGAAGGTCCGAGTGAGGAGAAGAGCGCGTTGACACTGTCGTCGGAGAGAGCAGCCACGGAGAGAATGTCGAAAGCGTCGGCGGGACAGCCGATGCGCTTCCAGAACTTCATGCCCTCGTTGCCTGCGCTGCACACGAGCACCATGCCCCGGCTGGTCAGTGTGGAAGCAGTGCGGGAGATGAGTTGTGTCTTTCCGTCTTGGTCGCGATAGTGGATGCTTGTGTTTTCGTCGTCAAAGACGGTGTAGCCCAGCGATGAGTTGATGATGTCGGCACCCACGGAATCAGCGTATTCCGCTGCCTGCGTCCAGTAGTCTTCCTCCACGAGCTGCTCGCTGCGTCCGTCCTCACTGCGCAGGAGCAGGTAAGACGCGTCGGGAGCTGTGCCGACAAACACGCTGTCGACATTGGAAGCCATGGTGGAGAGCACCATCGTGCCGTGGCTCAGCAGATGGTATACGTTGTCGTCGTAGGGCCATACGCAGTCGTGCTGCCCGACGATATTGAAATGGTAATGCCGTGCAAGTTTGTCGGTATTCATATATCCGCCGTCGATGACCGCGATGAGCATGCCTTTGCCCCGAAAGCCTGCCTGATGGACTTTGCGGCCATTGAGCATGTCGAGTTGGATAGCTCCGCGGCCATAGAAGTCGCCGGAAGGCTTTTTCCCGAGCGCATCTTTGTCGATGTCGTCGGGAAGCATCACGGTCGTGGAGTCGGGAGCCTTGAATACACGAATGGAACTCTTGACGTAGGGTAGGGCGCGCAGACGGGTCATGATAGTGGTGTCCTTAGTGCGGACGAGTACAGTGTTGTTCCATTTGCTGCCGCCGATGACTTGTGCGCCTTCGTTTCTGAGCCCGTTGAGATAGACAGCCGACAAGGGCAGGTCGAGCGAGTCGACGGCTATGTGTTGGCGCTCACGGCGGAGAAGAGCCTTTTGGGAAAGATACTTCTCGGGATGGTCAAGCGTGCCGGGCGAACCTTTCTTGTCCGTTAAAGAGATACGGTAGATATAGAATTTGCCACCAGGATATGCAATGCGCCCCTTTGCCGCAAAAGCACCGAGGTTTTGCAGTAAAAAGAAGACAATGATGACTACGACGTTGCGCATAAACTAAAAAACTATTGTTTAGAATTGCAAAAGTACGTGGAAAAAGGCAAAACTCCAAATATTTTTCGTACTTTTGCAAATATATGGAAGCAGATAATAAGAAAGAGACATTGGCCTTGGGCACTAAGCCCGTAGGGCATTTGCTGTTGCAGTATGCTTTGCCGGCTATGGTGGCGATGACTGCGGCATCACTCTACAATATCATCGACCGGGTATTTATTGGTCAGGTGGTGGGTCCAATGGCTATCTCGGGTCTTGCCATCACTTTTCCCTTTATGAACCTTGGCGCCGCTTTCGGTGCAGCAGTAGGTGTCGGTTCGTCCACGTCTATATCGGTGAAGCTTGGACAACGTGATTATCAGACGGCAGAACAGCTTCTTGGCAACACGGTGACACTCAACCTTATTATAGGAGTAGCCTTCTCCGTGGTCAGCCTTATCTTCCTCGATCCCATTCTTCGCTTCTTTGGCGCAAGCGACCATACACTCCCATATGCACGTGCCTTCATGCAGATCATCCTGTTGGGCAACGTCGTCTCTCACATGTATTTTGGCATGAACGCCGTGTTGCGTGCAGCGAGTAAGCCACGCAAGGCGATGATGGCTACTATCATGTCGGTGGGCTTGAACATAGTTTTTGACTTCATCTTCATCTATTGGTGGCGTTGGGGCATACGGGGAGCAGCCTTGGGAACTGTTGTCGCCCAAAGCATCGCGCTGACGTGGCAGATGAAGTTCTTTGCCGACAAACGTCAGTTGCTCCATCTCAAGCGGGGCATCTATCGTTTGAAGGGAAGTCTGGTGAAGCTGATCCTGAGTATTGGCATTTCGCCTTTCTTGATGAATGCCACTGCCTGTGTCATTGTCATCTTCATGAACAACCAGTTGGTGCGCTATGGCGGAGACCTGTCCGTCGGCTCCTATGGCATCGCCAATGCGTTGAGTATGGTGTTTATGATGTTTGTCATGGGACTCAACCAGGGTATGCAGCCAATAGCAGGTTATAACTATGGCAGTCAGCAGTTCGACCGTCTGCGTCGTGTAGTAGACATCTCCATTATGGCTGGCGTGTGTATCATGACGGTGGGCTGGCTGGTCGCAATGTTTCTGCCGCATGCTGTGGCACGTTTGTTCACGAGCGATCCGCAGTTGATCAAGATGTCAGTGAAGGCCATCCGGCTGAACATGCTGGTATTCCCTGTCGTGGGAGCGCAAATGGTGATCACGACATTCTTCCAATGTATAGGAAAAGTACAACTAAGCATATTCCTCTCTCTTTCCCGACAACTGATCTTTCTCTTGCCTTTGCTGCTGGTATTACCGCTGTTCTTCGGAATTGACGGTGTTTGGTATGCCTTACCGGCTTCGGACTTTATTGCGGCAGTGATGGCGGGTGTGACCATGATTTGGTTTGTCAGAAAATCTAATATGTAAAACAACTGACTCGACATGGAGGACAAGAAGATAATCATTAACATTGGCCGGCAGATAGGTTCCGGTGGCCGGATCATCGCCCGGCAGTTGGCAGAACAGTTCGGCTGTAAGTTTTACGACAAGGAGCTTCTCAACTTGGCTGCCAAGGAAAGTGGATTCTGTGAGAAGTTCTTCGAGCAGAACGATGAGCACAAAGGTTTCCTTCGTTCTCTCTTTCATATCCACGGTTCACTCTTTGGCGAGAGTCCTTATTACAAAAATGAGTTCTCGCAGGAAAGCCTCTATCAGTTTCAAAGCGATGCCATCCGCAAGGCTGCCCAAGAAAGCAGTTGTGTTTTCGTAGGACGCACTGCCGACTATGTGCTTCGGGATATGAAAAACACGGTGAGCATTTTTATCTCTGCCAATATCGACCAGCGGCTGCAGCGGGTCTGCAAACGGCATGGTCTCGACAGGGCAAACGGACGGAAATATATCCACAAGCATGAGGAGGAGCGCGCATCCTATTACAATTACTATACTGGAAAGACGTGGGGGGCAGCAGAGAGCTACGACCTGTGTATCAACTCCAGTGTACTCGGGATGGAAGGTACTTTGGATTTTATCACCCGGTTTATCCGTAAACGTTTTGACTTGCAGCAACAAGAGATTCATTCTGAAATAAAACCTTGACACAGACAATCTATGAAAAGAATAGCGATCATCAGTGATACACATGGCTTTTGGGACGAGAAGTATGTCACCTATATGGCAGATTGTGATGAGATCTGGCATGCAGGTGACATCGGCAGCCTGTCGCTGGCCAACGCTTTCGAGGATTTGCGCCCGCGCTTCAGGGCTGTCTATGGCAATATTGATGATGTGGATGTTCGTGCCCGCTATCCCGAGATCCTGCGATTTAAATGTGAGGAGGTCGATGTGCTGATGAAGCATATCGGCGGTTATCCCGGTCATTACGATCCCTCGGTAAGAGACATGATTAGACGCAATCCACCAAAGCTCTTCGTTGACGGTCACTCTCATATACTGAGAATCATGCCGGACAAGAAGCTCGATCTTCTGCATATCAATCCCGGAGCTGCGGGAATGTCGGGATGGCAACTGGAACGGACCATCGTCAGACTGACGATCGACGGCGACGACTTCCGCGATTGCGAAGTAGTGAAGTTGGGCTCGCGATAGCCTCCCTATATATAATAAGGTGTAGCATATATATAATAAGGTGTAGCATTCAAGAATAGACAATATTTTAATAAGCATCATATGAAAACTTATCTTGTGACAGGAGCCGCTGGATTCATCGGCTCAAACTTCATCAAGTATCTGCTCCACAAAAAGTATGTGAACGAAGACATCAAGGTGATTATCCTCGACGCATTGACCTATGCCGGAAACCTTGGTACCATCAAGGACGACATCGACAACAAGCGTTGCTTCTTTGTAAAGGGTGACATCCGCGACCGCGAGTTAGCTGATAAACTGTTTGCGGAGAACGATATCGACTATGTGGTGAACTTCGCTGCTGAGAGTCATGTAGACCGTTCGATAGAGGATCCACAGCTCTTCCTGAGCGTGAACATCCTTGGTACGCAAAACTTGATGGATGCTGCACGGCGTGCATGGGTGACGGGTAAGGATGCGCAGGGCTATCCTACTTGGAAACCTGGTAAGCGTTATCACCAGGTTTCCACCGACGAGGTTTATGGAGCTTTGGGCCAGACTGGCTATTTCACGGAGACCACGCCACTGTGCCCGCATAGCCCTTACTCAGCCAGCAAGGCGAGTGCCGACTTCTTCGTACAGGCTTACCGCGACACTTATCACATGCCGGTGAGCATCACACGATGCTCCAACAACTATGGTCCGTACCATTTTCCAGAGAAGCTCATTCCGTTGATCATCAATAATATTCTGCACGGCAAGAAACTGCCCGTCTATGGTGAGGGACTCAATGTGCGTGACTGGCTCTATGTCGAAGACCACTGCAAAGCCATAGATCTGGTTGTGCGTGAGGGCAGAGCCGGTGAGGTTTATAATGTCGGAGGGCACAACGAGATGAAGAACATCGACATTGTGAAGCTTACCATCAAGACAATCCACGACATGATGGCTGCCGACAAGAACCTGCGCCAAGTGTTGAAGAAGCAGGTCAAGGATGCCAACGGCGACTTTGATATCAGTTGGATCAACGACTCGCTCATCGAGCATGTCGCTGACCGTCTCGGTCATGACGCGCGTTACGCCATCGATCCGACAAAGATTAAGACCGAATTGGGATGGTATCCTGAGACGAAGTTTGCCGACGGTATTGTCAAGACGATCAAATGGAATCTCGAAAATCAGAAATGGATCGAGGAGGTCACTTCGGGCGACTACCAGAAATACTACGATATCATGTACGGAAAGGAGCGTCATGGACGCACTCTCTAATCGCTTAGCTGCTTTTCTGCGACTGATGCGTTCATCGGCTCTGCTCATCACGGATGGTGACAGAGCCAACATGGATGTACTGCTCACAATGCTTGGCGCTCTTGACAAAGATATCGTCGAGAGCTATTTCGGATTGGGGAATCAAGCCCCGCAGAGTGTGGAGCAGTTGGCCGCTAAGCATCATATCAGCGTTGAGCAGATGCAGCATATCATTGACACAGACCTGCGTCGCATCGCCATCTCTCCAGAGTGGCAGATGATGTGGCGCAAGTTGCCCGAGTTGGTGAAAAAGCGTGCCGAGGCTATGCATCTATGATCAACCTTTGCATTCGATACAGATCTCTCTTCTTAGACCATTAAATATTGGTTATTTAGTATTGGTCATTTAATTTTGGCCATTTAGTTTTGGTCATTCAACATTCGTAATCGATCGTTCAACATTCGTAATTATGAAAAAGATATTGTTGTTGGGTTCCGGTGAACTGGGCAAGGAGTTCACCATTGCTGCCAAGCGTGCAGGGCAGTATGTTATCGCTTGCGACAAGTACGACAATGCGCCGGCCATGCAGGTAGCCGATGAGCGTGAGGTGTTCTCCATGCTCGACGGTGATACGCTCGCTGCCGTGGTGGAGAAGCATCATCCAGACCTCATTGTGCCGGAGATTGAGGCTATCCGTACGGAGCGTCTCTTCGATTTCGAGAAGGAGGGCATACAGGTGGTGCCGTCGGCTCGCGCGGTCAACTATACGATGAACCGTCGGGCTATCCGCGACTTAGCCGCGAAGGAGTTGGGACTGCGTACAGCGAAGTATTTCTATGCCAAGACTTTCGATGAGTTCAAACATGCTGCTGACGAGATTGGCTTCCCCTGTGTTGTCAAGCCTTTGATGTCCTCGTCAGGTCACGGACAGAGTTATGTCCACAACGACGATGAACTGAAAGAGGCTTTCCGTGATGCCATGGAGGAAGGACGTGGAGATGTGAAGGAAGTGATCATTGAGGAGTTCATTGACTTCCAGTCGGAGTTCACTTTGCTCACTGTCACTCAGAAGCATGGACCTACGATCTTCTGTCCGCCTATCGGGCACGTTCAGAAAGGCGGTGACTATCGCGAGAGCTGGATGCCTTACGCTATTAGTGATGAGGCTTTGAAGCAGGCGCAGCACATCGCTGCTGAGGTGACGAAGGCACTCACGGGTTACGGCATCTGGGGAGTGGAGTTTTTCCTCACCAAACAGGGCGAGGTGATCTTCTCGGAGCTGAGCCCCCGTCCGCACGATACGGGCATGGTGACACTGAGCCACTGTACCAACCTCAGCGAGTTTGAACTTCATTTCCGTGCTGTGATGGGACTGGATATCCCGGCCATCCATCTTGAGCACAGTGGAGCGTCGGCAGTGGTGCTTTCACCCGTAGACAGCGACAAGCCGTTGGACTACAACCTGGAAGATGTGTGCCGTGAGGATCATGCCCGTGTGCGTATCTTCGGTAAGCCCGTCGCACATGTCGGCCGTCGCATGGGTGTCGTGGTCTGCTACGACAAGGTTGGCTGCGACATGGATGCATTGCGTGACAAGACCAAGCGCCTGGCAAAGACCGTTCTTGGCACCGATCCGTATATGAAGAAGTAGCTTTTAGTTTCGCCATCTACGCCTTCGCCTTGAAAAGGCGAAGCACAGGACGCCCCCTCGTTCAGGGTTTCGCCTCGCAAAGGGGTGCGTCTCGTTCTGTGCTTCGCCTTTTTAGGGCGAGGAGTTGTGGCTCATAGCCTTTCTCCGTTGCAGAGGGCAGCAGCCATGTTGTTGAGCATGGTGCATTGCAGGCGGGTGATGACCCTTTTGTCAGTATGATGTTCCCAGGGTGCTAACAGCAGCAGCTGGCCTCGGGCGCAGGCATCGAAGCGAGCTCCGCCAGGCTTGGCAAGAGCCGTGAAGCCGTTTTCCAGCAGGACGATCTCCGGATAGCCTTTCTCAAAGACTGTGCGCATCACGGCTTTCTCCCCGGGGGAGATGCAGGGAGACACCATCACCGCCCCTGCGGCACATTCCGTCAAGGCGCGCACTGTCACAGCTTGAATCTCCGTCTCGGAGAGACGGCGTGAACACTGTACCTGCAGCAACGGTTTGCGAAGGAGGAAAAGGTTCCCGATAGCTGAAAAGGTGACCCCTTTCTCCTGAATATTCCGCTGAACGCGGAAGTAGTCAGGGTAGGAGCGTTTTACCATCAGACGCCGGGGGTTGTCGGCAAGATAGTGTATCCATGTCTTCAGCTGTCCCTGGTGAAGGAGTACTTTGTCGTTGTAGCCATGTTCAAAGAGAATACCGTCACCACGCCGGTCACGCTTTTCCGTTGCCGGGGCTGTCACTGCCTTCTGTGGAACGATGCGGCGGTAGGCTTTGTTGCAACCTTGCACAAATCCCCGTATTACCATTCCAAGGTGGCAGGGAAGCGTCTCATGCACGAAGAGAATGAGATGAAGATGGTCGGGCATGATCTGATACCCACTAACCGTTAATTGTGGGTAGTACCTGGGTAATCCCGTTATCTGCTCCTTCACCGCCTCCCCTAACGTCGAGAGGACGATATGCGGATAGCTGGCCTCGCCGTAACACGAACGAATATCCCCCTCTATCTCTCCAAACAACTTCCGCCTGCCGGCGACGACGAGTGTAATCATATAGATAGTCCGTTCATGGTAATCCTTGCCTTTCATCCTTCGCTTCATCGAAGGTATTGTGGCATGGCGAAGTGTTGGCTTGTCAGAATTCAGGTCTGATGAATGTCTCTGTTCCATTTCTCTGTAACGCCATGTCTTAGTGTTTATTGTTTAATAATTCCCCTTAGGCCAAAATAAAACCGTGGGGCTGTCGTTATCAATACATGGATCAGTTAGGAAAAATCATTTCTCTGAAAAAGATAGTAGACCCACGCGGCAACCTCACTGTGGTGGAACAATGCAAGGACATTCCCTTCCAGATTAGTCGTGTGTATTGGACTTACGACATTCCCACGGATGCAGGACGGGGTGGACATGCCCATATCCATTGTCGTGAACTCCTTGTCTCGGTCAGTGGTGCCTTCACCGTCACGTTGGACAACGGGCATGAGAAGAGGCAGTATCTGCTGACCAAGCCTTATGAAGGTTTGCTCGTCGACAAGGGTATCTGGCGCACTCTGGAGAATTTCTCTTCTGGTGCTGTCTGCCTTGTTCTGGCCGAGGATTCTTTCGACGAGAGCGACTACATTCGTGATTATTCTTCCTTTCTAAAATTCATCTCATGTTCGAAATAAGAAGATATTCTGATCTTGACAAGAAGCAATGGGATCAATATGTCTCAAAAGCCAGGAATGCCACTTTCCTCTTTTATCGGGATTACATGGACTACCACCGCGACCGTTTTGCTGATTATTCCCTTATGTTCTATAAAGGACCACGTCTCTATGCGTTGTTGCCGGCACATATCAAAGACAATATCCTTTATTCCCATTTTGGACTGACTTACGGGGGACTCATCATGGATTATAATGTTACCATCACCGAGACGTGCCAACTGTTTGATGAGTTAAACAGATACCTCAAAGCTGCGGGGATCCGGGAGGTGTATTACAAGCCGATACCCTGGATCTACCATCTTCATCCTTCTGAAGAAGACCTTTACGCTATCTTTTGGAAATGTCATGCCCAGCTATATTCAAGAAATATTGGTACTACTATCTTTATGCAGCGGCATCAAAGATGGCGTAAAGACCATCGTAGGTTGCTCCGCAAAGCGCTTGACAATGGGGTTACGGTGGTCAAAGATGGTAGTTTGGAAGCGTTTTGGAAAATATTGGATGATAATCTGGCGGAGAGGTTCCATGCCAAGCCTGTGCACACGTTGTCAGAGATAGAACTTTTGAAGTCACGTTTTCCGGACCGTATCATACAGTACAATGCCTACAAGGATCATGAGATAATAGGTGGGTTGACCGTCTATCTGACTCAACAAGTAGTGCATGGGCAGTACAGCAGTACCAATCATGTGGGTAAGGAGTATGGAGCTATGGAAGCCATTTATAATCAGTTGATGTACCACGATTATCCAGACTATCCTTATTTGGACTTTGGCAGTTCCACGGAAGAGAACGGCAGTGTCATCAATGAAGGACTCATAGCCCACAAGGAAGGCTTTGGAGGTCGGGGCGTCTGTTACGATACCTATCATTGGTTGTTATAATGGAAATTCCTTACCTTTCCCTTCAGCGGGTCACGGCACAGCATCAGGACGAGATAGAGTCGGCAGTGAAGCAGGTCATCGAGAGCGGCTGGTATCTCCAAGGTGAGGCAACGCGACGATTCGAGAATGATTATGCCCGGTTTATTGGTACACAGTGTTGTGTGGGCTGCGGCAATGGACTCGATGCGCTGACTCTTATCTTTCGTGCTTATAAAGAATTAGGTAGGTTGCAGGATGACGATGAAGTCATCCTGCCGGCCAATACCTATATTGCTTCTATCCTCTCCGTCACGGAGAATGGCTTGAAGCCTGTGCTCGTGGAACCACGGCTCGACACGCTTGAACTTGATGACAGCCAGCTTGAGAATCATCTCAGTGACCGCACGCATGCCGTATTGCTGGTGCATCTCTATGGCCGTTGTGCCATGACACATCAGATTGCCGACTTCTGTCGTCGGCATCATCTGTTACTCATTGAGGATAACGCACAGGCTCATGGTTGTATGTTCGATGGACGACGGACTGGCTCTTTGGGAGATGCCGCGGCGCATAGCTTCTATCCGGGAAAGAATCTTGGAGCCTTGGGCGACGCAGGGGCTATTACCACAGACGATGCTTCTCTGGCTGATCTCTGCCGTGCTTTGGGCAACTACGGTTCTTCGCGCAAGTATGTCTTCCCCTATAAAGGCCGCAACAGTCGCATGGATGAGATACAGGCAGCTGTGCTCTCCGTGAAGTTGCGCTACCTGGATGCTGACAATCGACGACGTAAGCAGATTGCTACTTATTATGCCCAGCATATTTCAAATCCAGTGGTCACGCTTCCCGGCGCTGAGGCTTGGCTACGTGGAGACGTGGATCATGTCTTCCATATCTTCCCCGTACTCTGTGCTTATCGTAATGAGTTGCAGGAATATTTGAAACAAAAAGGTATCGGCACGATGATTCACTATCCCATTCCGCCTCATCAGCAAGACTGCTATCCGGAGTGGCATACGCTTTCATTGCCCATTACGGAGCGTATCCATCGAGAAGAACTGAGTATCCCTTGCAATCAGACTATGACGGATGAGGAAGTACGCTATGTGGTGGATGTCATCAATCGTTTCGAGAAATGACATCGTTTGCATTTTGCTGACAAGTAAATATGTTTTGCTTTTACTACAATTTCTTTCTGACGGCGTCATAGCTATGATCCACCGTTGCATAGACAGATTTGCTGATGTACCAAGTCATCTGCTTTGCTATGCGGTTGACGAGCGGAGCAATACGGTTAAGGTCTGGTGAAGCATGCTGATCGATTTTTATCAGGTCGATGCCTTTTAATAGTTGTTGACCGCATCCTTTCGGTACTGCCTGCTCAGCAGTCAGCCCCAAAGCCATCCAGTCCACTTCGCGCTGTAAGGCTTGCATCTTTAGAAAATCGTCGAGCGGACAGTTTACTTTCTGACGCACGATAGGATAAGTAAACCCACCTGCACGGCGGTTTAATCCCGTTTTTGTGGCTTGTTGTGGATGCGCTACGGCGAAAGATTTACGGTGAGCATTGAGCTCCCTAAGCATGGCGTTGACGTCTTTGGAGATAATTGCTTTCATGGCAGTGGCAGAGAGCTGAGCACCACACACCTTATTATATAGTGCCACAATCTTCGTCTTCTCGCCAGGCAACCATTGTGCCATCATGTCTCGTAGCGATCCTTCAACAGCCGTAGCAATAAAATTTGTGAGATGAAGCTTACTTTGTCGTTGCCATTTGCTGACAATCATCTCCTCTTGCGACCGGAATGCGCTCACAGCAGAGTCGGCATTGAGGCTGTCTGCCTTTGTGGTCTGCTCGACCATTTGGCAGTTCTCGGTTGCAGCGTGGAGGGACAGAACAGGAGAACTAAGCAGAATCCCTAAAGTAGAGAGTAAGGGGGCAACGTTCATTTCTATTGTATTTGGTTAAAAGAGAGCAGGAAGAAAGCTCTTCCTGCTCTGTATTCACTTAGCTCAGTACAAGCACGGTGACGCCGCGGGCAGCCTGTGCGCCCATGACGAGAGCCTGCTCAATGTCGGCAGTCTTGGACGGTCCGCTGATAAACGTACCGAAGTTGTATCGCGGATCCATCTTGATGCGACGGTAAGCCTCGTGCATGTTGTTGACGATGTTTTGCTTGTCGAGGATGATGACGAGATATTCCGAGATGAAGCAGACTGCTTTCTCCTTCATCGTCTGTGGCACCCAGATGCAAGCGTTCTCGGCCACGCCGAGCTGTCCCTCAACGATACCCACGTCAGTGCCATTGAGATCCTGAGCCTCTGCCACGGTGTCGGGATTGCGCTGGGCGATGGAGATGTAAGGCAGGTTACTGGCGAAGACCTTAGCATCAGGGTAGAGGTTGCGGATGATCTGATTGAGATCATCGGTCTTTCGAGCCTCCACAATGCGGCCACCTACTGTTTTTGTCATCTCGGCGAACTGCTGATAAGGGTCAGCATAGGTGATGCCGTGGAGATCGTCCATGGCAGGCATATCGTATTGCACCTTGGTGTTGGCGCGTAGTTTCTGGAGCAATTCTTCTTTTCTCATTGCTTGTCGTTACTTTGATAACTGTTATTCCGAGTCGTTTGACATCGTTGTCGATTATTACTAATCGCTTGACGTCGTCGGCTATTTCTTCTTTTTCTGTTGCTCTTTCCACCAGCCATGAAACGACTGGTTGGCAAACTTAGGCTTAGCGTGTCCCAGTCCCCATGGATTGAGGTGGCTGTAGTGGGTGAGCATCTCCGGCACGAGGTTAGCCAGTGGCGACAACTTAAGCGCGTCAGTGTAGAGCGTTGGATGATCGAAGAGCAGTTCCATGCCTTCCGACATGAACTTCTTCAAGTGATCAGCCTTGTCAATGCCGTCAAGACTCTGGCGCCAGAGATAGATTTGTGAGCCGGGTTTCACTTCTGCCGGGCACACATTGTCGCAGCTCAGGCAGAGCGAGCAGGCCGATACATTATCGCTATATTGACGTGCATTAGCCAGCATTCCCAAGTCAACACCGATTGGACCCGGAATGAAATAGGTGTAGCTCGCACCGGTAGAGCGGCGGTAGACAGGACACGTGTTCATGCAGGCACCGCAACGGATGCATTTCAGCGTCTCCCAATGTTCGGGATTGGCCAGTGCGTCACTGCGCCAGTTGTCAAGAAGCACCACGTGCATCTCAGCACCGGGACGTGCCTGACGGAAGTGCGACGTGAAACCGGTGGTCGGCTGTCCTGTGGCACTGCGGCAGAGCAGACGTTGGAATACAGCCAGGCTCTCATAGTCGGGTACGAGTTTCTCTATGCCCATCGTCACGATATGCAGCTTTGGCATAGACGTCGTCATGTCGGCATTGCCCTCATTGGTGCAGACGACGATGTCTCCCGTCTTTGCCACGCCAAAGTTGCAGCCGGTCAGGCCGGCACCAGCTTCCATAAACTCATGGCGCAGACTCTTGCGGGCGCAGTAGGTCAGATAGGTCGGATCGGTATTTCCTTTGTCTTTGGAAATGCCTTTAGCCTCAAAAGTCTCGGCCACCTCTTCTTTGGTGATGTGCATGGCCGGTACCACGATATGTGCCGGAGCACGGTGCATCAGTTGCAGGATACGTTCGCCGAGGTCTGTCTCCACCACGTCGATGCCGCGCTGTTCGAGATAAGCGTTGAGTCCGCACTCTTCGGTGAGCATCGACTTCGACTTCACCATCTTCGTCACCTTATGCGATTCGAGAATGCCATAGACCATCTCGTTGAGTTCGTTGGCGTCTTTGGCCCAATGGACGATGACGCCACGACTTTCGAGCTGACTGCTGAATTGCTCCAGATAGTCGGCCAGATGCGTGAGCGTGTGGCGCTTGATGGCTGATGCATGGTCGCGCAGACTTTCCCATTCTGGCAGGCTTTTAGCCATTTTGTCGCGACCTTGCCGCAACTGCCAGAAAGTAGCATCGTGGTGATTGACCTTGTCGCGGTGCTTTAATATTTCGTGTGCTCTTTCTGAATGTATAGTGCTCATAATGCTTAGATACCGTTTGCTAATATTTGTGCGACATGGATAAACTTGATTGGCTTCTTCTCCCGCCGTGCGATGCCTTCCATGTGCATCAGGCAGGACGAGTCGGGACCGGTGATATACTCGGCACCTGTGGCCATGTGGCGCTCGATCTTATTCTCACCCATGCGTACCGACACGTCGGGCTCTTCCACAGAGAACATGCCGCCGAAGCCGCAGCACTCGTCCACGCGCTCCGGCTCTTTGATGGTGATGCCGTCTTTGAGTTGCAGCAGATCGATGATCTTGTTATATTTCGGGATGTTACGTTCTGACGGTGACGACAGTCCCAACTCGCGTACACCATGGCAACTGTTGTGCACGCTGACCACATGAGGGAAGCTGCCGGGCAAGCTCTTCACCTTCACGATGTCGTGCAGAAACTCCACGATGTCCACGGTGTTCTTTGGCGTGACGCATTGATGGTCTTGCGGCAGCAGCCGTGGATAGTTGACGCGCACAAAAGCGGCGCAGGAGGCTGACGGAGCGACTACATAGTCGAAGCCTGAAAACATCTCTTCGAAACTGTTGGCAAGGTGCTTGGCCATCGGCTCAAAACCGGCGTTAGCCATCGGCTGACCGCAACAGGTCTGACGCTCGGGATAAGTCACGTCCAGTCCGAGATGGCACAATAGCTTATATGTAGCCTTTCCTACCTCAGGGTACAGAGCGTCTACATAGCAGGGTATAAACAATCCTATTTTCATTTCTCACTTAATTCTAACCCTACAAAATTAATATAATTTTCCTAACTTACCATTGCTTTGCACAACTTTAACCATATTATTTTCGCAGGTTACTCTTCCGCGAATGTCGGCTTCCGTCAAAATAGTTTTTAATGGCGCAGTGGATATTCCCGCAGGAAGGCGTACTGGAGGCTCGTGGCATGTCGACATCCGTACTGATGAATCTTCTCTGACTTGTGAAAAGAACAGACAAAAGCTTGTCAGTCCGCAGCTCCATTTTAGAGACGCCACAAAGATGTGAATGAGAGAAAAACGGGATAAGAAAGGCAAAACAGAGGCATCTTTCCATCATCTCAGTTGTTTCTGTCGGTCATTTCGGTGATTTCTGTCGGTCATTTCAGTGAAGTTTGTCGATCTTTCAGTGAAGTTTGTCGATCATTTCAGTGGCTTTAGTCGTTCTTCTCATGTGTTTTGTAGACATCAGGAATCTCATGTCTCTGTATCTATCTATTATTCAACAACTTAACAAAAGTCTTTGAAAACGCGAAAATTCAGCGGGCCCCACACCTTGTTGGCAAAGAACGCCGAAATAAGGCCTCTAAAATGTCAGTTTGTTCAACATATCCGTCTTTTGTCTATAACATCGCTATCCTTACCCAATAAAGCGCTTATCTCTCTCCTTATTATTATGTTTCTCTGTTACTCTGTCTGTTTTAGTTCTTCTGTTACTCTGTCTTATCTACCTATAACAAGAAAAACATCCTTATTATGTCTCCTCTGTTACACTGTCTGTTTAGTTCTTCTGTTACTCTGTCTTATCTACCTATAACAAGAAAAACGTCCTTATTATGTCTCCTCTGTTACACTGTCTTTATTATCCCTTCGTTTTTTTTTCTCAGTTAGAAGATTATTTCGTACTTTTGTATTTCAAAAATAGACATACCACTGAATATATGATCGTTTGTATAGCGGAGAAACCGAGCGTAGCCAAAGACATAGCGCGCATCTTGGGTGCCAACGTGCCCAAGAACGGCTATATGGAAGGCAACGGCTACCAGGTGACATGGACTTTCGGACATTTGTGCGAGCTGAAAGAGCCCAATGACTATCAGATGAACTGGCGTTTCTGGACGCTGGCTGCCCTGCCGATGATTCCGTCGCGCTTTGGTATCAAGCTCATCCCGGAGGAAACGATCAAACGTCAGTTCGACGTGATTGCCTCTTTATATAGCAAGGCCGACGAGATTGTCAACTGCGGTGATGCCGGTCAGGAGGGTGAGCTCATCCAGCGCTGGGTGATGCAGCTCGCCGGAGTGAAGTGTCCGGTCAAACGGTTGTGGATTTCGTCGATGACCGATGAGGCCATCCGCGAGGGCTTCCAAAACTTGAAAGAGCAAAAGGACTACGAGAGTCTTTACATGGCTGGACTGAGCCGGGCTATCGGTGACTGGTTGTTAGGCATGAACTGTACGCGTCTCTATACCTGCATGTATGGCCGCAACCATCAAGTACTATCCATCGGTCGTGTGCAGACGCCGACCTTGGCTTTGATTGTCAACCGCCAGAAGGAGATCGACAATTTCAAGCCAGAGCCCTATTGGGTGCTCTCCACGGTCTATCGCGACACGCTTTTCACGGCCACGGCAGGCAAATATACCAGTAAGGAAGAAGGTGAACAGGCCTTCTCGCTCATCCAGGATAAGCCTTTTGAGGTCACCGATGTGCAGAAAAAACAGGGTAAGGAGGCGCCGAGACAGCTCTATGACCTCACCTCGTTGCAGGTTGACTGCAACCGTAAGTTCGGCTTTTCTGCTGAGATGACGCTCAACCTGATACAGGCACTCTACGAGAAGAAGCTGACTACTTATCCGCGTGTCGACACACAATATCTGTCCGACGACATCTATCCCAAGTGCCCGGGTATCCTTAATGGCGTTAGTCAGATGGCCATAGCCGGACAGAAACCTTATCTGCAAATCATCAAGGACTTGGCAGCCATCAGCAAGAAACTGCCGAAGTCGAAACGCGTCTTCGACACGTCCAAGGTCACCGACCACCATGCAATCATCCCCACTGGTCAGGTGCCGGGCGGACTGAGTGATGCCGAGATGAAAGTCTACGACCTCATCGCCCGTCGCTTCATTGCTGTGTTCTATCCCGACTGTAAGTTTGCCACGACCACGGTCAAGGGCAAGGTCGACAAGGTGGAGTTCAAGACCAGCGGCAAGGAGATTCTCTCGCCGGGCTGGCGCGCTGTGTATGCCAAGGACGAGCTGGTACAGACGGCGGAAGACAGTAAACCCTCGGACGAGGAAAAAACGTTGCCCGCCTTTGTCAAAGGCGAGTCGGGACCGCATAAGCCTACACTGACGGAAAAGATGACACAGCCGCCGAAGCACTATACCGAAGCCTCGCTGCTGCGTGCCATGGAGACCGCCGGCAAGTTTGTCGACGACGATGAATTGCGTGCGGCAATGAAGGAAAACGGCATCGGACGGCCTTCGTCGCGCGCCGGTATCATCGAGACGCTGTTCAAGCGGCATTATATCCGGCGCGAGCGTAAAAACCTTGTAGCTACTCCCACGGGCATCCAACTCATCGACACCATCCATGAGAAGCTGCTCACGAGTTGTGAACTCACGGGTATTTGGGAGAAGAAGCTCCGCGACATCGAACACCAAAAATATTCGCCACAGCTCTTCATCGACGGATTGAAGGAGCAGGTGACAAAGATCGTGCAGGACGTATTGCACGACAATAGCAACAGACAGATAGCAAGTGGAGAGCCGGAGCCTACCCCAAAACCATCCGGACCGAAGAGGGGCGGGGCAGGATCAGCCAAGCAGAGCGCGAAACGGTCGGCCGGAACTCGCAAAAAGGCCGCGCCGTCGGCTACAGCCTCGGCTTCCGCTGTTGCAACTCCCACTTCTGCGCCTGTTCTCACCAAGGGCAAACTCAAAGTCGGTGACCCATGTCCCAAATGCCATCAGGGTCATATCATCCAGGGACGTACTGCTCTCGGTTGCTCGCGGTGGCGTGAGGGCTGCGACTTCCGTCAGCCGCTGTGAGCATCCCGGTTATTGAGCTAAGTCGAGTGAGGAATTCTCCAAACATCATACACTTATGGACAAGTCAACTCGTCTACTCAACAAATGCCTTCGCGAAAAACAGCCTGTAAGACTACGTGCGAAGGCGCTGAAAAACGGCAACCGGTCGCTCTATCTCGACATCTACTGGAAGAGGCACCGTTCTTATCATTTCCTTCATCTATATCTCGTCCCGGAACATGACCACTTCTGCGTGCAGCAAAATGAAGAGGTGATGCGCCAGGCTATCCTTGCCCGGGCAAATGCCACCATCAATCTCATCAAGTCTGTAGCTGACACTCAGGAGCCGAGTACCAAGCTCTTTCTGCTTGATTACATGCAGTCGTACGCCGAGGCCCGCAAACGACCGGGACAGAAACCCAACGACGGGCGCTATGGGGTCGTCATCACGCTGAAACACCAGCTGGAGGCCTTTGGTGTAAAAGACCTGTTGCTGTCAAAGGTCGACGTGGATTTCTGCTGCCGCTTCGTCACCTACCTGCGCAATGCCAAGGACAGACGCCTTCATATCAAGGATAGAGGAAAACTGTCTGATGCCACCATCTACCTGCGCTTTGCCACATTGCGCAGCGTGCTCGAAGAGGCTAAGCACGACAAACTCATCGACGAAAACCCGATGACCTGTCTGCCCAAGGCCTTTCATGTACAACGGCCTGAGAGCAATCGCAGCTTTCTGACACAAAAGGAGTTGCGGCATCTCATGCAGTCGCCATGCTCCTATCCGATGCTGAAGGAGGCCTTCCTCTTCTCTTGTTTCACCGGTCTTCGGCGAAGCGACATCCTTGCCCTGCGCTGGAACCAGATCCATCACGACGGCAAACGGCAGTATCTCTCCGTGAGAATGAAGAAAACCGGCCACAACATGAAGGAACCCGCTACTCCAAGG
>DLDU01000059.1 GCA_002481295.1 Prevotella sp. UBA7764 | reverse complement strand
TTTTCCTTGACATTGATAGCAGGTGCTGTGACATTCATGCGCGGCATCCAACTCGTGTTCAACATATCGTCGAAATCATTGTCAAGCCAATTATTCATGTCTCTTAAAACTGGATACAACATAAGTCAATACCTCCTAATTATCAATTAATTCTTTATTTATTGTGGAGCTCCTTCCTCGTCCTCAGACTCCTTTCGTTGCCCTCGTCCGACTCTCGAACTTCACTAACCATATATGCAACATGCGTGCCCAAAGATAAAAGATGACAAATCGTGCCATCGTTGTCAGCAATGCTTAAAATATTTACATTTTACTGACAATCGTGGCACGAAACAGAAGTACAAATTCTTACCTGCCATATATTTGCAGGTTCACTTCGGCTTTAATTAGAAGAGGTCGGAGATGAATTTCACGATTAACTCTAACAATGTCACGAGAGAATAACCCATCACACAGCCCACAAAACTTGCAGCGACGAAGGTTGTCTCAGTGAAGTGGGCTTCTTTCACTTTATCCGAAGAGCTACCTGGGGCAGTCTCTTCTTTAAATTCAGAGACATCCGGTTTTGAAGCTGCCGGTTCTGCAGTAGCTTTCAAGACTACCCTGCTGACTGATTTGGATCCATTGAAGGATTTATCCATTCCAAGACTTTCAAGATAATCCTGATCCATGTAACTGTCAAGTTCAGCTTCACTCATGCCGAAACGAAGCCCATAGTCGGCAAGAACAGCTTTAAGCTGTGAGACAAAACGGCTGTTGAACGAGGGAATCTTAAGAAGTTCTTCCTCATCTTTCATACACAACTCACGGACTTTTAGAATGTTTTTGTTGAAGCAATCATCCTTTACGCGTCTCTCGAAGCTCGGACGCAAGCCCAACTCTTGAATAAGATTCAAAGTTGAGCCAAATCGGTCTATTACAATTCTTTTCATCTGTTGTATGGTTATAGGTTATCGTTTGATTACTGTTGCTTTCCTGAACCGACAAGGAGCATTTGGATCATGCTATCGATCTCATTATTAATTCTGGTAAAGTTCCTGTTGAGCATGATTTCCTTGTCACGCTGACTTTTGAAAGCGTATATCTTCGGCAGGTCTACATAACGAGATTCCTCACGCCGTATCTTATCCATGTCAAAATTGGTCTTGCAAAAATACTTGGTGGTCCAAAAATCTTCAAGACCTAATAACTATCTAAAAACGAACAAGTTGCTTATAACCGTGATAGGTAAAAGTAACAAAATGGTTACAAAATTTCATTAATGCTCCACTTGTCTACTTTCATTTCCTATAATATGCAAAGATACGCTTTTTGTTTGGAATTGGCAAGAAACCTAATATAAAATTTTATCTTTGCTGCCCAACCACATATATTTAATTTTTAATAGTTATCAGCTAATGCTTTGTTCATCGCTGGCAAAGTTACGCATTATTTTCCGAACGACAACTACCAAGATTGCGGACGTTGCAGCCTTGATTATAGACAGAAGAAAGAAATACAAAGTTCATGTAAATCAATCCGTATTCTTGGTTATTCTTGCCGTAATCGGGGTACGGGCCGTAAAGATGAAAGTCTGTAACTTTGCAGCTGTACACAAAACATTCATTATGAGAAGAATATTCATCGCCTTGGCTATGTTGATGGCATTTATCACGGCAGGGGCACAAAACACAGAGGAAATGACACAGTTGAAGATGACACAAGAGTGGGACAAGGTGTTTCCAAAGAGTGAGAAGGTGGAGCATGAGAAGGTCTCCTTCCACAACCATTTCGGCTTTGAACTCGCGGCCGATGTCTATAAACCTAAGAATGCGCAGGGGCGTCTTGCCGCCGTTGCCGTGTGCGGTCCCTTTGGCGCTGTGAAGGAACAGGCTTCTGGGCTCTATGCCCAGACACTCGCTGAGCGTGGTTTCCTTTACGACCAAATGGACAAAATACTATTTGACCGCATCACGACATTCTTCAACAACTATTTAAAATAATGAGTAGAGTATATGAAAACGATAAGACTGATTGCTTTGGCACTCGCTATGGTGCTGTCGGCTTCTGTATCAGAGGCCAGGACTTTGATTGTTTACTACAGCTACACCAACCACGTGAAGGAGATGGTGGACGACCTCAGCAGCATCATTGACGCCGACGTGTTGCGCATTGAGCCCACCGACAAGAGTGGCGGTTATGAGCTGAACAACTATGCCAAGGGCACGCAGCTGCTCAATGCCATCCGCGACAACCCCGACGCGCTCAGCTCTTATCCGACTATCGAGCCACTGGATATCAACTGGGCAGACTACGACCGCGTGGTCATCGGCACTCCGTTGTGGTGGAGTCAGATGGCAGCGGTGACACAGACTTTCCTCTTCATGAACCGCACGGAGCTGGCCACCAAGCAACTCTACTTGATGGTGTCGAGCTATAGCAGTAGCATCAGTGGAGTGGAGGAGGACGCCCACCGGCTTATCCCCGGCGGCTCCTTTGCGTCGCCGAGTCTGTGGATCAACAATGCCCGTCACGCCAATCGCCGAAGCCTCATCAGCCAGTGGGTGAATGATGTTCACCTCAATGAGGCTACAGCCATCAACGCCCCCACTATCAGCAAGCAGAAGCATCAATTGGCTTATGACCTGTCGGGGGGGCGCAGAGTCCAGGGCACCACGCCAGGCCTCGTCATCATGGATGGAAAGAAGATAGTGAAGAGGAAATAATCAGCTTTGACGACAATCGCCTAAGAAATTAAGGCTTGCAGAAACTGGGATAGCTCTACTGCATTCAACGGTGAGTCAGTAAAGTCATCCACGTTTCGGTATAAAGGAAATGCTCGCGACCAAATCTGCCTTGGCGTTCTTCTTATATCTTGGTTTCTTTATTTGCTAAGAAAATGCTTTTTATCTCAAAGTTCAAAGAATACGGACAGAATTCTGTTCTGTTTGAACTTCTGCATAGCAAAGCTGTAAATATAGTAACTATATCCATTTTTAGGGTATCTCCTCGTTCAGGTATTATACCTACCTTTGCACCGGACATTAAACAAAAGAACATATAGGCAAATGGAAAAAGAAAACATTGGTTCGGTATTCGCGCTCTATCCCTCGTTGGCAGCAGTGTTGGGTACTAAGGACACAGAGGGAAAGGTTAATTTCATGCCTGTGGCGCACGTCGGCATTGTCAGTCATAAGCACCTCACACTCAGTCTCCATAAGACAAAGACCTTGGAGAACATTCTTGCCACGAAGAAAGTCAGCATCAACCTTATCAACGACAAGATGCTTGCCGCTGCGGACTATTGCGGCAGCATCAGCGGCAACAAGGTTGACAAAAGCAGTGTCTTTGCGTTTACGGAGGGACAGAACGGATTGCCCATCATCAGCGACTCCGACCTCGTGATGGAATGCACGATGGTGGACGACTGGCAGATCGACCATTTCGACAATATCGTCTGCACGGTCGATGCTACGTATGTCAGCAAGGGAATGACCGACGACAAGGGTAAGCCCGACTGGTCAAAGATTAAGCCCATCCTCTTTGAGATGCCTTCTTATAAGTATATCCACACCGGCGACATCGCTGGCGACTGCATCAAGATGGGCAAGGAATGGAAAGAAAGCAAAGGTAGATAATCATCCGCAACAATGAGCATTCGTATCAGCACCATCATCGGAGCACTTGCCATGTTGCTGGCCTGTCCGATGAGCATATACGCCCAATCACATCTAACGACAACGACCATGACAGACAATAAGACAACAAAGCCCATAACTGTCAACCTTTACTATCAAGGCTCGAATGGCAGTGCACGAAAATTCGTAGAAGAGATGGAGCGCAGCGGCATTGCAGACTCCATCCGTCAGGAAAAGGGCAATCTCCGCTATGATTATTTCCTTTCCCTCTCCGACCCCGAGACCGTCTTACTGATAGACAGCTGGAGCAGTCAGGAAGCCATCGATTCCCATCATGCCTCGCCGATGATGAAGTCGCTGGCCCGTCTCCGTGAGAAGTATGATTTGCACATGAAAGTAGAGCGCTATATCAACGACACTTCTTCCATACCGGCAGCCGACGAGCACTTCATCCGTCGCTGACAGCTGTCATCTGATGCTTCCCAAGAACGCTGACGGCGACAGCCCCGTCTCTTTCTTGAATGCCCGCGTGAAATGTTGCGGATAATCGAAGCCAAGGCTGTCGGCGGTCTCGGTGACGGTCTTTCCGCTTACCAGCAGGCTCTTGGCCTTGTCGATGACGAAACGACGGATGTAATGGGAGGCCGTGTCGCCGGTAGTTGTCCTGATCACGTCGCCAAAGTAATTGGGTGAGAGGAACAGCTCGCCGGCGCAATAGGCTACGCTTGGCGTGCCGTTCTTGATTTGCAGCTGCTTCTCATAATACATCTCGAGCACCTTCTGAAAGCGGACCAGCAGGTCGTTCTTTTCCGAAGAAACCTCCTCGTGGAACTGGCGGTCGTAGAACCTTTGGCAATATTGCAGGACGAGCAGGATATATGTCCTGACGATGTCGTCGGTCAAATCGGCTCCGACATTGTCTTTCAACTCCCTACGAATCATCTTGATAATAGTGACAAGCACCCGCTTCTCGTCGGACTTCATCTGCAAGGCCTCGTTATTGTTGTAGTTGAAGAAGTGAAAATCCTCCATATGCCTTTCAAGGTCTGTCCCGTGAATGAAGTCCTGGTCGAACATCAGCACCCAGCCATGAAGATGAATAATGGTTCCGTCGTCCGACATGCCACCCATCTGTCCCGGAGCGACGGCAAGGAGTGAGCCGTCGGTGGTCGTGTAGCTTCCCAAGCCATAAGAAAGGTTGTAGGGAAACTCCTTTTGCAGAAACAGTCCGTAAACATGATAGTTGTTCAGGCTGTGCCTTACGTGGTCCAGCTCGTCATAGTGAATGACCGCCACATGCGGGTGCAGCTCTTCCGCCCCGACATAGCGCACGTAGTCGTTCACGTTGTCCACAATCTCTATCTTTGCCATAGCCCTAAAGTCTTTTGTCGGAGACAAAGATAATCATAAAAAGTCAGACGATGGCCTCTTTCCGTAAAAAAGGTATCTTTTACCCATATTCGGTTAAGCCCTCTGCCAATAAAAACGCGTAATTTTGCAGCAGATAAAATCAACAAAGTAACATGAAGAAAAACAGCATCGCATTAGGCACATGGAGCTGGGGCGACGGTCCCGCAGGAGCCGACCAGGTCTTCGGCAACCACACAGACGTGAACGCGCTTCACGAGGTTTTCAACACGGCAATGGGCAATGGACTAAGCCTTTGGGACACGGCAGCCGTCTATGGCATGGGGGCGTCTGAGAACGTCCTCGGAGCGTTCATCAAGGACGTGAAGCGAGAGGACATAGAGGTCTCCACAAAGTTCACGCCACAGATTGCCGACGGCACGCAGGAGGCTGTCAGCCACATGCTTGAGGGCAGTCTGCGCCGCCTGGGCATCGACTACGTGGACATCTATTGGATTCACAATCCCATGGACGTGGAGCGCTGGACACCCGGACTGATTCCCCTCTTGCAGTCTGGCAAGGTGAAGCGTGTCGGGGTGAGCAACCACAACATCCGGGAAATCAAGCGGGCCAATGACATTCTCGGCGAGGCGGGTTTCAAGGTCAGTGCCGTGCAGAACCACTATTCACTGCTCTACCGTTCGAGTGAGAAGGGCGGCGTGCTCGACTACTGCAAGGAGAACGGCATCGACTTCTGGGCCTACATGGTCCTGGAGCAGGGGGCACTCTCCGGCAAATACAACGCGGAGCATCCGCTTCCGGCCGATTCCGCCCGTGGACAGAAATACAATCCCGTGCTCGACAAGATACAGGCTCTCACCGACACCCTTACGGAAATTGGCAGCGGCTATGGCCTGAGCTGCTCGCAGACCGCCATCGCCTGGGCACTGACCAAAGGAACCACACCCATCATCGGTGCCACCAAGACTAAGCACGTCCTTGAGGCTGCAAAGGCCAAGAACGTCCGTCTGACCGATGAGGAGGTAGCTACCCTCGAAAGGGCCGCCGATGCAATCGGCGTGGACACCCGTGGCGAGTGGGAGCACACGATGGAGGGGTAAATAATAAAAAAGTAAAGATAAAGAAATATGTATATAGAAAACACCAACAGTCCCAAGGACTTGAAATCACTGAATATTGAACAGCTCGGTGTCGTAGCCGATGAAGTGCGCCAGGGTGTGCTTAACCGCGTGAGCCATCACGGAGGCCATGTCGGGCCTAACCTGGGCTTCACCGAGGCTACCGTGGCCCTGCACTATGTGTTCAATGCGCCCGAAGACAAGATAGTCTTCGATGTGTCGCACCAGAGCTATCCTCATAAGATGCTCACCGGACGCAAGGAGGGCTTCCTCGACGTAAGCCGTATGAACGGCATCTCAGGCTATTCTTCTCCGTTGGAGAGTCCTGTCTATGATAACTTCGAGATTGGTCACACCTCTACTTCCATTGCTTTGGCTACTGGCTTGCAGAAGGGTCGTGACATTCTCGGTGGAAAGGAGAATGTCATCGCTGTCATCGGTGACGGCTCGCTCTCGGGTGGTGAGGCCTTCGAGGGACTCGACACCGCTGCTGAGCTGGGTACGAACATCATCATCGTGGTCAACGACAACGAGATGAGCATCGCCGAGAATCACGGTGGTCTGTACCGCAACCTCAAACTCTTGCGCGAGACCCAAGGTAAGGCGGAGTGCAACTACTTCCGCGCTTTCGGCTTTGACTATCTCTATGTAGAGCAAGGTAACGACGTTGCCAGTCTTGTAGAGGCCTTCCGTAAGGTTAAGGACATTGACCATCCTGTGGTGGTGCACATCCACACAGAGAAAGGCCACGGCTACGCACCCGCCGTTGCCGACAAAGAGCGCTGGCACTATAGCATGCCTTTCCACCTCGAAGATGGTAGTCCGCTTAACCCGTCGCAGGGAGAAGAATCGATGACTATGCTTCTTGGCAACTGGCTCCTCGAAGAGATGAAACGCGATGAGAAGCTCGTGGTTATCACTGCCGCTGTGCCGGCAGCACTGGGCTTCACTAAGGAGCGCCGACAGGCTGCTGGTAAGCAGTTTGTCGATGTAGGCATTGCTGAGGAGGAAGGCGTGGCCCTGGCGTCAGGCATGGCAAAGCGAGGTGCCCATCCGGTGTTTAGCACTTACGCCACCTTCCTGCAGCGCACCTACGACCAGCTCGCTCAGGACCTCGCCGTCAACGGCAATCCTGCAGTAATCAACGTACTTGGCGCCAGCGTCTATAGCATGAACGACTTCACTCATATCTGCTTCTTCGACATCCCGATGATCAGCCATATCCCCAACCTGGTGTATCTCGCACCTACCACATGGGAAGAGCTTCAGGCTATGGAGAGCTGGGCTATCCGTCAGGATAAGTACTCGGTGGCCATCCGCGTGCCCGCTTTTGGTGCCGCACATTCCACGGTGGCCGTCGACAGCGACTATAGCGACCTCAACAAGGCTGTTGTGGCGCACCGTGGCAAGGATGTGGCCATCATCGCCGTGGGCGACTTCTTCCAGAAGGGTGAGGCCGTGAGGCAGCTCCTTGCTGAGAAAGGCATTGACGCCACACTCATCAATCCCCGCTATCTCTCCGGCTTAGACGAGCAGCTTCTCAACGAACTGAAAGCTGACCATAGTCTCGTGGCAACCATTGAGGACGGTGGCCTTGACGGAGGCTACGGCGAGACCGTGGCCCGATTCTACGGACCATCGGCAATGCGTGTGCTCAACTTCGGTGTGCGTAAGGCGCTCTATGATCGTTATGATGTCAATCAGCTACTCACCGATAACCATCTTCAGGATCAGCAGATAGCCGACGACATTCTGAAAGTTGTCAAAGGCAGTAAGTAATAGCCTTAAAACTTTCTTCTACCAAAGTCTGATTCGTGGTATCATGTTTGTAGGATGCCGGGGGACATTACTTCACGGCATCCTGCACTCGTAGATCACATTAATAGAAGCCACCTTAATTCATTCTTATTATGAGAAGAATCATCATCCTGACATTATTCGCAACATTAACACTTAATATGATGGCACAAAAGAAAATAGTACAGACGGCAGGCCGCACACAGCTTGGCGAGTTTGCCCCGGAGTTTGCTCACTTGAACGACGACATCCTCTTTGGTGAGGTATGGAGCCGCAACGACCTCCTCAGTCTTCGCGACCGCAGTCTGGTCACCGTCACGGCGCTCATCAGTCAGGGGCTGACCGACTCCTCGCTGACCTATCACCTGCAGGAGGCAAAGAAGAACGGCATCACGCGCACGGAGATTGCCGAGATCATCACACACATCGCTTTCTATGCCGGATGGCCGAAGGCGTGGGCCGCTTTCCGACAGGCCAAGGAGGTGTGGGCGGAAGACAGCGCTGCCGATGATGCGAAGGACCGTTTCCAGCAGGAGATGATTTTCCCCATCGGTGAGCCCAACACTGCCTATGCCCGGTATTTCAAGGGCCGGAGCTATTTGGCACGCATATCAGGCGAACAGGTTCCTATAGCCAACGTCACCTTTGAGCCAGGATGCCGCAACAACTGGCATATCCATCATGCCACGAAAGGAGGCGGACAGATGCTCATCGGTGTGGCTGGCCGTGGTTGGTATCAGGAGGAGGGGAAACCTGCGCAGGAGATACTCCCCGGCACGGTAATCCATATCCCCGCCAATGTAAAGCACTGGCATGGTGCCGCCGCCGACAGCTGGTTTGCCCACCTCGCCTTCGAGGTTCCGGGTGAGAATGCTTCCACCGAGTGGCTGGAGCCTGTAAGTGATGACGACTATAATAAGATTAACGCGAAATGAAACGAATTAAAATTCTATTGGTGGCAGTGCTGACAATCATTGCAGCTACTGCCTGTTCACAAAGCAAGCCAAAGGACAATATGGAAAGGAAGAACATATTGGTTGTGTATTTCTCTGCCACAGGCACCACTAAGCATGCGGCTGAGGAGTTGGCACGGATTGCAGGGGCAGACCTCTGCGAGATAGTACCGGCACAGCCATATACCAGTGCAGACCTCGACTGGAACGACAAGCGCTCGCGCAGTTCTGTCGAGATGGCAGATCCGAAGTCACGCCCTGCTGTCAAGTCCATCGGCGTTGACCTCAAGAAATACGACTGCGTCTTCCTCGGCTATCCCATCTGGTGGGATCTTGCGCCAAGAGTAGTCAACACATTCATCGAGCACAAGGACTTGGCCGGAAAGACTGTCATTCCGTTTGCAACATCGGGCGGCAGCAGCATCACGGGCAGTGTGTCGGCCTTGAAGAAGACCTATCCCGCGCTGAAGTGGGGTGACGGACGCCTGCTTAACCATGCTGACGAGCAAAGCATACGCACATGGGTAGCGTCCGTAACGCGTTGAGCGTGTAGATAGTGAAGTTTCGCTATGTCATAGACATGAAAACTTTGAAATAGAATCATTAAGAGATATGGAATACACAACTCTTGGGAATACAGATATTAAAGTGTCAAAGATTTGCGTGGGGTGCATGAGCTTTGGAAAAGCCGGTACCATGCATGACTGGACGCTTGACGAAAAGGAATCATTGGCGAGTAGCAGGCTCACCGATAATGCACACAGCAGCATCAAATATGAGCCTGCGAAAAGCGGGATACATCTGTCTTTCTGACGAGTATGCCAAATGGTTACCCAAAAGAGGAACCGCCGTATGCGGAACCGCACGTACGGTGGTGTGAGAGGTCGGTAAACACGAAAGTAGGAGATTAGCACCTATGATTAGTGTTTACCTCCTACTCGATTGTCGTTATGGAAACAATATTACCTTACTTCATTTTGGGACTTTCACACGGTAACCTCTATCTGGATATTCTCCGGGCCCAAGATGCAGCTCTCATAATAGCCGTCACCCGTGGTACGAGGTCCGCTGACGACGGTATAGCCAGCTTTTGAGAGTTCCAACGTTTTCTTGTCCACCAGTTCCTTGCTTCCTATGCTGAACGAGAGATGGATGAATCCCGTATTGTTCTTGGCTGCATCCGTCTCTACCATGTCCGGCCGGTTCATCAACTCCAGCCGGCAGCTGCCCTCATTGAAAGAAAGAATATAGGTAGACAGTCCGGTGCGGGGATTGTGATACTTATCGTTGCTAAAAGCATCGAAATAGTTCAAGAAGAATGTCCGCATACCTTCCAGGTCGCGGCAGTAAAGTGCTACATGATTGATTCGCATATATTTATTATTTTGAGTAAAGTTTCTTTTTCAACCACTCGCGCACTGGCACGTCATACATTTTGTAGGCTGCCCATGCTGTGAGGACTGCTAACAGAAAGACGCTGACACCTACGATGACATGTACCATAAGGGGTGTGTTCTCGTGGCAGCTTTTCCACGCCATCTGCAGATAGAGAAAAGGAAAGTGGGAGATATAGAGCGGATAAGAGATTTCGCCCAACCATTTGCACACGGCCATCGACCGACTGTCGGTGACCTTGCTGCCCGCACCTGTCATAACGAGCAGAGGAAAGACACAAAGAATGCAAAGACACTCGTAGAGGCCGTTCATCCACATATGCGTCTCACCGCCTATCCTTGGCATGGCGAGGATAGATGCGATGACAAGTGAGCACCACCAGAAACCGCCCCGTACACTGAAGAGCTTGCCCACCCGGCTGATGAGCAGTCCCATGAAGAAGGGATAAAGCAAACGCGTAGCACCAATGACAAGCTGGTCAGGGGTCAGACTCCATCCGCCAATGACTGTATAAGCGGCATAACTGCGAGATGTAAACACATGGAAAACGTCGATGTTCATTGTAAGGTTGACGGTGAGCAAGGCGAAGAGACAGACGCACACCGCAAGCCACAGCTTGTTGAGGTGACGGATCACAAGGGCATAGATTAGGTTGGCAAGATATTCCCATTGCAGCGTCCATGCCGTACCATCTAAAGGTGAGGTCTCCTGCCAGCCGCGGATGTCCATGCTTGGTGGAAGCGGTATCAGCGTCAACGACCAAAGGAACACCAAAAGCACCATTCCGGCTGAGGCGTGGTCAACAGCAGGAAAAGCCTTTCCGCCTCCAAAATAAAACAGCAACAGTCCCAATACCATGGAGAAGACCACCATCGGATGGAGACGGATCAGACGGCGTTTTACGAAATTCCATGTTGACATGCGATTCCAACGGTCATCGTAGGCATAGCCAATCACAAAGCCGGACAGCACGAAGAAGAAGTCCACGGCAAGGTAACCATGGTTAATCACTTGGTAGAGAGGACCGGCGGAATAGGTCTCAAAGATGTGGAAAACCACCACCAACATGGCGGCGACTCCTCTGAGGCCATCCAAGATTTCATAACGTGGCTTGGAGGAAAGGTATGTATTGTTCTTATTGCTCATGGGTGCAAAGGTAAGATGAATTTTTGCTTTATCTTTGTTTGATAATATAAAACTATTGTCTTATCTTTGCAAATACTATGAAGAAGTTTTCTTTTGAACACGTTGTGCTCTCGCCCAAGGACCAGATAGGTCTCCACAAGCAGGGCAGTTGGGAACTCTCCTATATCGTCCGCGGAGAGGGAATACGGACGATTGGCGATGCAAAGGAGAGATTCCAGGCAGGGGAGATAGTGCTTGTGGTACCCGATATGCAACACCAATGGTGTTTCAACACGCCGACAGACAGCAAAGACGGTATGATAGAGAATATCACCATTACTTTCTCTCCCGCCTTGCTCTCCAATCTTTCCAGTATGTTCGAGGAGATGGAGGAAATGGTTCTGTGGTACAATGAACTGGATGAGTCCATCCTGCTGCCCAAAGAAAGCAACCAGACGATAAAAGCCATTATTTGGAAGATGTTGCAACAGGACGATTGTGAGCGCTTGCTGTCATTACTCAGTCTGTTGGTGCTGATATGGAAATCGGACCGTAAACGTCAGGTAGGTCATTTTCAGATAGACAGGGATACGGAAATCGTCAATAAAGTGGTCACTTTTTTGCATTGTAACTTCAAGCGGCAAATCACCATCAAGCAGATTGCAGCTTATGTTGGGATGAACGGAGCGAGCCTTTGCTCTTTGTTCAAGCGTAAGAAACAGACAACCATCATGCAATATCTTTTGAACTATCGCATGATGATGGTGAAGGAAAGTCTGAGACGCGACAACACGTCCATCTCACAAGTTTGTTACGAGTGTGGATTTCGGGATGTACCTTATTTCAATCGTACCTTCAAGAAGTATATGGGGATAACCCCAAAAGAATACAAACGGATAACGCATACAGAGGCTGTGCAATAGAAGAAAGATGGACACACGTTGGTGCTGATTCAGAATTGAAGTTCTACGCTGACCGTCGTCGGTCCTTCGGGACTGCTGTCGAAGCGTACTGTGGCACCAATTAGTCCGGCAAAGCGACGAACCACGGCAAGACCGAGGCCAAAGCCTTTGACCTGCTGATGACCCGTGGAGATGGAGCGATAGAACTTATCGAAGACTTTCTCACACTCCTCCGTTGGTATGCCACGCCCGGTGTTGGAGAAGACCATCAGCGTGTGGCCGTCCTGACGGTAGGCCGAGAGCTTTATCTCGCCGCCGTCATCACAGTATTTTGTGGCATTGGAGATGAGGTTGCTCACAATGATACTTAATGCATTTCGGTCAGCGTTGACGGTGAGTTCTTCAGGCGTGACGTTCATCGTGATGTGCAATTCTTTACGGATGATTTGGGTAGAATAGGCACTGCAAGTCTCACCCAACAGCTCCCGGATGTTGATATCCGTTGGCCGCAACTGGAAGTGTGAGCTGTCGGCACGCGTGAGCATGAGCATGTTGTCGACCATGCGGTTCATATTGTCCACCACCCCGATGTTTTCCTTGATCTTTCGCTCATATTCCTCCTGCGTCCGTGGCTTGCGGATGAGCACTTCAAAAGACCCCTTGATGACCGCCAATGGCGTGCGCAACTCGTGCGAGGCATAGCTGGTGAACTGCCGCTCGCGGGCCAAGGCCTCCTGCAGGGGTTTGATGCTCTGGCGGGCAACGTCGCGGGCGATGAAGAAGAGGCAAACAAAGATGATGACCGAAAAAACTATCTGCACCGTCAACAGTCCTATCATCCATGCCGTGGGATGCTGGATTTGCCCGACTGCAAGCAAATGAAAGGCACACAGGCAGAGGCCCATGGATAAGGCGCATGGGATGAGGGCGCACAGACTGCCCTGAATGATAATCTTGCGGGCAATGGAATCTTGCAGGTCCTCCTGCTTCTTCTTGTCAATATCGTTGGTCATAGCAAGCGGAAATATTATGAGTGGTTATCGGTCCGTGGCTATGAATCCCACGCCACGGATGGTTTTGATATATTCGTCGGCCTTCATGCCAAGTTTCTTTCGCAAAGCATTCATAAACACGTCGATGCCCCCCGTGTCGTACTGGAAGTCGATGCCCCACACGTCCTTGATAATATCCTCGCGTGAGCATACACGGTCTTTGTGACGGATGAAATAGACCAATAAGTCGAACTCGCGGCCTGTCAGCTGCACGCCCTTGTCGTGGGCCTGCACCTGATGGGTGGTGAGGTTGACGGTGATGTCGCCCAAGCGCAGAATGTCGTCGTGCTGCCGGTTGCGGAAGTGGATTTTGATACGCTCCACGAGTTCCTCAAAGGAGAACGGCTTCTTGATATAGTCGTTGGCTCCCGTGCGCAGTCCTTTGATGGTGTCCTCCACACCGTCCTTGGCAGTGAGGAAGAGCACGGGCGTAGCCTCATCTGTCTCGCGGATGCGGCGGCACACCTCAATGCCGTCCATGGTAGGCAACATCCAGTCGAGCAGCACCAGGTCGGGATGCCACTCGGCAAAGTCGCGCAGGGCATCACTGCCGTCAGTGGCTACGAGCGTGTCATAGCCCTCATCGGCAAGTCCTTCCCGGAGGAAGGTGTAGATGCCGGGCTCGTCCTCTACGATAAGAATCTTTGTCATGGCTTACTTGCAATAGATGTGATCGATGACTATGTTGAAAATATAGTTGGGATAGACTTTGCGGATAGCCTGCACGAGCTGGAACTGAAAGGCGTTGTCGTCATGGACGGTATCGTCGGGCACTACGTCGAAGGTGATGGTGCGTTTCTCCTCCAGATAGAAATAGCCGTGCACCTGCTCGATATGGGGATAGCTCTTCAGGAAGCTCATCACTCCTTTTTGCAACTCGCTCTCCTTGCCATGGTCGCATACGGCATAGATGCCCACGGTGACGATGATGTGATATTTGTCGTAGAGCAGTTTGGTGATGGACCGAGTGAGGCCATGGATGCGGCTGGCCGTCATCGATTCGGGCACGCTGACATGGAGCGAGCCGATGATGGCGTTGGGACCGTAGTAGTTGAGGATGACATCATAGACACCGAGAACTCCGGCAAACTGCTTCACGTCCTGCATGATGTGGTGCATCATATCCTTTGGAATGCTCTTGCCGAGAAGCTGCCCCACAGGAGCTCCTATCATCTCTATACCAGCCTTGATGATGACAAGTGAGATGATGGTGCCCAGGATACCGTCAAGGTTAAATCCCGTGAAGAGCATGATACCGGCGGAGACAAGCGTGGAGAGCGTCACCACGGCATCGAAGGTGGCGTCGGCGCCACTGGCCTCTAAAGCATTGCTCTGCAACTTCACGCCTTGTTTCTTGACATACCAGCCCAGGACAATCTTCACCACAATGGCCACGATGATGATGGTCAGCGTGACGGCGGTATAGGACGGATGGGTAGGGGTAAAGATTTTCTTCACGCTCTCCACCAAGGAGAGAATGCCCGTGGAGAGTACGATGACCGAGATGATGATGGCACTGAAATACTCCACGCGCCCGTAGCCGAAGGGATGGTTGCGGTCGGCGGGTTTCTCTGAGAGCTTGGTGCCCACGATGGTGATGACCGACGAGAGGGCATCGCTCAGGTTGTTGACGGCGTCCATGATGATGGCCACCGACCCGGCCACCCAGCCTGCCACGGCCTTGAACGCTGCAAGGAAGAGGTTGGCGGCAATGCCCACCAAGCTCGTGCGGATGATTTGATGGTTTCTATTCATTACTTCTCTATTTCTTTTGGCAAAGGTAAGAAATATATGGGGAATTTAAGGATAATTTTAGCCATAAAGAGCGCAAAGGCCCTTTTCTCCC
>DLDU01000062.1:25387-45088 GCA_002481295.1 Prevotella sp. UBA7764 | reverse complement strand
TTTAGAAAACTGACAAAAAACGGTCCTTATTTTGGCGATCTTTTGCACGAGAGGTCACTTTGCTCTCAATTTCGCGAAAAATCGGCGTGTTTTTGTAATTCTCTGGTAATAAGACTGCTATGAGATTATTTGTTTTTTGGTAATAGACAAAGCCAAAGGACGAATAACAAAAGTCCCTTTCTGAGCAAAAATTCTCTAGAGAATTTTTGCTCAGAAAGGGACTTTGACAAGGTAAAACAACCGAGATGACCGTGTAAAACTACCTTTCTGACCGTGTAAAACCACTGTTTTGATAGTGAGAAACCACCTTTTTCACTCCTGCCGTGTCGTTTTTTGACGAAAAGAGCCCTCTTATTGCTGCCTCTCTTCTCTAGAATGCAAGGTTCAGAGAAAGGCCTTTTGTGAAATGTTTTGATGATGTTTGAGGGGGGCAGGACGGGCATGAAGCCCGTCCCTACCTTGCTATCCATGCACTCGAATAGGTATTGATGGTTTTGGTGTAGGGACGGCTTTTATGGCCGTCCTAACCCCCGAATGGTTGAACTTTCTCCTTTTTAAGGACAGAGATCACTTGATTTCCGTCGCCACGCGCTGCTCGCTGCGGATGCCATCGGCAGCCTTACGGGCATTGAGACGGACGGGGCGGAGGGTGAAGTCGGGCGTGTTGTAGCTGTTGAGTTGGCGGTCGTAGTAGAGCCAGGGATTGCGCTGAGGCAGCAGGAAAGGCTTGCCCATGCGTCCGCGGCTGTCGACGTGAGCCAGATAGAGCTGGGTATAGTAGCCGTTGATGCGTCGTGAGGTGAAGACGATCCAATGGCTGTTGCGGCTCCAGTTGTGCCATGAGTCGGTGTTCTCGCTGTTGATTTCCGTGAGTGGGTGGGCGCTCATCGTGCGCAAGTCGAGCAGCCACTGGTCTGCCTCCTTGTGCCAGATGGGGAAGCAGCCATAGTCGCTCAGCGTGAAGAGCAGGAAACGGCCGTCGTAGGACGGGCGCGGATGGTTGGCACTCTTTCCCATCAGACGGGCGTTGAAGATGGTGTCGACCTTGCCTACGGTGTGTCCGGTCTTTGGGTCAAAGCCTACGCGACAGATGTTGTACTTGATGTCTTTATAGTGTGCCGGGATGTCCCATGCCATAGAGGAGACAAAGTAGAGCGTGCGTCCGTCGGGCGAGAACACCGGGTAGTTCTCGTAGTGGTCTTTCGTCATCACTGCTGGGTTGAGCACAATCTGGTGTGTGGCGGGATGATAGATGAGCACGTCGGAGGCTTGGTCAAAGACTTCGATGCGCTCGCTGCGGACGGCATGGAAGCTCTGATGAGTCTGGTTGGTGCTATAGGCAACCCACTGTCCTGACGGGTGCCAATAGGGATAGACCATCGAGCCTTTGAGCGAGTCGTTTTTGGCTTTAAGGATTTCCATGCGTCCGTGCTGCGAGATGAGCGTGCCGCCGTTGGCACCACGGATGTGGAAGGTGAACTGTTCGGGCGAAGTACGGTTGCTTGTGTGACAGTTGAGGCAAGCACCGGGCACCGCCGTGTTGACGAGTATCGCCTGCTCGTCGAAGTTGCTCAGGTTGCGCTGGTAGAGTCCCATCTTGCCATAGACTTCGTAGCCGGGAGGGATAAGGCGATAGGTGAGTCCCCACTCACCGAGCGGGTCAGAGGAGACATTGACCGTGAAGTCGCGATATTGCTTCCACTCGCCGCCACGCTTGATGTATACCGAGACCACGAGCTTTCCGCCTTTGTTGGCTTCGGTGAGACGGTGCCACTCATCAACGTCGAAGTCGGCATAGTCGCCGCTGGCTTCCATCTTGCCACGCTTCGAACCTTTCACCACGACGTACATGGCCTCGGCATCCTGGCCCACCGCGCTGAAGTCGAGGGGCGCGATGTCCACGGGGATGGTTGTACCGGCATAGTCAGGAAAAATCCTTGGCAGAGCGTTGACTGGCGTAGCGTTGGAGGGTTTGCTACTGCACGAGGTCAACAGTCCGAGGCTAAGACAGACGACCGCTACAAGTGATGAGGCGATAATGAAACTTATTTTCTTCATTTCTGTGTTGTTCTAAAAGGTTATCAATAGATGGTCTGCATCTTCTCCTTGCCCTTCTTCTTGGTGTTGCCACCCATGAGCAGATAGTGCCAGGCGTTGTAGGCGAGTGGCGGCTGGTTGAGGGCTGGATCGTTGCGGTTGGTCATATAAGCACGGATGAAGGCCACTGTGGCGTCGACATTCTGGCGGTCTACACTGTAGGGCATGCCTTGCAGCGTGTTGTGGCGTTGCAGCCACGAGCCGATGAGCACCTGCTGGATAGCATATGGGATATGGTCGAACTGCACGAAGCGCCCCAGGGGATAGTACTGCATGAAGCGATTGACATCACGCTGGAGCAGTTCGTAGGCGATGAGATATTCGTAAGCCATACGGTTGTCGTACTTCTTGTTGTCGACGAGCAACAGGCCAAGCATCTGGTCCATCTCCTGATCGCTGAAGAGATAGTCGTGATGTTTGATGCGGATGTCGCGCAGACGGCCGTACTCCGGATCGGCTTTGACGGCGGCACTGTTGTAGAGGAAACGCTCCTGACTACGGGCCCACTGGCGGTAGAACAGACTGTTCTCAAGCATGCGCAGGTATTTGGCGGCTACGGCATAGTTGCCGTTGATGATTTCGCACTGGGCGATGCGGCGCGTCAGGCGTCCGCTCTTGCGATAGTTGGGGATGGCTTCCTGAGCCTCAAAGGTGTAGCGTTCGGCATCGTTGACCATACCCAGCTGATAAAACGTCTCGGCAGTGGGTAGCGGGGAAGTCATGTCGCGGGTGAACGTGGGAAAGAGCCCTTCAGCACCATTCTGATAGAATTCGAAGAGACGGTTGCAGAGCTGGCCCTGCATGGCAAGGGCAAGGTTGACACAGCTAACGCTCATCGGTGAGGAAGCCTGATGCTTTTCGGCTTTCTCTATGATGCGCTGCCACTGATGGGTGCGTACGAGATAGTCGTAATCAATGAGTTCGTAGGTGGCACGGTCAAAGCTGAGGCGCAGCAGAGGCACGGCGGCAAGCACGACGACGACAAGCTGAACAATCTCGGCGCGTATGGCTTTCTTTCCCTCCGAACGTGGCAGATTGGAAGCCGCAAGGGGCAACAGGGCAAACAATGCTGCCACTACCCACTGCATCAAGGGGATGATGCCGGGATAGCGGAAGTAGTTGATGCCACCAAACAACTTGTAATAAGGATATTGCAAGAAGTGTCCGCCCAACCAGACAATGGCTACGAAGTAGAGAACGCTCAGCAGCATCCATCCCACTGGCGTCACCAACGGCTTGTGCTCCGCCTTCTTCTCGGCAAAGGATTGGACTTGTGTCGGGCTAATGCTTGTAGAAGAGGCGTGTGGGCGTGTTTGTGGATTGTTCATTTCCTCTCTCTTTGAGATAGTGGAGGAGGATCTGTGGAACCCGGTTGCCAATGCTAATCCGATTGCGACCGGTCCCACCAACCAGTAACCCACGGGGATGGCGATGAGCAGATAGACGGTCGGTGCTACCCACCCACGGCTATGGTCACGCACGATGATATAGTGGAGCATCATCTCTTCCATGCCGAGCAAGGCAATGGCAAAGGAGAGCAGCACGTTTTCGTTGCCCATGAGCGCCCAAAGGGCAACGGCGGGGATGAAGCTCAGCGGATACCACGACGGCGACACGCCGTTGCGCCGCATCAGCACCCATGTGAGTCGTTGCAGACTAAAGAAGACAAGGGCAAGGAGAATGGCTCCTAAGGCATAGACATAGTAGAACTGGGTGATGAACTCGGCCACATAGTCAGCCAGTCCACCCGGAACGCTGATGCGCTCGGTGAAATAGGATGGGGTGAAGAGAAACAGCTGATACTGCTCTTGGTAGCTGAGCGCGCAGCGGTAGGGAATAGACCAAAAGAGCGCGACGGCGACGGCAAAGAGCAGGGAAAGGAAGCCTTGCTGATGCTTATGAATGAACGACCACATAAAAAAGGTAGTTGATACAAATGATAAATGAAGAAAGCAGCGCCAAGAGCCTGTTTGGACAGACTCATGGCGCATGCTTGAATAGACAATTTAAAGAAACCTATTTCTTAACAACGAAGTGCCAGAATGTACCCTCTCCACTTGGTGTCGTATGCTGGGCACGGATGTATAGATCTTCATCTGTGACCTTGGTAATCTCGAAGTTATGGCCCTCCTTGTAATTCTCATTGATAATGTATGGAAAGACAATGTTGCCAGAACCACTTGTGATGAGGTTACAGATAACATTCGTACTGGTGTTGCGTGCAGAGAAGTCAAGCTTAAATGTACCAGTTCCACTCTTGTCACCGCGTTGGTTGGACTCATCATAGATGGTTGTTGTCAGCGTACCGTCCTTCCAAGAGAAGGTCATCTCGCCGTAAGAACCACCCTGACCAGTGACATCAGTAGTCCACCAGCTCCCGGCAGCATCAGTGCTTGCGCCATTACCCCAGTTGTTGCCAGCTGCGAGCACCCATGTCTTGGTAGCATTGGCTGTCGTTGGATCCTTAGGATCGCAACCGGTGATCAGCTTAATCTCAGCAGGTGCTTCGGTGTAAGTCTGGGCTGTGTATTCACCGAGATCGATAGTTTTCGTGTTGCCTGCTGCATCCATGATATCCACAGAAAGCTTCAAAGGCTTGTCGATGTCATAGACAGTCAGCGAACCGATGTTCTTGTCAAGCGTTGTGGTTCCCCACTTAAACGTGCAGAGCACAGGGTTGACATTGCTGACAATATTCAGCTTGTTGCCCAGTCGGCCTTGAGCATTCTTGTCTTGCTCTACTTTGATAAGGGCTTTGTTAAAGCCTACGCCAAAGTGATCGGCACCACCCGTCTGACCGACGCAAAGACGATTCTTCAGATCATCGGTGAGGTAAGTGATGGTATCTACTTGTACCGTAAGGTCTTTCTCCTCGGGAGTACCGCCAACGTTGGTTGTCAAGCACTTTACTGTGTTTTGTCCCAACTTGGTGAAATAGATGGTAGCATCAGCAGAAACAGTGTTAGTAGTTTTCTCTATCAACTGGTCTGCCTGCCAAGCCACATTGGTCGGGGAATTGCAGACCACATGTATTTGGTTGGAGTTCTTTCCGTCCACTTGAACGGGTGTGACACTTACCTTAAGCTGGTCAGCGGCGACATCTCCCCACTCAGATCCACCTTCAATATCAGAAGGATCACAGGAAGCTAATGCCAAGGCCAGCAGAGGCATTGCAAAAAATATCTTTTTCATGTCAATGTTCTTTTAAAGTGAAACAAAGCGTTTACCAGCCCTGGTATTCGGAACTGTTGTCCCAGCCTGGGTTTTGTTCTACGCTACCCAAGGAGATCTGGTTCTCAGGCATCTTGAAGAATCCTGCTGTAGCATTGTAGCGGGCTGCATAGCCACCATTGTGAGCTGTGTTCTTGGCCTCCTTACCACAATAGTAGACAGGCTGGTTGTTCTGTGCCTCCAAAGCCTGAGCGGCGATATGCCAGCGACGGATGTCATTCCAACGTACACCTTCGAAAGCGAGCTCATGACGACGTTCGTTTTGAAGAGCTTTGAGAGAGTATGATGCAATAGGAGCCAGTCCGGCACGAGCACGCACTTTGTTGATACCACTTACGTTCTCTTCCAATTCGCTCTGCATGAGCAGCACGTCAGCGAAGCGCAGAAGTACAAGGTCGTGGATGTTATCGAGTTGCATGTTGTTGCCATAGCCGCCACTGAGTCCGCCCTTGTCACCATACATCAAATCCTCGAAGCAGCATACATACTTGTTGCCGTCCTTGGCAGAAATAGGAGAAATCTTCTTCTCGTAATAGTCGGTCTCCTGAACGAAGTCAGCCCAACCGCCTCTCTTGTAAGCCGGCAGTTTGTTGACATCCTGGATAGAAGCTTCTAGACGCATATCGTTGGACTCGTCAGCTTTCCACTCCTTTACAAGATTGGGAGCTACAGGACCTGCACCCCAGCCTTGGCCGAAGGGGAACGTATTAGCGTAGTCCTGGCCGCCACGCATACCGAAGTGAAGTGCGTAACCATTGGCATAGCCGATGGTCGTGCTCCAAGAAGCAAGTTTGTTGAACTTGATGGCGAACATAGACTCCGGATTGCTGTCGTTTGCCTGAGTCTGGTCGTTCTCTACCCATTTCAAGCCCTTACCTTTGGTGTAGTCATAGTCTTCCACTGTACAGCGGTTGGTATAGGCCCAGAGGTTACGATAGTCAGAAACAAGAGAGTAGCCAGATTTGTTGACACAGTCATCGACGAGGTCAGAAACCATCTTCTTCGTCAGCTTGGTGCCATCGGGAAGATCAACTTCTGTAAGAGGGTTGTACGTGGTGCTGACCAAATCCTTCAATTCTGTGCCGTTGCAGTACATACCAGTGTAGAACAACCAGGCGCGTGCCAGCATACCTTCTGCAGTGTACTTGTCCACATGTCCGTCGTAGCGGCGCTTTGCGGGCAGCAACTGTGTGGCCTGGTAAAGGTCCTGAAGGATCTGTCCCCAGAGGGTCTTCACGTCACCCTGCTTCACTACTTTACCTGTTGCCGATGTCATCAAGGGCACGTTGCCATACATGGAGGCAAGCTCGTAGTGGTAGAAAGCACGAAGGAAGAGAGCTTCGCCCAAATCGGCGTTGCGCACATCATCAGACAGAGAAGTGATCTTCGGCAGAGCCTCTATCAAGATGTTGGCACGGGAAATGCCCTGATAGCGATCCTTGTAGAACTGCTCGGTCATGTTCTGGTTATAATTGCAGAGCAAGTCCTCAGCCTGCATGAGCTTATCGTTAGTACCACCACCACCGAGGTTGTCGTCACTGGCCAGCATGGAAACATAGAGGAATGACTCCTGTGGTGTGGCGGCCACCTGGTTTAGATTATTATATACGCCGGCAAGCGAGGCTGTTGCATCCTCTTCCGTTGTAGGGAACTTGTCGGTGGTAGCTTCGGTAATGTCGTCAGCATCCAAAGAGCAGGATGCCAGCGTGAGACTTACCGTGGCTGCTGACAATAAATATAATAGCTTGTTCATTGTTTCTGGTTTTAGAATTTAATATTGACACCAATCAGGTATGTTCGCGGTGAAGGATAATTGCCGACATCCACACCGGTCACCCAAGGCTCGCTGCTGTTGAGAGCCATACCGTTCTCAGGATCCATACCGTCGTAACCGGTAATGGTGAACAGATTCTGAGCAGTGAAGTAGAGGCGCAACTGCTCAAACGGACAGCTCTTCCAAATGCTCTTGAAGTCATAGCCAACGGTGAGATTCTGCAAACGCAGGTAGCTGGCGTTCTCGCAATAGATGTCAGAGATTTGTTGCCAGTTTGGACCTGTGTTGCCCGGAGCCAGGCGAGGATATTTGTTGGAAGTGCCCTCACCATGCCAGTACTTGTATACCTCTGTGGTATAGTTCTCATACTGACCATCGGTGAACTTACGCCAAGAGCGCATCACTTGCTGTCCGAAAGCACCATATGCTGTAGCACTCAAGTCGAAGCCCTTGTAGCCAATGTTGAAGCCAAAGCCCATGGTCACATCGGGGTTAGGATCGCCAAGCTCAGTCTTGTCGTTGGCATCGATCTTACCATCGTGGTTGACATCCACAAATTTCAGATCACCCGGCTTGATGTCTGTTCCCTGCAATGAGTTGGCAGCGTTGCCGCCACAGTTCTTGTCGAGATAAGCCTGAATGTCGACTGCATTCTGCATCACGCCCTCGGTCTTGTAGCCATAGAAGTAGCCAATTGGGTGTCCTTCCTCCATACGTGCCATGATACCTGTGTTCTGAGCAAGCAAGTCATTACCGCCTTCATTGTAATGGTTGGCATTGTTGATCTTGGTAACCTTGTTGCTGTTGTAGGCCATGTTCCAGTTCACGCCATAGTTGAAGTCGCGGCCAATCTTGTCGTTCCAGTTAAGTGCGATTTCAAAACCGGTATTACGTACGGTACCGGCGTTCTGCCACTGCGTAGAGAAGCCAGAGGTTCCTGGAACCTGAACCTGTACGAGCAGATCCTTCGTCTTCTTGTAGTACCAGTCCATCGTAGCGCCCAAGCGACCATTCAGGAAGCGGGCATCGATACCGAGGTCGGTCTGCTCAGAAGTTTCCCATTTAAGATCATCATTGGAAAGACGGCTCAAATAAGCACCCTGAGTAGAATTCTCCTTGGTGTTTCTGAAGGAGTAGTTGCCGTAATCTCCATAAGAGAATGTAGCCAGATAGCCAAAGGTATCGCCAATATTCTTATTACCATTCTGACCCCAGCCGGCACGGAACTTCAAGAAGTCAAGCCAAGAAGCTGTGGGTTGCATAAATTTCTCGTTGCTGATCACCCAACCGGCTGAGAAAGAGGGGAAGTAGCCCCATCGGTGTCCGTCGGCGAAACGGGATGAACCATCAGCACGGAGAATGGCACTGAACATATAAGTCTCGTTGTAGTCGTAGTTGATACGGCCGAAGTAAGAGTTTGCTGTCTCGTCAGTATAAGGAGTACCAGTGACAGTGGCACCACCGTTACGGTCTTTGGTCAGCGAGAGATAGCCATGCTTGAAGTCACCATAGATGCTGTTGGTAGCCATACCTGTCAGACTCTCACCCATACCCGGACGTGTCTGATAGTACTCGGTACCGACAAGAGCATCGAAATGATGATTGTTCAAAGCAAACTTATAGTTCAGCGTGTGGGTCATACTCCATGTCCAGCCAAGACCCATCTGTTGGTTGGTCTCATCCGTTGTGCGGAAGCCATCCTTGTTAGTAGTGTTAGCACTGTAGATAGGTAGGAAGTAACGATAGGAGTAAGAGTTCTGACTGTAGTTGACCTGCCCACGATAAGTGAGTCCCTTGATAGGCTGAACTTCAATATAGCCGATAGCATTGAGCGTGAAGTTGCGGCTCTTATTGTTGGCGCTCTGACTGTTGACCAACTGATAGATTGGGTTGAGGGTATAGGAGTTATAGTTCATCCAGCCCTCGGTACCGGATTCCTTCAAGTCGTCAGAGTCAAAATAGTTGCCATCCTTGTCATAAACAGGTACGCAAGGATTGGCACGCAAAGCGGTAGAAAGCACATTGCTGTATTGGTTGCCAATCTGGATACCTTGTTTCTCACGATGCTGGAAGTAGAGGTTTTCGCCGAACTTCACCACGTCCAGTCCTTTGTCGTTGCGGTAGAGGACATGCTCTGAATTCAAGCGGATGGTGAAACGACGGAAATCGGACTTTGCATAGTCGCCGCCGAGGATACCGTCCTGATACTGATAACCAACACCTGTAGAGAATCTGCTACGGTCGGAACCACCGGTGATGTTGATGTCATGATTGGTGGTGATAGCATTCTTGTTACGCAGAATGTCTAACCAGTCAGTACCAGAATTTGAACCATCCTGATAAGCTTTCAGCAGGTCTGCATCGATATACTTTGACCAGTCATAAGCTGATCCGCCATTGTTCATTGATACCATGTCCTGCACCTGCATGTACTGCTTAGCGTTCAAGAGTTTAGGGATGCGATACATGTTCTGCCAGCCGATGTTGCCATCATAGCTGACGGAAATCTTGCCAGCTTTACCTTGCTTGGTAGTGATAAGGATCACGCCATTAGCACCGTTGGCACCATAGATGGCTGCAGATGCTGCGTCCTTCAACACATCAATGCGTTCGATGTCGGCAGGATTGAGGTTATTGATGTCGCCGCCAGCTACTCCATCAATAACATAGATAGGCTTGGTATCACTGTTGGTACCAGCACCACGCACTGCTACTTTGAAACCATCACCAGGCTGACCGGAAACGGCCGTAATGTTCACACCCGGAGTTTTGCTCTGCAAAGCACCGAGCACCTGGGTGGTATTCATCTTTTCGATATCGTCACCCTTGACCTCTACGGTGGCGCCGGTGACGAGTTTCTTCTTCTGCACACCATAACCGACAACGACCACATCCTCAAGGGTCTTGTCGTCGGCCTTCATCGTAATGGAAAGATTGGACTGATTTCCTACAGCGACTTCTTGCGTTTTGTAGCCAATGTATGACACCACGAGGGTAGCTCCGGGTTTGACGTTCAGCGTGAAGTTGCCATCAAGGTCAGTGACAGCACCGTTCTTAGGATTACCCTTCTCCACAACACTGGCACCGATGACAGGGCCATCTACGTCAACGACATGTCCGGTGACTTTCTTTGCCTGCTGCACAGCTTGCGCCATTAGGCTTGGTGAGGCTGCATGTACACAGGGACTATAGGTAAGTCCCAAAGCCGTGCAGGCACCCATCAACAGCATGGTTTTGTTAAGATTAAAATTCATACTACTTCGTTCTAGGTTTTTTCTTTGATGATGATTGGGTTCTTGAGCGCGATAGTATTGGCTATGAGCGCTTTTTTGGTCCTATTGTTTTGCAACAGGAGGCTTTCTTTTCATGGTGATTCTTGCATAATTGATAATTGGTTCTTAATTATTTTGACTTCGATTGTTGTTATAGTTGACACCAAAGGTAACACAATCAGGTCGGTTTTATAGTGTTCCTTAGGTTCTCTCGTCGGTTTTCAATCGCAAAGATACGGCTTTCTCATGTAAATCCGTAATATTATCTTTGCTATTATTGATACTTTTTTATCAAAGTGAATAAGTTGTAAAAGTCAAGATAGGCCTATTGTATTTTATTGTCCAACATTGATACTATGTTGTACAGTTCAGCAAGATAGAATCCTTGTTTCATAGCGTTCTGTAGACAGATAGCAAAAAAGGAGAGTACAACGATGTGTACTCTCCTTATATATAATAGTATTATTAGAGTGTTTCCAATACACGTTTGAGCACCACCTCTGCAGAGATCTCACGGTTGGCAGCCTCTGGGATGACGAGACTGTGAGGACTCTCGATGACGTCGTCGGTGACGATGAGCCCACGGCGTACGGGCAGACAGTGCATGAAGTAACCGTCGTTGGTCCAGCTCATGTGCTCGGTGTCGATGGTCCAACTGGCGTCTTTTGACAGTATCTTGCCGTAATCGTCTTTGTTCTTTACGCCCGGGCAGCTCCAGTTCTTGGCATATACAAAGTCCGCACCGTCCAAGGCTTTGCGCTGATCGTACTCTATCTGTGCGTCACCGACGAACTTTGGATCGAGCTCATAACCTTCGGGCTGGGTGACAACAAAGTCTACGTCAGCAGCATTCATCCATTGTGCAAATGAGTTAGGAACAGCCTGGGGCAGAGCGCGGCAGTGCGGTGCCCATGTGAGCACGACCTTCGGACGCTTGTGTGCAGGCTTTGTGGCAGGGTTGGCGTTGAGCTCTGTCCACTTCTCATGGATGGTGATCAGGTCGGCAAAGGCCTGCAGCGGATGCACGGTGGCGGTCTCCATGGCTACTACAGGGCGACCGGAGTATTTCACGAACTGGCCGACAATGGTCTCGGCGTAGTCGTAGTCGCGGTCACTGAGACCGGCGAAGGAGCGCACAGCGATGATGTCGCAGTAGCAGCCCATCACCGGGATGGCCTCCAAGAGGTGCTCGCTCTTATCGCCGTCCATGATGACACCGCGCTCAGTCTCGAGTTTCCATGCACCGGCATTGACATCGAGTACGATGACATTCATGCCGAGGTTCATGGCAGCCTTCTGTGTGGAGAGGCGCGTGCGCAAGGAGTTATTGAAGAAAATCATCAGCAGTGTTTTGTTCTTGCCCAACTGCTGATAGGCGAAGCGGTTGGCTTTCACCTCTTCGGCTTCTTTCAGAGCGGCCTGCAAGGGGCCGAGGTCTTGTACGTTGAAGAATGTTTTCATAAATTAGGAATTAGGAGCAGTGGCACAGCCGCTGCACACGTTATATCTATCGCAGCGGCACAGCCGCTGCACACCGAACGACATGCGTGATGTATTATATAAAGAGAGAAGATAACGAGAGGACAGAAAGCAAGGGAGGAAGAGTTGGAAACGGGAAGAGCGAGGGGCGAGATGCCCGGGACAAGGGGCAGGCACTAAGGGCGCACTTGTCCGTTGCCGTTGATAAGCCACTTGTAGGTGGTCATCTCTTCCAGTGCCATAGGGCCGCGGGCCCCCAGCTTCTGCGTGCTGATGCCAATCTCGGCACCAAGGCCAAACTGCGCACCGTCGGTGAAACTCGTGGGTGCATTGACATAGACGCAGGCGGCATCAACGGCTTGCTGGAAATGCAGGGCGGCAGCCTGGTCGTCGGTGACGATGCTCTCGCTGTGCCCACTACCGTAAGTGTCGATATGCTCAAGCGCCTCATCAATGGAGTCGACGGTCTTGATGCCCATCTGCATACTCAGCCACTCGTTTTTCCACTCGTCATCATTGGCAACCGGAACGAGCAGGTCGGCGGGATAGTGTCCTTGCAGTGCTGCGTAGGCACGCGGATCGGCATGGAGCTTCACCTGCTTATCGGCCAAAGGCTTGACCAGCTCCGGCAGATCGCTCAGCCGTGAAGCATGGATGATCAGACAGTCAAGGGCATTGCATACCGAGCAACGGCGCGTCTTGGCGTTGTCGATGATGCGCTGTCCCATCGTCACGTCGCCCCGCTTGTCGAAATAGCAGTGCACGACACCTGCTCCTGTCTCGATGACCGGCACCTTCGCCGTATCGCGTACAAAGCTGATGAGGCGCTTGCCGCCACGTGGAATGCAAAGGTCGACATAGCCTACAGCCTGGAGCAATGCCGCCGTCGCCTCATGTGTGGCAGGGAGAAGCGCAACGATGTCGGGATTGACATGCACCGACTTTAGCACACGGTGGATGAGATCGACACCGGTCTGGCATGAGCGGATGGCGTCCTTGCCGCACTTCAGGATGCTGGCATTGCCACTCTTCAGACAGAGTGCAAAGACGTCGAAGGTGACGTTGGGCCTTGCCTCATAGACCACGCCGATGACGCCAAAGGGTACACTCACGCGGCGAAGATCCAGGCCATTGGGCAGCGTCTTGTGCTTAAGCACTTTGCCCAAAGGAGAAGGCAACGTGGCCACATGGCGCATGTTGTCGGCAATCTCCTTCAGCCGGGCTGGCGTCAGCTGCAACCGGTCATACATAGGATTGCTCTTGTTCATCAGCGCCAGATCCTCACGGTTGGCCGCCAGCAAAGTCTCTGTTTCCTTCTCGATGGTATCGGCTACGAGACACAGCAGACGGTTGCGCAAGGCATCGTCCATGTTGGCAAGAGACTTACTGGTCCGCTTGACCCGGCGGAATATATCTTCTAACATAGTGTTTTACTCCTTATTATATATAGGTGTTTTCAATCTACACATATATGTGACTTCACTCCATGTACATATAATCGTAGTGTACAAGAGGCCGGACCTCGTGCTTACCGATATTGGCACGGGCCTCATCAGCGTTGTAGGCACTGCGTCCCACGGCGACAAGATTCTTCTGTTCATCGACGATGCTCACGATGTCGCCTTCCTCAAAATCCCCCTCAATCTTCGTCACGCCGACGAGCAACAGGCTCACGGCCTGCTTGCCGCGCAGTGCTTCAGCAGCCTTGGCGTTGACGTAGACGACACCTTTGGCAAAGCTCTCGCTGTGGGCTATCCACTTTTTCACCGTCGACGTGGGATTGGGATTGGGCCGGAATTCCGTGTGCATGGTCTGTTGCGGATGCTGGGCCAAGTCGATGAGGATGTTGTCGGTCTTTCCGTTGGCGATGATAACCTTGATGCCTTCGTCTGCCACTTTGCCGGCGATATGTGCCTTCGTGACCATACCTCCACGACCGAAGCCACTTTTCTGGTTGATGATGTACTCGCCTAAATCGCGGTCGTAGTTGACCATCGGGATGACGCGCGTGCCGGGTTCCTTCGGGTCGCCGTTGTAGATGCCGTCGACATTGCTGAGAATGACGAGCGTGTCGCAGTCCATCATGGAAGCGATGAGTCCCGAGAGCTCGTCGTTGTCGGTGAACATCAGCTCGGTGACGCTCACCGTGTCGTTCTCATTGACAATGGGGATGACACCGTTTTCAAGCATCACCTGCATACAAGCCCGCTGGTTGAGATACTGCCCACGTGTGGAGAAGCTCTCCTTCATCGTGAGCACCTGGCCCACATGGCAGCCATACTCACGGAATAGGTCGTAGTAGAGTCCCACGAGTTTCACTTGGCCGAGCGCCGAGAAGAGTTGTCGCTGCTCTACGCTGTCGAGCTTGTGCTCTACGTCAATCTCGTTGCGCCCGCAAGCCATGGCACCCGATGACACGAGGATGACCTCGTAGTCGTGGTGCCTTAGCCATACGATCTGGTCGACGATGGCCGACATCCTCGTCACGTCGAGTTTGCCGTCATCACGTGTGAGCACGTTGCTGCCCACTTTCACAACTATTCTTTTCATTGGTCGTTATTTCAAACTGCCTTTGAAGCCTTCAATCACAGCGTTGGTGAATCCGTTGGCCTCCAGTGTGTTCAGTCCTTTAATGGTCATACCTCCGGGCGTGGTCACCTTGTCGATCTCAGCTTCGGGATGACTGCCGCCGGCAAGCAGCGAGCCAGCGCCCTTGATGGTCTGAAGCACGATGTCCTTGGCATCATCGGCCTTGAAGCCCAGCTCCACGCCGGCCTCGGAAGCTGCCCGGATGAAACGCAGCACATAGGCAATACCGCAGCCGGCCATTGCCGTGCCTGCTCCCAAGAGATCCTCATCGACGACCATGGTCTTGCCCAAAGCGTTGAAGATGTCGAGAACAGGCTTCGGGTTTGCTGCCGCCTTGTCGTTGGGTGAGAGGAAAGTCATCGACTGCCGGTGAGCGATGCCGATGTTTGGAATGGCCTGACAGATAGCCGGCACGTCACCACCGCTGATAAGCCATGCTTCAAGCTGATCGAGCTTGATGCTGGCAGCCATGTTCACGATGGTCTGCTTGCTGTAGTCGAGTTCCTCCTTGATCTCGTCGATGACGCCCTTCACCACCTTAGGCTTCACGGCGAGCACGACGATGTCGGCCACGGCGGCAGCCACTTTGTTGTCGGTGGTCACACTGGTGCCCTGCTCGGCAAACGGTTTGAGCTTGCCTTCATGAGGATTGGCCACGGTGATGTCCTCGGGCTTGAACAAGTCGGTCTTCAACAAGCCGGTGGCAAAGGCTCCACCCATCTCACCGGCTCCAATTACTGCGATTTTCATAATATTATTGGTATACCTTATTATATATAGTACTATCGGAATGATTTCCTACATGCTGGCGAAAACACGCTTGAGACGATAGATGAAGTCGTCGGCATCGGCCTTGGTCAGGCACAACGGCGGCAGAATGCGCAGCACGTCGGTGCCGGCAGCTCCCGTGAAGACGTGTTGCTCGTAGATGAGCTTGCTGCGGACCTCTTTCTGCGGCACGTCGAGTACGAGTCCAATCATCAGTCCGCGTCCACGCACTTCCTTGATATGCGGCTCGGTCTTTTGCAGTTGCTTCAGCTCGTCGATGAAATATTCGCCCACCTCATGAGCATTGTCCACGAGATGTTCCTGCTCGAAGACGTCGAGCACGGCCAATGCGGCCGTACAGGCCAGGTGGTTGCCGCCAAATGTAGTGCCCAGCTGTCCGTAGACAGGCTGGAACTCAGGCGAGATGAGCACGGCGGCCATGGGGAAACCATTGCCGATGCCCTTGGCGACAGTGATGAGGTCGGGACGTATGTCGAGCCACTGATGAGCGAAGAACTTGCCCGAGCGGCCATAGCCACACTGTATCTCGTCGCAGATGAGCACAGCGCCATATTTCTTGCAGGCCTTGGCGAGCCCTTGGGCAAACTCCTTGGTAGCGACATTGCAGCCGCCCACTCCTTGGATGCACTCCAGTATGCAGGCGCACACATCGCCCTTGGCAAGCTCGCGCTCCCACGCCTTCAGGTCGTTGTAGGGCAGGAAGGTCACATGCCCATTGTCGTTGATGGGTGCCACAATCTTCGGGTTCCCCGTCACCTCCACGGCCAGTGAGGTACGTCCATGGAAAGCCTTCTCGGCAGAGAGCACACGTGTACGGCCATTGTGGAAACTGGCAAGTTTCAGCGCATTCTCGTTGGCCTCAGCACCACTGTTGATCAGGAAGAGCTGATAGTCGTCGTAGCCGCAGACCTTGCCCAGCCGCTCGGCAAGCTGACGCTGGAGCATGTTGATGACACTGTTGGAGTAGAATCCAAGCTGATTGAGTTGCTTGGTGAGCATGTCGACATAGTGGGGATGGCAGTGACCGATGCTGATGACAGCGTGTCCGCCGTAGAGGTCGAGATACTCCTGCCCTTTGTCGTCCCACACATGGACGCCCTTTCCCTTGACAATGTTGATATCGTATAACGGATAAACGTCGAATAGTTTCATACTTTTGTTTTTATTTAGTTAGAATGCCGACGGCTTAAGTTTCAGTCCTGTGGTCTCGTCGAGTCCAAACATCAGGTTCATGTTCTCCACAGCCTGACCGACGGCTCCCTTGAGCAGGTTGTCGATGCAGGAGGTGACGAGGAGTTTGCCGTCGATGACGTCGCAGTGGACGAGAGCCTTGTTGGTGTTGACCACCTGCTTCAGGTCGAGCGGCTTGTCGACATAGTGCGTAAAGGGTTCCTCTTTGTAGAAATCCTTGTAACCTTGAACGATTGTCTCTGCGTTCTTGTCAGTACGGATGACCTCAGTGGCAAAGATGCCGCGCGCGAAGTCACCGCGATAAGGTATGAAGTCGATGTCGGCTTCGAGATGTCCCTGCACCTGGGTGACGCTTTGGCGTATCTCTGGGATATGCTGATGGGTGAAAGCCTTGTAGATGCTCAGGTTGTTGTTGCGCCACGAGAAATGGGTGGTGGCACCGGGTTTCACACCGGCTCCCGTACTTCCTGTGATGGCGTTGACGCTGACAGCGGAAGTGATGAGCCCCATCTTTGCGGCAGGCAGCAGACCGAGTTGTATGCACGTGGCGAAGCAACCGGGATTGGCTACATGGCGTGCAGCGCGGATGCGCTCGCGGTTGATCTCGGGCAGACCATAGACAAAATCGTGCACAGCCGGTGTGGGCTTTGTGGCAGCGACCTCGTCAGCGGGCTGTCCGGCGGATGGCGCAAGGCGGAAGTCCTGCGCCAGATCGATGATCTTCACCTTTGCAGGCACGTCGTGCTCTGCCAGGAATCGCTCGCTCTTGCCGTGGCCGAAGCAGAAGAAGAGCACGTCGACATCGTCGAAGGGCATCTCGCTGGTGAAGCGCAGGTCGGTGTCGCCGTAGAGTCCCTCATGCACGTCGGTGATGAGGTTTCCGGCGTTGCTCTCACTGTTGACGAAGACGAGCTTTGCCTCGGGATGGTTGATGAGCAGGCGGATGAGTTCTCCTGCCGTATAGCCGGCACCGCCAAGTATACCTATTCTTATCATGATCTTTCCTCTCTTTTTATTCTCTTTCTCCCGGATGCATGCCATAGTAGGCGCGCAGCGGTGTGGAGAGCACTTTGATGAATCCCTTGGCATCGTCGGCCGTCCATCCGTGCTGCATCTCGCCGTATTCGCCGAGTTTCGACTTGGTGAGGTCGTCGGGCGAGTCAACGCCTACAGTTTCAAAGCTGTAAGGACGCAGTTTGAGGATAGCCGTACCGTTTACATGGCGCTGACTGCTCGTGAGGAAGGCCTCCATGTCGGGCATGACGGGTTCGAGATACTGACTCTCGTGGAGGAACATGCCGTACCAATTGCCAATCTGGTCTTTCCAGTACTGCTGCCATTTCGAGAGCGTAGACTTTTCGAGCAGGCGGTGTGCCTCGATGATCAGCTTCGGAGCGGCAGCCTCAAAGCCGACGCGTCCCTTGATGCCGATGATCGTATCGCCGACATTGCAGTCGCGGCCGATAGCATAGCTGGCACCGATGGCTTCAATTGCCTGGATCGCCTCCACCTTGTCGGCATACTCTTTGCCATTGACAGCGGCAATCTCGCCCTCCTTGAACGTGATGCGCAGTTCGGCTTCTGGTTCTTTGGCGGTGACATGCTTGAGATAAGCCTCCTCGGGCAGTCCCTGTGTGGGGTCGAGGAGCTCGCCACCGCAGATACTCGTGCCCCAGATGCCAACATTATAGGAATACTTCAGCTTGGTGAAGTCAGCAAAGAAGCCGTGCTCGTTGAGGTAGTCTACTTCCTCTTTACGCGAGAGAGCGTGGTCACGAGTGAGCGTGATGATCTTCACACCGGGTGCCATGACAAGGAAAGTCATGTCGAAACGTATCTGGTCGTTGCCGGCACCAGTAGAACCGTGTGCAATGGCGTCAGCACCAATCTCCTTGGCGTAGCGTGCGATGGCGATGGCCTGGAAGATACGCTCAGAGCTGACCGAGATAGGATAGCAGTTGTTGCGCAGCACGTTGCCGAAGATCATATATTTCAAGCTCTTCTCATAGTACTCATGCGTCACGTCGAGTGTGACGTATTTCTTAGCACCGAGCTTGTAAGCGTTCTCCTCGTTTTTCTTCAGCTGTTCAGCACTGAATCCACCTGTGTTGGCGCATGCAGCGTATACGTCCCATCCCTCTAGGGTGAGTTTCATGACCGTGTATGATGTGTCCAGTCCGCCGGAAAATGCGACGACGACAGACTTGGAGCCCACCCCCGCCCCCTCCCGAGGGAGGGGAGTTGCAATACCCTTACTACTGTTATTAGCCATACTATTATTTTTTATATTCTTCTTTTCCATCTTTTTATTGTTTAAACCTTGTTATTATATAAGTTTTACGAATCCTCTCCTCGTGCATTCTGAAGGACTTCCACTTCCTTTTGTATAGCCCTTGCAACGGTATCAGGATCACTTAATATCTGATCATTAGTGAATCGGATGACTGTAAATCCCTGACTCTGCAACCATGTCGCGCGCTCCTCATCAGAGAATTGTTGACCGGGGAGTTGATGGTATCCTCCGTCTACTTCAATGACCAGTTTCACTGAGAGACAACAAAAGTCAACAATGAACTGTCCAATGATGTGTTGTCTACGGAAGCGAACTCCTAATTGTCTATGTTGGAGAAATGCCCACAGAATGCTTTCTTCTTTAGTAGGGTTTCGTCTATTCTCATGTGCAAACTCTTTTAGCAGCCCATAGTAAGCACAATCAGCCGTTTGGTATTGTTGCTTTCGCCTGCTATTCTTTTGCTTACCATCCTGTCGCTCATCCCCATTATTACTCTTGGCATTTTCCTCCATCTTCTCCTATATTAATTATGTATTATTTATATTATGTATTGTGGTTTTGCCATTCCCCTCCCTCGGGAGGGGTTAGGGGTGGGCCTCTATTTGTCGGATTCGTTTCACGACATCTTCTGGTAGCTTCACCGGCAGTTGCTCTTCCGGATCGAAGAGCATGGCGGTGCAGATGCAGTAGCGGCGGTTGGTGCGGTGGAGGATGTCGCTGTTGATGCATCCCTCACATCCTCGCCAGAAGCTCTCGTCATCGGTGAGGTCGTTGAAAGTCACCGGAAGGTATCCCAGCTGCGTGTTCATCTTCATCACCGCAGAGCCGCTGGTCAGCGAGAAGATCTTGGCATGGGGCCATCGGACGCGTGCGAGGGTGAAGGTGAGGTTCTTGATGCGCTTGGCGACTCCCATTCCTCGGAAGTCAGGATGAACAATCAGTCCCGAGGTGGTGACATAGTGCTTGTTGCCCCAGGTCTCGATGTA